>NZ_MLAS01000003.1 GCF_002272785.1 Helicobacter sp. 13S00477-4 | reverse complement strand
TCATTATTATCTCTTAGGTGGGTTTAAGACTAAGGAAGGTGCAATGAAGAATCAAAGCACTGCAGATCAAATCACTCAAATCTTATCAGGGGATAAAAGCAAAAAAGCTGTGTTGAAGGGGGTGAAGAAATAAATTCACAGGCAAACCCCATAAAATTAAGATTAGATTGGACTTATCTTTGATTTATTAAGTTCATTTCAAATAGAGTATCCCATCAAACTCAATAGATTGCATAAGGATGCAATCTTATCCAATCTTTATGGATTGAAGTTCTCCTACCATAATACCTCATCCCATTTACCCATCTGCACAATGTTATATTTTGAGATCAATTTGGGGGAGTAATGAGGTATATTGAAGGGATTTGGAGTTGAATTATTTATTAATTCAGCAAATGTTAAGTATATTTATATATTAATAACGATTATTATAATTATTAATTAAGGAATCTAAAAAATGAAATATTTCAAAATTTGTATCTTATGTCTTTTAATTTTTTACACACTTGAAGCCACTGATTTAGATGAGCAAGAAGCAGTGCTTGACAAAATCGTGAGTTCAGCGACTGGATTTGATATGCAGCTCAAAGATGAAGCCCGCAATATGTTGGTCATTGACAAATCCCAGATAGAAAACAAAGGTTACCAATCTGTTGAACAAGCTTTGCGTTATATCCCAGTGATAACTTTTTCTAGTCGGGCATTTGGAGATGAGATAGATATGCGTGGACAAGGTGGAGAAGCTTATTCATCAGTCAAAGTCCTTTTAAACCGTGTACCTATAAACCCGATGAATTCACATGGCAGTACACCATTTAATTCAATCAATATTGAAGATGTAGAATCTATTGAAGTCATTCCTGGTGGTGGGGCTGTTGTGTATGGCAATGGGACAAGGGGTGGGGTCATCAATATTGTGACCAAACAAAACCCTAAAGATTTTGCCCAAATGACATTCAAAGGTGGAGTCTATGAAGCTCCACAAACTGGCTTCACCCAATACAATTTATCTGCAGGCAAAAAGCTTAGTAATAAGTTTTTTTTAAAGGGCAATGCCTCCATCCAGACCCAACAAGGCTACCGGAAAGAAGAAAAATTTACCAACTGGTTTGGAAATATTGAAGCTCTTTATAATTTCAATCAAAACCATTCACTCAACTTCAATGCTACCTATTCTTATACAAAATCTTTAAACTCAAACAATATTAGCTTAATTCAACTCAAAGAAGATAGGCGAGCTGCTGGAAATCAAGGGACTCATAAAGATTTAGATTTTTTGATGACTTCCCTCAACTATAAAGGAAAAGTAGGCAATACTTTAGAATTTGATGCACTTGGATTTTATCAACAAACTTCAGATAAATTCAAATATGTCATCAAAAATATAATTGGAAGCCCAATATTATTCTATACCCAACAAGGTGGACTCAACCTCAAAGGCAAACACACCATCACCAACAATACCTTGATGTTTGGAATAGATTCAATTTATGGAGGAAGCATTATTGGAAGCAAAGACAGAAAAACTGGCTCTAAAAGTGCTACTGGGGATAGTAGGTGGTCAAACTCAATCTATATCCTTGATAGCCTAAAACCTATAAAATACTTTGACCTAACAGGTGGGGCAAGGTATGAAAATAGTTACTATCATATTTATAAAAAAATTGGTTCTAAAGAAATGTATTCAAAAAATCGAATGATCCACAGCTATGCCTTAGAACTCACCCCAAATTTCAAATACTCCTCCACTGGAAATATTTATGCCAAATATGAACGGGGTTTCATCACGCCTCTGCCAATTTTCTTAATAGGACAGGGTTCAACAGGTTCATATATCAATGATACCCTTCAACCCTCAACCTATAACACTTATGAAATAGGTTGGAAAGATGAATTTGCTTGGACATATCTATCCCTAACAGGCTATTACACAGATACTCAAAATGAATTTATTATCAACTATATTGATCGTTCAAAATTCTGGTATCAATATGAAAATATTGGGACAACATCAAGATTTGGCATTGAAATTATAGGTATGCAAGATTTTTTTGATAGTCTGCACTTAGCAGAATCCATCTCTTATATCAAAACAAAAATCACCAAAACCTCTATACCTGATCAAAAAAACAAACCAGTCCCATATGTGAATGAATACAAAATAACCCTCAATGTGAATTATGATTTTTTTAAAAATAACAAAACCCTTGCGAGTGTATTTTTAAACAATTCTTTCTTAGGACCTAGAGCAGATAATGGATTTCAAAAAATGGATGCCTATATACTTGGTGATTTAGGGTTAAACTTAGCAAAAAATGGTTTTATATTCAATATCGGAATACGTAATCTCTACAATGCCCTTTATATCGATTATCAAAACTATTCATCAAAAACAGAAACTGCTACTTATATCCCCGCGCCCAATAGGAGCTATTATGCAGAAGTAAGATACAACTTCTAAATTCTTCTCTTATGCCTACCTAGAAAAGATAAATCCATCTATATCAATCTATTTTTTAAATAATTCACAAAAAATCAAATACTTTTAAGAATCGCTAAAGCAATTTGATTTATAATGATAACAATTACTAAAATTGTTTTATAAAAGGATTTTAATGAACAAACTCTACAAAACTTTTGTAATGCTCATCATAGCATTACAAACCCTCAGTGCCATAGACGAACAAGAAGCTACTCTCAATAAAGTCGTAACCTCAGCGACTGGATTTGATATGCAGCTCAAAGATGAAGCCCGCAATATGTTAGTCATTGACAAACCTACACTCACAAACAAAGGATATCAAACCTTAGATGATGCACTTCGCTACGTCCCTTTGTTGACTTTTTCAAATAATGGATTCGGAGAAAATATTGATTTGCGAGGACAAGGCGATAAGGCAAACACAGCCATCAAAGTCCTCATCAATCGTGTCCCTATCAACCTTTTGGATACTAGCCATGGCATCACACCAATTGGCATGATCAATATTGAAGATGTAGAATCTATTGAAGTCATTCCTGGTGGTGGGGCTGTTGTGTATGGCAATGGGACAAGGGGTGGGGTCATCAATATTGTGACCAAACAAAACCCTAAAGATTTTGCTAATTTTGCCCTCAAAGGTGGGTCATATGAAACCAAAAATGGCTTATTTGGTCGTGCTGATGTATCCGCAGGTAAAAAAATAACCCAAAATCTTTTCCTAAAAGCCGATATAAGCGTTGCTAATACGAGTGGATACAGACAAGGGGATAGTTTATTTAATTATTATGTTGCCTTAGAAACCCTCTATAAGATAAATCAAAATCAATCCATCCATTTTAATGCCAGTTATTCTCACTCACTCACAACGACTTCTCCAGCTTTAAGCCTTACAGAAGTCAAAAAAGACAGGACTGCAATAGGCGATGGGAGGATTATTAGTCCTGAAGATTTTGTCAGTACTTCTATTGATTATAGGATAAAGACTGATTCTTGGCATTTTGACTTGCTTGGATTTTATCAAATGGACAACCTCAATTACACAACCAATATTATGACAGTCTCAACCAGAGGCATAAATACCCCTTTTGACAACTCAGGATCAAGATTTTTCAATCAAGGTGCAGGTCTTAATGCCAAAGCCAAATATATTTCAGGCAACAACACCCTGATGTTTGGCTATGATCTCCTTTATCAAAATGCTTACCGCAAAGAAAAAGCTCATTATAATGTCAATTCCTCTTCATTCAAATTAGATCATAGCTGGACAACCGATCTGAAGAACAATAAACTTGCCAACTCTATCTATATTTTAGAAAAATACAATTTTGGAGATAAATTTGATCTCACAGGCGGAGTGAGGTATGAAAATAGCTATTATACAATGGGTAGGGATAAAACAACCCGTATGATTATGAGTTTCACTCGCCCTGCTATGCCAGCAAGTGGGAGTGGGGGAACAATAGGGGGGGGGGCTATGAGACCCACTCCTCCAACTGCAGCAGTTGGAGCTGCAACAGGCATTCCCCCAACAAAACCTGCCACAAGTCCTATCAAAACAGACCCTCATTATTCTAAAAATACTTTTAGGAATAATTATGCCTTAGAACTCACCCCAAATTTCAAATACTCCTCCACTGGAAATATTTATGCCAAATATGAACGGGGTTTCATTACACCCGGACCCAATCAACTGACTAATTCAGATAAAACAGGTATTTATTACAATGGACTCAAACCTGAAGTCTATGATACTTTTGAGCTAGGTTGGAAAGATGAGTTTACTTATAGCTACCTCTCTGCTACACTCTATTACACCCTCACTCAAGATGAAATCAATATCAATCAGATCACCCATGGTAGCGTCTGGACTTACACCAATCTTGATCAAACTCAAAGGATTGGGATTGAGCTTGTTGCTATCCAAGACCTATTTGATTCAGATTCCTTACACCTTAATGAATCTATATCTTATCTAGATGCACATATCACAAAAGGTCTGCATAAAGGTAAAAGGGTTCCTCTAGCACGCGATTACAAAATTACTTTTGGTATCGCTTATGATATCATCAAAAATCCCAAACAACTCCTAAGCATTTTTACCAACAATAGCTTTTTTGGTTCAGCAATTGATACCAGTTATACGAAAATGAATGCTTATAATTTGACTGATTTAGGCATCAATTATAAATTTGGTAGTTTCAAATTCAATGCAGGCGTGCGTAATATATTTGATTCACAATACTATAGCTATCAACTAGCTACAAGTGCTGATATGTATATTCCAGCAGGCTATATACCGGCTGCAGGAAGGAGTTATTATGCCGAGCTAAGATATGATTTTTAGATTTTATATTTGGGTTATCATCGCATACCTCATCACTATTCCACTTGCACTCAATATAGGTAGTGTAGGCATTGATTGGGGAAGTCTTGATACCACAAGCAAAATCATTTTGTTTGACATCAGGTTGCCACGTATTTTATTAGCCATTTTGATTGGTATGCTTTTGGCAAGCTCTGGATTAGTTGTCCAAAGTGTTTTTGCCAACCCTATTGCTGACCCCTATATCATTGGTATTGCTTCAAGTGCTACATTTGGTGCTGTGCTAGCTTATTTGTTAAAAATGGCTGATTTTTATTATGGGACTATGGGATTTTTGTGCTGTGTAATATTTTCACTAATAATCTTTTCTATCTCAAAAAGACAAAACATCACTACACTTTTAATCATAGGGATTGCAGCTTCTTCTTTTTTAGGTGCGTTCACAACTTTTAGTATTTACCTCATTGGTGAAGATTCTTTCAAAATCATCACTTGGCTAATGGGGTATTTGGGTGGGGCTTCTTGGCATCAGGTATTTATGCTTTTTATTCCATTGACAGGATGTATGTTTTATTTTTATCTCAAAAGATTTGAATTAGACATTTTGCTTAGTGGCGATGATGAAGCTAAAAGTCTAGGAGTCAATGTAAACAAATGCAAAAAAAATCTCCTCATTGTCACCTCAATGGCTGTTGCTTTTTGTGTCGGATTCAGCGGTTTAATAGGTTTTGTAGGTCTTATCATCCCACATACTATCCGCATGCTAACTAAAACAAATAATCACACCCTTATGTTACCAATGTGTTGCTTACTTGGTGGGATTTTTTTGCTACTGTGTGATACATTTGGCAGGAGTGTTTTAGCCCCTATTGAAATACCCATTGGTGTTATCACAGCATTTTTTGGTGCACCCCTTTTTCTTTATCTAGCTTTCAGCAAAAGGATATAAAAATGGTAAGTTCAATGGATTTGCTCCAAATCAAAGGTTTATGCTTTGATTATCATCAAACACAAAATATCCTCAAAAACATCAATCTAAATGCAAAAAAAGGTGAATTCATCGGTATACTTGGACCAAATGGTTGTGGCAAAAGCACCCTAATAAAACAAATATTAGGTATCTTAAAACCCTTCTCAGGCTATGTAAAACTCTTTAATAAAGATATTTCACATTACAATCATAAAGACCTAGCTAATATGCTTGGTTTTTTGCCACAAAAATCTTCCCTCTCTATGCCCTTGCTGGTTGAAGATATTTTATATATGGGAAGGTATTCTTCATTGGAAAATCCTATCAAAGGATATAGTATAACAGATACTCAAGAGATTGATAAAATCGCTTCATCATTAAATATCCAACATCTTAAAAAACGTATAGCACTAAGTCTTAGTGGGGGAGAGTTCCAAAGAGTATTGCTCGCTAGAGCCCTAGCTTCAAATCCCAAAATCTTGCTACTTGATGAACCTACAAGTGCTTTGGATCTAAATTATGCCCTTGAAACAATGAGGCTTTGTGAAAAACTATGCAAAACAATTCATATAACGACTATAGCAGTTCTACATGACATCAATCTAGCTGGGTTATTTTGTACAAAAATATTTTTCATCAAAGGAGGAAAAATTCTCTATGCGGGAAGCCCAAAAGACTTGTTCCAACCAAATATATTGCTGGATGTTTACGGTTTTGATTGTGATGTTATTGACCACAATGGATATCCATTTATCATTGTAAAAAAGGAAAAAAAATGAAAAAAATGCTTTTATTTCTATGCCTTATCTGCACTTTTGGAATCACAAAACAGATGTTAGTTATCCTTGATCCTGCTATCATAGAGATTACCTATATGCTAGGAGGAGAAGACAGGATACTTGCTATCGCCAAAATGCAAAGCTCTCAAATCTACCCTAAAGAAAAAACTTCAAAACTAAAAAGTGTAGGGACATTCTCAAACCCTTCTTTAGAAAAAATCATCGCTCTAAAGCCCGATATAGTTATATTAAGTTCTTATAGCCTGAATCTTGAAAATAATTTGAAAAGATTCGGTATCAAAACTCTTTATCTCAAAGCTGATACTCTTAAAGAAATTGGACAAAATATTCAAGAAATGGGTAAAATACTAGATAAAGAACCCGAAGCGACCAAACTAAAAAATGATTTTGAAAAAAAATTACAAGGATTTAAAGAAAATCCTTTGAATAAAAAAGGTGTCTTTATTTATTCAGTTTCCCCTTTAATGGTTTTCCCAAATAATACATTACCAGGCAGTGTTTTTGAAGCCATAGGCATAAAAAATATCGCTGCAAACTTACCGGGCAAAAAACCTATCCTTTCTCAAGAATATATTTTAAAATCTAATCCTGAAATCATTTTTTATGGTTTGAGAGTGCAGAATCAAGATGAACTTTTCTCAACAAACCCTTTGTTAAATCAAACCAAAGCCTCACAAGACAAAGAAGTTTTTTATATTGATACTTATTCACTATTGCGTGGTACACCCCGCATTCTTGATAATATTGATAAAATCTACCATAAAATTTTGGATTCTAAATGATTGATTTGATATCTTGAATTGAAAAAGGATTATTTATTTTTTATATTTTTTTATCCAGCTTTATACGCTGTGAATGTGTGATGGCTATGGCTATAGCATCTGTGATGTCAAGTGGTTTTATTTCACCTTTTATCCCTAATATCCTCTTGACCATAAAAGCTACTTGGGTTTTAGTGGCTTTTCCATTCCCTGTCAGAGCTTTTTTGACTTGCAAAGCAGTGTATTCAGCAAAATTTCCCAATTCTTGTAAAATTTTTAAACTCAATGCCCCGCGAAATTGAGCTAATTTTATTACAGATTGTGGGTTATAAGCATAAAACATATCTTCAATGGCGACTTCATCAATTTTATGTGATTTTAAAACCAGATCAATACCTTCGACAAATTCTAAAATCTGATGTTGTAATATACGTTCTTTGATTTTTATAAAACCAGCTTCAATTAAAAAAATTTTACCTTTTTCCAGATTAAGCACTGCATAACCGCAATTCCTGCTACCTGGATCAATACCTAAAATATTCATCTAATTTTTACTCTCATTTTATTTATTTTACACATTATTTTCACTATTATTCACTAAACTTTTCACAATGTGAAAAACATAATTTTTGGAGAAAAAATGATAGAAAATGATATATTAAAACAACTTAAAGATGAAATCAGCGAATATGAATATAATACATATATCTCTAAAATGAAATATGATGAAAATACCTCTAAATCGGATTTAGCAGTTTTCATTGTCCCTAATATCTATATAGCTAATTGGATAAAAACAAAATACAGCGAAAAAATATCCCATTTATTTGAGGTATATAAAAAAATAAAGCCTGAAATCAACATCATTGTAGAATCACAAAAAAAAGATGTGAAAAGTTTTATCCATAGGAATAAATTTCAAACCCAAGCGATTTTGAATCCATCTTATACTTTTGATTCTTTTGTAGTAGGTGATTCTAATCGTTTGAGTTTTGAGATTGCTAAAAAAATTTCTCAAAAACAAGCCAATATTTATAATCCAGTGCTCATATATGGTGGGACAGGACTTGGTAAAACACATATTTTAAATGCCATTGGCAATGCAGTAGCAGAAAAAAACAAAATCGTCATTTATGTGACAGCAGAACAATTTTTAAATGACTTTATCACTCGTATCAACAACAATACAATGGATAGATTCCGCGATAAATATCGTAATTGTGATTATTTATTGATAGATGATGTGCAATTTTTTGGTGGAAAAGAAGGTGTACAACAAGAATTTTTTCATACTTTTAATGAACTCCACGACAAAAAAAAACAAATCGTCATGACAAGTGACAAAGCTCCTAAACAAATATTAGGATTGGAAGAGAGATTAAAATCCAGATTTGAATGGGGTATAATGACAGACATACAACCACCTGGTTTAGAAACAAAAATTGCCATCATCATTCAAAAATGTAGCTTGAATAAAATTGAAATTGATAGAGAAATCATCCATTACCTAGCCTCAAATATCAATGACAATATAAGACAAATTGAAGGTATTATCTTAAAACTCAATGCTCAAGCTTCTATCATCGGACAACATATTACCTTATCAATGGCGAAAAATGCTATCAAAGATACACAAAAAGAAAATCTTGAAAACATCACTTTAGAAAATATCATCAAAATAGTTTCAAAAGAACTTAATATTAAGCCTAGTGAAATCAAATCAAAATCAAGGAACAAAATAACAGCTAATGCCAGAAGGATAGTTATCTATCTGGCTAGAACACTCGCACCCAATTCAATGTATGCTCTAGCTCAATTTTTAAATATGAAAGACCACAGTTCTGTAAGCAAAGCAATGAAAATGATTACCACACAAATCAATGAAAACATTAATATCAAAGCAATGATTGATGAAATGAAAAACAAGATACAAAATGAGCAAAGCAATAAAAGAACCTAACAAAATACCAAAAAATTTAGGTATAATCACACAGAAAGATGTGAAAAGATGTGAAAATAAAATCTAATATTTTCACATATAAAACATTACACTAAAAGCATTTTGATAGTATTTTCACTATTTCACTGAAACTTACTACTGCGGTTAAAATTTAAAATTATAATGCTTCAATAAGGAGAACTAATGAAACTAAGCTTAGCCAAAAACAATTTTGAAATCATTTTAAATAATTTTCAAGCATTCCTAGATAAAAAAGACTCTTCACAAATCACTTCCCATATTTACCTTGAAATAATAGATTCTAAACTATTATTAAAAGCTACAGACTATGAAATTGGTATTGAATCAAAAATCGACATCATTAAAAAAGAATCTGATGGTAGTGCAACTGTAAATGGAAGAAAAATCTTAGATATCGTAAAAAGACTCAAAGATGGTGAAATCATACTAGAAACAGAGAATGATTTTATTCACATCAAACAAGGAAAATCAAAATTCAAACTACCAATGTATAATGCATCAGAATTTCCAAAATCATCTGAAATTGAAAATTACAAAAAGATCAATATTGACGCATCAAAATTTATTTATTCCCTCAGAAAAATCAACCCAGCTATTGAAAGCAGTAATCAAAAACCGGAATTAAGCGGAGCACTCTTAGATATAAAAGATTATTGCTACAACTTTGTAGCTACAGATACAAGGAGACTTGCTATCATCAAACATGATACCCAATCTATAGAAAACCTGTCTATTATCATCCCAAAAAAAGGAATCATAGAAATCTTAAAACTTTTCTATGATAATTATGATGACTTTGAAATATTCTACAATCAAACTCAACTCATCATCAAAAATAACCATTACACATTTTTTACCAAACTCATCAATGGTAAATTTCCAGATTATCAAAAAATCATCCCAAAAGAATCAAAAAACAAAATCAAACTACCAAAAGATGTTATAACAGATTCTATTAAACTCATCAATTCATTATCAAACAATATCAAATTCATTATCAAACAAAATGATATATTATTTGAATCCATCAGCAATGAAAACTCTGAAAAAGCTACCACTCAAATAGAAATTAATACTAATATAAATGAAGAAATAACACTTGGAGCAAATTCAAAAAGCATACTTGATTTCCTTTCACAAATTGAATCCACAGATTTTACTTTATATTTGAACGAACCAAACACCCCATTTATGCTAGAAGATAATAATTTCTCAACCATTATAATGCCTATAATATTCTGATACTTGGAGTTTAAATGGAACAAAACAAAAAAGAATACGGTGCAAGTAATATAAAAGTTCTCAAAGGACTTGAAGCAGTTAGAAAAAGACCAGGTATGTATATTGGGGATACCAATATAAATGGCTTGCACCATATGATTTATGAAGTCGTAGACAACTCTATAGACGAAGCAATGGCAGGTCATTGTGATACCATAAAAGTTACACTGACCGAAGAAGGAAGTGCAATCATTGAAGACAATGGAAGAGGAATTCCTGTTGATCTACACCCTACTGAAAATCTTCCTGCTGCTACAGTCGTCTTGACAGTTTTACATGCAGGAGGAAAGTTTGATAAAGACACTTATAAAGTCTCAGGTGGTTTACACGGAGTAGGTGTAAGTGTAGTGAATGCTCTTTCAAAACATTTGATAATGACTATCAAAAAAAATGGTAACATTTATAGACAAGAATTTTCAAAAGGCATCCCACAAACAGATCTTGAGGTAATAGGTAAAACTAAAGAACATGGAACAATAATAGAATTTTTCCCTGATGATGAAATAATGGAAATTTTAGAATTCAGTACTGAAATACTCACCAAAAGATTCAAAGAAATGGCTTATTTGAATCAAAATGTTACTATTTTTTTCAAAGATGAAAAAACTCAAAAAGAAGAAAAATATCATTTTGAAAATGGGTTATATCAATTTGTTGAAGATATCAATAAAAAACCCTTCATTTCTCAAATCATAACTTTCAATGCTGATGAAGAAGAGACAGAAGTCGAAATCGCTTTAGCTTATAATGAAAGCTATGAAGAAAAAGTTTTAAGTTTTGTGAATAATATTCGCACACCTGATGGTGGGACACACGAAGCAGGATTCAGAGCTGGTCTAAGCCGTGCGATAATCAATTATATTGAAGCTAATGCTAATGCAAGAGAAAAAGACAATAAAGTAACAGGTGATGATATTCGTGAAGGTTTAATTGCTATCATTTCAACTAAAGTAATGGAACCACAATTTGAAGGACAAACTAAAGGAAAATTAGGTAGTTCATTTGTAAAACCAATCGTTCAAAAACTCACTTATGAAAAACTTTCAAAATTTTTTGAAGAAAATCCCAATGACGCTAAAGCGATCATGCAAAAGGCTTTATTAGCAGCTAGGGGTAGAGAAGCAGCAAAAAAAGCCAGAGAACTCACAAGAAAAAAAGAAAGTTTTTCTGTAGGGACATTGCCTGGAAAACTTGCTGATTGTCAAAGCAAGGACCCTACAGAATCCGAAATTTATCTTGTTGAAGGGGATAGTGCAGGAGGATCAGCAAAACAAGGTAGAGATAGAGTTTATCAAGCAATTTTACCTTTAAGAGGCAAAATATTAAATGTAGAAAAGTCAAGACTTGATAAAATCCTAAAATCTGAAGAAATTAAAAATATGATCACAGCTTTTGGTTGTGGTGTAGGTGAAGAATTTAATATAGAAAAACTCCGCTATCATAAAATCATTATCATGACAGATGCAGATGTAGATGGCAGTCATATACAGACACTTTTAATGACATTTTTTTATCGTTATTTAAAACCACTCATTCAGAATGGATATGTTTATATCGCTCAACCTCCACTTTATCGATTCAAAAAAGGCAAAAAAGAGATTTATCTTAAAGATGAAAAATCTTTATCAGAATATTTGATTGAAAATGGGATCGAAAACTTTAAATTTGAAGGAATTGGCACTAAAGAATTATTTGAAGTTTTAAAATACATTTCTCATTATCGTTTTACACTCAAAGAACTTGAAAAACGTTATACAATGATAGAAGTTATTAGATTCCTAATTGAACATAAAGAATATGTCTCTTTAGATTTTAAACAAATGTATGAAAAAATTGAAAAATTTTTAGAAACAATTGAATGTAATATTTTAAGTAAAACTATCAAAGACGATAAAATTATGCTTTATATCCAAACAAAATCAGGTTTAGTAGAGCTAAATATTGATGAGAATTTATTTATTGATAATTTTTTTGAAGAGGCTTATTTTATCTACAATAAAATTTCTGAAAGGAACTTAGAATTCCTCAAGAATAAAGATTCAATTACATTACTTGAAGAAATAGAAGATTCAGCAAAAAAAGGAGCTTATATCCAAAGGTATAAAGGACTTGGTGAAATGAATCCTGAACAATTATGGGAAACAACTATGACTCCACAAAATCGCACACTATTAAAAGTTACTTTGCCAGATGAACAAAAAGCTGATGAAATTTTTACACTTTTTATGGGTGATGAGGTAGAACCTAGACGAGAATACATCCAATTACACGCAAAAGATGTTAGACATTTGGATGTTTGATCAAAATAAAGGAAAGAATTGAAAGATATAGTTTTAAATATCATCACTAATCCTAATGTGATTTTTTATATTTTGGCTTACTTATTTGGTGGGATTCCATTTGGATTATTTTTAGCAAAAATTTTTTGTGGTGTGAATATTCGTAACTTTGGTTCAGGGAGTATTGGAGCGACTAATGTTTACCGAGCACTTAAAGATATTAATGCTAAAAAAGCCAAAATCTTATCTATCTTTACAATCATTTTAGATGCTATCAAAGGCTTAATTATTGTGCTTTTAGCTAAACTTTTTGGTTTGAGTTATGAAACACAATGGGCTATCGCTATTTTATCAATTTTAGGGCATTGTTATAGCCCTTATTTAAATTTTAATGGTGGAAAAGGTGTAGCAACAGCCATTGGTTCTGTGATATTGCTTATGCCAGTTGAAGGTATTTTAGGGCTTATTATTTGGGGAATTATTGGTAAAATATTTAAAGTTTCTTCACTTTCTTCACTCATTGGAGTTTTAAGCGGGATAATATTCACTTTTATTACACCTTATGTTTTAAAATTGCCCTATTCTATTTCTATCCTCCATCAAGTCCATACTCATACTCCAGTCATTATCATTGGTATAATTATTTTATACACGCATATACCAAATATAATTCGTTTATTCAAAGGTGAAGAAAAAAAGGTCTTTTGATTTGTCTGCATCTTTCACACTCATCATTGAAAAACTAGAACTTGAAACTATCATTGGTATTTTAGATTTTGAGAGGATACATCCTCAAAGAGTACTTTTAGAGGGTTCTTTGATTTATCCTTTTGGAAATAAAAATTTTATTGATTATGTGGCTGTAAAAGATATGATTGAAGAACTCCTAAAAACAAGAAAATATAAGCTTTTAGAAGAGGCTTTACTTGATATCACACAAAATTTAAAACAAAAATTTAATGTGATAGAATCTTTATCTTTAACAATTAAAAAATTAGATATTATTAGTAATTGCATTGTAGGTGTAAAAATAGATAAATTTTTTTAATCTCTTTTTAAGTATATATTATTAATAATAAGAATTAATATTATGATTTTAAGAAAGGCTTAAAATGCTTAAAAAAGCACTTAGTTTATTTGGTTGTTGTTTTATTGCAGTGGTATTATTTGCAGATGATGAAAAGGATTATACATTAGATAAAGTTACCGCCTTAGGCGATAAGGAATTTCAATTTAATAATAAAGATGTAATAAGTGGAAAAGATTTAGGTCAAAGACAATCAAATCAGATGTCAGATGTTTTTGCAACTCAGCCTGATGTTGATGTCGGTGGCGGGGGAATGATGGCTCAAAAGATTTATGTTAGGGGAATAGAAGATAGATTATTACGCGTTACAATAGATGGAGCAGCACAAAATGGTAATGCTTTTCACCATCAAGGTAATACCGTCATTGATCCTGGTATGCTTAAAGAAATAGAGATTACAAAAGGTTCAGCTAATGCTTCTGCTGGTCCAGGTGCATTAGCTGGAGCTATTTCTATGACAACAAAAGATGCATCTGATTTATTGCCTAAAGGACAAAATTTTGGTTTTTCTTTGGGTAGTTCATTTTATACGAATTTTGGTATCCGAGAAAATGTAAGTATTTATGGAAAAATGGGAAAACATTTTGATGCTTTAGCTTATTATACTTATCAAAATATTTTTTATTATCGTGATGGAGATCATTTTTCACATCTTTTCCATCCAACCCAAGAAGATAAAGTTCTAGGTTCTCCTTCTCAGCAAAATAATATTCTTCTTAAGGCAAATGCTTATATCAATGAAAAAGATAAAATTACTTTTAGTTACAATATGACTCGAGACAATGCAACCAGACCATTCCGTGCTAATGTTACGAATCCACCAGCTGATGCACACGAAGCAAAAGTTGATTTTGCTCAAGAGCTTTTTCATCATGTTGATAGTAATAACAATTTTTCATTAGAATACAATCATAAAGGTGATGAAAATTTTGGGAGTCCTAAGGTTAAGTTGAATGCTTATGGTAGTATTAGGAATATTCACCTTACACCATTATTTAATCCAGAAACCACAAAGACCGTTGATGGAGAAGCTCTAAAAGATGCTGATTTTGAAGGAAGTACACCTAGAGATATATTTTTAAACAATTTTGGAGCGGATCTCAAAATCTCTCACCCTATCGCTACAGATTATAGTAATACATTTGATTATGGAATTGACTATCAAAATATGACAGTTATGGATAAAGATCAAAAAATAGTCAATGCAGAACAAAGGGGAAAAGAAAGCAGTAATATAATTGGGGCTTACATTCAAGCAAATTATTCACTGGTAAAATCATTGACGATTGGAGCAGGAACCCGTTATGATGTGTATACTTATTTTGACAAAAACTCTCAAAATCATATTACACAAGGTTTTTCTCCTTCTGTTGCTATTTTATATAATCCAATTGAAGATATTGATTTAAAACTTTCTTATGCGTATGTTACTCGTGGTGCATTGCCTGGGGATGCTCTTTTGATACAAGATCCCGATGTCATTATTGATCCACATTTGAAATCTGAAAAAGGACAAAATGTAGAATTTGATGCAGATTATACACAAGAATATTTTAGCTTGAGGGGAGCTGTATTTTATCAAGTCATCAGCGATTTTATCAATAGTTATGGAAAGGATAATGTTATTGATTCTACAGGAAATATAGATGCCAACAGAGGAATGAGGACAAATTTAACTGATAAAATTAATATTTATGGATTTGAAGCAGGAGCAAGTTTTAATTATAAGAGTTTTTTAGCTACTTTTGGTTTTTCTAGAAGTTTCCCTACTGTGAGAGGGAAATTGATTGCAGATACTTATGAACTTGGAGCTACAACAGGTAATACTTATATTTTAAAGCTTGATTATAATTTTGCTTCTATTGGGCTGGACTTATCTTGGGTAAGTCGATTTATTCAAGAACTTGATTATGAAGGTTATGATATTTATAACAAAGAGTTTAGTCATATCCATAAACAAGGTTATGATATTCATAATATTTACATAAATTACACTCCACCAAAAATAAAAGGATTAGCATTTTCAATTGTATTAAACAATCTTTTTAATCGATTTTATATTGATCAAGCTTCACCCTTTAAAGTTGAAGCTGATGGATCTGCAAATGATGCTATCAATCAAGTAAGGAAAGCATTGCCAAATCCAGGATTTGATGGCAGATTTGAAATCTCTTATAGATTTTGACAAATTCAGAGAGCTGAAGAATAATCTTTTATATTCTTCTGAAATAGTGAAGTTTTTTGATTTTAAGACAATATTATTTATGAATAAAACATTCTCTAATTAATATAAAATTAATTCAGGCATAAAATTTATCTTTGATGGTTTTGAAAATACCATCAAAATTTGCTTCTTTTGGTTCGAATAATTTTTTATTGGATTTTTTTAGTTCAACTTGTGGATTTTGTAAAATTTTTTCAACTGTTTTGAAAACTTCTTGAGGACTTTTGCAATGCTTCATTAGCTTGTGTTTTAAAAGGTATCTATCATGAAATAAAAACAAAGATCGTGTTGATATTGTAGGGATACCCAAATAACAAGCCTCCAAATTCATTGTCCCTCCTCCTCCAATAAGAATATCTATATAAGGATAAAATTCATTTGGTTTGAGTTTTTCTTCAATGATATAGATATTTTTGAAGGATTTGAAGCTTTTTTTGAGGCTTTGACTTTCATATCGTGGCATTATGATGATATTAATATCAAGATTTTTACAGAGTAGAGAAACGCTTTCATAGATGATTGGGAGTTTTTTATCGACATAATGAGCTTTGTATTCTTCTTCACGGATAAGTATTGTAGGCTTGTTTTTAGGGATTTTATGATTATCTCTAAAATCTTTTTGTGGTTGGAAGTTTTTTAGCCATAGGGCTACATCAATAAAATCATAAGGGATGATATTTTTTGTTGGTATACCTAAGGAGGTATAACAGATTTGAGGGACTATAAATGGATGGAATATGAGTGAACTTAATGGCAATGTAAGTCGAGATAAAAGCGTGATTTTTTCTAAAGAAAAAACCTCATCTTTAATAGGTGTGTCAGAAAATTGGATGATAGGTATCCCTAAGCCATACGCACATTGAGTTCCATCGACACTTGCTCCCGTAATAAAAAGATTAGGGGATTTATATTTTTTAAAAAGTTTTAAAAAAGATTTTTGACGTTGAAGTCTTTTTTCAAATTTTCCTTCCAAACTTTGTCCACCATAGCTACCAATAACAATATTTGGTATTTTAAAAAGATCTAAAAGTTTTGCACATTCAGAATAGTCAGGGCTTTTTCTAGTTGTGATTAGGACTTCATCTAATAGTTTTAAATATGGGATAAAATCTTTAAAAAACAGTACATATTTTGGATCTATGATATCTAGCCAAATCAAAATTCAAAATCTCCACTCTGTCCTTTGCTCATACTTTCATAAACGGCTTTGACATAATCTTTCCTTATTTGGCATTCCAAAATATCTTTGCAAGTAAAACAGCCTTGAAGATTTTTTTCATTTTGACAGGCTTTTAAAGATTGTAATTTTTCATCCAATTTAGTTTGCCATAAATCTTTAGGGGTTTGGGCTTCACTCATAAAAATTCCTTACTTTTTTGATTTCATATTCAGAGCCTAAAAAGCAAGCTGTACTTTCATGTAAATCTTTAATATCAAGTTCAAGCAAGCGATTTTTGCCATCAATAGCTTCTCCCCCTGCCTTTTCATAAATGAAAGCAAAAGGAAAAACTTCAAAAAGTTTTCTTAGTTTTCCTTTTGGTGCGTCTGATGTCGATGGATAACTAAAAAGTCCTCCTCCTTTGATAAGTATTTGGTGCAAATCTGGAACCATCCCTCCAGAATACCTCAAACGATAACCTTCATCAAATAGATTTTCTATCAGTTTTTTGTGATTGGTTTCCCAATATTTTTGCGTACCCCCGGTTGCATTGATATTGCCTTTTTTCTTGAGTGCAGGAGGTGATTTTTCTTGCCAATCTTCTCCAGTATGCACATAATAATGCAGTTTATCCCCTGCAAAAATAAGTTCAAGTCTAGGACCATAAACAATATAAGCAGCTCCTATAAGTTTACTGGCTTTAAATTCTTTTTCATAAATACCAAATATTGAACCTACACTTAGGTTGGATTCTATGATTGATGATCCATCAAGAGGATCATAAGCAACAAGGTAAGAACCATTGTTTTTATAAATAGCTTTGGATTTTTCTTCGCTACAAATACCTTTTATGAAATCTAGTTTTAAAAGTTCTTCTTCTATAATTTTATCAGCTTGGATATCAAGAGCAAGCTGTGTATCACCACTTGGATTTGTGCTGTTTAGATAATTTGTATGAGATTGTCTAAGGATGTTTTGTATTTTTAGTGAACAATTTTGTAATATCGAGATAAAATTTTGCTGCATTTATACTCCGAAATTTTTTTCTTAAATTATATCTTATTGCGTTTTATGATATTCTTTAGAATCTGATTTAAGAAGGTTTTTTATGTTGGTCGCACCCAGTATTTTGTCTGCAGACTTTTTAAATTTAGGCTCTGAAATAAAATCCATTTGCCAAGCAGGCTGTGATTATGTCCATATTGATGTAATGGATGGGCATTTTGTGCCAAACCTCACCATTGGTCCTTTAGTCGTCAAAAAAGTTGCAGAAATTTCTTCTAAGCCTTTGGATATTCATTTAATGGTGCGAAATGCCGGATTTTTTGTTGATTTATTTGCTCCATTGAAGCCTGAATTTATGAGTGTGCATATTGAAGAGGAAAAGCATTTACATCGATTGATTCAGTATATACGAAGTTATGGGATACGACCTTCTGTTGTCTTGAATCCTCACAGCAGTGAAGAAACCCTCAAATATATCATAAAAGATATTGAAATGGTTTTAGTGATGAGCGTGAATCCGGGTTTTGGAGGGCAAAAATTTATTGATGGCATAGAGAAAAAAATATCAAATCTTAAAGAAATGATTGATAAATACAATCCTTCTTGTCTCATAGAAGTAGATGGTGGTGTCAATAACAAAAATATTGATTTACTTAAAATAGTAGGAGTAGACATAGTTGTGGCTGGAAGTTATATTTTTACTAATAATGATTATGCAAAGGCAATTAGTTCTTTGCGATGAATTTTTCTAAATTGCTTGAACGGCTAAAAGTTTCCTCAATAAAAAAGGCTGATTTTTCGAATCACTTGCATAATATGATAGATGTTTGTGATGATTTTGAAGTTAGATTGGAAATTTTGAAATCTTGTGGTTTACCACTATTACAAGAAGATGACGATATTATCCTAAGCACTACAAAGACACGATGGCAGGAACAGGTTTTTTGTTTTGTAGATATTGAAACAACAGGTTCAAAACCAGCCTCTTCCTCTATCATTGAAATTGGAGCTATAAAATATTGTAATAATCAGATAATAGATAAATTTGAAAGCTTTGTTTATGCTCAAGAAATCCCTGAAAAAATCACTGAACTTACAGGCATTACTCCAAAACATACTCAGGCATCTCCTGATAACAAAGAAGTTTTATTTTCTTTTAGAGAGTTTTTAGAGGATAGTGTTTTTGTTGCACATAATGTGAATTTTGATTATGATTTTATCAGTTTTCATATGGAACAAATTGGGTTGAATAAAATGCTCAACCCAAGATTGTGTACTATTGACTTAGCTCGCAAGAGTATTTTATCATCGAGATATTCTTTAGCATTTTTGAATGTGTTTTTGGGTATCAATACGCCTGTATCTCATCGAGCCTATGCAGATGCTTTGAGTTCTTTACGGGTTTTTGAAATTTGTTTGTATTCTTTGCCAGCTTGGGTTTTTAGCACGCAAGATTTGATTGATTTTTCTAAAGGAAAAAAACCATAATGTTTTTTATCTCATTGAAAATAATTGTTTGAGGATAGAATCTAGTTTTTCTTGATTATTTTGTAGATTTAGGATTTTGGCAGCTTTATGTGAATTTTGTTTGTAATGCTTGATATCGTCTGTTTGTAAGGAATTGATGCTTGTTGCGATATTTTTGGGGTGAAAATCTTTAGTGATGATACCATTTTTAAAGGTCTTCACAAAAGGTATTAGTTCAATACTAGGAGCAATTATGAGCCCTAATCGTGCTTGAATATATTCAAAAAATTTATTAGGCAAGGCGTATTTTAGATTGAGTGTAGTTGGAGGGATAATGTATAGTCCTAAGTCATAATCAGAACTGAATGGTATGAGTTCTTCAAAAGGGACTGGAGGGATGATATTTATATTTTTGTTTTGTTTTTTTGCTAATAATTTTTTTAGGAAATCCATATACTTATTGTCTGTATTGATGAGCATCAAATCTATCTTAAATCTGTCTTGGAGATATTGGGACATTTCAATCATATTTTGTATTTTACGATTAGGGTTGGCTGCACCATGATAGATGATTTTAATATATTTGGCTTTGGTTGGCTTTGGAGTGATGTCATGATATTTTGGCAATGAATAAAATAACTCACAATCTATATTATAGTGCTTTTTATAAGATTCTTGGAGTCCTTTAGAAACTGTGATATTGAAATCAGTAAGTGGGAGATAAGTCTTGCACAAGAAATCATTGAATTTATAAAATAATAGTTTCCATCTAAAATCAGTGCTGTTTTGGGCAGGGTAGAATTCTCTAGCATCAAATAAAACTTTGGCATTATTTTTGTGTGCAAGCACAATAGGGAGCAGAACAAGATCGTGACATATAATGAGATTAAAATGATGTTCTTGCAATATTTGTATGATTTTTAATCGATTAGGGGTATGTATGAGTTCTTGGTATTTTTTGAAAACAATATTTTTATAAAGCTTGATTTCTTCAAACAAATTTCTTTTTTTGAAGGCAGGATAACTGAAGACTTTTATGTCTTTCATCGCAGAAGCACAAATGCCCATTGCGTAGACTTTATGTTTTTTTTTCAAAAGGCTTATCATCCGACTTGGTCTTGGATTAGTAGCTGGATTTGCCGCACATAGAATAAGGATTTTTAGTTGATGATTTTGTGTTGAGGTATTCATTTTTTTACAGCATTGAAATAAAATATTTTATCCCTATCCCCTTCTAATTCAAGTTCAAAAAAATCTTTGAAAAAAAGCAAGTGATTATATCTAGAGATAATAGTTTCTTGGTTTTCAAAAATCCTAACATGTCCTTGTGAATAAAAATTAGGCACAGAGGCAATGATATTGGTTTTGCTAGGGATTTTTTCTAAGATAGAAAAATCCTCATCAATATGTTCTAACACTTCAAAAATACATATATGGGTATAGATTTTAGAGATTTTAGAGATTTTAGAAATATCTTGTAATTTAAAATGATTTTTCCAAAGAGGAGTTTTTTCTTTGGCTATATTTAGGGCTTGGATGCTGAAGTCTATGCCTTTATATTGATGGAATTTTTTTTCATAAAGCATTTGGGCAAAATCACCACTCCCGCATCCAATATCAAGTATATTGGCATTATTTATACCATATTCAGTCAAGATTTTACAAGCATATTCCCAACCTGGATAATAGATGCTTGTTTTGTAATTTTTTATTGATTTGTCTTTTTGATACACTCTATCATAGAATGCTGCATTTTTTTGAGTTTTTGTAGTTGAATTGATGGCTGTTTTGAGTATTTTTTGAAGTCTTGTGAGGTTAGGTGTATCTGATAAGATATTGTTGATAAATAAGATTTGGTTCAAGGTATCAAAGTAATTTTTGATATTATTTTTTAACCAATATGGGATATAAAAACATCCCATATAAAAACGGATTTTTTCTTTTTGTATGGACAATTTTAGGAGTTTTTGTAAAAATATTTCTTTAAGGTCTTTTTTTGCAGTACAGATAATGATAGCTTTGCAACCTTTGAGACAGGTAGGATTGTGCTGGATTGTCGAATCATTTAAATATTCATCACAAATAATAATATTTTTAAAATCTAAATCAAGGAGCAGAGAATAAAAATTCTTCCCCACATTCCCAAAACCAAAAATACCTATTTCAGACATTTTCAAGTGCTTTTAAAAAAGATTCTAAACCATTGTTTTTCCGAGTGCTTTCATAAATCTTTCTGAGTAGAAGTCTTTTGTCTGAGAGGATTTGCTTTTCATTTTTGGTAAGGCTTAAAAGATTGAGTGCTTTTTGGATATATTCTTTTTGACTGAAAGCAATCCAAGAGGTTTCTTGAATGCGAATTTTTTTGAATTCTTCAAATGAAACATTCATTTTCTCGCATTCTTGTTTGATAGTATGTGTGTTTTCTTCTATCCATTTTTTTGCACGGATTTCATAGGATTCTTTACTCTCTTTTGAGAAGTTTAGTATAAGCCCTCCTTTGGCATTAAACTCCACTTTGCTTTCACCTTGTTCCATCGGGAAACTGTCAGGCCAAAAGTCAATGATGTGTCCATAAATAGAAGGATTAATGTATCCAGGGAAAAAAAATCTTTCTAATATATTGATATTAATAGAGGCAATTTTTTGTTTTATCTCGTGTATATTTCCTGTACCACAAGCTAAAAATATGCTATTGGGTTTTTTTATCATTATATTAATGATGGATTCAAGATAAGGGAGTGAATCAATTTTTGTCAATCTGCCGATGAGTCCTAATATGATTTTGTTTTGTGGGTATTTTGATTTTTCTTTTTGGATAATGTCTTCAGGTATAGGAGGATTGTAAAATTTTTCTTCCATTGGCACAGTGAACCCAAAGAAATCGTACCCTTCGTGTTTTATGATACCTGATTGTGGACATATATGTGTGATTTTGGTATCAATTTGAGGTAAATCATACACAAAATTACCATGACTCCAAAATATTTGTTTTTGTGCACTTTTAGATGCGAGGATAAAATCGCTGATTCCATAACCATTATTTGGACTGATGATAATGTCTATTTGATTTTTAATGATAGATTCTCGAATACTGAGTGCTTTAGAAAAGTGTGAATTGTAATAGCCTTCTTGATTGAAAATGCTGACCACATCAATGACCTCAATACCTAATTCTTCATAAGATTTTTTTATCAAAGGATCATTATCACTTTTTTCTAAAAAATTCATCAAATAGATTTTGATTTCGTAATTTTGCATGAACTTTTTTTGTTGTATGAGGGTTTTTAGAAAGCTATATTCAACTTTGTAAGGAGAATTTTCTACTAGCCTATCGCGTAAGAATGCAATGATTTTTTTTGGTTTTTGATGTTTGCTTGAAGGTGTCAATCTGAATTTTTTTCCAAATTCTGAATAAGTTTTGGAAGCTTTTTGTGTGATATCTTGATTAAATTTTTTCCATTCTTCTTGAGAAGTGAAGTTATTGCCACATATATGATAGATGAAAAATTGCACATAGAGGGCTTCATCAATTTTTTTGGTATCAGAACTATCAAGAAGTTCATAAAATATTTCTTTCCATAAGGGGTAGAGCAAGAGCCAATCTCTGTGATTAAAAAAATGTTTTATATTCCAGAAAATATGTAGTTGCCAGTTAAAAATAGAACGTCTTTGTTTGGTTTGTAGGGTAAAAAAATAATTTTTTTCTAAAATTTCTTGCATTGCTTGGATAAAAATATCAATTGGGATCATAAGTGTTTCAAAAACCTTAATGATAAAGCTTGTAGATCGTTGGGCAGCATTAGAATGGATGTCTATCAGGCAGATATTTTTTATATAGAATGTAATGCCTTCAAACTTATGCCCTGATAGTATTTTGCAAATACTTCCAAGTTCAATGAGCATCATATTTTCTTCATCGTTAATATTATTAGAAAATACATTTTTTTCTGCAATTTTTATGAAAGGTTCAAACCTCAAATCTATTTCATTATTCGCATCAACTAGTTCATAGAGGTAAAGATAAATTTTATCAAGGATATCACCTTTTGAAAAAATCAGAGAATATATTTTGTCTCTAAATAGGTTTATGAGTTTTTTTGATTGGGTTTTGTCTTGTATTTGATGATTGTTTCCCAATAACTTTAAGTATTGGTTGAAGGCTAGGTCAATATGATTTTTATTTGTGGCATTTTCAAGTAAATGAACGATCTCAATCAGATTATTTTCCATCAAGTTGTTCTGGTTCATTTATTGTCTTTTTCTAAACTAAAATTTGTTTGTGGTTTTTTGGTGTCGACTAACCATACATATTCAGGATGGTTTTTTTTAGCATAAGGGATGATTTCAGCTGTGATATAGCCATAGTTTTGGATAATGTTGGTGATTTTCCCCACTGGGATATTTGGTGTAAAAATACCATCTAAACCGCTTGTGATAACTTCATCACCAATATTGACTTTCATCCAAGAAGGGATAAAATCTGCCAATATTTTTTCAGGATCAGTGCTATTGTATCTGATGATAGCAGGGATTTTGTCTTTGCCAATATGGACTACATAACTAGAGTTTTCATCCCCATTTAATAAGCCCATTAATCTATTATTTTTTATTGTTGCTATACCTAAAGCATTTCCATCTTGGACAATCCCAAAAATTTTATTTTTTGGATAAGAAGAAATATCAAAATCTAGCCATATACGATTATAGTTACCTATGGTTACGTATGAAAAAGATCTTGTTGGTATAAAATCTGGTTTTTGATAAGGCATTTTTTGATTTAGAAATTCTGATAGTTGATTGAATCTTGTCTGAAGAGTTTGGAATTGAAGTTGGAGTTTGGAATAATCTTGAAGCTTTGCTTTGTATTCTTCAATGCTATGTGCTTGTTGCATATATTTTTCATAAAATAGCTTGATATTTTCTTTGCTTTCAAAAAATAAAATTTTTGTTTTATCTCCTAGAAGGAGTGTTTTTGAATGTAAAAAATCATTTGAATCGAAAATGATAAAAATCAATGCCAATAAAATTATAATAAGGGTAAGTGGCTTATATTTCATCCAAAATAACTTATTTTATCAATCATTCGCACCAATATGATGCAATAAATCAAGTTCTTCAATAGCCTTTCCAGTTCCTTTGGCTACTGCAAGCAATGGTTCATTGCCTACATACACAGGTAGTTTTACGATATCAGAAAGATATTTGTCCAGTCCTCTTATGAGTGCCCCTCCTCCTGTTAATACAATGCCATTTTCAACAATATCACCAGCCAAATCTGGCGGGACAGATTCTAAGACATTTTTTAAAGCATTGCTTATTTCTCTGAGTTGATCTTTGATAGAGTCTCTTATATCTTCACTTGTTAGCTCTACAGTATTGAGAAGTCCGCTGACCTGATCTCTGCCTTTTACTTGCATTGTCAATGGAGTTTCTAGAGGGGAGGCTGAACCGATTTGAATTTTTATTTCTTCGCCAGTTCGTTCGCCGATAAGTAGATTATATTTTTTGCGGATGTAATCAACAATTGCCACATCTAATTTGTCACCTGCAACTCGTATTGATTTGCTAATAACAAGCCCACCTAATGAAATAACACCAATCTCGGTTGTCCCACCACCAATATCGACAATAAGACTTCCTTGTGGTTCTCTGATGGGTAGTCCTGCTCCGATGGCAGCTGCCATCGGTTCTTCAATAAGGAATACTTCCCTTGCACCTGCACTCATTGCAGATTCTTTGACGGCTTTTCTTTCCACTCCTGTCAAACCGTAAGGCACACAGACCATTATGCGAGGTCTGATGAGTGATTTTCTTTTGTGCGCTTTTTCAATGAAGTAGCGGATCATTTTTTCTGTGACGTCAAAATCAGCAATGACGCCATCTTTCATTGGTCTGATGGCTTGGATTCCCCCGGGTGTTTTGCCTATCATTTCTTTTGCTTCGTGCCCAACTGCTAGTATTTCGCCATCTCTGTCATATCTACTTGTCTTGACAGCAACTATTGAAGGTTCATTAATAATAATCCCTTGCCCTTTTAATAATACAATAGTATTTGCTGTACCTAAATCTATAGCTATATCATGAGAGAATAGCCCTATTATTTTATCTAATATCATTATGCTCCTTTATTATTTTGAGAGATTTTTTTCTTTTTTATCAATAGTGGTTTTGATGCTTTTGTAACACAATCTTTTGTTATTATAACCTCATATCCTTCTAGCTCGGGCAGGTCAAACATAATATCAGTGCTGAATTCTTCAATAATTGCCCTAAGTCCTCTTGCACCAGTTTTTCTAGCTAGTGCTAGCTGAGCTATTTTTTCTATAGCATCTTTTTCAAAAATCAATTCAGCACCATCAATTTTAAATAGTTTTTGATATTGTTTGATGATAGCATCCTTAGGTTTTGTTAGTATAGCTATCATTGCTTCTTTTGTGATACTTTCTAAGGTTGTGATGACATGAAGTCTTCCGATGAGTTCAGGTATGAGTCCAAAATTTATCAAATCATCAGGTTCGACTAGGTGTAGGACATTTTCTTCTTCATTTATATTTTTTTTATCACTCTCAAAACCTAAAGTATTGCTGCCGGATCGTTTTTTGATGATTTCGCTTAAGCCATCAAAAGCACCACCACAAATAAATAAAATATTGCTTGTATCTATTTGGATAAAATCTTGATTAGGATGTTTTCGTCCACCTTTTGGAGGGATATTGACCAAACTGCCTTCAATGATTTTTAAAAGTGCTTGTTGCACTCCTTCTCCAGAAACATCTCTAGTGATAGATCGATTTTCTGATAACCTTGATATTTTATCAATTTCATCAATAAAAACAATTCCTTTTTGAGCTTTTTCTACATCCCCATCTGCAGCTTGTAGTAATCGGGTGAGGATATTTTCAACATCTTCGCCAACATAACCAGCTTCTGTGAGGCTTGTGGCATCACAAATTGCAATAGGGATGTTCAAGAATCTTGCTAATGTTTGAGCCATTAAAGTTTTTCCACTTCCTGTTGGTCCTATTAGTAGGATATTGGATTTTGAAATTTCAATATCATCTTCTTCATCGATTAAATCATTAGATAATATTCTTTTATAATGGTTGTATACGGCTACACAAAATACTTTTTTTGCATTTTCTTGACCTATCACATATTCATCTAAGGTTTTTTTGAGTTCTTTTGGAGAAAGTATTTTGTCAAAATCTGCTATTTCTTTTGATGGGCTTTGATGGGCTTTTTTCTCTCCAAATATAATGTCATAAAGGACTTTTATGCAATCTTGACAAATATGGGACTCAATACCGCTTATATTTGTATTTGATGAGAATATTACTCGTTCTAATGTTTCCGGTTTATCGCACCAGCTACAGTGTCTATTTTTATTCATTTAACGAACCTTTTCTGATTGGAATGCCTCTTTGAGATTGTAGTATAAAATTGCATATTTTTAATACATATTCATTTTGAGGATCGTTTATGATTTCATTTTGTGCCACTTCTCTGATAGGGGCATTTCCTGAAAAAAGTTTTTTATAAAGCTGACTGATAAAGTCAATATCTTCGTGAGAAAACAATTTCCTCATACGGTGTTTGTTGAGTCCTCTGATGATTGCCCTATTGCCTTCTGCCATACAAAATGGAGGGATATCTTGGGTAAGCGCAGATGCTCCTGCTATCATTGCCCCATCTCCAATCTGTACAAACTGGTGTACGGGTGTCATTCCGCCAATATTGACATAATCCCCAATTGTAATATGCCCTCCTAGTGTTGCATTATTGGCTAGGATACATTGATTTCCGATAATGCAATCGTGTGCTATGTGTACATATGCCATCAAAAGATTTTGATTTCCAATAATGGTTTTGTTGATCCCGCCTTTTGTGCCTGGATTTATCATACAATGTTCTCGAATAAGATTATTTTCCCCAATAATAAGTTCGACTTCTTCACCTTCATATTTTAGGTCTTGAGGGATTGTCCCTAATACTGCATAAGGAAATATGGTTGTGTTTTTTCCGATTTTGGTATTCCCCAGAATCGTTACATTATTGTATAGTTTACAACCCTCTTCAATTTCTACATTTTCACCAATAATGCAAAAATCGCCAATTTCAACATTTTGAGATATTTTTGCACCTTTTTTGATGATGGCATTTTGAGCTATCATTTTTTGATTCATCATTATAATTTAGTCCTTTTTCCTATCTGCCACCATTGCTTTTAATTCGGCTTCAGCAACCATTTTTTCATCTACAAAAGCTTTGCCTTCTAGTTGCCATACACTACCTTTATGCTTGATGACATTTAAGTGATATTCAAGTTTATCTCCAGGTGTTACAGGTATGCGGAATTTTACTTTATCTATTGTCATAAAGTAGACTATTTTATCTTCTGCCACCTTAATATCATCACCCCAAGTACTCACAAATGCTAATACGCCTCCAGCTTGAGCCATTCCTTCGACAATCATTACTCCGGGATAAATAGGCTGTTTTGGAAAATGCCCTAAAAAAACTTCTTCATTGATAGTAATATTTTTATATGCTTTTATGTTTTGATTGGGTTCTAAATGTGTGATCCTATCAACCAAAAGCATTGGGTAACGGTGGGGGAGTATTTTTTTGATATTATTGATATCCATCATCTGTGACCTTTTTAACATTGGCTTTCTTTAAATATTTGTAATTTTAGCAAAATATATTCTAATTACAAATTTTCTATTACTCTAAAGATTGATTCTTCTTGAAAGATGGATTGAATATTAATGCGAACACTCCCAGAAAATATTTTATCAATGATTATAATGGGATTGATACTTTCATATCCACATAAAATATTCCTAAAAAATATTTCTTCATCATATTTTGGTGGATGATATAATAATTCTTCAATGCTTTGATAAGAAGTATCTAAAATAAGGTTGAGTAATTTGAGATGGACAAAGAGACTATCATCTTTTTTTGAATATCCTACAAGGTATTTTTCATTTTCATATTTTTGAATTTTTTCTTTGAGTGTATAATATTTAGATATATTTTCAAAAAGATTTGGTTTTATCCAAATTACAGAACCTGTTTTGGTATCTTTTTTGTTTTGTGATTTGGCAATAATATATGCAGATAAATGATTTTCACCTAATAGGATTTTTGCATTCAAAAGTCTCCATACAATATATTTCCTTTGTGATAAAATATATTCTTTATTATTTTTTTCTAAATAGTCTCTGTGGGCAAAAATTTCTCGTCTTTCTTCAATACTTCCTGGAAGTATTTGAGAACCTATATCACTAATCATTTCAAGAGAAATTTTATTTTGTTTATTCCTTTGTTGTTCAAGAGCAAATTTACAGCCACAATAATTTTGCCTATAAAGCTTATCTTCTTTGGCTAATTCATTTTGTTTTTGAGTCCCCCCATTTGCACGAACATTTACTTTAATGAATTCCAAGCCATTTTTTTGTGCAATATCATCCCCTTGTGCATAAAGTTTTTCTTGTTCTTTCATTGGACTTGAAAGTAAAGTAGTGGTAAATTTTTGTTCATTCATAGCTTTGGCTATGGAAGCACTTTTTATCAGACGAATGTCAAAGCATTGTGTACACCGTTCTCCTTTTTCTGGTTCGCATTCTAGTCCCTTGACATTTTTAAACCAATTCTGTGTATCATATTCTCCTTCAATAAGTTTAATACCGAGCATATTGCAACTTCTTTTGACATCTGCAAATCGTAAGTCATGCTCACTTTTTGGATGGATATTAGGATTATAAAAATAACCTATAAAATTTTCATCAGGATAGATTTTTTTCAATTCGCTCAAAAAATAGTGGCTATCTACTGAACAACAAATATGTACCAACATTGTTACTCCTTGTTTCTTAAGACAATCCAGAGGTAATATCCTACCCCAAAAACAAATACCAATATCAAGAATATTAACAGACTAGAATCTAATATATCCATCATATTTCCTTTTTATTTTTTAAATGTTCTACGTGGAACAATTTCTTAGGATGTCTTTGCCAATTCTTTTTCTCTTAATTGACCGCAGGCTGCACTTATATCAATACCTTTAGATTCTCTGATTGTACATAAAAGACCCTTTTGAATTAGAAAATCAGCAAATTGTTTTACTTTTTTTATTTCGGGTCTTTGAAATTCTGATCCTTCGTGAGGATTAAACAAGATGAGATTAACCTTTGCTTTTATTCCATTGAGAAGTTGTAAGAGTTTTTTAGCACTTGTAAGGTCATCATTGATATCTTTGATGACTAAATATTCGAACATAACCCTTTTTCGTTCATCAATAGGAAATGCTTTTACAGCATTTATAACACTTTCAATATTGTAAGCTTTGTTCATTGGAATAAGTTTACTCCTGAGATTGTTATCAACAGCATGCAGTGAAATAGCGAGTTGAACTCCCAAATTCATATTTCCCAATTCCCTAATTTTAGGTGTAATACCACTTGTAGAGATAGTTTGTCTCCTTGTTGATATTGATAACCCATCTAGTTCACTTAAGATTTTGATTGCATTGGTTACATTTTGAATATTGTTGAGAGGTTCTCCCATCCCCATATATACAATATTGATTCTTTTTTCTGGCAGGATTGCATTATCTTTTTTGAGCTGAACTACTTGTTCGACGATTTCTCCACTGCTTAAATTGCGGACAAAGCCACCTTTTGCTGTGTAGCAAAAGGTACACCCAACTTTACAACCTATTTGGCTAGAGAGGCAAAAAGTCCATTTTTCACTTTCAATAATTTTGCCATTATTGTCATATTTTTTATCCCTCATTTTTATCAGTACGCTTTCAAAAGTTAAGTTATCCTTTGTTTTAAATAAATATTTTTTGCTGCCATCTTTACTAGTTTCAATATGTAAGATTTCTAAATTTTTGATTATATAATTATTATTCAAATTTTCTCGCATTGATTTTGGGAGGTTTTGCATTTTTGAAAAATCATTTTCATACTGGATATATAGCCATTGATAGATTTGTTTTGCACGAAAAGAAGGTTGAAACATAATTTGTAGCTGATTAAGTGTGTAGTCATAAATATTTTTTTTCATTGAAGTCTCATAAAATATAATTTTTTCGCACAAAAGATTCTAGTTTTTCTTTTGCCTTTTGGTGATTTGTCAAAAAATCTTGATGAGCATTTGGATTGCAGTAATTAGTAATGCAAAATATCCCATAACACTCAATATTGAAGCTTTGTGCTGTTTTCATTACAGAAAAGAATTCCATATTTTCTAGCATTATACCAGCAGTTAACATTTTTTTAGAAAAATCTGTATTTGTATGAATATAATTACTTGAATTGACGATGAGATTTTTTGTTTCACATGGAACATTTTTAGGTTCAGATTGAATTTGATTGTCTATAGGCGTATAGCTCTGTTGATTTGTATAACTGGCTTCTATTTGTGTTGATTGTGTACTTATGTAGATATCAAGGATTTTATTTTGTGTATCATAAGATCCTGCCGTTCCAATAAAGATAAGAGAGTCAATAAAATCATAGCTACAGATTTTACTTAGATTAATAGCACTTTCTATCAATCCAATGCCAACTGATTTTGCAAAATTAAAATTTTCAGTTTTTCCTGCACAAATGAACATTCATATCCTTATGGGTATTTTATTGATTTTAAGATAATTTTTTAGTCCTGAGATTTTAATTTCATCCTGATGAAAAATACTTGCTGCTAGTGCAGCATCAGCAATATTTTTTTGAAAAATTTCTAAAAAATCCTCTTTTTTACCTGCACCACCACTAGCAATAATGGGGATATTTATGAGTTTTTTAATGGATTCAAGTGCTTGAGTATCATAACCTTTTTTAGTACCATCTGTATCCATACTGGTAAGTAGTATTTCTCCAGCACCACGATCGTATACTTCTTTTGCCCAAACAGTAAGCTCTTTCCCTGAATATTGCCTGCCTCCTTGTATGTATACTTTTCTTTTATTGTCTTTTGAAGGGTCTTTTTTAGTGTCAATCGCAACAACAACACATTGTGTGCCAAATCTTTTTGCTGCTTGGGTAATAAGCTCTGGATTTTTGATAGCGATGCTATTAAGACTGATTTTATCAGCACCAGCCTCTAAGAGTCGATAAATATCATCAAGGTTCCTAATACCGCCTCCTATAGTTAGGGGTATGAAAGTAACTTTTGCCACAGAAGAAACAACATTTATCATTGTATTTCGTTCTTGATAGGTTGCACTGATATCTAATAGGACTAATTCATCAGCACCTTCATCATTGTATTTTTTTGCCATTGATGTGGGGTCGCCCATTTCTTTGATATTGATAAAGTTTGTACCTTTTACAACTTTTCCATTATCAATATCCAAACATGGAATGATACGTTTTGCAAAATAATTCACATTTTTTCTCCAGAATTCTTATAGCATTATATTATTTTCCGACCTTATTTACTATTTACAAATAGAGAAAAAATAGATAGAATTTAAATTTAAAAATATTACAAAGAATATGGAAATATGGAGAGAGAAATTCAACATACTCCTAAAAAAAAATTTGGGCAAAATTTTTTAAAAGATATATCATATATAAATAGGATTATCCAATCCATTCCCAATATATCTCAAGGTGAGAAGATAGTAGAAATTGGGGTTGGCTTGGGTGATTTAACAGATAGGTTGCTTGAGCTTTATAAGCTTAAAGCCTATGAAGTCGATAAAGACTTGTGTTCTCTTCTTGTGCAAAAATATGACCCTCTGATTGTTGCTGGTAGACTTGAGCTGATTTGTCAGGATGTTTTACAAATATCTTATGATAAAGGTTGGTTGGATAAAAAAGAATATATTTTGGTTTCCAATCTTCCTTATTATATTGCTTCTCATATCTTACTGAAAGTATTGAGAGATCCTCAATGTAAAGGTTTTGTAGTGATGACTCAAAAGGAAGTCGCTCAAAAGTTTTGTGCCAAGAGTAAAGAAAGAGAATTTTGTGCTTTAAGTGTTATAACCCATACACTAGGACAGCCTCAAATGCTTTTTGATGTTCCTAAAGAAGCCTTTTATCCTGCACCTAAGGTTACTTCGTCAGTATTTATGATGAGGAAAAATATAACTATATTGCAAGATGGTTTTGAAGAGATGCTCAAAGTTGCTTTTTGCTCCCCTAGAAAAAAATTATTCAATAATCTTGCAAGTAGATATGATAAAACATTTTTGCAGATTTTGTTTGAAAGGTTCTCAATTGGAGAAAATATTAGAGCACACGAAGTTACAACAACGACTTATCACCAAATATTTGAAAATCTAAAGGCTAAAGAATATGGAAAATAACAACAACAACACTAACCAAACGGGTACAGGAGTAGAAGGACAAAAAAAGAGATTTTTTAAACCAAGATTTAGAAAAGAAAATAATAAAGAGACACAACAAGATCAACAACATCAATCCCGTCCTCGTCGTTGGGTAGGAAAAAATAAAAATGCCAATAATCCTATGACTCAAAATGATAACCCAATTGAGTTTAAAAATGGTGTTACAAATGTTCAAAGTGTCAATGAAAGAGGCAATTTAGGATTCCATAAAGACCTTAAAAAAGGTGTAGAAGCAAACAATCGCATTCAAAAAAATAGCCTGAATCCTCATTATAAACTCAATCTCAATACTAAAGCTAAAGTTCGTATCACTCCACTTGGCGGTCTTGGAGAAATAGGTGGGAATATGATGGTGATGGAGACAGAAAACTCTGCTATTGTCATTGATGTGGGTATGAGTTTCCCAGAAGAAAATATGCATGGAGTGGATATTTTAATCCCTGATTTTAGTTATTTGTTTGCGATTAAAGACAAGATTGCGGGTGTGGTTATCACGCATGCACATGAAGATCACATAGGTGCAGTACCTTATTTATATAAACAATTGCAATTTCCTTTGTATGGTACTCCGCTTGCATTAGGGATGATAGGCAATAAATTTGATGAACATGGATTGAAGAAATATCGATCTTTCTTTAAAATTGTCCAAAAAAGATACCCTATTAGGATAGGCGATTTTGAAGTGGAGTGGATTCATATAACACATTCTATTATTGATGCATCTGCATTGGCTATCCGTACGGAGGCTGGTATTATCCTTCATACTGGAGATTTTAAAATTGATCATACTCCTATTGACAATTTGCCTACAGATTTGCATAGATTAGCACATTATGGAGAAGAAGGGGTGATGCTCCTTTTGAGCGATTCTACTAATTCTCATAAAACAGGGGTTACTGCAAGTGAGGCAAGTGTAGGACCTACATTTGATGCACTTTTTAAGGGTGCTGAAGGTAGGGTAATTATGAGTACATTTTCTTCCAATATCCATCGTGTTTATCAGGCTATTACTTATGGTATAAAATATAATCGCAAGGTTGCTGTCATAGGTCGTTCAATGGAAAAAAATCTTGATATTGCCAGGGAGCTTGGATACATTGAATTGCCTCAGAATCTATTTATTGAGGCTCATGAGGTCAGTAAATATCCAGATGAAGAAATACTTATTGTAACTACAGGATCGCAAGGAGAAACAATGAGTGCACTTTATCGAATGGCTACTGATGAACATCGTCATATTAAGATCAAGCCTACTGATATGATAATCATATCTGCAAAAGCAATACCAGGAAATGAAGGATCTGTTTCAAATGTGTTAAATTTTTTGATGAAAGCTGGTGCAAGGGTCGCATATCAGGACTTTAGTGAAATCCATGTGAGTGGTCATGCTGCACAAGAAGAGCAAAAATTAATGTTGCGTTTGATTAAGCCAAAATTTTTCTTGCCAATTCATGGGGAATATAATCATGTGTCCAAACACCGTGATACCGCTATTAAATGTGGAGTTCCTGAAAAAAATATTTATCTGATGGAAGATGGAGATCAAGTTGAAGTCAATCCGGGATATATTAGAAAGGTACGGACAATTAAAAGTGGCAAAACTTATATTGATAATCAAATGAATCGACAGATTGATAATAATGTAGTTTTAGATAGGCAGGATCTTGCAGATTGTGGTGTTGCAATAATTACAACTTTTGTTTCTGCCCAAGAGCAAAAATTACTTAAAAATACCAAGATTTCTACTTTGGGCATTGTTGGCCCTATGGAAGAAAAAGAATTTATTAAAGAAATTGAAAACACATTAGATTTGTATATTAAAGCAGCAAAAAAAGAGATGTTCACAAATCAAAGAACTTTAGAAAATGAAATCAGAAATGTAGTGAGGAAATTTTTATTTAAAAAACTTAAAAAATACCCAGCTGTTATCAGTAATGTATTTATATCTTAAAGGAATTGAATGGAAAAATTTTCTTTTATTGTTAAAGAAGTCCTTCAAAAAGAAGCAAAAGAGCTTTTGAGGGCGGCTTCAAGTCCTATAAGTTTAGATTGGGATCGTATTGTTTCAATGATTGTGCAAGCAAAAGGGAAATTGATTGTGAGTGGGGTTGGTAAAAGTGGTTTGGTGGGGGCTAAAATAGCAGCAACTTTAGCAAGCACTGGAACTCCAAGTTTTTTTTTACATCCAACAGAGGCTTTACATGGAGATTTGGGTATGGTAAGCAAGGATGATATTATCCTTGCAATCAGTTATAGTGGAGAAAGTGAAGAATTGCTAGCAGTATTACCGCATCTAAAACGTCTTTCTGGGGGGATAATCACAATGACTAAGGATAGCCATAGTTCAATTTCAAAAATCGGTGATTGTTTTATCTCTATTGATGTGGATTCTGAAGCTTGTCCTTTAAACCTTGTTCCAACGAGTTCTACTACACTCACATTAGCTTTAGGTGATGCATTAGCGGTATGTTTGATGAAAAAAAGAAATTTTAGAGAAAACGAATTTGCTTCTTTCCATCCTGGCGGGAGCTTAGGCAAAAGATTATTTGTGAAAGTTAAAGATTTAATGCAAACTCAAAACTTACCCCTTGTTGGTCCTGAAATTTGTTTGAAAGAAGCGATTGTTAAAATGAGTGAATCAAGGCTAGGAAATGCAATTATTGCTCAAGACAATAAATTGATTGGTATTCTTAGTGATGGAGATTTACGTCGAGCAATGATGAAGGAAGATTTTAGTTTAAATGATCCTATAATGCTTTATGCTTGTGATAATCCAAAATATTGCCATAATCCTGATTTATTGGCTGTAGATTCTTTAAGGTTTATTGAAGAAAATAAGATTCAGTTGCTTGTCATCACTGATGAAAATAAAAATATTCAAGGAGCAATTCACCTGCATACCTTAATAAGTACAGGTATTAAATAGGTAAAAAAATGTTTGAAAAAATGGATGAGATTTTTATCAATATAGAATCTATTCGTGATGAAATACAAATTTTGCTAAAAATGGCTAATATTAGTTTGGTTGATTATATTATGATAAAAAGAGGTTCCCAGGATATGCCTGAGCATATGAATATGTCTTTGTTTTCACAGATTAATGAACAAATAGATGCCCTCAAAAAACAAATTGATAATCTTAATAAACTTAAAAGAGAATTGTTAGTATTTTGATTATTAATTTTTTTTGCTATAGAGTATGATGAAATTTTGAACTTCTTTTTCTATGCTCTTGTTTCCATAGAATCTAAGTGTTACATTTTCGTGATTTTGAGGGAAAAGACTTTGAGTGTGAATGATTTCAACGAGTCCTTTGATAGAAGTTTTTTTGCTTTTAAAGCAAAATTTAATGTATTCAATGAATGTTTTTACTATGATAGACAAATCCTTTTTTTGTGAAATTTTTAGATTTTGAAGTTGGTGTTCTTCTGTAATAAAACAATCAGATGTATAGAGGTAATATTTGATGGTTGGGATGCTTTTATCTTGAATGAATTTTTTGTCAATATTGATTCCAAATAAAAAATCTTTGTCTTCAGTGATTATTGTAGAACTAATATATTTTTGTAAACTAGGTGTTTCATTTGGTCTGATGAGGTATTTTTCTTCTTGTAGCATTAAGATAAAATCTAAAAGATGGTTGAGTTCTTCATTAAGGCTTTTTATTTGTTGGTGTGTTTTTATGAGCAAATTTTTATTATCAATGATTTCAGAACTTTTTGCATTTAGGCGACTTTCAAGTTGTTGAATGTATACTTTTTGTTCATCTAATTTTGCTTCTAAAACTTTAAAATTATTTTTATTCATCAAGCCTCCATTTATGTGCAGCTAAAGTGATTGCATTGAAATAGCTTTTTGTGTTTGGTTGTATGCGATAGGCTATATCATAAGCTACTCCATGATCTACAGATGTTCTAAATATCGGAATATTTAATGTTACATTTATGCTTTCTTCAAAATAAAGTGCTTTGAGGGGTGCAAGCCCTGCATCATGATACATAGCAATGAAAAATTTATATTTTTTTCTATTCATTGGGCTGAATGCTGTATCTGTTGGTATAGGTCCAATAAAAACTTCTTTTTTTATCAATTTGTTAGCAAGGTTTATGCCTTTTGCGATCAATTCATCTTCATTGCCTATTAGTCCATTATCTCCACAATGTGGGTTGAATCCAAGCACAAGGGCTTTTTCCATTTTGATGCATTGGTGTAAAGAGATGAGGAATTGTTTAATTGCTTGTGGTTTGATATATTTATTTGTCTCTTTTAATGGGATATGATCTGTAAAAAGAGCAACAAACATTTCTTGACATCCAAGCATCATCATTGTATTTTTTTTATAACGTTTGGCTAAAACTTCAGTATGTCCTATTTCATTTATACCTGCTAGTTTCCATGCTTTTTTATGGATAGGTAATGTACAAACGCTATGTGTTTTTTTCTCCTCAGTCAGTTGACAAGCTAAAAGAAAGCTCTCATAGCTGTATCGACCGCTTTGAGCTTCAATCATACCGGGATGAATTTCTGGGATAGTGGAATTTGGTGGTGATAATTCCATATATTTAGGCAAAGGAATTTTTAGAATATCACAAGCATTATCAAGTATTGTTTTATGTACACAATAAATAGGATGGCATATTTTTTTAATTATATCATGCTGTGTTATAGCAATTTGAGGTCCTATTCCATTTAAATCTCCAATAGAAATGGCAATTTTCTTCATCTCATAAGTCTCAACATTTCTTTTATAGCTTGATCTAATCCTGTAAAAATAGATCGAGCTATGATGCTTTGTCCAATATTGAGTTCAGTGATAGGGTCAATTTTGACAATTGGACTTACATTAAAATAATTCAATCCATGTCCGGCAAAAACTCCTAAAGATAGTTTTTGGGCTAGGCTCGAACAGATTTTAAGATTATTTAGAGATTCTTGAAGTAAGGAATTTAATACATCTCTTTTTAGTTGGAGTGACTTGATGGAATTTTTATGTCTTGATAGATTGGAATAAATCATTGCATGTAAATTTGCATATTCACCTGTATGCAACTCTACAGCATCAACGCCTAAGTCTTTTGAAATGGATATGGTTTCTTTTTTTGGATCAATGAAAGTGGTTACTTGAATCTGATATTTTTGAAACTCTTTGATGATGTCTTTTAGCCCTTTTTGATTGAGGTTTAACCCTCCTTCAGTTGTAATTTCCTCTCTTTTTTCAGGCACAAGGGTAATTTTATGAGGCTTTTGTTCACATAAAAATGCGATGATATTTTCATCGCAAGCACATTCGACATTGATAGGGAGTATTGAAGATTCTATGATGCGTTTCACATCACTTTCATGAATGTGTCGCCTATCTTCTCGCAAATGGATAGTGATTTGATTTGCTCCTGCATTTTTAGCAATAAATACAGCCTCTAAAGGATCGGGGTCATTTATTTTTCTAGCTTCTCGAAGTGTTGCGATATGATCAATATTGAGTCCTAGATTCATAGAAAATCTCCGTGTTTTTAAAAGTAATTTTTAGTCTTTTTTGAGTTCAAAACATATTATAATAAAGAATTAATGATTTTAGGAGATTTTTATGCCAACCAAACGATTGAATGGTTCTCAAATGGTTATAGAAGCTTTGAGGTTGGAAGGAGTAAGGGTAATTTTTGGTTATCCTGGTGGGGCTGTTTTGAATGTGTATGATGAAATTTACAAACAGGATTATTTCAAACATATTTTGACTAGGCATGAACAGGGTGCTGTTCATGCTGCGGATGGATATGCAAGAGCAAGTGGTGAGGTAGGTGTGGCTATCATAACTTCTGGACCTGGTTTTACTAATGCAGTTACAGGTATTGCAACAGCTTACACAGATTCTATTCCCTTGGTTGTCATAAGTGGTCAAGTTCCTGTTGGGCAAATTGGAACCGATGCTTTTCAAGAGATTGATGCTGTTGGAATTTCACGACCTTGTACCAAGCATAATTTTTTGGTTAAAAATATTTCTGAATTACCTAAAATTTTAAAAGAAGCATTTTATATTGCAAAAAGTGGTAGACCAGGACCAGTATTGGTTGATTTACCTAAGGATATTAGTGCTACTTATGGGGATTTTGATTATCCTAAAGAAGTTTCTCTTAGGACATATAAGCCAACTACAAAAGGAAATTCTAGACAAATAAAAAAAGTTATACAGGTTATTGAAAATGCTAAAAAGCCTTTATTTTATATTGGTGGTGGGGCTGTTATTTCAGGATCTGCAGGAATTATTGCAAAACTCATAGAAAAAACTCAAATTCCTGTTGTTGAAACTTTGATGGCAAGAGGAATCCTTCCTGATGGTCATTCATGTTTGCTTGGAATGGTAGGTATGCATGGTAGTTATGCTGCAAATATGGCAATGTATGAATGTGATTTGTTGATTTGTTTGGGTGCGCGATTTGATGATAGGGTGACTGGAAAAGTCAGTGAGTTTGCTAAATATGCAAAGATAATCCATATTGATATTGATCCAAGTTCTATTGGTAAAATTATTGATGTGAATTTTCCAATAGTTGGAGATTTAAAAAGTGTTTGTGAAGATCTTTTTGAATTTATTGGAGATTATGATGATTCTAACATTAAAGAATGGAGACAACATCTTATTAAATATATGACTTTACATCCAATTAATTATAAGGATTCTGAAGAAATTTTGAAACCACAATGGGTGATTGAAAAAATTGGAGAAATTTTAGGCAAAGAAGCTTTGATTGTTACAGATGTAGGACAACACCAAATGTGGGCAGCACAGTTTTATCCTTTTAGTTTCCCAAGACAGTTTATTACAAGTGGAGGTTTGGGAACAATGGGTTTTGGATTGCCTGCCAGTATGGGTGCAAAACTTGCCAAAGGAGATAAGATTGTAGTCAATATTACTGGAGATGGTTCAATTTTGATGAATATTCAAGAGTTGATGACTTGTGTAGAAGAAAAAATCCCACTTATCAATGTTATTTTGAATAATAATTATCTGGGTATGGTCAGGCAATGGCAGAGTTTTTTTTATGAAAGTAGATTTTCTCATACTGATCTCTCTTTGCAGCCTGATTTTGTCAAACTTATTGAAGCTTTTGGAGGGAAAGGATATAGAGTAGACAGCAAGGAAGGATTTGAAGAAGCCTTTAATGATGCTATAAAATCCAATAGGGTATGTATGCTTGATGTTGTGATTGATCGAATGGAACATGTTTTGCCTATGGTACCTGGCGGGGCTGCTTTGAATAAAATGATATTGGAATGAAGGATAGATAAATGGAGAAGAAGCGTACAATCTCTGTGAGTGTTGTTAATGAGCACGGGGTTTTATCAAGAATATCAGGACTTTTTGCAGGTAGAGGATATAACATAGAGTCTCTTACTGTAGCCCCGATACCCGAAAGCGATCTTTCTAGAGTAACCATCGTTACTGATGGCGATGCAAAAGTCTTTGAACAAATCATCAAGCAACTCCATAAACTAATACCTGTTTTAAATGTAGTAGAGAATGATGATTTTTTAGAAAAAGAAATGGCGTTAGTAAAAATACCTATTGAAGAAGATATCGCAAGTATTGAAGTATTGTGCCGTGCATATAATGGTAATGTTGCAAATGCAAATGAAAAATACATCATTGTAACCGTAACTGATAAGCCTTACAGGATATCAAGTTTTTTAAAGGCTATTAAGAAATTCAATCCTAAAGAAATGATTCGTAGTGGTACTGTAGCTTTGGAGCGATATTAAGGTATAAAGAATGATTAAAATGCAAAGAGATGAGATTTTAAGACTGCTTTATCGTCGTTATTCTTGTAGAGATTTTGATAAGAATAAAAAGATTCAAAAAGAAGATTTTGAATTGATTTTAGAGTCTGGTCGTTTGGCTCCAAGTTCCTTAGGACTAGAGCCTTGGGAGTTTATAGTTGTTACATCTCAAAATATTAAAAACAAGATTGCACAGGATTCTTCTGGGAATCACAATCAAATACAAAATTGCTCCCATTTATTAATAGTGTGCAATTTAATCACGGAGCTTATTGCACCAGAATCTAATTATTTAAAAACGCTTTATAAAGATAACGAAACCTTCCTTGCTATACAATCAATGTTTCATTCTATTTGTAATAATCGTTTGAATGGAGATGAAAAATTGATCAATGCTTATTTAAGGGAACAGTGCTTTATCTCTATTGGTCAGATGACGCAAGTAGCTGCTTTAATGGATATAGATTCTTGTATTATTGGTGGATTTTATGCAAAAGGACTTAAAAAGCTTTTGGATACTTTTATGAGCGTTGATCGTATTGAGCCTGTTTGTTTGATAGCCTTTGGTTATAGCATGAAATGTATTGCTTCATCTAAACATAGAAAGCCTTATGAAGATACTGTTAAATGGCTTTGATTTGAGATTTCAAATATAAATAAATCATATTATAAATAATTATAAAACCAATACAAATGCAAATTAATACCCATGCTTTATGCATAAATATAATAGAAAGTATCATAAATGGCAGATTGAGCAACCATATAAATACTGCAGTCAAAGGATTATTGTGAATTTTATGATAAATAAGGGTATGCAAGTGTTTTTTATCTGGATGCATAGCAGGCTGTTTGTTCTTTATCCTTCTGATGATTGAAAAAAGGACTTCCCATACTGGATAAATCATCACTGCTAATCCAAACCAAGCTGAAATATTTGAATCGCTTTGTGTCAAGATTGCTAAAAGGATAGCAATGATAAAGCCAAGCATATAAGCCCCTCCATCACCTAAAAATATTTTTCCTTTAGGGAAGTTTAAGACAAAAAAACCTAGTGTTGATCCAATTGCTATTATAGAGACAAACAAAACAAAATTTGAATCAACACTAAAAGCTGCAAAACCAATAGTTGTAAATACCATCAGACAAATTCCACTAGAAAGACCATTAAATCCATCTATAATATTGATTGCATTACATACTCCAATGATACCAAAAAGACTGAAGACAATCCCAATCCAATAAGGTAAAATGATGACTGGAGATAAATTTGTGATGATGGCATCTAGTCCAAATATTGCTACACTGCATCCAATAAGCTGTAGTGATAATCTAGTTTTAGGACCTAAAGAACCAAAAAAATCTTCCAATAATCCACTTAAAAAGATAATTGTAAGGGCAATAAAAAAATATAAATATTGTTTTTCTGGACTCAACAACACCAAAGAAAATCCAAAAAATATCCCTACTCCACCGGCTCTTGGTGTTGAAATAATATGCATTTTTTGTGGTTTTTTTTCATCAATTTTGTCAATAAAAATATGAAATCTATTTGAAAAAAATTTGATGATTATAGTGATGAAAAAAGAAATTAATGATGCAGATAGTATGACATTCAAGATGCCTGTGTATCTTGAAATTTCTAAAATTTCCATTATTATATAGCCTTTTAAATGCTATTTTAACAAAATATTTCAAAATTTTGTTTTTTATATCGTTTTTGGAATCTTTGAAAAATGTTTTCAATGTTATATAAACTTTTTGACTTTTTTAAAAGATAAAAAACTCAATCAGATTTTTTATATAATTTTGATAGGTTATAACTAAACAGAAGGTTTTTGATGAAGAAAATAATTTTAATTCTAATGATTTTTTGGTGTATTGATTTGACTGCAAAGGGTGATTTTGAGAAATTTGGTGATGTTTTTAGGCTGTTACCTGTTTTTGTCGGGGTTGTTTCTTTGGGAATGGAAGACTATCGTGGTCTTGGAGAACTTGCTTTAGGTAGTTTGGTCACTCAGGGGGTTATAGAAGGTGTAAAATGGGGATTTTATTATGCTCATAAGGATGGTCATAATATTGCTTTTGCGAAACGTCCTTGTTGTGATGATTATAAAGGAATGCCAAGTGGACATGCAGGAGGTGCTTTTAGTGCTGCAGGGTTTGTTTTTTATCGGTATGGATGGAAACCTGCTATTCCAGTCATAGCATTAGCTTTGATTACTGATGCTTCAAGAGTATATGCCCGCAAACATTCAATTTGGCAGGTTTTAGTTGGGAGTGCTATAGGTTGGGGATTTTCTTGGCTTTTTACAAGTAAATACAAACCTAAAGGGGTTGTAATTACACCAGATATTAGTTCTGATATTAGGGGCAATATGACTTATAATATTAATGTTGGTTATCGTTTTTGATGATTTAAAATAATGTCGTAAATATTTTTTATGATTATTTATTAAAGATAATATTGATTTGTAGTCCATATTTACAAAGGTAAAAAATTGAATTTATGGTAGAATGTCATTATTATTTTTAAATATTGCGATATAAGGATGTTCATGACAATAGCTTCACGTATTGTGGCAATGTTATTCGTTTCAATGATTTTACTATCAGGGATTTTAGTTTTTAGCTCTTTTCGTTTGAATAGCGAGATTGAAAATTTTTTAATTGGAAAGCTTGATCAGAGTGCCATTGATGAGAGAAAGCAACAATTAATAGATGCTTATGATATCATTGATCATGCCACTCATGTAATGTGGAATTCATATGCTAGAGATGGAAGAATGCCTTATTTGGAGAATGATATTATTCAAATATTAAAAGATATCAATCAAGGAAAAAATGGAATTTATCCTTTGATTATTAAATCTGATGGTACGGTGCTTTTAGACCCTATCAATCCAGACACGCAGGGTAGAAATGCTATAAATGCTTTATCATCAGATGGTGTAGCATATATCAAAGGTTATATCAATGCTGCTAAAAATGGAGGAGGTTTTGTTCAATACAAAATGCCAAAGATTGGTGGTGGTAAACCAGAACAAAAAATAGCTTATGCACAAATAGATAGAGATGGCGGTTATATTGTGGTTGTAACAGCTTATATTAGTGATATTTTAAAGGCTAACAAAAAGATTAAGACTGAAGTTTCTGCTACAATAAATGATGGGTTGATTAAATTCCTTATTATTGCTTTTGTGGTTGCATTGATTATCATTGTAGTTTCTTTTTTCTATGTGCGTTGGTCTACTATCAATCCATTAAAAACATTGATTGTCCGGGCTAGGAATCTTTCTAGTGGCGATGGAGATCTCACCAGAAAACTTGAAATCAAAGGTAGAGATGAAGTTGCTCAAGCAAGTGCAGCAATAAATGATTTTATTGAAAAAGTAAGGATATTGATTGTAGAAGCCAAGCAGCTTTCTACTGAAAATTCTTCTATTGCACATGAGCTTAGCTCTACATCATTGCAGACAGGAAATAGAGTCGAGGATTCTACCAATATTGTTGCAGGTGTTACAACTAAGAGCAAAACAATCAAGGATGAAATGATGAGTTCAATTGAAATTGCTCAAAATAGTAAAAAAGATTTGCAAGAAGCTAGAGAGTATGTGCAAACTGCTAATGAAGCAATTGAAAATCTTTCTAACCAAATTGTTGTTTCTGCGAAGACAGAATCTGAATTGGCTAGTAAAATTGAACAATTGAGCAAAAATGCTGATGATGTAAAATCCATCCTTTATATTATTGATGATATTGCTGATCAGACCAATTTATTAGCTTTAAATGCTGCTATTGAGGCTGCAAGAGCAGGTGAACATGGTAGAGGTTTTGCAGTGGTTGCTGATGAGGTTAGGAATCTAGCTGAACGTACCCAAAAGAGCTTGACTGAGATTAATTCTACTATCAATATTATCGTACAAGAAATAGCAGATGCAAGCGATCAGATGAATAAAAATTCTCAAAAAATTGAAGAACTCACACATATTTCTAATGAAGTTCAAAATAAAATCACAAGCATGAATAAAATCATGAGTGGTGCTATCACGACAGCTGATAAAACTGTGGATAATTATATTGATACAGGAAAAAGCATTGAAGATATTATTCAAGGTGTTTCTGGTATCAATGATATATCTACAGAAAATGCACGTAGTGTAGAAGAAATTGCTAGCGTTGCAGAGCACTTAAATAAAATGACTGAGATACTCAATAATAAATTGGCAGAGTTTAAAACTTGAGCCATTCAAAAATCGTTTTAATAGGTGCCTCTACTGGAGGTCCTGGACATCTTACTAAATTGTTAAAAGGTATCAGTAAAAATAATGCCCCTATCATTATTGCCCAACATATGAATGAAGTTTTTGTTCCTTATTTTGTTTCTCAATTCAAGCGGGAAATGAGTATAGATGTTGTAGAAGTTGGAGATAAAGAGTATTTAAAAAATGCTATTTTTATTTGCGATAAGACTTCAGTGCTTTCAGTTAAAGAGCCTTTTTTTATTAAACCTCAAGAAACACAAAGTATTTATAATCCTGATATTAATATATTATTCCAATCAGCAGTTAATCTTTGTGAATATGCTGATATTTTAGCCATACTTTTAACAGGTATTGGAGAAGACGGTGCAAAAGGGTTATTTGAATTGTACAGGCATGGAGCAGTTTGTATTGCAGAAAGCGAAGAGAGTGCTATTGTTTATGGTATGCCAAAAAGAGCTAGAGAGATTAATCCCAATGTCAATGTTTTACCTTTAGACAAGATAAGAGAGAGGCTTGAGAGGTTTTTGAATGTTTTTTAGAAAAAAAGAGTCTCCAGTTGTTTGTCCAAAAGAAGAAATTATACCTTTGCCTGAAGATGATGAAGGTTTGTTGGAATTTATTGAAGTAATAAAAAAAACTTCAGGTGTCGATCTCAAGCCCAAGCAAGATGTGATTAAAAAAAGATTGGCATATTTTGCACAAGCTCATTACATAAAGACATTTAAGCTTTTGAGTGAGAAGGTTTTGGCAGATCCATTTATCAGACAAGAGGCTCTCAATTTGATCACTGTGAATGAAACATATTTTTATAGAGAGTTGCCACAACTTGAGGTTGCATTGGATTTTATAAAAACATTCAATAAACCCATTAGGATTCTTTCAGCACCTTGTTCAAGTGGCGAAGAAGTTTATTCTATAGGGATGCTTATTTCTTGTGCAGGTATGAATTTAGATAAGATAAAAATTGTGGGTATTGATATTAACTCTGAAGCAATTGATAGAAGTTTAAAGGGTATTTATTCTGAAAGATCTTTACATAGACTTGACAATGCACTTAAGGATAAATTTTTTGATAAGATAGATTTAGGATACGCAATCAAGAGACATTTGCTTCCTGAAAGCGATTTTAAACGCGTGAATATCTTTGAAGATGAATTTTTAGATATGGGTTCTTTTGATATTGTTTTTTCAAGAAATATGATGATTTATTTTAATGAAACCTATCGCTTGAAAACTGTTGAGAGATTCTATAAGGTTTTGAATATGGACGGTAGGATGTATACAGGGCATGCTGATTTAGTACCTCAGACAAGGCTTTTTGAAAAAAAGATATTCAATAAAGTAGCCTATTATGAAAAAATACAAGAGATTTGATAGTGTTTTAACCTTCTGAAGAAGGTAGTTTTTTCTTTACAAATCTCCTTAGTATAACAAAGAATTTCATCCATTCATCAAGTTCCATAAGGGGGTGTCCTCCCCATTTGGTATTGGGAGGAAGGTTTTTCCCTACAGCTCCTCTTCCTGCTATTTGGGTAAAATCTCCAATGTGGATATGTCCACCTGTACCAGATTGTCCACCCATAACAACATTACATCCTGTTGTTGTCGAGCCTGCTAGTCCAACTTGTGAGACCAATAATGAATTTTCTCCAATAATACAATTGTGTCCAATTTGAACTAGGTTATCTATTTTTACACCTTTTTTTATCCTAGTTTCCCCAAATACTGCCCTATCAATTGTATTATTAGCTCCAATTTCTACATTGTCTTCAATGATGACACAACCTGTATGTTCTATTTTGATATGTTCACCTTTTTTTGTATGAGCATATCCAAAACCATCGCTACCAATAACGCTCCCAGCATGGATAAAGACATTATTACCAATTTGAGTATTTGCATAGATTACTACATTGGGGTATATTTTACAATTATCCCCAATTTTTACATTATCACTAATCACTACGCCGGGCATTAAGAGGCAATTATCCCCAATTTTTATTCCATTCCCCAAAAAGACATTTGGCATAATAATAGTATCTTTACCTATATTTTGATTGGATTCTAAGTGTATTTTTGAATCATTGTGTGAGGCAGCAAGTGAAAACTGAGGTTTGGCAAAAAAACTTGAAAGTTGTGCAAAGATTAAGTGAGGATCATCTACGCAAATTGTTTCAATATGACTAGGGACTCTATCAATATGCTTGTGTCTCAAAAGAACAGCTCCAGCTTTAGAATCTGAAAGGTCATTGAGGTATTTTTCTTGATCAATGTAGCTAATATCATTTTGTTTAGCTTCTTGAAGTGGTGCGAGATTTGAGACTTCAAAGTCTTTTTTTAGGTTGACATTTAAACCTATGGATTTAAGCATTGTAGAGAGTTTCATTTTATTTTCCTTGTATTATATGATAAAAGTTTTCTGCATTTAGGGATGCACTTCCTACTAATATGCCATCTACTTCAGGGAGTTGTAAAATTTCTTGAGCATTTTTTTCATTCACGCTTCCCCCATAAATTAGCGGTGCAGAACAGATTTCTTTGATAGCATGATGGGTTTGTTTGATTTGTTCAATCGTTGCACTTCTACCTGTTCCAATTGCCCATATTGGCTCATATGCAATGATAAGGTCTTTATATAAAAAATCAATTCCTTTGAGTTGAGTTTTGAGGAAATTGATTGTAGATTCTAATCCTTGTTGTCTGATAGATAGACTTTCACCAATACAATAAATAATAGTGAATTGTTTTTTAGAAAAAAAATCAAATTTTTCAATGCAAAGTTTTTGTGTTTCTCCAAAAATATACCTGCGTTCACTATGCCCAATCATAATGGTTTTGATACAAAACTCATCTAATGCTTCTAGACCTATTTCGCCTGTATAAGCTCCATTATAAACAGGATAGGCATTTTGTGTTCCTAATTGAAAATTTTTGAATGAATCCTTGCATAGAGATGACATTGAAGGGAATATGTAGATATGTCTTGATGGAAGATTTTGAAGTTTTGCATCAAGATATCTTAGATATTTAACAGTGTTTACTCTTGTCAAGTTACTTTTAAAATTGGCCACAATAATCTTTTCCATATAACCCCATTAATTTGAAATTTTTTATAGATTATTGTAGCAATTATTTATCAAAATTTACAAAAAGTATCATATTTGTTGTAGTGGGAATTTTTTATTATATAACTTAGATTTTTTAAGACATTTTTTAACAAAAATTGTCTTATAATACACACAATCGCTTAAATATTTGGGAGATTGAATACAAATAAATGTTTTATCGACAACATCTTGTTTATCGGATTTTTATTGTATGTTGGTTGAATATATATTCGTTTTAAGGATAGTCTCAAAAATTCATTTATAGCGGTATTTCCTATAACTCTAAACTTTTTATCCAAGTCAAATATGAAAATTTTCATATTTGACTTGAAAATGATTGATTAAGATTATCAGGAAGAGGATTTGAAAGTCTAAATTTACAAACACAACATCAGGAGAAGATAAATGCAGCAAGACAAAATCATTGAAAGTTATTTGGGCATCACTTCAGAGCGTAAAAAAAGTAAGGTTCCAGCCAAGCTTGATTTTTGGCAAAGTGCAACGGGATTATTTTTAGCTATTTTTATGATAGTTCATATGTTCTTGGTCTCGAGCATACTCATTAGTGATGAGGCGATGTATAAAGTTGCTAAATTTTTTGAGGGAAGTTTTTTATTCAAAGCAGGGGAACCAGCTATTGTTAGTGGTGTCGCATTTATTATTATTATTGTATTGATAGCCCACGCATTATTAGCGATGAGAAAATTTCCTATTAATTATAAGCAATTTATTATCTTAAAAACACATAAACATTTAATGAAACATAGCGATACAAGCCTTTGGTTTGTGCAAGCAGCTACTGGATTTGCTATGTTTTTCCTCGCTAGTGTCCATTTATTTGTAATGTTTACACAACCTCATACTATTGGACCGAATGGTTCAGCTTATCGATTTGTCAGCGAACATTTTTGGATTTTATATATATTTTTACTTTTTGCAGTTGAGCTTCATGGGTCTATTGGTCTTTATCGCTTGTGTATAAAATGGGGTTGGTTTGAAAAATTAGGACTGACAAATCTAAGACGTATCAAATGGTTTATGAGTGTATTTTTTATTGTTTTAGGGTTATTGACTTATGGTGCTTATATCAAAAAAGGATTGAGTCAAACTGACCCCACAATTGATTACAAACATATTGATGTGCAAATATATGGCAAGGGAGAATAAATGAAAGTAACATATTGTGATTCATTGATTATAGGGGGAGGATTAGCGGGTCTACGTGCAGGAGTTGCAGCGAAAAAAAAAGGTTTAAATGTGATTGTTTTGAGTTTAGTCCCAGTTCGTAGGAGTCACTCTGCAGCAGCACAAGGAGGAATGCAAGCAAGTTTGGGTAATGGTAAAATGGGTGAAGGAGATAACGAAGATCTTCATTTTTTAGACACTGTAAAGGGAAGTGATTGGGGTTGTGATCAAAATGTTGCTAGAATGTTTGTTACTACTGCTCCTAAGGCTATTAGAGAATTAGCAAGTTTTGGCGTGCCTTGGACGAGGATAAAAAAAGGGGATCGTCCAGCTGTTATTAATGGTGAACATGTTGTCATTACAGAAGAGGCAGATAGACACGGTTATATTCAATCAAGAGATTTTGGTGGGACAAAGAAATGGAGAACTTGTTTTACTGCTGATGCTACAGGACATTCAATGTTATATTCAGTTGCTAATGAGGCTTATAAACATGGTGTAGATATTAGAGATAGAAAAGAAGCTGTGTCAATCATCCATGAAAATGGTTTCTGTTATGGGGCAGTTGTTCGTGATTTAATCAGCGGAGAAATTTCTGCTTATATTTCAAGAGGCACTCTTTTAGCTACAGGTGGCTATGGACGTGTTTATGCACATACAACAAATGCTGTAATTTGCGATGGAGTGGGTGCAGCTATTGCGATGGAAACAGGGATTGCAAAGCTTGGGAATATGGAAGCAGTTCAATTCCATCCAACCTGTTTGGTGCCTAGTGGTATTTTGATGACAGAAGGTTGTAGGGGTGATGGTGGTATTTTAAGGGATAAAGATGGTTATCGTTTTATGCCAGATTATGAGCCTGAAAAAAAAGAACTCGCAAGTAGGGATGTTGTTTCAAGAAGGATATTAGAACATATCAAAAATGGCAAAGGTGTCAAATCCCCTTATGGTGAGCATGTATGGTTGGATATTTCTATACTTGGTCGTGCACATATTGAACGTAATCTTAGAGATGTGCAAGATATTGCTAAGACTTTTGCTGGTATTGATCCTGCAGATGAAGGTTCTAAAGGTTGGGTGCCTATCAAGCCAATGCAACATTATTCAATGGGTGGAGTCAGGACAAATTACAAGGGTGAGACTCATTTAAAAGGTCTATTTTGTGCAGGAGAAGCCTCTTGTTGGGACTTGCATGGATTTAATAGATTGGGTGGAAATTCAGTGAGCGAAGCTGTGGTCGCTGGCATGATTATTGGAGATTATTTTGCTGAGCATTGTGTGCAAGCAGATATTGATATTGAAACTAAAACAATCCAGTCTTTTATTGACAAAGAAGAAAAATATCTTGCTTCTTTGCTTAATAATAGTGGAAATGAAGATGTCTATGAGATCAAAAATAAAATGAAGATCATTATGGATGAAAAGGTTGGTGTATTTCGAGATGGTGCTTTATTGCAAGAAGCTGTCAAAGATCTTGAAGAGCTTTATAAGCGATCAAGGAATATCAATGTAAAGAACAAAAAAATGCACAATAATCCTGAGCTTGAAGATGCTTATAGGATCCCAAGAATGCTTAAAATAGCACTTTGTGTCGCAAAAGGTGCACTGGATAGAACAGAATCTAGAGGGGCACACACTAGGATAGATTATCCTAAACGTGATGATGCAAATTGGTTAAAAAGGACTTTGGCTTCTTGGAGCAATCCTGAGCAAACATTGCCAACTTTAGAATATGAAGATTTAGATATCATGAAAATGGAGATAACTCCTGATTTTAGGGGCTATGGTGCTAAAGGTAATTTTATCCCTCATCCTTTAAAGCAAAAACGAGATGAGGAAATAGAAAAAATCACTCAAGAGATTCAGGCCAATGGTGGAGATAGGTATGATATTCAAGAAGCTTTAATGCCATTTGATTTGCTACCTAAATACAAAGCTAGAAACCAACGATTAGGAGATAAAAAATGAGCGTACAACAAAAAAAGGGAAGAATAATCACGATTCGAGTTTTGAAATTTGATCCTCAAAGTGCGGTTTCTAAACCTCATTTTAAAGAGTATCGCTTAGAAGAAGCCCATTCAATGACGATTTTTATTGCTTTAAATATGATTAGAGAAAATCAAGATCCTGATTTAAGTTTTGATTTTGTTTGTCGTGCAGGGATTTGTGGTAGTTGTGCAATGATGATTAATGGACGTCCTAGACTCGCTTGTAAAACACTTACAAAAAGTTTCCCTGAGGGAATCATTACATTGATGCCTCTACCTGCATTCAAGCTTATTAAAGATTTGAGTGTTAATACTGGGGAGTGGTTTGCTGGTATGACCAAACGAGTTGAAAGTTGGATCCATACTAATGAAACTGTTGATATTTCTAAGCCTGAGCAAAAAGTTGAACCAGATGTTGCTCAAGATATATTTGAACTTGAGAGGTGTATTGAATGTGGTTGTTGTATCGCAAGCTGTGCGACTAAACTAATGCGAGAAGATTTTATTGGTGCAGCTGGTATGAATCGAACTGTAAGGTTTATGATTGACCCACATGATAAGAGAAGTGATGATGATTTTTATGAGCTTATAGGTAATGATGATGGAGTCTTTGGTTGTATGAGTTTGATAGCTTGCCATGATACTTGTCCTAAAGAACTGCCCTTACAGAGTAAAATTGCTTATTTGAGACGTAAAATGCTTTCAGTAGGGTATAAAAAATCTTAGCTTTTATATAGACAATTTAGTGTTAATAGAAGGTAATGTAAAATCATAAATATTCTTTAAATAAATTATAAATTAGGTATTTGTATTGAGCGAAACCAATATTGCTGTAATGCTATTTATAGCATTTTTTGTATTAAGCGGATGTTCTTCTATAGTTGCTTCTACAAAGAATATCCCTAAAAATAAGTTCCCTACAAAAGTTTTGATTGAAAAATTTAGTCCTTTAGAAACTACTATTGGAAAAGTGTATGTTAAAAAATTAGAAAGTGAGCCACAAAAAAGTGGTGCAATGCTTATTGAAGATGGTTCTTATGCTCTTTTGCATCGTGCAAGTTTAGCTCGAATGGCTGAAAAAAGCATTGATATTCAGACTTATATTTATAAAAATGATGTAGCTTCGCGTATTTTAATGCATGAGATATGGACAGCTGCTAATCGTGGTGTAAAAATCCGTATCCTAATTGATGATAATGGACTTGATTCTGATTTTTCTGATGTCATCGCATTAGACAATCACCCTAATATTAGTGTAAAAATTTTTAATCCATATAAAAATAGGATAAAATTTTTTAGATATCCTGAGATGATATATGATTTTGGCAGGATCAATAAGCGGATGCATAACAAAATGTTTATTGTTGATGATATTGCTTTGATTATTGGTGGTAGGAATATCGCTGATGATTATTTTGATAATAATTTTAATGTTAATTTTTCTGATACTGATGTATTTTTTTTAGGTAAAATTGCTCAAGAGGCTACAAAAAGCTTTGATGAATATTGGAATTTTCATCGATCTATTCCCGCATCTTTTTTGCCTTCAAAGTCCAAAATGAAAAAATATTTAAAAAATTATCCTAAATATATAACCAAAATAGAGGGTTCTAAAAAAGACTGGGAAATATATAATGAAGCGATTGAAAAATTTATTTTTAAATATAAAAATCATCAAAATATTATTTATTGGGGGAATGCAAAACTCATTGCTGACTCTCCTGAAAAAATAGAAAAAAAGATACAAAACCCTTTATCAGAAGCACTGAAAAAAATTTGGCAAAATGTAACAGATTCTATTTATATTTCTTCAGCTTATTTTGTGCCTGGAAAAAAAGGTGTAAAATATTTTAAAATGGCTATAGATAAGGGTATTAATATTAGTATTTTAACCAATTCACTTTCTTCTACTGATGCTTTGGTTGTTTATAGTGCTTGGGAAAGATATCGTGATGATTTTGTTAAAATGGGTGTAAATGTCTATGAATATAAGAGGAATGAGGGGAAGATAAAGATTCGAGGGAGGATTAGTTCTGGGGCATCATTGCATAGTAAAACAATCGTTTTTGATGACAAAATTACTTGGGTAGGAAGTTTTAATCTTGATCCTCGCTCTGAAGGCATTAATACAGAAGTTGTTGCTATATTTGATAATGCAGATTTTGCCAAAGAGACTAAAAAATTAATGCAAATAGATATGCAAAAATCTTGGCATCTTGTATTAAAAAATCATAAAGTTGTTTGGGAGGGTAATGAAGATGGAAAACTTGTTTGTGAAACACATTCTCCTGACACTAGTTTTTTTGTTAGGATGATTAATTTTTTAGCTAAGATATTCCCAGAAAGTCAGATTTAAGCAATAAAACCAATTAGATTTTATTGCATGATAAAAGTTGCCAAATCAATGATGCGATTAGAGTATCCCCATTCATTATCATACCAAGCCATTATTTTTACCATTTCTCCGATATTGAAGGTCATATCTTTAGCAACAATGCTACTTCGAGTATCTTGAAGGAAATCCGTACTCACTCCATATTTTTCATCTATGCCTAAAATACCTTTAAGGTATCCTATAGAAGCTTCTTGTAAAACTTCATTTATTTTTTGAGTATCTGTGTTTTGTTTGAGTTGAAGGTTTAAATCAACCATTGAAACATCAATAACAGGGACACGTACACTATGACCATGAAGTTTACCTTTAAGTTCAGGGAGGATTTTATAAAGTGATTTTGCAGCTCCAGTTGTGGTTGGTATAATATTTACTGCTGCTGCACGGGAACGTCTTTTATCTTTTTGATGTGCTGAATCAAGTAAATTTTGATCATTGGTATAGCTATGGATAGTAGTAAGGATGCCTGCTTTTATGCCAAAATTTTCATTGATAACTTGACAGATTGGTGCTAAGCAATTAGTTGTACAGGAGGCATTTGAAATTATTTTTTGACCTGCATAGAGGTGGTGGTTTACTCCCATAACGAAAGTAGGTGTTTCATCATTGGTAGGAGCAGAAAATATTACTTTTTGGATTCCTTTTTTTATATGGTGTTCTACTTCTGATTGGGTCAGGAATTTACCAGATGATTCAATAACTATATCTGCACCACAGGCAGCAAAATCAAGTTCTTGAGGATTTTGAAAGGAAAAAGTTTGTATAGGTTTGTTGTCAATGAATAGTTTTTTATCTTGATAAAAAATGGGTTTTGGAAAATGCCCATGTGTGGTATCATATTCAAGAAGATAGGCAAGGATTTCCCAATCACTTGCATCATTGATAGCTACAAGTTCTACATTGTGCCTGTTGGCTATAATTCTTGCAATAGTTCTGCCGAGTCTTCCAAAACCATTAATGGCAATTTTTAATTCAGACATAAACTCGCTCCTAAATGAGGCTTAATTAATGTGAAATATTTTTAGTGTTATTTTATCTTATAGATTGACAAAAAGTGATTTACTCAATTTACAATTTCTTGACATAAATAATATACAATCTGAGTCTCAAAAAGTCTTTGAAATCTTAGAGAAATGAAAGGGGTTTAAAATGGGATTGTATGATAGGAATTATATGAACGAAAGAACCCAAGAATACAAGCAAGTTCTTAGCGAAACTGCTTTAGTCAATTTTGTAAAAACAACATATAAATTATTCGCAGGCAGTTTATTGCTTGCTACTATAGGAGCTTTGATAGGTTTTCAATATTTTGAAGCAGTCATTCAATATCGTTGGGTATTTTTTATTGCGGAGATTGCAGCATTTTTTGGATTGATGTTTTCAAAAAATAAACCAGGCTTGAATATTTCAATGTTGTTTATTTTTACATTTTTATCAGGTGTAACATTAGTTCCTTTGCTTGGATTCGTGATTACAAAAGCTGGTGTAGGAGCAATTTGGCAAGCATTAGGGATGACAACAATTATTTTTGGACTCATGAGTATTTTTGCCTTAAAAACTAAAGCAGATTTGGCAAATATGGGGAAGACTTTATTTATTGCTGTGATTGTTGTTTTAGTTTGTTCAGTAGTAAATATATTTTTGGGATCACCTGTTTTTCAAGCCGTGATTGCAGGTGCTTGTGCTGTATTGTTTAGTGTTTATGTTGCATATGATACTCAAAATATGGTCAGAGGTTTGTATGATAGTCCTGTAGAGGCTGCTGTTAGCTTGTATTTAGATTTTTTAAACATCTTTATCTCAATTTTACAACTTATTGGTCTTTTGGGTGGCAGAGACGATTAATACCTCAAATGCACAAAGGATACTTGATGCAAACCTCAATCGTTTAAAAGAAGGTATTAGAGTTGTTGAGGATACTGCAAGGTATCTTCAAAATGATAAAATGATTGCTTCAGTGTTGAAAGATTTACGCCATAGAGCTTCTTTAAACCATCCCATCACCCTTTTGACCCAGCGTAATACACATGGAGATATTTTACGAAAAACAACTTTATCTGAGGGATGTAGAGATAATATTGAGCAAATCGTATCAGCGAATTTTAAAAGATCTCAAGAAAGTTGTAGGGTTTTAGAGGAATATCTAAAATATGAAGAGTTGAAAATTTTTGGAGAAAGCGAACTTTTTAAAAATATTCGTTATGAACTTTACGGAATTGAAAGAGAATTTGTTTTAAAATATTTTGGCAGTCAAAAAGAACAGATAAAATTAGATTTTCAATAATCACCCAGTATTCCTCATCCCTTGTGCAATCCCTACTATAGTGCTGTGAATTTGTTCTATTAGTCTGTCTTGTTGTTGCATATCAGTTGAGAGTTTATATTTTTTTATGAGTTCAATTTGAAGTAAATTGAGTGCTGTAATGTATGGTTTTCTCAATAAAATAGATTCTCTCGTTTTAGGTTGATTCTCAAGCAGTTCTTTTTCGTCTCGCACCCATAATATAAAATCCATTGTTTTATGGTATTCATTTTGAATCATTTTCCAAATCTTTTGTGAGGTCAATTGATCTTGAGCGAACTGATTGTATTGTCCAGCGATATCTATATCTACTTTTAATAAAGCTTGTGAAATATTATCAATAGTGGTTTTGAAAAATTCTGATTCTTGATAGCAAATTTTAGTTTTGTTTTGATTATGTATGGATTCTAATCCGCTGCCTAATCCATACCAAGCTGGAATAATACTACGATTTTGTGTCCATGCAAATACCCAAGGGATGGCTCTGAGGTCTTGAACTTTTGCACTATCCTTCCGTCTTCCTGGTCTTGAACCAAGATTGAGCTGTTGGATGAAATCAATAGGAGTGGCTTGTTTGAAATACTCAATAAAACCATCTGTTTCATATACAAGTTTTCGATATGTATTGTGAGAGGTTTGTGAAATTTCTTGCATAGTTTCCCAATGTATAGGAGCAATATGGCAGATATTTTTATTTGTCTTGGTATTTGATGTTGTATTAGAACAGAAACTATCATGCACGGATTTTTTTAGCAATGCTCCTATTGTGTTTGATAAGTTGGATTGGGAATTTTTTGGATTAAGGTATTTTGAGCTGATAACCTCACCTTGTTCAGTTGTTTTCAAAAAGCCACAAACGCTTTTTGGAGGTGAAGCAAGCAAAGCAGATTCAAGATTGCCACCACCTCGACTCACACTTCCACCTCTGCCGTGAAATAAGATAAATTTTATACCCAAATTTTCCCCCAAAGCCATCAATTCGAATATAGCCTTATAAAGACTATAGTTGCTAGTAAAGATGCCACCATCTTTACTAGAATCTGAATAACCTATCATGATTTCTTGAGTCATATTTAGATCGTGCAGATAATGAGCGTAATGAGGATTTTGACTTAGAGTATTGATAATATCTTTTGCTTTTTCTAGATCTTGAATTGTTTCAAATAGTGGTGTGATACGAATTTTGGTGTTTATTTTATTATGAGTATTATTTTTCTTGCTTGGTTCCCACAATCCACTCTGTTTAGTAAGCCAAAGCACGCATAATATATCACTAGCTTGAGTGGTCATTGATATAATAACAGATTTGATAATATCTTCAGAAATATATTTTTTTGCCCAATCAATCCTTAAAAATGCTTCTAAAATATTTTGAGTACTTTTACTTACTTTGTCAAGAATGCTATTGAGTTCTAATTTTGGCATCTCAAGTGCTGTATTGAGTATTTGTATCTTTTTTTCTTCTCTGAAAGTTCCAAAATCGCTATCTGATATATTCAAAAGACAAAAAACTTCACTGATCGCATCTACAAAAACATCACGATGCTCTCTAAAGTCAATGCACATTAAGTGAAAGCCCCCTAAGAGTACGAGGTTCCTGAATTCCTTAAGGTAGGTGGCACTAACATTGTCCAAATTATTGATAAGTAAATCAATATCTGCAATGAGTTCTTGAGGATGTTTATAACTAAAATCAATAGAATTTAGTGAATTGACTGCTATCAAGCGATTTTTGAGTTTTTTTGCCATTAAATTTAGCTTGGCACGAAAAGGTTCTCGATTATGAAGTTTTATTTCAACCCTGCTTTGTTCATTTTTTTCTTTTTTTAGAGAATCTTCAAGCTCTGCATTGATGGGTATAAAATCTGTAGAGATAGAAAGTTCTCGGCTAAGTTTTTTGATTTTATTCAAGTAAATTTTTATGATGAGTTCATGTTGGGTTCGCATTGTTTGAGTCATCAATTCATTAGTAACAAATGGATTGCCATCCCTGTCCCCTCCTATCCAGCTTCCTAAATGTATTGGAGAAGATTGCAGTGGTTTTTGAAGGAGATTTTGAATGTAATCTAAAACTTTTTGACTGCTTTTTAAAATAGAGCTTTCTATAATATATAAGAGATTGTCAAGTTCAAAAAGAACTTCAAGTTTTTCACTCCTTACTAGATGGCTCTGCCATAAAAGTCTGAGGCGATATTTTAAGTGTTGTTTTGCCTCTTCATCATTGAATTCAAAAATTTTGTGCAAATCATTACTGATCTCGTGGTGAGCCTCAAGAAAAGTTCGTCTTCTTGATTCTGTTGGATGGGCGGTGAAGACAGGATAAAATTGTATGGTGTTTAAAATTTTATCAATATCTTGTTTGTCAAAACCTTCATTCAAAAGTTCATTATAAGATTTTTTTATGGTAGATAGCGTTGCTTGATTTTTGAGATAATGACGTTCTTCAATGATATTAAGCAAAATATTATAAAGCGAAAAAGCTTTGATAACTTCAAGTGTATTGTCTGATAAAGTAATGTTTTGGAGGATAGATTTTATTTTTTTTTCAGGTTTATGTGTTTGTAAGATTTGTTCACGTAGTTTTAAGAAAAAATCCAAACATTTCGGATTGAGTTCGCTAAGCATTTCAATCATTATTTCATAGATAAAGTTCAATTCAGATTCAAAACGATTGTCCATTTTAATTCTTTTTTGGTTATTTTTAAAGATTATAACATACGCATCATAAAGTATTTTTGTTGCAAATTGGAAACAAATTTTATTTTAACAAAGAGATGACTAAGTTTTCTTAACATATAATCGTATAATCAATATTTATATATTTATTGAAAAGAGGAGAAAACATGGCATTGAAAGTTTATTATGATAAAGATTGTGATTTAGCATTGATTCAAAAGAAAAAAGTAGCCATTATTGGTTTTGGTTCGCAAGGACATGCTCATGCAGAAAATCTTAGGGATAGTGGTGTTGAGGTGGTTATTGGATTATACAAAGGTGGCAAAAGCTGGGTAAAGGCAGAGGCGAAGAATTTCAAAGTCCTTGAAGTTGCAGAAGCTACAAAGTGGGCAGATATAATAATGATACTCATCCCAGATGAATTGCAAGGAGATGTCTTTGAAAGGGATATTGCCCCATATCTTAAAGAAGATAAAATTATTGCCTTTGGGCATGGCTTTAACATCCATTTTGGGCAAATAAAGGCTCCTAAGGGTGTCGGTGTGATTATGATTGCTCCTAAGGCACCGGGTCATACTGTGAGGAGTGAATTTCTTAAGGGTGCAGGTATTCCAGATTTGATTGCCATTGAACAAGATACAAGCAAAAAAGATGCTAAAGAAATTGCTTTGAGTTATGCAAGTGCAATTGGTGGTGGGAGAAGTGGTATTATTGAAACAACCTTTAAGGATGAGACTGAAACTGACTTGTTTGGCGAGCAAGCAGTCTTGTGCGGAGGAGTTAGTGCTTTAGTTAAAGCAGGTTTTGAGACACTTGTAGAAGCAGGATATCCTGAAGAAATGGCATATTTTGAATGCCTCCATGAACTTAAGCTGATTGTTGATTTGATTTATCAGGGAGGTTTGGCAGATATGAGGTATTCAATTTCTAATACTGCTGAATATGGTGATATGGTCAGTGGACCTAGAGTTATTGGAGAGGCTTCAAGGAAAGCTATGAAAGCTATCCTTAAGGATATTCAAGAAGCACGATTTGCTAAAGATTTTATTTTGGAGCGAAAAGCAGGTTATGCTAGGATGAATGCAGAGCGTAAAAATTTGAGTGAGCACAAAATAGAAAAAGTTGGAGAACGTTTAAGGGCTATGATGCCTTGGATTGGAGGAGATAAACTTGTTGATAAAAGTAAAAACTAAGGATATCAATGGCTGAAGTAATCACAATAACTTCTGGAAAAGGCGGTGTAGGTAAAAGCACTGCCACAGCAAATATTGCTGTAGGCTTGGCACAGAGTGGCAAAAAAGTTGTTGCAGTAGATTTTGATATCGGCTTACGAAATCTGGATATGATTTTAGGGCTTGAAAATCGAATTGTTTATGATGTTGTCGATGTAATGGAGGGGAAGTGTAATCTTTCTCAAGCACTCATTAATGATAAAAAAACAAAAAATCTTTATTTCATTCCTGCTTCCCAAAGCAAAGATAAAAATATTTTAGATAAAGAAAAAGTTAAAACTTTGATTGAAAATCTTAAAAGAGATTTTGATTATATTTTGCTTGATTCGCCTGCTGGGATAGAGAGTGGTTTTGAGCATTCTATTTTTTGGGCTGATCGTGCACTTGTTATTGTTACCCCTGAAGTAAGTTCTGTTCGTGATAGTGATAGGGTGATTGGTATTATTGATGCAAAATCTGATAAATCTAAAAATGGATTAGAAGTTCAAAAACATATCATTATTAATCGCCTAAAGCCTGAACTTGTAGAAAGAGGAGAGATGCTTTCGAATGAAGATGTTTTGAATATCCTTGCTTTGCCATTAATAGGTTTGGTGCCTGAAGATAGCAAAGTTGTTTCAGCGACCAATTCTGGAGAACCTGTAATTTATAGTAATAGTCCTAGTGGTGAAGCTTACAGAAGAATTACACAACGAATTTTAGGGCAGGAGGTTGTTTTCCCAGAATTTAGAACTGAAGGCAAGTTTTTAAAAGTATTTAAGAGGTTATTCCAATGAGTTTATTGACAAAGTGGTTTGGAAATCAAGGGAGTGCAAAATGTGCAAAAGATAGACTCAAGATTGTTTTAGCTCATGAAAGGAGTGTTAAGTTGCCCTATATGGAAGAGATGAAACGTGAAATTTTAGAAGTTGTACAAAAATATACCCATGCTTCAAGGATTGACATTAAGGCAGATTCTAATCAAAATATTGATACATTAGAGGTTGAAATCGTCTTAGGCAGACAATGAAAAAAATATTTTTATTCTTTTTTATATGTCTGATTGTAGGGGGGATGAGTGGTTATTGGTTTTATGTTTCTAAATCTGATCATCTTGATTTGGATGTACCCCAAGAGAAACTACCCTTTGAACATCATCTTAATTTTTTGTATAATAACCAATCTTTGTCTGACCATTCTATGATAGATAAAAAGCCAAAATTAGCCATTATCATGGATGATATTGCATATCCATGGCAATTAGAATCTTTACATCAATTAAAATTAAAAATTACGCCTTCTTTCTTTCCTTACAATAAAGACAATAAGCTCACGCCAAGAATGGCAAAAAATGAAATTTTTTATATGATCCATTTGCCTATGGAAGCCTTGCATTTTTATCAGTCTCCTCATAAATGGTTGAAAATAGGTGAAAGTAAGAAGGAAATAGAAGCTTATATAAAGAAAATAAAAGAAGATTTTCCAGCAGTAGCTTATATCAATAATCATACAGGTAGTAAATTTACTGCTAGCTATATTGATATGAAAAATTTTATAGATATTTTAGAAAAATATCATATTACTTTTGTTGATTCTCGCACAACTCCACAGACCAAAGCTCCTGAAATTTATGCTCAAATGAACAAAACATTGCTTTCTAGGCAAATATTTTTAGATAATGAAAGTTCCCTTGAAAGTATTTTAAAACAAATTAAGAAATCTGTCGTTATGGCTAAAAAGAATGGTTATGTGATTGCAATTTGTCACCCCCATCAAACGACCTTTAAAGCACTTAAAACAGCCAAAAAAAATGAATGGTTTCAAGATGTAGATTTGGTTGATATAAAAGAAATTGATACTTGGTTAAGGGGTAGATATGCAAAGTAATTTTGATTATTCTATTTTGGAATTTATCCCTAAATCTTTGAATATTTTAAAAAAAATTCCTAAAAAACTTTATTATACAGGCAATAAAAAACTCCTTGAAATGCCTATTAAAGTTGCTATTGTAGGGACTAGAAGTCCAACACCATATGCTAAAAATTTTACCTTTGCTTTATCAAAAAAAATTTCAGCACTTGGGGGTATTGTGGTGAGTGGAGGTGCTTTAGGGATAGATATTGTAGCACAAAGTGCAGCATTTCCAGATACGATTATGGTTTCTCCAGCTAGTTTAGATATTATCTATCCATCTACTAATGCTCGTATTATTTCTCAAATTGCTAAAAATGGATTGATTTTGAGTGAATATGAAAAAAATTATATTCCAAAAAAATATTCTTTTATTGAACGCAATCGCATTGTTATTGCATTAAGTGATTGGGTAGTCATCCCACAAGCAGATATGAATAGTGGATCTATGCAAAGTGCTCAGATTGCTGAGTTTTGTAAAAAACCTATTTTTGTTTTACCTCAACGTATTGATGAAAGTAGTGGGACGAATTTTTTACTTCAAAATTCTTTGGCAAGGGCTATTTATGATATTGATATATTCCTTGAAATGATTTTTGGTAAACAAGAAAAAACCAATGATGAAATTTTGAATTTTTGTGAAAAAATACCAACCTTTGAAGAAGCTTATTCTAAATATGGTGATAAGATTTTAGAATATGAGCTTGAGGGTAAAATCAAACGTCAAGATGGTTATCTGAAAGTAATTTTATGATTATTGCTTGTGATTTAGGGTTAAAGAAGATAGGTTTAGCTGGCTCTATCAATAGAATTATTCTTCCATTAGAGCCTATTGTGCGTAGGAATAGAAGGCAAGCTAGTGAAGAACTTTCTGATTTTTTACATTTGAAAAATGCTCACACGCTTGTTGTTGGTTTGCCAATTCATAATCCAGGCATGTCCAATCGTATCAGGCATTTTGTAGGGCTTGTAAATTTTGAGGGAAAAATTGTTTATATAAATGAGGATTATTCAAGTATAGAGGCATTTGAAGATTTACTTTATATGGGGAGAAAGAAAAGGAGAGAAGCTCAAAAAAATGGTCAATCAGACTCTTTGGCAGCATGTAAAATCTTGCAACGTTATTTTGATGATAAAAGATTTTAGTGATATTAAAAGCTTTCTCCAAAATAAGCAGCAATATCACTTCTTATGGTTTGTCTGAGCTGTATACCTGCTAAAATATTATCCTTCAAGGCTTTTTGTAAAAGACTGACTGCACCATTGCGAAATTTACTTAAATAAGGATGATCAATTTGTGCCCAATCCCCAAGAAATACAATCCTGCTTTCTTCTCCAATACGTGTACCAATGAGTTTGACTGTAGCATTTGAAGCATTTTGCACTTCATCAAATATCACAAATTTTTTTCCTATAGTGATTCCTCTTGCATGAGCAATATCAATAATTTCAATATTGTGTTTTTTTAAAAAATATTCGGTTGCGTCTCTCTTTTCAATAGTATTCACATCCCCGTGATATTCAATTTTTTTAGACAAAGATTGTTCTTGGAGTTTATTGATAGTAAAATTGATTGCACTATAGAGGGGATACATAAAATAACTAAGTTTTTGTGTTTCATCTCCTTTGCGGAATCCTAATTCAGATTCTCTATCGGTTGCAGTTACTGTGTTGCGTATATAGATAATACCATCTACAATGCCTTTTTTGACTAAATAAATACCTGCTTGGAGTGCGATGAGGGTTTTACCACTACCAGTAGAGCCAGTCGCAATAGTGATTGAGTTTTTTGGATGAATAAGCATCGTGTAGAGCATTTTTTGTTCTAAATTGATGGGTTTGATATAAGGATCAGTATTTTCTAGGATCTCATCTAGTTTGAGTTCTTCAAAATCCTCATCTATTTTGATGCCAAAATGTTTTTTCCCTGTAAAATAAAGTGAGCTATCAGTGTTGTCTTGTTGATTTATCTCTATAAGGCTCCAGCTTTTTAATTTTGAAAAATTTTTATCTTTTTTGAGTGAATTAAAATCCTCATTTTTGTGGATATTGAAATGATGCCAAAAATCAATATCATTTGGATTTTCGACACGGTCTCGAAAGAGCGATTGTGCTTTAATGCCTCTTGCAAGAGAACGGATTTTTAAAGAAATATCATTGCTTAAGAGGACAAATCCATAGTCATTAGCAATTTCTGCTATTTTGCTGTCATTAAGCGAGTGTTGAGTTTGTGGCGTCTTGTATTTTTGGCGGTAAATTAATGTGATAGGAATATTGTAAGGATTTTTTGAAAAAATCACTTCTTTGAAAAAATCACCTTCTATTTTTCGGATTTTGGAAGGTTTTTTAACAACTTGATCGCTGTTAATACATCGAAAAAATTCACGAGCAAAATAACCCGTCTCATTCTGAAGTTCTTTTTTCTTGTCTAGTTCTTCTATTACAATGTCACTGATAAAGAGATGATTTTGACCATTTTGATATAGATGCAGGATATTTTCTATATCATCAAGAATAATAGAAGTATCTAAAAGATAAGATTTTTTTGTCATCAATACTCTTTGCTTTGATTTTATAAGCTAATTTTAGCAAGTTTTGAAAATAATAATTACTCAAGCCTTTTTATTTATAGACTTTGAGTAAGTTTTATCTGAAAAATTTTACCAAGCACACCTTCCGCTTTTACATTGATTAATAGAAGCTGATGAAGGGAATGATAGTGTTCCTCTTCTGTCGTCGCCATCGCCTGTGCAATTGTTATTAGAAACAATCATATCAAATCTATTTTGAGGTAATGTTGTGACATGGTAAGTAAAGAAAGTTGTTATCCTTGCTCGTGGAAGAGCCAAATTACTTAAGACAGTTTGCAAGTCAGTAGTTGGTTGAGCAAGTTCTCTGTATCGTGCTAAAGTGATATTCACATTTGCTTGTAAGATGACTAAACCTTGTGTAGTTCTAATAATTGGTACTGCATGACCATTTGTCCTTCCATCTGGGAGGATTTGACTGAAAGCTGCTATCCATAAACTGCCAGGAGATGAATTTAAAAGCACACCCAATTCAGCAAGTATATCTGATTGGTTATAGGCTATGTTTGAAGGTATCAATTCGTATTGAGGTAGCATTGATATTGCCACTGCAGAAAATGACCTTCTCAGAATGCTCATAGGTGTTTCTGCTGGGTGTATGGGTGGGTACCAATCAAATATTTCTGAAATACTATCATGCAAGAGCGGGAAGCGATTTCTAAATGAAATAAAAGGATTCACACCAGGCATTGTGTCAAAGAAATATCCTGTCCTTTGTAAGGGTCCTTGTCCATTGTGTTCTTGAAGCTCAGCAATCATTTGTAGGCTTTGTAGGAAACAAATCCCGCACCTTCCTTGCAGTTCAGATCTGTAATTGCTTGAAACAGCTATATCATACAAACGTCTTATCCAAGATTCATCAAGGACAAAATCATGAGGCAATTCCCTAATAACTCTTTTTTTTGTAATTTTTTTCTCAAAACCAGGTGCAGGACAATATTGTAGATTATCTCCAAGATTACCATTAATATATCGTGACCAATCTCGCAAATCTTTTTCAATAATAAAAAGTGAAATAGGGCTTTTAGAAGTGTCTGTTTTTAGATAATTAGGTTTTACACTATAGGGGACACCCCAGTTAGTTCCATATCTTGATACTCTCAAAACATTGCCTTCAAAATCACGGATTACCCCTCCATCATCCCCTATGAATGAAATATCCCAAAATTTAGGGTTATTTTCTTTTTTTGATGGTTTGTCATTACATAGTTCCCAAGTAATCCAGTCCCAATTATTTTTTCCAATATCTGAAGCCATACAATAGAGATTTCCACTGATAATATTATATTGAGCAATATGACCATTTTCGACATTATAGTAAAGATCAGTAGTATTTTTACTTGACGAATTATTTTTAATAAAATAACGATCAGAGTCCAAATCCCATCCAAGAGAAGTTTGTATTGTAAGATTTCCAGGAGTAGCGATTGTGTTTAACCATTCTTTCATTGAAACATCTAAAGTATGATTGTAATTATCTTTAGAGTTCCTTGAAATATAACCATACCATTCATAGTCTTTAAGACGATACATACCATCTGCAGTCCAAAAAGCATTGTCTTTTACTATCCAACGTTGATTGACATCATTTACTGTACATGGTCTAAGGTGGACATAGTCCCATTGAGCTTCTGCCTTGATGACATTTTCAGGTGCAGTGATACAAAGCCATGTATCATCAATATTGTAGCTTATCCTTTGGAATACATCATAACGAGCTGCTATCGTTTCTTGTTCTGAGCAGCCTTGAATTTGGATATAAGATTCTCCTCCGCTGAATACGGGAGCATAACAAAAAATCCCACCATCATGGACTTTTATTTTTATTTGTCTGTCTTTAGGTTTGTCAGTAGGTTTTTGTATGATTGAAGCAGGTGTATCTGCATGAGAGAATTGAATGCTTAAGAAGAACGACATTAGTAATGTTGATAATATTTTTATCATTAGGAAACCCTTTTATTAGCTATAATTATTATTCTTACTTTATATTTTTGTAAGCTTTAATTAATTACGAAAGCATTTAAGTTTTATCTTCAAAGTTGAAATTTTTCTATCAAAGATAATTAAATATATTTTATCAAAAAATAATTTTTATATAGTAGAGTATGGGTTGCTAATTAAGATTTTTTTAATTTTGCCATTTACAATTTGTAACAACTTGGTGTGAGTACATAAAATCTAAAATATACTTAATCATAGATCACCACTCTTGAAGTTCATTATATAAGCTATCTCTTTCTATTGCCTTAAAGCCTGCATTTTTAATCTGAGAAACCATTTCATCTTTGCCCATTCCGGATTTACTTTTTGCTCCACCTGCTGATTGGATCGATTCTGCTTCAATTGTCCCATCCATATCATCAGCTCCAAATTCTTGAGCAACTAAGGCGAGATTCATACTTAATGTAGCCCAATAGGCTTTTATATGAGGGACATTATCCAAAACAATCCTAGAAATACTAATGGTCTTTAAAATTTCTTGACCACTAGGGAATTGTTCTACTTTGAGGTAATTATTTTGTTTTTGATAAAGCAGAGGAATAAATGCATTGAAACCACCTTTTTTATCTTCAACTATATTAGTATCTTGCTGAGCATTTTTTATCCTGAGCATATGATCTATGCGATTTTCACGATTTTCAATATGTCCAAATAACATTGTACAATTACTCATTTTCCCTAAAGAATGCCAATAATTATGAATTTCTATCCAACGTTGAGAATTTACCTTACCATTGCAGATATGTTTCCTAACTTTTTCATCAAAAATTTCTGCTCCACCTCCAGGCATCGAATTTACACCAGCTTTTGCGATATCTTCAAGGATTTTTTGATATCCTAAATTAAATCTCCTGTCCAAATAATCTACTTCAGCAGCTGTCATTGCTTTTAAATGAATATCAGGGATGGCTTTTTTGACTTCTGAAAAGAGGTCTAAATACCAGTTATAGGTATAATTAGGATTATGGGCACTGACAATATGGACTTCTTTAGCCCCACGTTTATAAGATGCAATGGCTTGAGAAAGGATTTCATCAATACTCATTTCATAAGTGTTAGGATTTTTTCTTCCTGCTGAAAATGCACAAAATTTGCACACATCAGCACAAATATTGCTTGGATTGATATGTCGATTCATATTAAAAAAGACTTTATTTTGGTATTTTTTCTTGCGGATACTATCAGCAGCTTTGCCTAGTGTAAAAATGTCGTATTCATATAGCTTGGATAGTTCGCTTGCATTCAGATTATCTCCTTTGAGAACTCTTTCTAAGAGATCCATTATGATTCCTTTTTTGACTATTTAAGTTTGATGTTTGAATTATTGTATCACAAAAATAGTAAGTTAAAATTTATCCTCCAGTGTGAAAAAAAGCTCTAGCAGAGATTTCATTAGACGTTATTTCTTCTTTCCAGTTATTTTTTTCTGGTTTATTGATGATGGATTGAAGAAGAATTTTTTTCATTTTGTATTTGTCTTTAGTTAGCATTGCTTCTTTGATGCTTATTGAATCCTGATAGTACAGACAAGGGCATATTGTACCTTCAGAAGTTAATCGGATACGATTGCAACTCTTACAAAAATCATCATTGTGTGGAGCAATGATTCCAAAGGTCTGATTTTCTGAAGTCTGATAGATTTTTGCAGGACCAGAGATTTCTTTTTGGATTTGTTTTAAGCTATATTTTTTTTGAATAGTCCAAAGGATTTCATCCTCTCTAAGCCCTACTAAACCGTCTTTGGCATGGATGTTTTCCATGTATTCAATATAGCGTAACATTATGGATTTTTCTTTGGCAAAATCTAGCATTGGGATGATTTCATCAGCATTGATTCCTCTGAGGGGAACCATATTGAGTTTGATTTTTAATCCGGATTCTATAGCAGCTTGGATACCTAAAAGGATAGAGTTTAAAGCATCTTTCTTTGATATTTTTACTACCCTATCTTTTTGGAGAGAATCTAAAGAAATATTTACACTATTGAGTCCTGAATTTTTAAGTGAAGCAGCATATTTTTTGAGTAAAAAAGCATTAGTAGTGAGGGCAATTTCAATATGAGGAGCATAAGAATGGATAGAGGCAATGAATTTATCAATATTTTTTCTGAGTAAAGGTTCTCCGCCTGTGATTCGGATTTTTTTTATACCTTCATCAATGGCTACTTTTAAAAATTCTAAAACATTTTCTAGTGGGACATCATTTTTGTCTTCATAAGATTCCATTGGTGTATTTGGCATACAATATTGACATCTAAAATTGCATTGTTTGGTAAGGGATACACGAATATAATCAATTTTTCTTCCAAAAGTGTCTGTAAGCATTTTCTACCTGTGATATAAAAATTTATATAACGCTCTGAATTTGATTGCAAATAAGTCTTTAAATATTATCATCATACAATAAATTTTATTAAATCAAAAGATTCTATAGCGAAGGATATACTATGATTGAAAATGTAGATTGTGTGATACTTGCAGGAGGAAAAAGTTCTAGAATGGGTAGGAATAAAGCTTTATTGCCTTTTGGGAATGAAGAGAGTTTAATCAAATATCAATATCAAAAAATGAGCCATATTTTTAAAAATGTGTTTATATCCACAAAAGATAAGAGTGATTTTGATATAAAAGCTCATTTTTTATATGAAAAAGATAAAATATTTTCTCCGCTTATAGGGATTGAGAATGCTTTTAAAAATTCTAAATCTGAACAAATATTTTTCATTACCACAGATACGCCTTTTGTAAAAATATGTAGTATTGAGGTGTTGTGTTATTTTGAAAAAAAATGTGATATAGTCTGTGCTTGTACGAGTGGAAAATCACATTATCTCATTGGATTATGGGATCGCAGTAGTGTTTCTTTTGTAACCAAAGCTTTGGAAAATCATTTGTATAAAATAGGAGATTTAGTCAAAGTTATGGATATTGGTTATGTCTATTTTGAAGATGAAGATGAGTTTTTTAATCTCAATACCCCACAAGACTATATAAAAGCCCTAGATTTGCTAAAGGAGAAAAATGGCTGGAGAAGAACAAAAAACTGAAGCCCCATCTTCACATAAAATCCAAAAAGCTAGAGAAGAAGGGAATGTAGCTAAGAGTCCTGAAGTAGTAGGTATTATAGGTCTTTTGACAGGGTTTTTAAGCATCGTGGTGCTGTTTCCATTTTGGTTAGGTGCATTTGAAAAGATATATATTGAGTCTTTGAAGTGGATACAAATGGATTTTACCCGAGAAAATATTTTTGATATGCTTTTAGGATTATTAGGGAATGTTTTGGTGATAATTCTACCGATTTTTTTGGTATTAGTAATTGCTGGAGTTATAGGCAACATAGCTCAGTTTGGATTTTTGTTGAGTACAAAAGCACTCCGTCCAAAATTGAGCAAAATCAATCCTATCAGTGGTATAAAAAATATTTTTTCTCTAAAAAAACTCTTAGATGGAGGGTTGATTACTCTGAAGGTTTTTTTGGCTTTTGGAGTAGGATTTTTGGTATTTTTGGTATTTTTAAAAGAGCTACAGCATATTGCTATGTTTAGTGTTTTTGATCAAATGTTGTGGTTTCGTAATAAGGTTTTTATCCTTGTAGGGGTATTATTGCTTTTGTTTTTTATCATGGCAATAGTGGATTTTATCATCAAAAGGCGACAATATATCAAATCACTCCGAATGAGCAAGCAAGAAGTAAAAGATGAATATAAGCAACAAGAAGGAAATCCTGAAGTCCGATCTAAAATCCGTCAAATGATGTTAAAAAATTCAATGAGCAAAATGATGAGTGCCATTCCAAATGCAAATGTTGTGGTTACTAATCCCACTCATTATGCAATTGCATTGCGTTTTGGAGAAAATGATCCTGCGCCAGTTGTTGTAGCTAAAGGCATTGATCATCTTGCTATTCGTATTAAAGCCGTTGCTAGAGAGCATGAGATAGAAATCATAGAAAATCCAAAGCTTGCTAGGACTTTATACAAAGAAGTAGACATTGATGAACCAATTCCTAGAACTTTATTTGAAGCTGTAGCGATCATATTTGCACAAGTAGCAAAAATCCAGCAAGAAAAAGGAAAGAAATTTTTATGATTTATGATTTAGTATTGATGACTAAAGATTGTAAAATAAAGACTTAAGAATAACTCGGTTTAATAAAGAGAATATATGATATCTCAATCTCATTTAGATGAAAAACAAACTGTTGATTTAGGGAGTTTTTATACCCCAACTTTTATCGTTGAAATTGTTTATGATATGGTTTTAAAGCAAATATTGAATCAAAATTTTGATATTAGAGATTTTATCCTTTTAGACACATCTTGTGGGTATGGAAATTTTTTAAAAACTCCTTTAGATTTTGATAAAAAAATTGGAGCTGATATTGATAAAAAAGCTATTGAAATAGCTAAGGATAATTTTAAAAATTTTAAAAAATCCCCATTGTTTTTGGTGGGCAATTCTCTTTTTAATCTCAAAAGAGAAAAATTCAATATTAAAGAATCTGATAAAATAATTATTGTAGGCAATCCACCATATAATGATAAAACTTCAATTATAAAAAGTCATATAAAAAATCAGGATTTTGATTTGGTTGATATTGACCTCAAACATAGAGATTTGGGGATAAGTTTTTTGTTGTCATTTGCACATTTATGTGCTGATTTTATTTGTATTTTACATCCTCTTTCGTATTTGATCAAAGAATCCAATTTTAAATCTATGAAAAAATTTTATAAAAATTATATCCTTGTGGATTCGCTTATCATAAGTTCAGAAGTATTTTGTCCAAATTCTTTAAGTTTTTTCCCTATCTTGATTGCTCTTTATAAAAGAGATAATGAAGGAATGGACTTTGATTATATTAAAAATCATACATTTAAAACTATAGAAAATAAATCATTCAGATTGAATGATTTTGATTTTATTTCTAATTATATTGATAAATATCCTAATAAAAATAAGGTTTTATCATCACAAAAAGTAGCGATGTTTTATACTATGCGTGATATTAATGCCCTAAGACGTTCTAAGACTTTCATTACTAAAGATTGCAATAATGCAGTCTATATCCCAAAATCAAAATATAGTCTTTATTGTTTTGTAGATGTGTTCAAACAAATCATCAGTCATATTCCTTATTATTTTGGGAATTGTGATGTTATGATTGATTATGATGGATTTTTGAAATTAGAGGATGAATTTATCAAGTCATCCCAAACAAAAATTTTAAATAGTAAGGTAATGGATTATTTTAAAAATCTTTTAAGGGATCATTATGAGGATTGATAAACTAGAGGAATCAAATAAAAAAATTTATATTGATATGCCACTCACTGCTCAACATGGAAAAATAAGGGTAAAAATTAGGAACAGTTTTTATGAATATGGATTGCCCGTTGCTACAAGAAAACACATCTTTAGCCAAAAGCATTATATTGAATGGATGATTGGTTATGATGTGGTTAAAAAAGATAAAGAAAAAATAGGTCTTACAACTTTGCAGGATACAGAATTTATCGGATCAAACAAGGAATTAAAATCTCTTTATGAATTGAGTGAATATTTATATTATTTTAAAAAATGGGGAATTGTCAATAATAATGAAATATCAGACTTAATGGAATTTTTGAATAATCTTAGAATGAATGATTTTTTAGATTCTAATGCAGACTTTGAAATCTTAAGGACTCATCCAAAAAATAAGAAGGTTCTTGGAATTGATTTTTATTGCAGTGAAGTGAAATATCCTTTATTGGTACATCAGTTTGAAAGGTTTGATATTTTAGTCGAAATCATTATGAAAGAAAAACAAAGAGCTATTGGCATCCAGCCAATGATTTATGTTTGTTTCCCTATTACGGAGTTGATTGCAAAAAATAATACTCAACTTCTAGGTAGGTGTGCAGAGAAAAAAGAATTTGCTTATTTGGTGTTGAATGATAATCACAAGAATCTATTGTTGGGCTTATTTAGGATTTTTGGAATCTTAAGCTATGCACACAATCGTGATATAGTGGAGATTTTAAAAATCATTTATAAGATATAAATTTTTAAGAGTGATTCTCAATTATGGTCTATAGATTTTGTGTTTCCAGCCAACTCATAGTATCTGCAAAAATTTCTTCTTTATTTATTTCATTAAAAACCTCATGCCTTATTTTTTCATAAATCTTGATTGCAGTGTTTTCATAACCTTGTGAGCGGATATGTTGATAGGCTGTTTGGACACCTTTGGAAAAATCTCCACAAATATCTTCATCCCCACTTACAAACAATATTGGTAATTGTGGATTTTGAGGTTTTTTAGGGTATGTGGAAAAAACTTTTTTCATCCCTGATAAGAGATTAGCAAAACTATTTGTACTGAAACGAAATTGGCATTTAATATCACTCAAATATTCTCTAACCACAGACTCATCACTACAAGACCAATAGCCTTTAATCATATCTTTATTTTTGGTAAATAGCTTAAATTTAGTATTAAAAGAAAGTATATCGCCAATTTTTGGACTTGAATGTATTCCTAATTTATCTGCGACTCTGAATAAAAAACTACCAAAGCCTAAAAATAGATTTGGAGAAGGTGTGCCTGATAGGATGAGGGCATCTAATTGGTTTTCATAAAGCTGTAGGAATCTTCTAGCCAATAAAGAACCCATACTATGACCCAATAAGACAACCTTACTAGAAGGGTATTCTTTGGAGATGATATTTCTAAGGGTGAACATATCATCTACTGCTTTTTCAAATCCATTTTTACCCATTTCTCCTAGAGGGATTTTGTTATTGAAGCTATCGCCATGTCCTCTATGATCGTTGATAAAAATAATATAACCTTTTTTTGCAAAAGATTTGCACAACCATTCATACCTGCCTTTATGTTCAATCATTCCGTGTGCAATTTGTATGACAATGCCATTAGATTCTTGGGGTATATAACAATCATAGGTAATTTTGAGTAAATCGCTTTTGAAAGTCAAATTTTTTATTATTTTCATTTGTTTATTCCATTTTGATTGCTATATAATAAAAACAATGTATTATAACAAAAGGACTGATGATGAAGATTCTTACTTTCAAAAAAACACAAAATTCTCCTTATGAAGTCGGTATTTTGGACAAAAGTGGTCAAAAAGTTTTGGGTTTATCAATTGATTCTATGGAAAGTCTGATTTTGAAATGGGATAATATTAAGCCTCAATTAGAAGAAGAATTTCAACATAAAGAAGGGAATATTTACTTAGATGATATTATTAAAGTTGCTCCAATCCCTCATCCTAGGCAAGAGGTAATTTGTTTGGGGATCAATTATATAGATCACGCAAAAGAATCTGCAAAATTTAAAAAAGAAGAATTTGAAGGCAGACGAGAAGAAGCTGTTTATTTTGGAAAACGTGTGAATGAGGCTGTCGGCGATGGTGGAAAAGTCCCACTCCATAGTGATATCACAAAACAATTAGATTATGAAGTAGAATTAGGGGTTATTATTGGTAAAGATGCTTGGCATGTGAAAAAAGAACAAGCTTTCGATTATGTATTTGGCTATACAATCATCAATGACATTAGTGCTAGAGATGTGCAACTCAAACATAAACAATGGTATTTTGGCAAAAGTTTAGAGGGTTCAATGCCAATGGGTCCTTGGATCGTGTCTAAAGATGAGTTTAGTATCCCTCCGATTTTAAAGATTTCTTCTTATGTTAATAAGGAATTGCGTCAACAAAGCTCTACAGATTTGCTTATTTTTGATATTGGGTATGTGATTGAAGAATTAAGCCGGGGAATGCTGCTTAAGGCAGGCAGTATTATTTCAATGGGTACTCCTGCAGGAGTTGGTATGGGTTTTACCCCACCTTTGTTCCTCAAAAATGGGGATGAGGTAGAGTGTTATATTGAAGGAATAGGGTCTTTAAAGAATGTGATTTTTGAATGAATCAAGATTCCAGGGCACTTTTAAGGTCTGAGATCAAATCAGATGCATTTTCCAACCCTACACTCAAGCGGATTGTATTAGGTAAAATGCCAACTTTAATCAAGTCTTCCGGACTGAGTTGAGAATGTGTTGTGGAAGCAGGGTGGACAATGAGTGATTTTGTATCCCCTATATTGACTACGATACTAAAAATCTCCGTATTGTTGCATATTTTTTTAGTCGATTCAAAATCCCCATTTATTTCAAAGCTTATAAGTCCGCTGCATAATCCGTCTTTGAGATATTTCTGGGATCGTGCAAAATAAGGATTTTCCTCTAAGGCAGGGTAATTTACAGAATGAACCTTTGGATGAGATTTTAGAAAATTAGCAATTTTTAATGCATTATTGCTGTGTTCGTGGATACGAATTTTTAGGGTTTCAAGTCCTTGTATGACTAGCCAAGCATTGAATGGACTGAGTGTTGCACCTATATCTCTAAGCAAAGCTGTGCGGACCCTGAGGTTGAAAATAGGCAAGGGGACATCAGCATAGATCAGTCCGTGATAACTAGGATCAGGGGTATTGAATTGTGGATATCTAGGATTGTCTTTGATAATATCTTTCAAACCATCCCTATCAATAATAGCTCCTGATATTGTGCTACCTTGACCACTTGCATATTTGCTTAAACTATGGACAACTACATCGACTCCCCACGAAATTGGATTGCATAGAATCGGAGTGGCAACTGTGTTATCGCATATTGTTATGATATTGTATTTTTTGGCTATTTTTGTAATTTCCTCAATAGGAGCTATAGCGATTTGAGGGTTACTCAAACTTTCAAAAAAGATAGCTTTAGTTTTGTTATCAATGAGTGGTTCAAGCGTATTGACATCATCAATACAAAATACCCTTGCTTCTATCCCAAAAGTTTTGAGCGTATGGGTGAATAAATTGGCTGAACCCCCATATATTTTGTCTGCTACTATGATGTTATCACCTGTAGATGCAAGATTAATGATGGCATAAAAAATAGCTGCTGAGCCGCTTGCAGTAACTACGCCGCTTGCTCCACCTTCAAGTGCAGCAAGACGTTTTTCCAAAACTTCATTAGTTGGATTGGTAAGGCGAGAATAAATATTGCCTAATTCTTGGAGTGCAAATCTAGCTCCTGCTTGTTGTGAACTATCAAAAGCATAAGCAGTGCTTTGATAAATTGGCACATTCATTGTTTTTTGAGTGTCTCTTTCATATCCTTGATGAATCGCTAAAGTTTCAGGTGCAAATGATTTATTTTTCATTGTGAATCCTTTTAAAATGAATTTGTGTTGCAACAAAGAAAATCTATCAAAATAATTTTAAATACAATATGTGTTTTATATATTTAATGAATAAAAATTTTTGATATGTTACAAAAATAAACAAATACAATATGTGTTTTATGGATTCTAGGTATTGGATAATATGTTTCAATTTGATATTATTCTTCAGATAGAGATTTTATAGATGATTAGGAGTTATATGAATATAAATTCGCAAAATATTGCATTCAATTATGAGAAAAAAACTTATTTAATTAATGATGATGTTTTGAAAAAAACAATATTGCCTCCTGATTGTGTTGATTTGATTGTAACTTCTCCTCCCTACAATGTAGGCATTGATTATAATTCAAGTAATGACAACAATGCTTATGGAAAATATCTTGAATTTTCAAGACAATGGATTGAAAATTGTTTTTATTGGGCAAAAGATGAAAGTCGTTTTTTGTTGAATATCCCATTGGACAAGAATAAAAATGGTGTGCAAAGTGTTGGTGCTGATATAACTAGAATTGCTAAGGAAGCAGGTTGGCTTTATCGTAGTACTATTGTTTGGAATGAGGGTAATATTTCTCGCAGGACAGCTTGGGGGTCTTGGATTTCTGCTTCTGCACCTTGTGTGATTGCTCCTGTTGAGTTGATAATAATTTTTTATAAAAAAAATTGGAAAAAAACAAATGGAAGCAAAATATCAGATATTTCAAAAGATGAGTTTATATCTTGGACAAATGGTTTATGGACTTTTAATGGCGAGAGCAAAAAAAGAATAGGGCATCCTGCTCCTTTTCCAAGAGAACTCCCAAAAAGATGTATCAAGCTTTTTAGTTATGTTGATGATATTGTACTTGATCCTTTTTGTGGAAGTGGCACTACAATGATTGAAGCTTTTTTAAACCACAGAGAGTTTATTGGTATTGATATAGATCAAAATTATTGTCAGTTGGCTAAAAAAAGATTCTTAGATATTGTCAATAAAGAAAAGGAATTGTTGTGAAAGAGCCTAGACAATTAGATTTTATATTAGAGTATTTTAAAAAATATCCTAACCAAGATATTTCTCATCCTCAAGCAGTTGATTGGATAAGCAATGAATACAAAGAGAAAACACGAAAGGTTTTTAGGGATGTTGATAGAGGGATTAGAAGCTTGCATCAAAGAGGTTATTTGATAAAAGTAAAGAAAGGTGTTTATCGTTATGAACCAAATTTTATTTTAAGAGATGATTTGGAAGATTTTTACCCACAATTAAGGAAACAAATTTTAGAACGTGATGGGTATAAATGTGTTATATGTGGCATGGGTAAAAAAGAAGGGGTGGAGTGCATGTTGATCATGTAAAGCCAAAAGATTTGGGTGGTAAGGCAACATTAGAGAATGGTCAAACTCTATGTGCAATGCATAATTTTTTGAAGAAAAATCTAAAACAGACAGAAACTGGGAAAAAGATCTTTGTTAGAATACTTGAAGAAGCAAAGCGTGAAGGTGAAAATAAACTTGTTGATTTTATTGAGGAAGTATTGGGGCTATACGAAAAACATAATATAAATGGTCATATTAAGTGGAAGAAATGAATTTAGTCTTTTTGCTCTGAATGCCTAAATTTGTCATAGGCATTTTTTCTTAATATGCAGGAATTACATTCCCCACAACCATAGCCCCAAATATGCTGAGTCCCTCTCACTCCATTATAGCAAGTGTGAGTATCTGTTAGGATGATCTCTAGGATACCTAGTTGTTTTGCTAAGGCAAATTCTTTGGCTTTATCTATGTGCATTAAAGGGGTGTGGATTTTAATATTTGTATCCGATCCTTTATTGAGTGTCTTTTCAATTGATTGTATAAAATCTTCTCTGCAATCAGGATAGCCACTATAGTCCTCTTGGGACACCCCCAATGCTAAATTTTGAGCTTGGATTTTTTGTGCGAAACTATGGGCAATAGTCGTAAAAAGAGCATTCCTATTAGGCACAAAAGAAGAGGGCAGGCTAGGATTTTGTTCGTAAGGATCATTAACATTTTTTTCACTATTTTGCAATAAGGCAGATACTGTAATTTGGTCAAAAAATTTTATAGGGATGATATGGAAGGGCAAGGAAAGTTTTTGAGCGATGATTTTTGCTTGATCAAGTTCAATTTTATGCTTTTGATCATAATCAAAGCCAATCAATACAACTTCATCAAATTTTTCCTTTGCCCAAGCAGCTACAGTTGTGCTATCTTGCCCACCACTAAAACTTACTACGATTTTTTGTCCCATTTTTTGTCCTTATAAATTGAATGAATAACTTTGATATAATACAAGAATTTTTAAGGATAACAAAAGGATAAGTAGTGTTTGAGATTGCTTTACCCTTAGAAGTTAGGGTTATCATTGAAGCATTACAGAAGGCTGATTTTGAGGCATTTGTTGTTGGTGGGTGTGTACGTGATAGTTTACTAAAAGAACAATTTGATGAATTTTCACCTTTGTATCCTAAAGATTGGGATATTGCCACTTCTGCTAAGCCAGAATCTATAAGAAGAGTGCTTGAGCCTCTTAAAATACAAGTCATTCCTACTGGAATCAAACATGGAACCATCAGTGCCCTTATAGGCAAAAAAATATATGAGATCACTACTTATCGTATTGATGGAGAGTATATTAAGCATCGAAGACCTAAAGAAGTTTTTTTTGTTTCCAATCTCAAAGATGATCTTTATAGACGCGATTTTACGATAAATGCAATGGCTTATCATCCTGATATTGGGATTTTTGATCCTTTTGATGGAAAAAATGATTTGAAAAATAAGATTATTAAAGCCGTGGGTAATCCTAATGAGAGATTCAAAGAAGATGCTCTTAGGATATTGAGGGCTTTGAGGTTTGCTTCAAGGTTTGGATTTGAGATTGATACACTAACCAAAAAGGCTATTTGGTCGCATAAAAAATTATTAAAATTTATTTCCAAAGAACGTATCAGAGAAGAAATCAAAGGTATACTTTGTGGCAAATGGGCAGGAGATGTATTGCGTGAATATATAGAGATTATTGGTTTTGCATGGAGTGGTGAAAATAATATATTTGAGCGAATAATCCACGATAAAGAAAAAATTTTACAGGCTATTGCTTTTTGTCCACAAGAATTTATCCCTCGTATAGCTATTTTGATTTATGAATCACAAATTACACTCCAAAGATCTGATGAGATTTTAGCACAATTATATTTTGATAAAAAAACCCAAAAGACTATCTTTGAACTTATCAGGCATATTCCAATTGAATTTGTTGAAGAAAAAAGTTGGATAAAAAAATATTTGAATATTTTGGGTCAACAAAGATTTAAAGTCTTGTTGGGAATAAAATCTGCACAATATAAAAGTGAGGGTAAACCACAAGGAATCATAAAAATAAAAAAAATAGGTATTATGCTTGAAGAAATTATCCAAAAAAATGAACCATTTAGCCTTAAAGATTTAGCTATTAATGGATATCATCTCAAAGAGATTGGAGTGCCAAGAAAAAAAATAGGTATTATGCTTGAAGCTATGCTTGAAGCTATCATTGATGAAAAAATTTCAAATCGTCAAGATGAGCTTAAAAAGTTTGCAAAAGGACTGCTTGGAATGGATAGACAATATGGATAAAAAAATCAAATATGTTATAATTGGGCGATATATAAGTAGGGTATGATAATGCAAATAGATTTTGACAATTTGTTGATGTTGGCACCTTTGGCTGGGTACACCGATCTTCCATTCCGAAAAGTAGTGAAGAAGTTTGGCGTTGATGTAACAGTAAGTGAAATGATAAGTTCACATGCTTTGGTCTATGCCAATCAAAAGACATTAAAAATGGTTCAGAAATCTCCAGCTGAATATCCATATTCTGTTCAAATTTCAGGTTCAAAAGAAGATATTTTGAAAAGAGCTGTTGAAGTACTTAATGAAGAAGAAGGTATTGATATTATAGATTTTAATTGTGGTTGTCCAGCTCCAAAAGTAGCCAATCATGGTAATGGAAGTGGTCTATTAAAAGACCTTTCTCAGTTGGTCAAAATGTTAAAAATTATCAAAGAAACTACAAATAAGCCTTATACGAGTGTAAAAGTTAGGCTTGGTTTTGATAAGAAAATCCCTAATGAAATTGCTTCTGCTCTCAATGATGCTCCAGTAGATTTTGTTGTTGTACACGGACGTACGCGTAATGATGGCTACAAAAAAGATAGAATTGATTATCAAAGCATTGCTCAAATGCGTAAGATTTTAAAAATACCTTTAGTTGCTAATGGTGAGATTGATAGTGCAAAAAAGGCAAAAAAAGTGCTTGAAATCACAGGTGCTAATGGTCTTATGATAGGGAGGGCAGCTTTGAGTAGTCCTTGGATATTCTGGCAAATCAAAAATAATACAGATGCAATCCCTGTAGTCATTAAAAAAGAACTTGTTTTAGAACATTTTGATGCAATGGTGGATTTTTATGGAGAAAGAGGAGTGGTGATGTTTCGCAAAAATCTTCACGCTTATGCTAAAGGTCATAGTAATGCTAGTGAATTTAGGACACGAGTCAATGCAATGGTTTCTTCAGAACAAATGCGTGAAGAAATTGGTAATTTTTTTGATGAAGGTATTTTTGAAACGGACTTGCCTTTATTGGTTGAATTGAATAAAAAAAGTGTGTGAGGATTAAAAATGAGGCTTTTTTTTTTATTCCTAATTGCTTTACCTCTTTTTGGAGTGCAAGATAATATTTTTGCCGGATTTGGTGCTGGTTTAGGGACTAGATATCAGAGTGATTTTTGGCAACAAACTACCAAAGATAATTCAAGCTGCGTAGGTGGGACATGTATTGGGAATAAGACAAGTGGGGCTTATCAAGGTCAAGCAAATAATTCCTTTTTTGCTATGCTTGGAGATGAAGCATTTTTTGATAAGTATTATATTACAGGATTGCGTATTTATGGGAGTGTTGAATATGCTAGTGTTACTTTAGGTAATCTTATACCAACAAGTGTAAGCAATCAGCCTGCTAGGGATACTCATTTTACGACTATTACAGGTATGAAAGATGCCACTACTCCAACTATTGGCTCTGTTCCAATGCAACCAGTACCAGATCCTCAAAATCAACTTTTTGACAATGGAATATGGATGTCTTATAGCCTTAATCTTGATTTTTTCTTGAATCTTCCAATTGACAATCTTGTGCAATTATTTTGGAGTAAAATGCCTTTTTTTAAGCTTGGAGTTTATGCTGGTGGTGGTGTAGAATACTCAGCTTTAATAAGCCATTCTTGGCAGAATCAAACCATTGGGAAAAATGAAAAATTTTATGCTTCAGGGAGTGGCTTTTTTGTCAATCTAGGAGGATCAATTTATATTGGTAGGCATAATCGTATCAATGTTGGTTTGAAAATACCTTATTATAGTTTGAATGCTCAAAATTGGTATGATTTTGGAGATCCAGATCCTTGGAAACAACAACTTTTGAGACAAAATTTTGATATCACCAGGAACAAAGAATGGCGTATCAGTTATGTTTATTTGTTCTGAAGATAAATAATTTATTCTTCAATCATTTTTAACTCAGAATCTTGAATTTTTTTGATCCTATCTATAATATTGCCTTTGCCAATTTGAAGAGATTTATTAGCAATTTCATAGCGATTTTGAAGTGTTTGAATGCTCTTACCTATCTCATTCATATGGTTACAGAAAGTGAGCATTTTATCTTTAAGTGTTTCAAGTTTAGCAATTATATTGCGATAATCCTTGTCAATTTCTTCATTTTTCCAAAGGTTGGCGATAGTCATTAGGATTGACATTAGTGTGCTTGGGGAAGTGATGACTATCCTTAGGTTATAAGCTTTGTTGAATAAATCATGATCTGCACGCATTGCCTCAATAAAAGCCCCTTCTATTGGGATAAACATAATTGTAAAATCTGGACTTTCACCTTTGGTGAATAAATGGTATTTTTTCTTACCTAATTCATTAAAATGAGTGTAAATATTTGCCAAAAGCATTCTTGTATTTTTTTGAATGTCTTCTTTGGTTTCTGAAGCAATGAGTGCATCATAAGCATTTAGATTTAGTTTGGCATCAATGACAATCATCCTCTTCTCAGGTAGATCAATAATAATATCAGGCTGGTAGGATTTGTTAGAATCTTCATCTTTAAAGTGGACTTGTTTATGGTAATTTTGTCCTTCTATGAATCCATTTTTTTCTAATAAGGATTCTAAGATCATTTCACCCCAATTCCCTCTAGTTTTGCTTTCTCCTTTGAGGGCTTTTGTTAGATTGGTAGCTTCTTTAGAAATAGTTTCATTGAGTTCTTTTAAGAGTCTGATTTCTGTGAGCAATCCAGTTCTTTCTTTGGTTTGTTCATTTTTTAGTGTTTCAAAAGCATCTTTGAAATCTTTGATTTCTTTTTGAAGTGGTGCAAGGGTTTGTAGCTGTGTTTTTTCAAAATCTTGTGTTTTGTTTTTAAGGATTTTTTGACTGAGATTTTCAAATTCTAATTTGAGCTCTTTTTTAATTTTTTCAGTATCTTTGAGTTCAATTTTTAAGGATTGTAGTTTTTCTCTTTCATCCAAGAGACATTTTTCATAATAGTCTTTTTGTGTATTGTTTTGGTATTGTAGGTTTTGTAATGAATATGTAAATTTTTCTTCAGAAGTTAGAAGCTTGGATTCATAATGATTTTTTTGTATGATGATTTCATTTTGAAGTTTTGTGGCTTTGGATTTTAAACTCAGAGTGTAAAGCCCTAAAAATAAAACAATGACGATGAGTAAAATAAATGAGATGATAGATAGCATTGGTTAAAAGTTATCTCCTTGATAATTTGTCAAATTGTGCGTGAATTTTTTAATACAATTATTAATGCTGGTAATGCAAAAATTGCAGCAAAGATAGGGTTAAAAATAATACCCAAATGGGCAAAAACTAACCCACCAATAAAAGAGGCTAAAGCAATACCAACATTAAAAGCAGCTTCATTGATACTAATTGAGCTATCTGTAAAGTTAGGAGTGTATTTTTGTGCACTTATTATCGCAAGTGTTTTGAGTGGAGAAATCCCACCAAAGGCAAAAAAACCCATCAGGCAAAGGTTGACAATAACCATTGTTTGTGAATAAGCACTCAAGCTTACAAGGGCATATACAATGACTTGTCCTAATAAGATGATGCGTAAAGACATGATTGAACCTTTCAGATCAGTAAGTTTTCCACCCACTAAATTTCCTATGATGGCACAAATTCCATATAACAATAAGACAAAAGCTATCATTTTTTTCTCAAATCCACTGACATTAAGCAATAAGTCTGCAATATATGTATAGAGTACAAATCCCGCTCCACAAGTGCATATAGTAATTGTATAGCATTTGAGTAGGGGTGGAATTTTTAGGGCTAAAAATAAATATTTTATTTTGGTTGGAGAACCTTTTAAATGATTTGGCATGATGAATAAAACACTCAAAAAAGCCATACTTGTCAGGATGAAAATCAGAAAGAAAACTGCTTGAAATCCAAAAATTTGTCCTATAAAAGTCCCTAATGGCACTCCTGTGACTAAAGCAATAGTCAGTCCTGAAACCATTACGGCTATGGCTTGACTTTCTTTACCTGTTTTGGCAACTTTTATCGCACTAATGGTAGCGATTACAAAAAATACTCCATGCATAAAGCCTGCAACCAACCTTGCAAAAAGGCTTAAATAAAAATTATTGCTGATAGCAATGATGAGATTAGCAATGGCAAATACACCTAGATTGATGAGTAACTGATATTTTCGATTCAATGGACTTAGAGGGATGGTAAGTAAAGGTGCCCCAATGACAACACCAATAGCATAAAGTGTTACCAGCCAACCGGCAGTGGGCTGGGTAATATGGAAATATTTTGCAATATCAGGCAAAATCCCTGCGACAATAAATTCTGTTACACCCATACAAAATGAGCTTAATGCTAGTGCTAAAATAGCTTTGTTAGAGGTGTTGGGTTTCATATTTTATCCAATTTTATCCAAAAGATTTTAAATTTGGATTGTATCGGAAATTTTGTGTATTCTAAATTTAAAATATAGGTTTTTGATGTTAAAATGAGAAAATATAAATGAAAGGAATATTTTGAAAAAGATTTTTATTGGTTTTATAATGTTTTGTATTTCGTGTTTTGCTGCTGGAGAAAATAAAAGTGATATTGTAGGTGGAATCGCTATCACCGTTAATGGTGATCCTATTACCCTTTATCAAATAGACCAAGAAGAAAAAAAACTCAAAATTGATAAGAAAAAAGCTATTGATGTTCTGATTGCTCAAAGGCTAAAAGATCAGGAAATCAAACGTTTAAATATACGCGTTGATGATTCTAGAATAGAAGCAGAGATCGATAATATTGCCAAACATAATGGTATGGATAGAGATACTTTTGTGAGTACACTCATAAGCCAGGGTATCAACTTTGGTAAATATAAAGATCAACTCAAAGAGCAGATAGAAACGCAGGAGCTTTTGAGGAATATTTTACTTTCTAATGCAAATACAGCCGGTGAAGCCGAAATGCGGAGTTATTATAATAAGCATAAAAATGAATTCAGTGTCCCAAAAGAAGTTGAAACAATCCGTTTTGTTTCTAAAAATCCTCAAGCACTCAAAAAAGCCATAGAAAATCCAATGATGAATGTTTCAGGCGTAGAAAAAGGTGAGGAGAAAATTTCTTTAGAGTCCCTAAATCCTCAAATAGCCCAAGTTTTTATCCAAACAAAAAAAGAGGCTTTTACGCCTGTGCTAAATGCTGGAGAGGGTAGTTATGTAGCATTTTTTATCAAAGACAAGATTGGACAAACTCAAGTGTCTTTTGAACAAGCAAAAAGTTTTATAGCACAAAAGTTAATTGAAAGTTCACAAGATAGGGTATTAGATGAATATTTTGAAAAAATCAGGGTAAAGGCTAATATCCACATTATAAGAGAATAAATGAAAGATATTGCTTTTATCTATAGAGATCCTTTATTTGGAATCATAATCTTGATTGCAATCATTGCAATCATTGCATTAGCCGACTATAGCAGGAATCGTTATCGATCTAAGAAACGTTCAGAATCTTTAAAAAATCTTGCCAGATCTTATGAATATGCAGGTCTTAGTGATGGAGTGCTTGAATTTTTAGCTTTAGCTAATAATCCAATACCTACTTTGATGTTTTTAGCTCAAACTTATGCTAAAAGCGGTAATAGTGAGCAGGCTATTAAAATTTATTTGAGTATTTTAGAAAAAACAACTGATTCTAAAGAAAAAATACCTATTTTAGAAGCTTTGGGTGTGACTTATTTTGATGCAGGTTTTTTACAACGAGCAAAAATGATTTTTATTGAAATCCTTAAAAGCTATCCAAGAAATTCAAGTGCATTGTCTTATCTTATGCGTACTTATGAGAGTATGGGGGAGTATAAAAAGGCATTAGAAGTTTTAGATTGTTTAGATGAACTTGAGGTTGATTTGGATGAAAAAGATACTCAGATTCTACAAAATAAAAATTATTTATATTTGATGATGCTTATAAACGATAATTTTCTCTCTTTGGAGCAAAAACAAAATCAAATAATGAATCTCGCATATAAAACTCCTTATTTGAGTAAGATCATATTGAATTACCTCAAAACTTATAATCAAGCTTTATTTTGGGAATTTATATTTTCTTTAAAAACAGTGGATAATTTTATTGATTTGCTTTGGGATTTTTGTAAGGATGAGATACCTTTTGAAATGCTTAAAAACTCAAAAGCAATTTCAGATATTTATCGTGCTAAGGGTTATATTAAAGATGAGAAAGGATGTAGTATTTTTGAATTAGAAGTTTTACGTGTTTTACACTTTAGTCCTTCGCATTTAAGGGGTAATATTGATTTTGAATACCGCTGTCATAGCTGTAAACGTATTTTTCCTTTTGATTCTTATCGTTGTCCAAGCTGTTCGCAAACAGGTATTATGGATGTCATCTTGAAATTGCGGGCCATTAAAAATAATGAAGTTGATTAAGATTTTTTGTGATGGATCTTCATTGGGTAATCCTGGACCTGGAGGGTATTGTGCTATTTTGCAATACCAAGGTAATGAAAAAATTATCAGTGGAGGTGAAGGAATGAGTACAAACAATCGAATGGAACTTAAGGCTGTTATAGAATCTTTAAAATGCCTTAAAGAACCTTGTAAAATTCATTTATATAGTGACTCAAAGTATGTTTGTGATGGGATTGGAATTTGGTTAAAAGATTGGATAAAAAAAAATTTTTTAAATGTTAAAAATATTGATTTATGGCAAGAATATTTAGCCATATCAAAACCTCATATTATTGAAACTTATTGGGTAAAGGGGCATAATGGACATATTGAAAACGAAAGGTGTGATAGCATTGCTAAAGCCCAAGCTTTGAAATATAAAAAGGAAAATAATGATAATCCCAACCACTAAACTTGAGGAAACAATAGGTTATATTTTTGAAGATAAAAATCTTTTTTTAGAAGCATTAACCCATAAAAGTTGTAAAAAGTATCCTAATAATGAGAGGCTTGAGTTTCTTGGAGATGCGGTTTTGGATTTGTTGGTTGGTGAATTTTTATTTTGTCAATTTCCAAAAAGTGCAGAGGGCAGCCTTTCTAAGATGCGTGCAGCCATTGTGAATGAAAAAGGTTTTATGAAATTAGCTCAAGTTGTTGGACTGGGTGAATATCTTCATATCTCACAAAGTGAAGAAAGCAATAATGGCAGGGATAAACCTTCTATCCTTTCTAGTGCTTTTGAAGCTTTGATGGGGGCTGTGTATTTGGAAAGCGGATTAGAGAGAGTGCGTGGGATTGTTTATGGACTTTTGGAAAAAGTTTATCCGGATATGGATTTTGGAAGTGTATTTGTGGATTACAAAACAGCTTTACAAGAGATCACTCAAGCTAAGTTTTTTGAGATACCAAAATATGTATTAGTGAATGAAAGTGGTCCAGATCATCATAAAGAATTTGAAATGACATTGTTTATTGAAGGCAAAGAATATGCTCGAGCTAAGGGTGGAAGTAAAAAGGATGCACAACAAAATTGTGCCAAGATTGCTTACATCAAACTCACTAAGGATTGATATATGAATACATTTGGAGAGCGATTAAAGATCACTACTTTTGGCGAGTCACATGGCAATAGTATTGGTTGTATTATTGATGGACTGCCAGCAGGATTAAGGATAGATGAAGGATTAATTGAATCTGAAGTTGATAGACGTAGAGGGGGTAAGAATCGTTATTCGACGAAGCGTAGAGAAGCAGATATTGTAGAAATTTTGAGTGGAATTTTTGAAGGAATGAGTACAGGTGCACCTATTGGGCTATTGATTAGGAACAAAGATATAAAAAGCAAGGATTATGAGAATATTAAATCTATCTTTCGCCCCGGACATGCTGATTGGAGTTACTATCAAAAGTATGGATTTAGAGATTATAGAGGCGGTGGAAGGAGTTCTGCACGCGAAAGTGTAGCTAGAGTGGCTGCAGGTGCGATTGCTAAAATGTTACTCAAGGAGATTGGGATAGTTTGCGAAAGTGGTATTTATGCTATTGGAGGACTAAAAGCTCAAAAGATAAACTTTGATGAAGCTAAACAAAGTGAAATTTTTACATTAGATAAAGGAATTGAAGAAGATCAAAAAATGCTTATCATGAAAGCAAAAAAATCTCATGATAGTATTGGAGGGGTAGCATTGTTGAGAGCTAGACACCAAAAAGGTGGCATGCTTATGGGGTTAGGAGAACCTTTATATCATAAGCTTGATGGGGCGATTGGTGCTGCTATGATGGGACTCAATGGCGTAAAAGCAGTTGAGATTGGAGATGGTGTAGAATCTTCAAAGTTTTTAGGAAGTCAGAATAATGATTTGATGGATGAGGAAGGATTTTTAAGCAATCATTCTGGTGGGATTTTGGGTGGGATTAGTAGTGGTGGGGAAATTTGTGTGAAGGTACATTTCAAACCAACGCCGAGTATTTTTTTGGAACAAAAAACTATTGATGTGAATGGCAAAAATTCTATTTGTATGCTCAAAGGCAGGCATGATCCTTGTATTGCTGTGAGAGGAAGTGTAGTGTGTGAAAGCATGTTAGCGTTGATTTTGGCAGATATGATTTTGTTGAATATGGGGGCTAGGATGGAGAATGTTAAGAAAATCTATAATTGATTTTAAAGCTAGGTTGAGGAGTTTTAATCATTAAAATTATAATTATCAGACCCTCTAAGGGTATTTGATAACTAAGGATTTTATTATCCAAAATAAAGTATATTAACCTTTTTAACTCAATAAAAATCTTGATTTAATATTTCGCATTATCTGATTTATAAGGATACATAAATGAGGCATTTTCTAACTTTGAGGGATTTTAGCAAAGAAGAAATCCTTGATATTTTGGATTTGGCTATTGAGATTAAAAAGGATTTTAATCAAAAAAAACCTACACCTTTTATGTCAGATAAAATTTTGGCAATGATATTTGAAAAAAACTCGACTCGAACAAGGGTAAGTTTTGAAGCTGGTATTTATCAACTTGGTGGGATAGGAATGTTTCTTTCAAGCAAAGATATCCAGCTAGGCAGAGGAGAGCCTATAAAAGATACTGCTAGAGCTATTGGTTCAATGGTTGATATGATCATGCTTAGGACTTATTCACACCAAAGACTTGAAGAATTTGCTCAATACTCACCTGTTCCAGTTATCAATGGTTTGAGCGATTCATTCCATCCTACTCAATTACTCGCAGATTATCTTACAATGATAGAATGTGGTATTTATATGCCTGAGAGAAAATATAATTTTCCATATATTACTAATCCGAAGGTAGCTTATATCGGGGATGGAAACAATATGGCTAATTCATGGTTGTTTTTAGCTGCAAAATTGGGGTTTGATATCTGTATTGCTTCACCCAGAGATTATATGCCTGATAATAGTGTTGTATCTGAGGCTCTTGAGTTTGCTAAGCAAAGTGGTGCAAATATTTCTTTGACCCATTCTCCACAAGAGGCAGTCAAAGGAGCTTGTGTTATTACAACTGATACTTGGGCTTCAATGGGTCAAGAAGATGAAAAAAATATTCGTGAAAAAGCATTTCAAGGTTATTGTGTTGATGATGCTTTGATGAGTCTGGCAGATGAAAATGCAGTTTTTTTACATTGTTTTCCTGCATACAGAGGGCAAGAAGTCAGTGAAAGTGTTTTGGAAGGTTCGCAGAGTAAGGTATTTCAAGAAGCTTCTAATAGGCTTCATGCACACAAAGGAATTATGACATGGCTACACAAAAACATGGTTTAAAATATTTGTCTTCATCGCAAAAATCTAAGTCTATTTATTGGGGTTTAGAAACAGGAAATAATCAAGTCATGGCAAAACATATTGATGATACAAAAATTCTTTTAGAACTCCAAAAAGGAGAATTTAATTCTCAAGAGGCTTGGTATATCAAAGATGAGAATGATTCTGAATATGTCATGATACCAGAAGCTGTGATGAAAAATATTGTCCAAACAATTAAAAAAGCTTATGAAGATAAGCTTATTGTTGAGCTTGAGAGAGATATTGCAACCCATACACCTATTGATTTTGATGATGTAATGACTGTGGCTATTAAAAAGCTTGAATCTTTTCGTAAAAGCGATGGGAGTTTGCCTAATATCAATACTCAATCTTTTGTCAAACAGATCAAAAAAGATCACCCGAATTTATTCTTTGATTTAGAAGATTATTTTCGTAAACAAAAAACAATAAATCAGTAAAATGTGATATAAAATGATAGATTTTAAAAAATTCCTAAAATATTCTAAATCAGGTCCTAGATATACAAGCTATCCAACAGCTGTAGAATTCAATACTAATTTTGATGATAAAGCTCTTAGAGATTCTTTGGTTCGTAATGATAATATTGATGCTTATTCAAAGAAAAAACTTCCTCTCTCTCTTTATGTTCATTTGCCCTTTTGTCGTAGTGCTTGTTATTTTTGTGGGTGTAATGTAATTTATACGAGCAAAGAAGATAAAAAAGATCGTTATATTGGGTACTTAAAAAAAGAGTTGGAAATTTTAAAGAATTGTATGAATGTTGAGCGTGAAGTTGTTCAGTTTCATTTTGGTGGGGGTACCCCGACATTTTTTGACTCAAAGCAACTCAAAGAAGTTATTGAACTTGTAAGGGAAGCATTTCCAAATTTTGCTACCAATGCAGAGGTGAGTTGTGAGATTGATCCTAGACATTTTGATAGAGCTCAAATGGAGGTGCTTAAACAGGGTGGTTTTAATCGTTTGAGTTTTGGTGTGCAAGATTTTGACCCAAAGGTTCAAGAAGCTGTTCACCGTATACAAGGAATAGATTTTGTTGAAGATTCTGTTGCTTTGGCAAGAGAATTTGGTATCAATTCAATCAATTTTGATTTGATTTATGGACTCCCTTTTCAGACCCACAAAAGTTTTGAAGAAACTCTTAAAAAAGTCGTATCTTTATCTCCAGATCGTTTAGCAGTTTTTAATTATGCACATGTACCTTGGATGAAAAAAACAATGAGGAAAATTGATGAAACAACTCTTCCTCCTCCTGATGAAAAGCTTACTATTTTGGAAAATGCTATAGCTTATTTAGAAAAAGAAGATTATAAGATGATTGGGATGGATCATTTTGCTAAAAAAAGCGATGAACTTTATATGGCAAGTCAAAAAGGTGAATTACGGCGAAATTTTCAAGGGTATACAACGAGAGGTTTTTCGCAAACTATAGGTATTGGATTGACTAGTATTGGCGAAGGGAAAGACTACTATACTCAAAATTATAAAGATATGCAAAGTTATGAAAAGGCTATTGAGGCAGGGATTTTACCAGTAGAAAGAGGCGTGAGATTGAGCAATGAAGATATTATTAGGAAAGAAGTTATTATGAGGTTGATGAATAATCTCAGATTGGATTTTGAAATAATAGAAAAAAAGTTTAATATTGATTTTAAGGAATATTTCAAAAATGAATTAAAATCTTTGAGTGAATATGAAGGTACTGATTTGATAATGTTAAATAATAAGGGTATTTATACAACTCCTACAGGGGGTATGCTTATTCGAAATATTGCGATGGTTTTTGATGAATATCTCCATAAAATTCCTCTAGAGCAAAGAAGATTTAGTAAAACGGTATGAAATGAATTTAATTGATTTTCAAAGCATTTCTCAAGCTTGTGTGAAATGTGGCAAATGTATCCCAAGTTGTACTATTTATCAGGTTAATCGTGATGAAACAACTTCTCCAAGAGGTTTTTTAGACTTACTTGGTGCTTATGGTGAAGGACGGTTAGCATTAGATAAAGGGGTTAAAGATATCTTTGAATCATGCTTTTTATGCACTACTTGTGTTCAGACTTGTCCATCTAGTCTTCCTGTAGATGTAATGATTGAAAAAATTCGTGTGGATATTGCCAAAAAATATGGGATTGCTTGGTATAAAAGAATTTTTTTTTATTTACTTAAACATCGTTCTTTGATGGATTTTATTTTTTCTTTTGTTTATTTTATTTCTCCTTGTATATTTAAAGGGAATAAAACAAAAAATAGGTTTCGTTTTTCACTTCCAAAAATGGGCAAAAGGACAGTATTTCCATTTTCTAAAAAAAGTTTTTTGCAAAAATATCAAGGTGAAATAATTCCTAAAAATCCTTCAAAAAAATCTGATTTACAGCACAATAAAGTGGCAATTTTTATTGGATGTTTGAGTAATTATAATTATATAAATGTAGGGGAGAGTTTGCTTTTTATCCTTGATGAATTGGGCATAACTACTCTTATCCCTAGGCAAGAATGTTGTGGTGCTCCTGCATATTTTACAGGAGATATAAATACAGTAAGGCAACTCATAAAAAAAAATATTATTCATTTTGAGTCTTTTATCAATGAAGTGGATGCCATCTTGATCCCTGAAGCAACTTGTGGAGCAATGTTGATTGAAGATTGGAAGCATGCACTTGAAGGCGATGAATTACACAGAGAATGGATGAATCGTTTAGAAAAACTAATACCAAAAATGAAAATGGCAAGCTTGTGGCTTCAAAAAAATACACAACTCCAAAAAAAGCTCAGTGAATCTTCTTATAAAGGAGGGTCTATTACATATCACGATCCTTGCCATGCAAATAAAGTATTGCATATCCATAAAGAACCACGAATGCTTTTGAGACAAAATTATCCTATAGTAGAAATGAGTGATTCTAGTAGGTGTTGTGGATTTGGTGGTATCAGTATGCAGAGTGACAAGTATCATTTGGTCCTAAATGCAGGTCTTCCAAAAGCTAAGATGATTGAACAAACTGGTGCAAGCATTGTAAGTGCAGAATGCAGTGCTTGCAGGATGCAATTGGATAATGCAATGGATAATGCAGGTGTGAATGCTATTTTTTCACATCCATTGGAATTGATAGCTAATGCATTGGGAAAAAAGCTCTGAGTTAAAGTATAAAAAAGTATTCAATGCTCTAAAATACCTAAAATACTTTATGAATTTTGATTATAATAGCATACTCTTAGATGAGACAAAATAATTATTAAGGAAAAATAATGCCAGTAAAATTTAAAGGTAATCAAGTAAAACTGAGTGGAAAAGAGTTAAATGTTGGAGATAAGGCTCCTGAAATAACTCTTATAGGTAAAGATCTCAGTGCCATTAAGCTTGGAGGCTCTCAAGGAAAGTATCAGGTAATTAATGTTGTTCCAAGTTTAGATACAGGAGTTTGTGCAACACAGACTAGAAAATTTAACGAAGAAGCTGCTTCTTTAAAAAATGCAACTGTTTTTGTTGTTTCTATGGATTTACCTTTTGCACAAGGAAGATTTTGTTCGACTGAAGGGATTGAAAATTTAATTGTTGCTAGTGATTTTAAGAACAAGGAATTTGGACAAAAATATGGTGTTTTACTTGCTGATAGCCCTCTTGAAGGTTTGTTGACTCGTGCAGTATTTGTGGTTGATTTAGAGGGAAAAATTGTATACAAAGAGATTTGTGAAGAAATCACTCAAGAACCTGATTATAAGTCTCCTATTGGAGTGATCAAATAATCTAGATTCTAGATTGTCTTGATAGACTCAAGACAATACCTATAGCAATGCAGTTCGCAATAAGTGAGCTACCTCCATAGGTCAAAAAAGGAACAGCTATCCCTTTGATAGGTGTGATACCACTCACTCCGAATGCATTAATGATAAAAGAAAATCCTATGAGCAGTGCTACACCAATGCAAAAAAGTGAATGGGATTGATTTTTTAAATGATTAGCAATTTTAAAAATTCTATAAATGACAATACAAAATAAGAAAATACAAACCATTAATCCAATGAATCCAAGCTCCTCGCTTAAACCTGCCAAAACCATATCTGTGTGTACTTCACTCAAAAATCCAAGTTTGATAAGCCCTTCTCCAAGACCTTTTCCAAAAAAACCTCCATTATAAATAGCATTAGTGGCATGGTGGATTTGATATGGTTCGGGTAGATTATCTACTCGGATATAATTAGCTATGTTATGAGGCAGTATACCTAAAATAGAATCTTGTGCATTTGCCCACCAAAGTTTGACTCTCAATATCCTATGAGAACTCGTTATAATAGTGATTGTCCCTAATCCAATAATACCAAAGAAAAGAATACCAAATAATTGCAAGCTACCTCCTGCAAAAATAAGCATCAACCCTAATGTTATTGCTAAAAGTACTACTTGTCCTAAGTCATTTTGCATCACAGCGATCAAAAAAACTACAACGATAAAAACAGCTAAATAAGGTAGAATTATAAGGAATTCCTCTTTGATGCTTCTTTTATTATGAAATGCAAATTTTCTTGAAAAACTCCAAGCAAGAAAAAAAATAAAGCCTAATTTAAAAAATTCTGATGGAGCTAGTGAAAAACCAGGTAATCGTATCCAACGTTTAGCACCTCCTGCAGATGAGGTGATGCTTTCAGGTAAGAAAGGCATCAATACCATTAGGCTTAAGGTGAATAAAAAGAGAGTAAAACCAATCTTTTCAAAATTTTTGTCTGGGTCAACTTGTGAAAACATCCACATTATTAAGATTCCAATAATCGCAGAAAAAAGTTGCCGAGCTAGGAAATGGAATTCTTGGTAATTATAAATAATAACAGTGTATTCAGAAAGAGAATAACTCATAATTACACCGATTGTAATGAGTATACTAACATACATGAATAATTTTGTATCTGCCATAGAACCTCTGTTAATGATAAAATTATTGATTATAGAAAATGTTGATATTTACAAGTTGTGATTTTAGCAGAACTTATTCATTTCACATTATAAAATTTTTACTATATTTTATTTGGAATAAAAATTGCTTTTGATACATAAAAATTGTTTTCAATCAAGATTTTGGGAGTTTGTTATGATTGGGTCATCTTTTGAATCATCTAAGATTTATCCATTGGTTTATCAGGCACTGGATTATCGATCAATCAGACAAGATATGATAGCAAGCAATATTGCGAACGTAGATACACCTTTTTATCGGCCTAAAGACATTGATTTTGAAACTTATTTATCTAAAGAAGAAGATAAAATTTTGAATAACAAACCTAATTTAGAATTACAAATGGCACAAACATCTCCCAACCATTTTGCAGGAAAAAATTTTGATGATAATCAAGCGATGATGTTTTTTCGAGATGGTCATTTGGCTAGAAATGATGGTAATAGCGTTGATTTAGATGTAGAAACTAGTGAAATGGGTAAAAATAGCTTGATGTATCAGGCATTGACTACAGCTTTGAAAAAGCATAAGGGTATTTTTGCTTATGCGATTGATTCAGGTAAGAATTTGTAATTTTTAGGAGATTGAAATGTTTTTATCAAGTTTTGACATTAGCGGTTATGGTTTATCTGCTCAGAGATTTCGTGTCAATGTGATTTCTTCTAATATAGCTAATGCTAATACAACAAGGACTGATGAAGGGGGTCCATATAGACGACAAGAAGTTATTTTTAAGGCATTTGATTTTAATAAAGTTTTGAATGAAAGGCTTGCTAAGGATAATGGTCTTGCTGAATATGAAGATCCTCTTGATGAAGGAGATTTTGGAAAATTGCCAAAACCTGCTATAATGAGCGTCTATGTTGATAAAGTCGTTAGAGACGATAGGGAGCCTTTGATGAAATATGATCCTAGCAATCCAGATGCAAATGCTGAGGGATATGTGGCTTATCCGAATGTAAACCCTGTGGTTGAAATGGCTGATTTGATTGAGGCAACAAGGGCTTATCAAGCAAATGTTGCAGCTTTTCAAAGTGCGAAAAATATGGCAAGCAATGCGATTTTGATGTTGCAAGCTTAATATTTGGCAATTTCTGAAGGAAAAAAATGGAAAATATTAAAAATAATGCAGGGCTTATCCCATCACTTTCAAACACTTCATCTATATCAAATACCAAAAATGATGCTGTTCAAGGTGAGTTTTCCCAAATTTTAAAAAAATCCATTGAAGAACTTAATCTAGCACAAGAAACTTCTGATAAAGCTTTAGCAGATATGGCCAGTGGTCAGATAAAAGATTTACATCAAGCTGCTATTGCAATTGGAAAAGCTGAAACAAGCATGAAACTAATGCTTGAAGTCAGGAATAAGGCAATCAGTGCTTATAAAGAGATTCTAAGGACACAGATCTAAGTATTTGAATGGATGGTGCTCCAAAAAAATCAGAAAAATTACTTATTGTATTTGCCATCCTTTGTTTATGTTTTCTTGTTTTTGTAAGTATTGTTTATACTAAGATTATTTTTCCTCGAAAGATACCTACTTTAGTTGTTTCAAAGACAGATGTTGCGACTAGAGGGAGTATTTATAGCCAAGATGGTTTTGATATAGCATCTAGCAAAAAGCTTTATAAAGTCAGTGTTAATACAGAATCCATTGATCCAGATAGAAAAGAGCTTTTTATCAATCTTTTTTCTATTTATAGTAATATCCCTAAGCAAGTCATTACAGATAAGATTTCCCAAAAGGGCTATATTGTAATTTCTTATAATATTAGCCCTAATACAGCAGCTAATCTTAGGCAGCTCAACTCCAAATTTTTAGCTTATGATGTTTTTAGAGAATATGAAGACAAAAATGGAAGAATTGTTCAAAAAATGGGTATTAGCATTGAAGTGAGTGGTGTGAGTAGGATTTATAATTATGGTGATATGCTTGAACCTGTTATTGGCTATACCAAAAAAGTTGAAAATGGGAAAATTACAGTTACAGAGGGTGTAAAAGGGATTGAAAAATATCGTGATGGTATATTATCCCCAAAACAGGATGGTAAATTGCGTGGTGAGAGGGATATTGGCTTTAATATTATCCAAAATAAAGATTCTAAATATAGACCCAGACAAGATGGATTTGATGTAGAGTTGAGTATCCCTTTGAAATTACAAAAAAAAGTCGAAGAAATTTTGGATACAGCAAAAGAAAAATATAAATCCAATGAAATTGTAGTAGGTATCATCAATCCTAAAACAGGAGCAATACTCTCACTAGCAACAACAAATCGTTTTGATCCTAAAAATATTAAAAAATCAGATTATCCATATTTGAATGTCGATGCTATTGAGGTTTCATATGAGCCAGGTAGCACAATAAAGCCAATTATATATTCAATATTATTAGACAAACACCTTATCAATCCAATGCAAAGTATTGATTTGAACAATGGAATCTATCGTCTTGGAAAATATATAATCCGTGATGATACCCTCCCAATAAAAAAACCAGTGATTGAAGATGTGATCATTAGGTCTAGCAATGTAGGGATGATAAAACTCACTCAACGGCTTAGTGGACAAGAATTTTATGATGGTCTTAAAAGCTTTGGATTTTCAGAGCTTACAGGTATTGATTTGCCTTATGAAAAAAATGGCTTGATACCTAGTGTAAAACTTTTGAGTGGAGAAATTTATAAAGCAAGTGCTTCTTATGGATATGGCTTGAGGACAACATTTATGCAATTACTACGTGCTTACAGTGTATTTTCAAATGGTGGTTTTTTGATCACGCCTTACCTGACTCAAAATCTCATTGCTCCAAATGGCGATATTTATATCCCCAAACTTCCACCTAAAAAACGCGTCATAGATAACCTTACAGCTCAAAAAATGCAAGATACGCTTATAAAGGTTGTTAGCAATGGAACAGGTCGTTCTGCCAAAGTTGATGGTGTTATTGTTGGCGGTAAGACAGGGACTGCAAGGATTGCAAAAGAAGGGAAATATGGTAGTTTGTATAATGGTTCTTTTTTTGGTTTTGTAAAAGATGATGAGAATATTTATACAATAGGTGTAGTAGCCTTTGGATCACATGGGAGCGAAGAGTATTATGGATCTCAAACTGCTGCCCCAATTTTTAAAGAGATTGTAAAATTGCTTAAAGATCAGGGTTATCTTAAAGTTCTTAAATAAAAATATTTCAATAATTACTAAAGTTGAATATTATAATATCAAAATATTCAAAGGATAAAAAATGAAAAAAGCTTTTTTGTGGATTATAGGTTGTGCTTGTATTGGTATTCTGATGGCAGATAATGCAACTTTGCAAAAAACGATTAAAGACAATGAAGGGATTGATGTTAAAGTAGTGGATTCTAAGCCAACTGGTATTAAAGGCATACAGATTGTTTCTTTAGAGCAACCCAATGGATTGCGGATTCCTGTTTTAGCGAGCAATGATGGAAAAACAATCATAGGAATTTCAGAGCTTTTAATTTCAAGTGATGATGGTTTCAAAGATAGCCTTAAGAAGGTTTATGAAGATTCTATGAAGCATAACAAAGGAATCACAGACAATCAAGTCCTAGCAATTTTTAAAGAATACGATAAAAGCAATGTGGTAAAACTACAAGGTAAAGATAAGTCTAAGACGACTTATCTTGTAGTTGATCCTAATTGTCCTTATTGTTATCAAGAGATACAAAAACTTGATTCTATATTGTCTGGATCAAATGTCGAACTTTTAGTTGTAGGTGCATTGGGGATGGATTCTGCAAAAAAAGCAGCAAGTTTTTATGAGGAAATGAAAACAAAAAAATCTCAAGAAGATAAAATTGCTTTGTTGAAATCTGTTTTTGAAAAAACTTATAAGCCAAAAGAAAATATTGACACTTCTAAAATCATTACTATAGGTAAGGAACTTGCTCAAGCAGGCGTAAATGGGGTTCCTTATATCATCAAAAAATAATTTTTTACTTCTTATCGAACTTTAAGGATTATTTTATAATCCTTAAATATTTGATTATTTATCCACATTTTATTCATAATTTAATTTAGTTATAAGAATTGTTACCATAGTATTTTAAAAATTCATTGGTTAAGGAAAAATGTAATGAATAAAAAGCTATGGTTACTATTACCACTACTTTTAGGAGCTCAGGATAATGGATTAGAAACTTATACTTTATCAAAATCTGTTGTATCTGCAAGCGGCTTTGAGCAAAATTTGCAAGATGCCCCTGCAAGCATTTCGATTGTTGATGGGAAATGGTTGCGTTCAAAGCAGGTTTTTGATCTTGCAGGTACTGTTAATGGAGTCCCGGGTGTAGATATAGGAACAGAAATGGGCAAAACAGGAGGCTTAAATATTAGTATTCGGGGGATGCCTTCTGATTACACATTAATAATGATGGATGGACATAGACAAGATGCTGGAGGGAATGTGGCTACAGATAATGTTGGTTGGTCACAAGCATTTACAAGTTTTATGCCACCTATTTCTTCAATTGATCATATTGAAGTTATTCGTGGACCGATGAGTACACTTTATGGTAGTGATGCCATTGGTGGGATTGTTAATATTATCCTTAAAAAACCAAATATGAAACATTTTGAAGGAGCTGCAGATATTTCAACTGTTCAAAACCAGCATCAAGATAAATATGGAGCACAATATTCTTCAGATATGTATTTGAGTATGCCTATTGTAGAAAACAAGCTTGCTTTTTCTCTAAGAAGTAGGGAATATTTTCGCACACCTTGGGATACTGCTGTTCCTTACACAAAAGATGGCAAAACTGAAATCAGAACTCCTGCGACTCCTGTATATTTAGGATTACCAACAAAGGCAAATATTTATGATATTGGTGGTAGGCTTGCTTGGCAGGTTGATGATAAAAATTATACTTACATAGATGCTCAGTATTTTTATGATGATTATGACAATTCACAGCAGCAATTAGGGGGTGAATTGAGTGCAAGGCAAAATTATGTCAATACAAGGGCAAATTTTATCTTGGATCATCAGGGTAAATATGATTTTGGGAATTGGGAAACCTCGCTTCAATATAATGATACAGCTAATAAAGGGAGGGTTATTGGGCATAAACCTGGAAAAACTAAGAATTATGATAATCGTAAACTTGAGGGGAGAGATGTGATTTTGGATACCAAGCTAGTTTCTGCTTTAGGAACTTCTTGGTATAGTAATAATTTGACGGTAGGAGGTCGTTATTGGTTCCAATGGATGCGTGATTTGCTTGTGGATGCCCAGACTTTTTCTCAAAATACAGGAGCTTTGTTTGTAGAAGATGAGTGGGACCCGCTTGATTCACTTTCAGTGACTTTAGGATTACGTTATGACTATAATCAAACTTATCATTCTAATTTTTCTCCCAGAATCTATATTTCTTATACTCCTATTAAGTTTTTTACCCTCAAAGGCGGTGTATCTACAGGCTACAAAGCTCCTTATATCAATGAACTTGTACCGGGTATTAATGGTTATGGGAATCAAGGAGCTTTTCCTTATATTGGTAACCCAACATTAAAGCCCGAACATAGTATAACTTATGAACTTTCTGCTGTATTTGATTTTGAAAGATTTGGGGATGCGAGCATAACATATTTTTTCAATGATTTTCGTGATAAAATTGCTAAAGCTGTTGTCCACGAAAGTGACACACCTAGATGTATACCTTTTGAAACAACTGGAACTGACAACTATTGTAATATGTTTACTAATCAAGATTCTGCTTATGTGCAGGGAATTGAAGTTCATTTTGACACAGCTAAATTTTATGGTTTTTCTTTACAGGCTTCTTATACATTTTTGGATAGTAAATACAATAAAGGTATTTTCAAAGGATCTCCTTTAGTAGACACTCCAAAAAATCAACTTTATGGCAAACTTGACTATAATTATAAAGCTTTTGATATCTATGTAATGGGTAATTATAAATCTTCACGAGCTATTTTACCCACAAGTGCAGTTATTAATGGTGCTAAAGGTAGTGAAATAAAATCAACGATTGGCCATTATAATCCATATGCTGTATTTGATTTGGTGATGAGTTATGCACTCAGCAAAAACTTGCGTGCGAGTTTTGGTATCTATAATCTAGCAGATAAAAATTTTCAAGATTATACTTATGTTAAGAAAGATAGCAAGGGACACGACATTATTGTAAATCGTTATAATGTAACTCAAGAGGGTAGAAGATTTTGGATCAGTTTGAATATGAATTTTTAATTGAAATTCAATAAATTTTCAGCAAAAATAAATGATAATTATTATTAAATTAATTTTCAAGGATATATAATGAAAAAAGTAATTATAATTGCTTTTAGTTTAATGATGATTTTGAACGCTGAAGAAACACAAGATATTACATTACAAAAAATTGAGGCTTCTGCTCAAAAAAATGAAGATATTAGTTGGCGTTCAGAAAGCATAAAAAATTTTACAGGTTCTCAAACTATTATTTCAAACAAACAACTTAAACAAACAGCTAACCAAAGTATTGATGAGGCATTACAGAACATTCCGGGTGTGCAAGTGCGTGATTATACTGGTACTGGTATTTTACCAAAAATCAGTTTTAGGGGTTTTGGTGGTGCTGGAAACGGGCATAGCAATACAGGTCTTATTCTCTTAGACAGTATTCCTATTTATGGAGGTCCTTATTCAAATCTTGAATTAGCAATTTTTCCTGTAACCTTTCAGGCAGTTGATAGGATTGATGTTATCAAAGGTGGAGCGAGTGTGCAGTATGGTCCAAATACTTTTGGAGGAGTTATTAATATCATTACAAAAGAAATACCTCAAGAATGGGAAAATCAGGTTTCAGAAAGGATAACATTTTGGGGGAAGGATACAGGAGGCTTTTTTAGAAAAACTACTGAGCCTGTAGCAAATAATATGCTCTTTGATACTTACCTTAAGACAGGTGGGATGATCAATAAACATTTTGGTGTCCAAGCAGAGGCTAATTATGTAGCTGGACAAAGTTTTAGAGAAAATAGTAACACTGGTATACAAAACTATATGCTCAAGGGTATATATAAGATCAATGATCAAAATAATGTAAAAATGTATTATCAATATTATAGTTACTATTCCAAAGATCCTGGATCATTGAGTGCAGCAGACTATGCACAAGATAGATTTCAAAACAAACGACCCCTTAATGGTCAAGATGGTGTGGCAAAAAGATTTGGAGTTGTTTATAATAATGAGTTTGGAGACACTGATAAAATTGGAGGCAATTTTAGCTTGACTTATTTTACCCACGATATGACAAGGAATTTTACTATTGACAGTAATTACAATAAAATCTCTGAAAAATATGACAAGAGTCCAACAGAGGTAATTGATAATATACGTCGTTTTGTTGTGAATTCTATTGAACCAAAGCTAGATTTAACTATCAACTCTGGTAGTGTCAAACAAAATATTATACTTGGAGGTAGGTTTTTGACTGAAGATGTTTATGGGCATGGTTATCATACAAAACTACTCACAGAAGCAATGTCTTATTTATCACACCCATATGGTTCTTCAACTGATTCTAACCCTTATGTATTGCACAATAATTATACAGCTTTGTTTTTGAGTGATTCTGTGAGTTTGCTTGATGGGATGTTGACTATCGCACCTGGATTGCGTTATGAATTTTTGAATTACACAAAAATAGGTCAATACACTACTGGAAAAGGAGCAGGCACTCATCATCGTTTGGACAATCAGTTTAATCCTGCTATCAATATTGGCTTCAAACCCATCAAAGATATTTTGTTATATGCGAATTATCAAAGGAGTTTTTTGCCACCTCAAACAGGTGATATTGATGGTACACAGACTAATTATGTAACCACTTTTCAAACACTTGAGGGGGGGGGGCGTTATTTTTTTAATGATGTTTTTAGTCTGAATGCAAATTATTTTGCTATTTTTGCAGATAATTACCGGATTGGTAAGTTTGCAACTGAACCAATTTCGGCTATTTCTCAAGGTGTAGAGTTAGAAGCTTATTATTCTCCTATAGAAAACTTGACTTTGCATGCAGCTTATACTTATGTCAATGCAAAAGCGGCTAATAATAAGACAACTAAAATAGGAGTTGATATTAAAGGGAAGCGATTGCCTTATGTATCTCCTCATCAGTTTGTTTTTGATGCTCTCTATACATTGGGGAAAAATAATTTTGGTGTGTCAAGTTATTATTATAGCCCTGCCTATAGTGATATTTTGAATACTAAGGAAGAGAATACAACAGAAGATGCGGGGCAACTCCCTTGGTATTGGATATGGAATGCACAAGCAAGCCGAACTTTTTGGAAATCTGGGCGTGAAAGTATTGAGGGTAGTTTGGCAATGAATAATATTTTTAATATGAAATATTATTTCAGAGGGATAGGTACTTCTCCTAAGGGTAGACAGCCTGCACCTGGTCGTTCTGTCACAGTTTATGTGAGTTATAAATTTTAAAAAGCTTAAGTCTTCAAAAGCCAGTTCAAGGACAAAATTATGCTAAAATCTTAGCTATATTTTACAATCGGAGATATGATGCCTTTCAAACCCCGGATAAAATCCTCTCTTTTGAGGAGATTTTTTGTAGCTGCTTCGATACGTAGATGGAATGATCAAGCTTGTCCAGTTGAATTTGTAGAGCTTGACAAGCAGGCTCATAAAATAGTCATCGCTTATTTATTGGCTCGTTATGAAGAACAAGAAAAGGGTATTGAAATTGATTGGGAAAAATTAATTTTATATTTTTGTTTTGAATTTTTTGCTCGCATTGTATTGACTGATATTAAGCCTCCTGTTTTTCATGAACTTCAAAGACATCATCGTGCAGAATTAGCATATTATGTCATTGATAACCTCAAACATGAACTTCAAGACTATGAATTTTTTAAATTGATGAAAGATTATTTGCATTCTCAGCCAACAGGACTTGAGGTTGAGATTTTACGTGCAGCACATTATTATGCTTCAAAGTGGGAATTTGACATTATTTATCATTTCAATCCATATATGTATGATGTGGACAATATTAAAAAAATCATTGATAATGAAGTGGAAGAACATTACCATTTATGCGGTATTCAAAAAATCGTGATGTTTAAAAATGTAAATGAGCTTGTAACAATGTTTGGGCAGCTAAGATTTCAAAAACGTTGGAGTCAAACACCTAGAGTTCCTGCCACAAGTGTTTTGGGGCATACTTTAATGGTTGCTGTGAGTGCATATTTATTAAGTTTAGATATTGGTGCGTGTAAGCAGATGAGGATCAATCATTTTTTATGTGGTCTTTTTCATGACCTTCCTGAGATACTTACTCGTGATATTATTTCTCCGATAAAACGCAATGTTGCAGGGCTTGATGAACATATTAAAAAGATAGAAGAAAAGGCTGTAGAGACAAAAATCCTTTCAATCGTTCCTCCAAATATTGCACAAGATATTATTTATTTTACTCAAAATGAATTCAGCAATCGTTATCAATTGGAATGTTTTAATAGGGTTGTATCTAGTGGGGATGAGTTGATGGATTGTTTCAATTCTGATGAGTATAGCCCTGTTTATGGTGAATTTTTAAAAATCTGCGATAACTTAAGTGCTTTTTTAGAAGCAAGGATTTCTATTGGACATGGCATATCAAGTCTAGAATTGTGCGATGGGGCACAAAATATTCTTGATAAATGTGGAAAAAGCATAATACGGGGTGTAGATATAGGGGCAATTTTTAGGGATTTTGTCTGATGGAACTTTTGTCTAGTCTTACAGATGGGAATGTAGGATTTTTTTTTCTCTTACTTTTACGTTTTGGGGGTATTTTTGCTTTTTTCCCATTTTTTGATAGTACCCTTATCCCTGTTTCTGTACGTGGTGCTTTTACTTTTTTTATGACTATTTTGTTTTATCCAACTATCCCACATGCAACTTTTAATTTTACTTTAGAAGAATATCTTTTAGCTGGTGCTATGGAATTGATGTTGGGGTTTGTTGCTTCGCTGGGCTTGCAGATTGTTTTTGGAGCAATTGCTTTTGCTGGTGATAGCATTAGTTTTTCGATGGGTTTGACAATGGCAAGTGCATATGATCCTATTTCAGGCTCTCAAAAACCAATTGTTGGTCAGGTCATAGCAATCTTGGCTATTGTGTTGGCTTTGAGTGTTAATTTCCATCATTTTTTATTGATGTTTGTATCTCATACATTTTCAAGTATTCCTTTGGGTGGGTTTGTATTGAATCAAGATATGATGAATTATTTGATAAAAGCTTTTGGGGATATGTTTCTTATTGGTTTTGCAATGGCATTTCCAATTTTAGCTTTGGTGTTATTGAGTGATATTATTTTTGGTATGATTATGAAGACTCACCCGCAGTTTAATCTTTTGGCAATTGGTTTTCCTGTGAAAATTGTCATAGCTCTGGTAGTGATTATTTTAGTTATTCCTGCGATAATGATGCGATTTAAAAATGAACTCAATGCTGTTTTTTTAGCATTGAACAAATTATTTTAAGGATAAGTATGATTTCTTTTAAAGAGGCAATGGATTTTAATTATACATTGGAACGTCCTATTTTAAAAACTTTGAGAAAAAATATTTATGAGGCTTGCGGAAAGATTTTGGCTGAAGATATTGTTTGTTTAAAATCTTTGCCTGCATTTGATAATTCTGCGATGGATGGATATGCATTAAAGGTTTCTGATTTAGGGAAAAAACTTAAAATAACTTCTAAAATTTTAGCTGGAGAAAATCCGGAGGGATTAAAAGTTTTAGAAGGCGAATGTATTAAGGTGATGACAGGAGCTATGTTGCCTATAGGCACAGAGGTTGTTGTCCCTATTGAAGAGTCTAATGTATTTGATGATGGGTATTTGATAGCTTCAATGGGTATTAAAAAAGGTCAAAATATACGATTCAAGGGTGAAGATAAGACTTTAGGAAATCAAATTGCTAAAAAAGGTGATGTGCTTACTTACGGACTGATTGCTTTGATAGCTACACAAGGCATTGAGAGCATAGAAGTGTATGATGGTTTGAAAATTGGGGTTTATTCAGGTGGAGATGAGGTCATTGAGCCTGGTGCGTTAGCAGCTGAATATGAAATTTACAATGCAAATGCTGCCGGTATCATTTCTTTGTTGTCTTCTTATGGACATCAGGCTCAATATTTAGGGATTTTGAAAGATGATTTTGATAGTCAATGTAGAGCGATAGCTTCTTTTGATGCTTATGATGTTATCATCACAAGTGGTGGAGTGAGTGTAGGGGATGCAGATTTTATGAAAAAATCTTTGTTGGATTGTGGGGCGAATATACTTTACCATGGCATAAAACTTAAACCTGGTAAGCCAATAATGTTAGCAACTTTAAAGCAATGTAAGGTTTTTGCATTGCCCGGTAATCCTCTGAGTGCTTTGTTGAATCTTAATACGATTGTTATCCCAACATTGCAATATTTAAGGGGTGCTAGAGCTTTTTATCCTAAAACTATTTTTGCTACACTTAAAAAATCTCTTACGCTTAAAAATGGACGTGTGAATATGATTTTAGGCAAATTTGAAAATGGTGAGTTTAATCCTTACAATGATGGAAAATATGGTTCTGGTGCTTTGAATGTTATTGCTGAATGTAATAGTATTGCTTTGATGGGTGAGGATAAAAGTTCTATATCAGGACAAATTAAGGTATTACCTTATGTTATGGAATTTTCTGATACAATAGATGAGTTTATCAATGTATAAAGTAGGAGCGGAAATGAAAAAATTATTATTTGGAGTGAGTGATACCGAAGAATGCAGAAGAGCAATAAAGACAATTATTAAGCTTTTTGGACATCAAGAAGGGATTGAATTGACTTTGTTGCATGTAACTCCTGAAGTTTTAGTTTATGCTGAAAGTGGTATTATGGATTATGGCACTATTGAGAATATTGAAAAAGAGCAGTCTAATGAAATTTTAGACGATTTTGAAAAAACTTTTAAAGAAGATGGGATTATTTGTCAAAAGATTTTAAAAACTGGCAATCCTATTGATGTTGTTTTGGAGATTGCTGATAAATATGATTTGTTGGTCATTGGAGCTAGCGAGTCTTCTTTGTTGCATAGGATATTTAATTCTCATCAAAATAGTTTTATTAATTCATCGCCTATCCCTGTTTTGGTCGCAAAATAAGGATTTTATTTATCGTTATCTGAGGAGACCTGAATGAAAAGAATTTTTCTTTTCACTGGTATTGTATATTTATTGACTTCTTATATGGAAGCTTTGGAATTTGGGGCTATAGGGAATGTATCGGCAGGTATGGGGGGTGCAGGTGTTGCGTTGAGTTCTTCTCCTTATGGTTTGTATTATAACCCCGCTCTTTTGAGTGCAGATAATAAAACTAAATTTGGCTACAGCGTTGGTATTCAATACCGTCAAAAAAATATTGATAAACTCGTGAATATCAATCTACTTGATATTGCTAAATCTCCCCAAGATATGCAAAATCTTCAAGGTATTTTGAAAGATAACAATCTTGGTCTTATCTCTCAAAATGGATTAGTATTTCAATTATCTTCTTCTGTAATTAGGGAAGAGTTTGGTTCAATAGCGGTAGGTTTTTTTGGCTCTTTATATGCGAATATTTCATTATCCGCTGATCCTAATCGTATGGCATTGATAATGCAAAACGGTTCAAATTATTATAAAGTTAGTCCTAATGCTGCTGGAGGGTATGATTATACTGTAACGACACAGGCTGATTATGAAGCTCATTCTATAGCTTATGCAGTCCAACAAGGTGATGCACATAAAATTATAACTTCGACATTTATACTTTCAGAAATACCCATTGGTTATGCAAAAACATTTTATTTTAAGAATTCAAATCTCAATCTTGGTGTTGCTTTGAAGTATATGAATGGTATCAATGCGAAACAAAATATTTATTTGAGTGATCATATGGATATCCGAAATGAGTTGAAGCAATTCACTGCTTCAAGAGGATATGAATCTTATAACACATTTGGGATTGATCTGGGAATGATGTATGAGATTGATTTACCCAGATTCCGTTATTTGACTTTTGGTGCTGTGGCAAAAAATGTTAATTTTCCAACTTTTAAATATTCTTCAGGCAATATTGTTGTAAAGCCACAATATCGAGTTGGTATCGCTTATAATGAACGTTATTTTACTCTTGCATTTGATGCAGATATTTTACCCAATGAATTGCTGAATTTTAACTATAAAAAACAACAAAGCCAGATGATTGGTGGTGGAGTTAAATTTGATTTGAAATATCTTGATTTACGTGCAGGTGTGATGAAAGATATTCGTCAAGATGAGGGAATAATCATTACAGGCGGGATTAATGTTTTAGGTATTTTTGATATTGCATTACAAAGTGGAACGAAAATTGGAGAAGCACGTGGATATAAAATGCCTAAATATTTTGATGTAAAGATTGGAGGAAGTTTTTCATTTTAAATTTAAGTAAAAAGACTTATTTCCTAAGTTCTTTTATTCTAGCAGATTTACCTCTTCTGGCTCTTAGATAATAGAGTTTTGCTCTCCTGACTCTACCAATCCTAAGTACTTCAATGCTTTCAAGACTTTCACTATAGATAGGAAAAGTTTTTTCTACACCAATGTTGTTAGCACCCATTTTTCTAATCGTAAATGTTCTGTCCACGCCATTTCCTCGAATAGCAATACATATGCCTTCAAAGATTTGGATACGACTTTTTTCACCTTCTTTGATCTTTATTCCGAGTTTTATGGTGTCGCCAGCTTTAAAAAGAGGAATTTTTTTATCACCAATTTGAGATTTTTCAAAGTTTTCAATATATCTATTTTTCATTGTATGCCTTTTTTGTTGCTTTCCATTTTTGATACAAATCTGGTCTGAAGTATTGTGTCTTTAAAATTGCCAGACTATTTTTCAATTCTTTTATTTTACTATGATTTCCCTTTGAATACTCTGAAGGTGGAAAGAATTTTTCAAAGTTTTTTTCAAGATTTAGAGTTCTTGAAAAATTTGGTGCTTCTAAAAGATGTGATTGAAAACTTTCGCCTATTAGAGATTGTGGATTCCCTAAAACTCCTTTGATTTGTCTTGAAATACTATCACATAAACATAATGCAGGCAATTCACCACCTGTAAGGATAAAATCCCCTATAGAAAATACTTCATCAGCACACATTTCAATACAACGTTCATCAAAACCTTCATAACGACCACATACTAATACAATATGTTTTTCAAAAGATAAACGAATAGAATCATTATGTGTAAATCTTGTCGCTGTAGGTGTGAGGAAAATGATGTGTTTAGGATCAGGGATATTTTTTAGAGCTTTTTGGATAATGTCGGGTCTTAAGACTTGTCCAGCACTCCCACCTATTTGAGGATAATCTGCTTTTTGGTGTTTATCTGTTGCATAATCTCTGATGTTAGAAATATGGATTTGAATCAATTTTTTTTTGATAGCGTTTTTCAGGATAGAGTCTTCGAAATAAGAAGATATGAGGTTGGGGAAGAGAGTCAAGAAACTAAATTGCATTAGCTTGCTTCTAGGATTGATTTTGCCCCTTGCGTAAAGATTATCTTTTGTTCGGGTAGGGTTTTGAGGATAAAGGGTTCAATATAAGGGAGTAAAAAGATTTTTGGGAGTTTTTGGTTTATGAGATTTTGTGAAGTCTTGATAATCAAATAATCTGTCATCCCAATACGTTCAATATGATTGATTTCTCCAAGTGCTTCATTATTTTCAATAATTTCACAGCCAATGAGATCAAACCAAAAATATTCTCCTTCTTTTAAAGTACAGAATTTTTTAGTATCTTCAAGGCTGGTATAAGCGATCAAATTTGTCAAACTTTTGGCTTGATCAATATCTGTTATCCCGTCGAAAAAAATAATGTTTTTTTTATTATCAAAATGTTTAATGATATGTGTATATCTTATATAGGGTGATATGAGTTGTAGAACAAGACCTTTTTGAAGGCTTTGAGGGAAATCGGTACTCAAATGAAATTTGAGTCCACCATTTATACCAGTACTTTTTCCTATTTTGCCTACTTCTATAAGAGAAAGAAGCTCATTGTTGTGAATCATTTGACTCAACAACTATCCTATAGGTAAAGCCATCCTTTGCTTTTGCCCCTGAAATAAATGTTTTAAGTGCACTGATCATCCTGCCATCTTTACCAATGATTTTACCCATATCTAATGAAGAGGTATAAATAACAATATCTTTATAGCCTTCTTCAAAAGAATCAATAGAGACAGATACCTCATTTGGATGTTGTACTATTTTCTTGACATAATTTTCTAAAAATTTTTCTACCATATTTTAACTCAATATATTTATTTTCCTGAGGATAATTTACTGACTCTTTCGCTCATTTTTGCCCCAACACTTTTCCAGTAATTTAGTCTTTCTGTGTCTATGTTGACTATTGCGGGTTCGGCTAGTGGATTGTAGTAACCGATAGATTCTATCCAACCACCATCTCTTCTTTTTCGAGAGTCAGTAACAACAACTCGATAAAAAGGTTTTTTCTTTCTACCCATTCGGGTTAGTCTTATTACTGTTGCCATATTTATTTTGCTCCTATTATTGATTTCTTAAAGTAAAAGCAGGGTATTGATTATGAGATATTCATATTTTCTCAAGTTTTGAATGCTTTTAAAGATGGATAATTATACACTAATTTTTTTTTAAGTTGATAAAAAGAAGTAAAATTTTATAAAATATCCTAAAAATGCCTTTAAAGCTAGATTATGTTACAATACAAATAAGAAGTTTAAATACTTTTAAAGAGATACTCAAATGAATGCAATGATAGAAGCAAACAAAAATACTTTATTTTTTGATGAAACAAATTTAACTTATTTTGAACGTAAAAAAAAATTATTAGAATCTCTCAGAGGAAAAGCAAATCCATATAAACGTTATTGTGGCAGTCCTATCCGATATGGAGGAGGGAAGTCCTTAGCAGTAGGATTTATAATTGAATATTTTCCTGATAGTTTAAATAGGGTTATAAGTCCTTTTATGGGTGGAGGGAGTGTAGAAATTGCTTGTGCATTAGAACTTGGACTTGAAGTGAAGGCATATGATATTTTTGATATTTTGGTAAATTTTTGGAAAGTTTTGCTTAAAGATTCAGAAGCACTTTATAAAGAATTGAGTCAACTTGAACCTACAAAGCAAGTGTACCAACAAATAAAAATAGAGCTTAAAAATTATTGGAATAAAGAAATTGTTTTAGACTCTATGAAATTAGCAAGAGATTATTATTTTAATTTTAATCTTAGCTATGGTCCTGGATTTTTAGGCTGGATGAGTAGTATTTATGAAGATAAAAGTCGTTATTTGAAAGCATTGGAGAAAATTAAGAATTTTTATTTACCTAATCTGAGTGTAGAATGTGCGAGTTTTGAAATGGTCTTTGGAAAATATCCAAATGATTTTTTTTATCTTGATCCGCCTTATTTTTTAGATGGTGATTCTAAAATGTTTAAAGGTATATATCCTCAGAGGAATTTTCCTATCCATCACAATGGATTTGACCATCAACTTTTAGCTGATTTACTTCATAGACATAAGGGAAAATTTATATTGAGCTACAATGATTGTGGTTGGGTAAGAGAAACATATAGAAATTTTAAGATTTTGGAACCCCAGTGGCAGTATACGATGGGACAAGGTGAGACTCGAATTGGTAAGAATAGAATACAGAGAGGAGATATACATAATATTAAGAAATCTCATGAACTACTGATTATTAAGGAGTAAATCTTTGAAGATATCTCAAGTAAAAACAGCTTTTAAAATCGCTGAAGTTGAGTATGTGCAAGGAAGCACTAAACTAAAATTCAATTACTTGAAAGAATTAAGAAATGAAAAAGGCGAGATTTTGCCTCAAAAAATCCTCACTCAAAATGTTGCAAGGGTATATTTAATAGTCGTAGATGGTGAGATTAAAAAGATTGGAGGTTCTCAATCTGAAGGTGGCATCAAAAATACCTTGTCAATTTATCAAGATGGTGGAGTAAAGGGTCGACCAAGTATTAGGAGTTTTGGCATATGGTATTTTCTTTATCATACTATATTAGAGCAAAAGAAGATTGAATTTTATATGATTTATCAAGAAAATTTTGAGAAAGAGATTAAGGGGCTTTTTGGAGAAAAGATAGTTAAGGATGCTTATATTAGTTATAAACTTATTGAGCAATCTTGTATTGAAGATTATTTAGAATTTGAAAATAATAAATATCCTGAATGGAATGTTCAAGAACAATGGATGGATTGGCCTTTGATGATTAAAAATCAGCATGCAGGGCTTTTGAAATTAAGTTCAAACAAAAAGGTAATTAAGAGAAAAGAAGTCAAAAGATAATAGATATTAATAAGATAAATTAAAAAATTATATCTTAAGATCAAATCTTAGAGGGAATTTATCATTAACTTGACTTCGCTTTCATACTATTTACTTCCCCAGTCATTTAGACTTTGCAAAACTAAATAGATTTTTGGCAATAAGTCTTGAGAAGTTTTCAATACCCCATAAATATTTTCTAATAGTTTTGTTTTGGCTCCAGTATAGCGACGATTTGTTATTTTAAACACTGATTGCCTCTAGTGGTATTTTTGTAATTATAAAAGATTTTTCCTTATTTGTTATTGGTTTTATGGTTTATCCTTTTGCATAGAGAATTTGAGAGGTTGCAGAATATTTTTGGATTGGTAGAAAAATCTTTAGGTGAGATTTCAAAAGTTGTCATTTTTGAATAGGATTTGGCTTTGATTGTCCCATTTTTAGAATCGAATTTTAAAAAACACTCATTTGAGTTGTCTTTTTGTATATCATAAAGTAGATTGTGGATTTTAGTGATATTGATGGCTTTATTAGATAAAAAAGCTTGGGTAAAAAGCCTTGAGAGTTCATTTTGAATGACACCTATTTTAGAACTGAGTCTTATTTCACAAATTTTTTCATTTGAGCTTAATTTGGGGATAGCAACAGAAAGGATAATGCCAAAAATCACTATTGCTAAGACAAGCTCAATAAGGCTAAAAGCATTAGAGTTTGATGCTGTTATCATTGAATGGGATGGTTAATTTTCTTTTATAGATTTTAGAAAGTTTTTGACATAATGCCGAGCTTATCGTATTGTCAATAGAAAACTCAAGTGAATTGCCTATAAAATCAATCATCACACAATTATTAACATTATCAATACTGCCATCTTTTGCTAGTCGTACCCCTGTTGAAGTAGCTATCCATTTTGTTGGATTGAGTCCTGCAACTTCCATTATTAAATCTCCATTTAAGCTTGTAGGTGTTATATCATCAGTTAGACTTTTTGATTGTACTGCACTCAATACAGTTTGAATATCACTTTGCAGAGCAACATATTGTGCATCACTTCTTGTGATAGAAAGTCTTGGTATAGCAATAGCAGCAATAATACCAATGATAACGATAACAAAAACTAATTCAATCATACTAAAAGCATTCCTCATAAATTTTTCTCCTTTTAATTAAAATATTTTATTGCAATAAAGTATCAACCATATTTTTGACAAAATTGGCTGAAACCCTAGCTGAACTATCCAAAAATTCATCAAAGCTTACATTAGCCTCACCATCAGCACTATCACTAATAGATCGAAAAATACAAAATGGTACTTGGAGTAAATCACATACAACAGCTACTGATGCACCCTCCATTTCTACAGCATCAGCTTGGAAATTTTTTATTAAAAATTGTTTTTTATCATCATTGTTGATAAATTGATCTCCTGATGCTATAACCCCATCCTTGAGGTTTATTTCATACTTTTTTGCTACTGATTTTGCTATTTCATTGAGTTCAGGGTCTGTTTGGATATATATTTTACTTTCAGGGATAAATCCCAATGGATGACCAAAAGCACTTATATCTACATCATGTTGGCACAATTTTAAGGCAATCATTAAGTCGCCGACTTTTAAATCTTTTCTAAGACCTCCAGCCACCCCGCTGAATATGATTTTTTCACAACCAAACTTTAAAATCATACTTGATGCAGTCAAAGCAGAATGCACTTTACCTATTTTGCTATAGGCGATATAAATTTGGGAATTTTTATAAAATACACAATAAAAAGTATTCCCTCCTAAATGAATTTCTTCATATTTGCCAAAAATTTCAAGTAATGGGGTGATCTCTTCACGCATTGCACCGATAATACCAATTTTCATTTATATCCTTATTTTTGTATTTGTGAGATTGTTTCATTCAGTGAGGCTAAATTAGCAATACTGAAAGTTGGTTTTTCACTCAATCTTTTATTCAACCCTTTTAATACCCCGCCATGACCAAACTCAATGAAAATATCTATTTTGTCATTGAGTTTTTGGATAGATTGTTTATAGAGGACGGGTTGAGTGAGTTGTTTTGTGAGTAATTCTAGGGCTTCTTGTTTATTGTTGTAGGGTTGCATAGTCGCATTTGAGAGGACACTTAAAGAAAAATCTTCAGTGATAAGAGCATTTGCTAATCCTTTGAATTCTTCGCATATATCCTCAAGCATAGGGCAGTGACTTGCCACTGACATTGGTAGGAGTAATGCCCTTTTAGCACCTAATGCTTTTAAATCAGGTTCAGATTCAATGAGATCGGATTTTTTTCCTGCTAATACAATTTGTCCTTCAGCATTATAGTTGGCACACCAAATGCTTTTTCCTTCAGTTTGTTTTTGGTAACAAAAATTTTGGAGTTTTTCATCTTCTATTCCTACTACGACCATCATCCCTGCATTTTTGCCTTCGCAAGCTTTTTGCATTAATTCTCCTCTTTTATGGGTGAGGGTGATGGCATTTTCAAAACAAAGTGCTCCTGTAATGCTCAAAGCACTGATTTCTCCTAATGAATGTCCAAGTGCTATATTTGGAAGCAATGGAAATTCTTCTTGAAAGATAGTATGGGCAATATAGCTAACCAGAAAAATAGCAGGTTGAGTGAAAGCAGTTTGATTGATTTGTTCATTATTTTCAAAAAGTAGTTTTTTGAAATCAATTTTAATTGTGTCAGAAGCATTTTCAAATAACTCTTTGGCACTGCTAAAATTATCATAAAATTCTTTCCCCATACCAATGTTTTGACTGCCTTGTCCGGGGAAAATAAACGCATATTTCATTGATGAACCTTTTGTTTTTGGAGTGTGTATTTTGAATTTTGAGTTTAAAAATGTGATTTTATCACATTTTGAAGAGAATTTGAAAAGTGTTAAGTTGTATTTTATGATTTTTTCTCTAAAATACTCCTCTTTAAATTTTTTGGACCGGTGGGTGAGTTGGCTTAAACCACATCCCTGCTAAGGATGCGTAGTCGCAAGATTACCGAGGGTTCGAATCCCTCCCTGTCCGCCATATATGTAACCTCTTGTTATTCAATACCACTTGCATTATCATTAATATAAAAGCAGTTTTTTGATTTTTATCCTAATCTTTATGATATCTTTATTCAACTATACAAAATATTTTTTATAGAAATGTTTCTTAATGTAGCATATTTGATTATAAAATTACTTTTAGTAACATAAATAAATTTTATTTCTAAAAAATATAAATCTTTATGAATTATTTCTTGCTTTATTTTCTATTATATATCAGGCATAGAACGAAGCCTTAAATAACCAAAAAAAGGGTTATAAATGAAGAAATACATTTTCATATGGATAGCAAGCATTTCTTTTGTATTTGGTTTTGAATACCAGTTAAATGGCTGGGCTGGTTCTTGGACCAAAGTTGGATTTAATATTGGTAATCCTAAAACGATTGATCCAATCAAGGGAGTATTCCCAACTGAGAGTTTTAGCACAATGGCTATCAATTTGGCAGCAGATGTGCAGCTTTATAAATGGAACACTTCATCATTGAATTTTGGAGTTTCAGGTTTTATTGGTGGACTTGTTTATGATTCTACTAAAAAAGATAAGACTATAGATGGGCAGTTGTATGTGCCTGCTGGTTTTTCTTATAATTATGCTGGATTTTGGGCAGGCTACCTTTTGAATGCTCCTTATAGTGCTTTGGAAGCTGGTAATTATACGCATAATATTATTATCCCAATGATATATTTGCATTATAATAGTGAATTTTTTGAATTATGGGCAGGTAGATATAATGTTCCTACATCCTCTTATGCTGATCTTTTTTCTTCTTATACACAAGGGGTGGATTTAGTCTTTAAATATAAGTATTTTAGGGCCTTTTTTGAAGCTAGTTTTGGACGCGCAAATGCTTCAATGGCTTGGATGTATGATTGGTATGCACCTTATTCGGTGAGTGATGAAAAAGGAGAACCTACAAACTTAGGGATGTATTTTATTGGTATGGATTATATAAAAGATGGGTTGACTATTCGTCCGGCATTTTATTTTTATCCAACGCTTTACAATGTCCCTGTTTTGAAAGTGTCTTATCAGACAAGTCAGGATTTTTTTGAGCAAAGAGGTTGGGGTTCAAACACGCAATTTTTATTATTCACCCCTTTTCAACTTTATAATGCAAGGTATTATCCTGGCGGTATAGGTCGTTATCGGTATGGGGATTTGCCTGATAAATTTGCAGTTTCACTTACATTTTTACAGACCTTTAACCTTGATAGATACAGTTTTGGATTTGGTTTTCATAAAAATTTTGGGAGTGCGAACGGATATGTAGGCAATAGGGGGAATACAGTTTTGATGGCTGATATTTGGGATGCCTCAGTCTATGATATTGGACAATCTGTATCAGATACTATTGGGGCAGATGCATTCACGCCTTATTTATTTGGTGGTGCTAAATATCAAAATTTTGAGTGGAATATTTTAGGTCGTCTCACTTATGCAAGACGAAGCAATGAACAAGCTTTGAGGATTGGAGGTTCTTATAATCTAAAAAAAGATATTTTATTGGGAGGCTTTATAGAGTTTTTTAGGGATGAAACAAAGGCTGGTTATCGTGTGGGTTCGAGTCGTCCGGTACCTGGTAATCCAAGAAATATTGCTGATAGAAGTTATATGGCTGTCTATATCCGTTATAATTTTTCTAATTAGTTTTTTATTTTAAGCAATCCAAATAGTGTTCATAGATTTTTTGTAACTCCCTTTCTTCTTGGGTGTTTTGAGGTTTATTTGGGAGGGATTGCTCAATGAGATTGATCTTTTTTAGGAGGTATTTGAAGAGTTCTTTATCTATATCGGGGAGTTTTGTTCTGGTATCTATTTCTTTTGTTTCTTCTTTGCTAATGATACGTGCAGGAATTCCTACTGCAGTGCTATTTGCAGGGACATCTTTGATGACAACAGAATTTGCACCAATTCGAGTATTTTTACCAATCGTGATATTGCCTAGTATTTTTGAGCCTGCACCAACAATAACACCTTCTTGAAGTGTGGGGTGACGCTTGATTTTTTCTAAGCTCACTCCTCCCAAACTCACTCCTTGATAAATCGTTACATCATCTCCGATATGAGCTGTTTCTCCGATAACTACACCAATACCATGATCAATAAAAACTCTTCGACCAATATAACAAGCAGGATGGATGTCTATATTGGTGAGGAATTGTGTCAATCCCATCAAAGCTCGAGCCAACACTTTAAATCCAGAAATATGTAGTTTATGTGCGATACGATAATGTATGATGGCAATCAATCCTGGATAATTAAAAAATAATTCTATTTTAGAGCGGATAGCTGGATCTTTTTGAAATGGGATAGTGAAATCTTCTTTGATGAGAGAGAAAAGGCTAATTTTTTCTTTTTTTTGATCCATTTAAACTTTTTCACCATTAGTGATAGTACGCAAATAACCATTTTCGCTTAGCATAATATAAAGTTGACCAAGTACTTCTTTTTTTGTTTCTTCATCAATGGCTTGATTTTCTTCAATCCTTTGTTTTAAGATACGTTCAATTTCTTTGGTATCATAATCAAGATCATCAAGCACATCCAAAATCGTTTGTGCTTCTAATAGATTTTGTATTTCATAGCCTTTGTTCAAATCATCATCAAACATTACCATAAATTCTGTAGGGTGGGTGAATAGATTATGTCGCATTCCTAATACTTCTTGATAAGCCCCTACTAAGAAAAATCCTAAAAAATATTCTTCTTTGGTAACATCAACATCGTGTAAAAATAAAGGTTTTGAAGAATCAAAAGTAATCTCACCATCGCTATCACAAGTAATATCCCATAAACTTGCACTTCTAGTAGGGCGTCTGTTGAGCCTATCAAGTGGCATTACAGGAAAACTTTGTCCTAATCCCCAATAATCAGGTAGGCTTTGGAAAAATGAGCAGTTGAGTAAATATCTTTCTTGAACTTGTTCTTGGATGCGGATGATATCGTTATGATTTTTGTATTTGAGTAATTTGATGACTTTTTTGATGATGAGGTGGACAAGGACTTCTGTGTTACTCCTATCTTGTAGATCAATATAGCCCAGATCAAATAATGTAAGCAGAGATTCCATATGATCAAAGCTATCATGGAGGTATTCAATTGCATTTTTTTCACTCATACTTTGATATAAATCAAGCATTTCTGCTATTAGCGGAGGGTTTTTTTCTTTTAATTTGAGGGCTTTTTCATCATATTCTTGTGAAAATAGTTCTAAAACAGGAGCAATTAAAACAGCGTGGTTTGCAGAGATATAACGACCTGATTCGATGTATATATCAGGCTCAAGTTCTTTTTTGTTTTTTACGATTTCTTTAAGCAAAAATACAACATCACCACTAAATTCACTTAAAGTATAATTACGATTGTTATTGCCTTCATGTTGAGTGTATTCAACAGCTAAACCTCCCCCGATATTCACGCAAGTAAGATTTGTTGCACCCATTTTTCGGAGTTCTGCGTAAATATTACCAACTTCGCGGATAGCTTTTTTTAGTGGTGAAATATCACTGATTTGGCTACCAATATGAAAATGTATCATTGTGAATTGATTGAGCAATTTAGAGTCTTCAAGTAATTTGATGGCTTCAAGGAGTTCTGTGCTGGTGAGTCCAAATTTTGAATTTATACCCCCACTTTTTGCCCAAATACCGATACCAGTGCTATGTAGTCTGATACGAAGTCCAATGTTGGGGTAAGGAGCACCCATTTCTTTTGCGACTTCAATGATCGTTTCAAGTTCATTAAGTCCTTCAATTGTCAATGTGATTTGATGACCCATATTTGCAGCTATGAAACCAAGACTGATCATTTCTTTGTCTTTGAATCCATTTACTGTGATTGGTGAATTTTTATTTGTATATGCCATTGCGATGATGAGTTCTGATTTACTGCCAGCTTCAAGTCCATAGCATTTATCTTGACTACAGGCTACTAAAGGTAGGACAAAATTGGGCATTTGGTTGACTTTCAAGGGAAAAACTGCTTTGAAATTACCTTTATATTTATATTCTTTAATAGAGGCTTCAAAAGTAGAGAATATTTTTTCAATTTGTTTTTGGATAAGATGTGGAAAGCGAATTAAGAGCGGACCTTTGTATCCTTTTTCTCTGACTTCATTCACAATATCAATGATGGCAGGTTTATTTTTATGATTGACTTTGACTACCCCATTATCAATGATAAAATCATCATTTGACCAAAATTTGATTCCATAATCAACCATCATCTATCCTTCAAAATGATTTAATCAATATTTATTCAAAATTATAACACTTAATTTGGATTTTAATAATGTGGTCTGTATAATCGGAAAATTAAAATAAAAGTGTTGGGATAAATGTTAGAAATTAATAATCATACTGATGCCATTTTAGATTATGAGTTGTTTGATAAGATTGCATTATTTTTGAGTCCAAAAAATATTGAATTGATACTCACAGATGATAAAAATCTCCACGAACTCAATAAAGAGTTTCGTTTTCAAGATAAAACAACAGATGTTTTAAGCTTTCCTTTTGATGATATGGGCATTATCGGGATGGATTTGATATTGGGTAGTGTGGTTATTAATGTAGATATGGCAAAGAGGATGAGTCAGCAGCTGAGGCATTCGATTGACTTTGAAATTGCTTTGTTGCTCATACATGGTATTTTACACCTTTTAGGATATGATCACGAAAAAGATGATGGGGAGCATCGTTTGAAAGAAGAGGAAATTATAAATCATTTTGGTTTACCTAAAAGTTTAATTGTCAGAAATCAGTAGTTATGCTTCACATTCTTAGATTTATTGTTTTCATAAAGTAATCAAGTTTTAAAAAATTATAATCTTTCTTAGGATAGACTTGAAGAATATTTTACATCAGGAGAAAATTAATGAAAATAGCACAATCTGTATTGGACATTATTGGAAATACACCCCTTTTAAGACTACAAAAATTTTCTGCACAATATGGTGCAAATATCTTTGGAAAATGTGAATTCATGAACCCTAGCGGTTCTGTGAAAGATAGGATTGCCCTTGGTATGATTCGGCAAGCTTTAAGCGAAAAAAGAATTTCTATTAATAGCGTTTTGATTGAGCCTACAAGTGGCAATACTGGAATAGGATTGGCAGCAGTTTGTGCTTCTTTGGGTATAAAATTAATCCTTACGATGCCTGCTTCAATGAGTATTGAGCGACGTAAGTTGATGAAGATGTTTGGTGCACAGCTTGAGTTAACTCCTCCAGAAAAAGGAATGAGTGGTGCAGTCCAGAAAGCTATTGAACTTTCAAGAGAGATTCCAGACTCTTTTATTTTGCAACAATTTGATAATCCTTCTAATGCTGATGCACACAAAAAAACTACTGCAAAAGAAATTATTGATGCTTTAGAGGGTGAAATAGATGTTTTTGTTACAGGTGTAGGTACGGGTGGAACTATTACAGGTGTAGGCGAAGTACTTAAAGAAAAAAATCCAGAAGTCAAAATATTTGCTGTTGAACCTGCTTTATCTCCTGTACTTTCTGGAGGAAGGGCAGCACCCCATAAAATTCAAGGCATTGGAGCAGGTTTTGTTCCAAAAGTGCTTGATACTAATTTGTATGATGAGGTTTTGCAGGTAGAGACTCAAGATGCTTATCTTTTTGCATCAAATTTGGCTAAATTGGAAGGTATTTTAGTCGGTATTTCTTCAGGTGCAAATCTTTGGGCTGCTGCTGAACTCTCAAAACGTTTTCCGGGTAAAAATATTGTCACAATATTGTGTGATACAGGTGAAAGGTATTTGAGTACAGAATTTTTTGATTTTGAATCCCCAGAAGAGTAAAATTAATTGATAGGTAAACTCCAATCAAGAGGTTCTTTGCCAAATTTTTTAAGTGCTTCTTGGGCTTTTAAGAATACTCCGCTTCCAACAAAACCTTGTGCTAGTGGACTAGGATGGGGTGCTGTAATCACGATGTGTTTGTTTTGGTTGATAAGAAGTGTTTTCTTTTTTGCATAATTTCCCCAAAGCATAAAAATGATTTTTTCATAGTGATTTGAAAGCGTTGCAATAATAGCATCACTGAAATTTTCCCAACCAAAATATGCATGAGAGCCTGCTTTAGATTTTTCCACACTAAAAATTGTATTCAAAAGCAATACTCCTTTGAGGCACCAAGTACTTAAATCTCCATGATTTGGGACTTGAAAACCTAATGAATTGTTCAATTCTTTATAAATATTTTTCAAGCTTGGAGGGATGGGGACATTTTTTGGGACAGAAAAACTTAAACCCATTGCTTGAGGGATTTCTACCCCATTATATGAAAAACTCCCGTGATACGGGTCTTGACCTAAAATTACGACTTTTACATTTTGTGGAGGGGTAAGGTTGAGTGCGTTAAAAGTTAGCTTACCGGGAGGATAGATTGTTTTTCCTTTTTGTTTGGCTTCCAGATAATGTGATTTGATGGATGAAAAATAAGGTTTTTCAAATTCTTCTTTGAGTAATTCTTTCCATTCAGGGATGATTTTTATGGATTCATGATTCATATTATTTTCACTTTCTTTTTGAAATTCGAATTATTATTTTACATTTTTTTTGATTCCAGCAAATAAAAAATTCATCAAAGTGAAGTGTAGGTAAAAGGATATTGATTTGGTGTCAAGGGGGAGACTTGAACTCCCGACCTCCGGCTTATGAGACCAGCGCTCTAAACCAGCTGAGCTACCCTGACCTAAAAAAGTCTATAATTATAAGGCAAATACCTCTAAAAGTCAATAATTAAAGGGTAATATCCACTTTCTGAATCGCATTATAAGCATTTTTATATTTTTGGAGGAAATTATTTTGAGCATCTATCCCAAAGGCTTTTTGAGCATTTTTTTCATAAGGGTTTTCATCTTTTAATTTATCATCTTGAGTGAATTTGCCATTATAGAAACTTGTGAGGCTATAAAGGGATTGTGCTGCGAGCATTTTATCTCCTTCATTCATCCCTGCTGTAGCTCTTTGAAAAGCTTCATATTCATCATCACTCATCAATTCTAAGACTAAAAATCCATAAGTTTCTCTCTTTTCAGGGAATGGATTTGGGATTTCTGTATTCATTTCCTTTGAGTTTTGTGGGATTTTTTCTGCTTGTTTTGGTCTTATTTGATCAGGAGGATTTTGCTCTTTTGTCATTTGATGACTGAGGAGATCGTATAAAGATGTTTTTGGCAAATGGGAATTGATTTCCACTGAAATACTCCGAATATTTTTTCGTAATATCTAGCAAAAATCGCTCCAAAATTATAAAGACATAATCATTTGAAAAATGTTTTTAGATTATATAAACCCTTCCTTTGCTATTTTTTGAATTATATTTACGCTCATAGCATTTCCATATTGTTTTAAAATATCACTTTCTTTTAAATAGATACTTTTTCCTCTAAGTTTTTAATTTTGTCAAATCCTTGTAGTTTTAATGCTTCTATAGCACTGATTTTATAGAGATTTTTGTTGAAAACATATAGCAATCCTTGTCGATTTCTTCTTAAGGTTGTTTGATTTGAAGAATTTTGGCTAAATGATAAATGATTTGACCATTTTTTTGGTCTTTTAAACCTTGTCTTTTTCCTACAATGCTAAAAGTTTTAAGGAAATCCGGAGATAAGAAGGTCAAAATTTGGTAGTTTGTGTGGATTGATTTGTGTTATATCGCCTAATTCTAATTCATTGGATGTATTTGGGTGGTCAACTTATCCCTACTCTATAAAAAAACCTTAAAAACTTATCAATCATTAAAATCTTTCATTAAAATCTTTAATTTCTTTGAAAGCAATTAATTTACTATACCCCCCCCCCCATAAGTAAAAAAATCAATTTTATATTGACATTTATGAAAATAAGTTTTATAATATTCTAAACATTTGACAAAAGGTTCTACAATGAAAATGAAAAAAACATACTTGAAAATCTCAACAATACTTTGCTTGATTGCTTATGGGGGGGGGGTCAGTGATTTAAAGGCAGTAGGAATATATGTATTTGATGATTCAAAAATATACGAAGATTTTCTTCCAAATAAGTTGAAACCTGTTAAGCCGCCAAACTATCCTTCTCTAAAAGATGTTATTGAGTATAATCAACAAGATTATAATAAAGCACTCTCTGATATCCTAGAAGAAGATAAAGAAGCAAATAAACAAAATATCATAAATATATACGAAATGTTTAAAAAAACTGCTTCCAATCCAATATTACACCTTTCACCAGACGTAGTAAATGATTACATCGCAGCTAGTAAAAATTATTATGAGGCAATACAAAAAGGTGAAGTTACTCCTAATGATTTGAATTCAATACAAGATGCTCTGGACAAAATAAAAGAAGTAACAAAAAAATTCGATGGATTCATTGCATTAAGTAATTTAATGAATCTACCTGCAACAAATCACCCGATTGAAACCTTTGAATCAATAAGTAATAAATTCAAGCTCAACCTCCTCAAAGTCAATTCACTGGTAGCTCTATCTCAAGCTCAACAACAAGCTTTCAAAACCATCCATAATGATCAAAAGAAATTCTCTTCTTTGAATGCTGGGGTTCAAAGGAGTGCTCAAATGACAAATTTCATTTCTTCTTTGAACACACAAACAAGATTGGCTAAATTATCCAACCCTCATAGAGAAGATATACAATTTGCAGAGTGGATAAAATCTATGCAAGGAAGAGGAATGGCTTCTAATGATATATCTAGCGATAGCATCCTCTTGGCTGCCAACAACACAAAAAATACCAATAGCTATCAAGTCAATCCCAATAAT
>NZ_MLAS01000045.1 GCF_002272785.1 Helicobacter sp. 13S00477-4 | reverse complement strand
GACTTGATAGCTATTGGTATTTTTTGTGTTGTTGGCAGCCAAGAGGATGCTATCGCTAGATATATCATTAGAAGCCATTCCTCTTCCTTGCATAGATTTTATCCACTCTGCAAATTGTATATCTTCTGTATGAGGGTTGGATAATTTAGCCAATCTTGTTTGTGTGTTCAAAGAAGAAATGAAATTTGTCATTTGAGCACTCCTTTGAACCCCAGCATTCAGAGAAGAGAATTTCTTTTGATCATTATGGATGGT
>NZ_MLAS01000036.1 GCF_002272785.1 Helicobacter sp. 13S00477-4 | reverse complement strand
ATTTTATATTTGAAGAGGGAGGGGATTTGAATTTGATTTGATTGGATTATTTGATTTGAATATCTATTACCCCGTTATACCTACCAAAAAGCATCATTTAATATTTTTTTGCTTGAGATCCTATGTTGTTAATTAAAGGGAGGGGTAAAAAATAAATGTTAGGTAGTATAGAGAATAGTTAAAGGGGTCTGCCTATAAACATCAATACCTCATATTCTACTTTCTTATAAGGTACTTCATTCCTGAAAATTTTTGCCTTATTGTAATCCAATACTCCCCCACCCAAAAGACCCAAACTCTTTAAAAGTGTATAGAAATTATAACAAGCTTTTTTGATTGAATTTTAAAAATCATTAGAGAGGAGTGTGATTATCTGAAAAAGGATTTTAGGATAACCTAAAATCCTCTACTTTATTTTTTAGGAGCAGGCTTTTTGTCGTGTTCTTTTGGATGGTCATGTGGATGACATTTGTGTGTCATTCTGGCAAGACCGCTATCTTTGATTTGTTGTTTGGTCATTGTTTTTCTTCTCTCATCCATTGCTTTTTTTATCGCTTCTTTTCTTTCCCTGAATTCTTTAAGCGTCATTGTTTCTGTATTTTTTTCCATTGCTTGTTCTAAAGCTTCGTGGAATTTTTTAGCTTCAGGTTTTTTCATTGTCTTAAAACGTTTATGAAGCTCTATTCTGTAATCAGGAGCATCTTTTGGGGCTATTGTCCCGGCCATTTTGACCAATTCGTCATTGGTTTTTTTAGAAAAATCAGCACCAAAAGCCACTGAAGTAGAAAGTATACCAGCTAATACTATATAAGCTAACTTGTTCATTTTTTTTCCTTTTGTTTTAATGAATTTACTCTGTGATTATAGATTTTTAGAGTGAATCATCTGTTAAGCTGATGATTTTTATTGTTGTGGCATTGCTTTTACTCCCGGTCTCACACTTTGCCAAACTCTATTGCTGCTAGAAGGTGTCCTATTGATTCTTGGAGGTTGTGTTTTGATTTTAGGTCTTTGGTTTGTTTTCTCCTCTTTATATTTAAAATGATTCTTTT
>NZ_MLAS01000035.1 GCF_002272785.1 Helicobacter sp. 13S00477-4 | reverse complement strand
ATCCAAAAACCTTGAAGGTTTTAAAACCTCCATTTGAATCCTAGATTGATACTCCCATACCTTGCTATCCCACTGAGTTTGGTTCCAACAGAAGCATTGACAAATATGTGATCACTTGCTTGCCATTCCCCTCCAGCTTTTAAAATAAAAGCTGTTTCTAGGTTATGATTTTTACCCAATCCTTCTATGGGAGTATAAAAACTTTTAGAATAAACAATGGTATTGACAGATTGTCCTGCATTCAATAAAACCCCTTGATAATAAGAAGGGGATACATAAAAATATGAATCATTTTGTTTGAAATATTTCCTGATTTCTAATCCAATTTGAGTGCTCAAGTAATGGGTTTGATAAGCAGGAGTATTCAAAGAAGCTTCTCCTGTTAACAAAGGAGATTCACTGGTTACATCCATAGCCTTGTTATAACCATAAGCATAACCCAATGAGATGAAAGGTTTGCTAAACCATCCACTTGATAAATCAAACACATAACCATAAGTCAAATCCAAATGGGTTTGGAATCCTAAGTTATTCCCTGTGAAGGTAGTATGGAACAAATCATCTTTGAAGCTCATTGCATTATAAGTAATATCTTCGCCTAGATTGAAATCTATTTCATTGTTTTGCAAAAAGAACCTTGAGTAAAATCCAAAGTCTCCAGTATGGGCTTGGTTTTTAGAAGAAGCATTATCAATGCTATCAGTCCCATAAGTATAAGTCCCATAAGCCCCTAATATCATATTTTTTATCCAAGCATCATAACCCATACTCAAAGACCCAGATATATTATCCACTCCATTGCTTTCTCCAGCTATGGCTCCTAGATTTATCCATAAATTATTCATTGCATTGAACCTCAAAGCATCATAAGAATAAATCCCCTGATTCAAATAAGCTTTATTGGCTGTAGTATAAGTGAGGGCATTATATTTAATATTTGTTTTGTTTTTATTATTGGGATTGACTTGATAGCTATTGGTATTTTTTGTGTTGTTGGCAGCCAAGAGGATGCTATCGCTAGATATATCATTAGAAGCCATTCCTCTTCCTTGCATAGATTTTATCCACTCTGCAAAT
>NZ_MLAS01000034.1 GCF_002272785.1 Helicobacter sp. 13S00477-4 | reverse complement strand
AAATCTATTATTTCCAATCTTTCAATGAACTAAAACTACTTATTGAATCCAAAACCTTGAAGGTTTTAGAACTTCCATCTAGCTCCTAGATTTATCATTCCATATTGATTGATATTGCCTAGCTTTGTTCCAATGGAGGCATTCACATACCATCTAGAAGATGCTTGCCATTCCCCTCCTATTTTCAATAAGAAAGAAGTATCAATAGCATTGTTTTGATTAAAATCTGAACTTGCTTTACTGAAAGAAGCATCATAAATGGTTGTGGTGGTATTTTGAGTATTATCAAGAAGAACTCCTTGATAGAAGGCAGGAGCAATATAGAAATAAGATTGGTTTTCATTGAAATACTTCCTGACTTCCAAACCAATTTGCACATTGATAAAATGACTTTGATAAGGAGAGAAACCTAAGCTTATATCGGTAGCTTTAGCATCCATTCCCATTGAATAGCCATAATTATACCCTACACCAACAAAAGGTTTTGAAAACCAACCACTCCCTATTTTGAACACATAACCATAAGTCAAATCCAAATGGGTTTGGAAATTAATAGAATTACCTTTTAGGGTTGTTTGGAGTAAATCTTCTTGTATGGCTAAGGAATTGAATCCAAATGTTTCTCCTATATTGACATCAATCTCATTGCTTTGTAAAAAGAATCTACCATAAAATCCAATATCAACATTATGGCTTTGATTTTTTGAAGAAAGGTTGGCAATAGAATTGGTAGTATAAGCATAGCTCCCATACGCTCCAAGTATCATATTCTGAACCCAAGCATCATAACCAAAATTGAAAGCCCCTGATAAAGAACCCACTCCATTGCTATTGCCAATAACACTCCCTATATTCCCCCATAGGTTATGGATAGCATTGAATCGTAAACTATCATAAGCTTGCACAGCATCATTCAAATAAGAAGCTTGATTTGACTGGATTGGATGATTGGTAGGACTTTTACCATCCTTACTCACAGCAGCTAATAAAATCTTATCACTAGAAACATCATTGCTTGCTAAGGTTTTCCCTTTCATAGATTTTATCCACTCTGCAAACCTTTCATCTTTATTATAAGGATTACTCATTTTGGCTAATCGTGTATTGGTTGCTAGATTGGAAGAAAAGTTCAAAGCAGAGAGATTATTATAGGTAGCATTGGATAGAGATGAGAGTGTTTTTTGTTCTGAATGGATAGT
>NZ_MLAS01000033.1 GCF_002272785.1 Helicobacter sp. 13S00477-4 | reverse complement strand
CAAAAACTTACCGACAAGCCCATAGACAAATCAATCCATATCAAAACTCACGATAAAGGTAATTATTGTTATGCTCCAGTATTCACTAAAGGAGAAGCTTATATTTATATTGATGATTGTTCTTCAAGTTATGTCCAATCTGCTAGGTATGATGTATTCCAAAGGATTGCTTATAAGATAAATAATAATTGGTTGTGTTTGACTGCCCCTAGTTCAGTAACAGGTATTGATGGAGAATCTACACAACAATGGGATTATGTCCTTTTAAGACCTTGTGCTATCAATGATGCCAATCAACGTTGGGTCATCAAAAACAATGCTATCTGGACAGCTGATGAAAAATATCGTATCAAAGATTATCAATGGTATGCTTTCATTTCTAAGAAATCTGATGATTATTATGATCACACATTAGATTCTTCAATGCAAGCTTGGAGCAATACCATTGCAACTCCAGGAAATATCAGTTTTAAAACACCTTTATCTTGGACTTTTATTGACCCAACCCAATGGGGAGTCTATTATATCCAGAACAATAAATCGACATTAGATGAAGTCATCAATTTATATTACAATCCAGAAAATGGACACATAGCACAATTTTATCCATCTGATGGGAGTTTGTATTGTATGACTTCTAATCACAATTCAAAAGATAATTGGGATTGGGTGAGTTGGAATGTTTGTTCTGATGACATCCCTAAAAACAAAGACAATAAATATTGGGATACCTCTTTTTTGATTGAAAACAAAGGAGCTATTAGGGATTATCAAGGCAATATCTTGAGGATCACCAAATATGGAACAAATTGGGGAGTACCTTATACAGCTAAACCTTCTTATTTGCAAAAAGACACTTCTAACACTCCAGATTCTTTATTCCTCTTCTCTCATGATATTGAAAAATGGAATCGATATGTTGATGGGAATTTAGGAGAGACTTTGCATTATTGTCCTGCTCCAGGTCATAAACTTGCTCAAAACAATGGCAGGATAAAGAGGAGTTTACCTCCTGATTTTAAGTTGAATGAGGAGTGGAGAAAAAGACTCTATGCAATCGCAACTTCTACTGATACTTCTAAAGAAACTTCCGGTATCTGCGGATCATGCCTTTTGCAAAGCTTTCAAATGATAGCAGAACTCCAAGAATACTATTCTAGCACTCCTTTACAAAGTGGAGGATATTTTTTTGATACAGCACCCAATACCAATCCTTTCATATCTTTTCGTCAGAGATTCCCTT
>NZ_MLAS01000032.1 GCF_002272785.1 Helicobacter sp. 13S00477-4 | reverse complement strand
TTTTTTTATTTTATTTAGCTTATTTGTTTATTAAAATACAAACCACCCCGTTATACCCAAAAATGCTAAAAATTCATAACTATGCTTGAGATCCTATGTTGTTAATTAAAAAAAAATGGGGAGGGGTAAAAAATAATGTCAGTCAGTATAAAGGATAGTTAAAGGGGTCTGCCTATGAACATCAATACCTCATATTCTACTTTCTTAGTTGTATTTTTTTTGGGTGTTGACTTAGCAAAAGATATGCAACTCATCTTTACATTTTGAAAGAATGCCAAAAACAACTTTCATCTTTTTGTGATTCTTTAGCAAGGAGCATAAAATCTTTTAAATTTTTATTCTGCAAAATTGAAATATACCTATCTTTTTGTTCTACTGGTATTACTAATGGAAATAAATCTTGTTCTAAGCAAGAATATACGATTAAAAATCTACCAATCCTTCCATTGCCATCAGAGAATGGATGGATACGTTCAAAATGAATATGACTTTCTAAAATATATTCTAATTTCTTATCTTTATCAAATGTGTTTTCAAGTTTATAATAAAGATTTTTACACCATTCATATATTACTACTGGGACTTGATAAGGCAAGGTTGTTTCAAATTCTGCACCTATAATCATATTTTGAGTTGTCTTGAATTGCCCTTTGTTGTAAAGTAAATTTTCCATAATAATTGCGTGAAACCTACAAATCAATTTCTGATCTATTTTTTTCTCATTTTCTAAACATTCTATCATAAAAGGTAGTAATGTCTTATAATTTCTAACCTCATAAAAATCTCTTTCATTCATTGCTTGAGGGATATAATTATTTAAAATAATTGAAGCAGTTTGGGCTTGAGTAAGTTTATTACCTTCTATAGCCGTGCTATGGTGTGCCATACGCACACAAAGGTCTAGTAAATAATCATTGTTCAAAATATTTTTCATTTTTGCTCACCCATTTTTCAAAACAATCTTTTTAGTTTTTTTAGCTACTGATAATTTCTTATTATCATAACAAAAATATCCTATTACTAACGATGACTTTCTCTAAAGAATCACTAACATTGATAATCAAAAAATGGAAGGATTGTGAAATCATACAAAAACACTCATTGAATGCAACTATAAATATACTTAAATTTCCTTCACTTTATCTAAATAATCTGCCCACCATTGAAGTAATGGTCTCATTTGTTCGCTATAATCTGCTTTATGACTATAAGCTAAAGTTACTTGATTGCCTACCCTATGATCCAATATAGCTTCTTTGATCTCAAAAGAAGCATTGTGTTCATTTTGATGAG
>NZ_MLAS01000031.1 GCF_002272785.1 Helicobacter sp. 13S00477-4 | reverse complement strand
CTTCACCCCCTTCAACACAGCTTTTTTGCTTTTATCCCCTGATAAGATTTGAGTGATTTGATCTGCAGTGCTTTGATTCTTCATTGCACCTTCCTTAGTCTTAAACCCACCTAAGAGATAATAATGAGTCAATACTTTTTGGATCTTGCCTTTGTTGTCTTTGCTTTCTTCATAACTTGTTTGGATTTTATAAGGGTATTTGCTCAATAAATCAATTTGTTGTTGGCTTAGTTTTGAATTAGCTGGCAAAGAATACACCACCCAATAATAACCTTCAGGGATTGATGAGTTCATATCAGATGAATTATTGTTTTGATTGGATAGGTTTTGTTGTTTGATTGTGCTAGCTTTATGAGGCAATACTTTCCCAAAACTATACCTACCCCCAACAGAAATCAAATAATTTTGATTGTAATATTTACCCAAGAAACCTGCATCCAAATCTGCATAAACTTTCCATTGAGAAGAAATCGCTGAATTCACCCCTAAAGAGAGCATAGCCATTTGATTGGAATTGAGGTTGGTTTGTTCTTTAGCAAAATTGGTGATGAAATCTATCTTGCCTCCACTGATCATATCCCCGACATAAGAAAGCCCAAGCCTAAAATCAGTTTGGTTGCTAGCTGTCCTCAAGCTATAACCAACCACTCCCCCAACCCTTGCCCTGAAAGCAAAGATATTGTTGATATTAGAATTCAAATAAGCATTCCCATTGATTTGATCAAAACCACCATTGCCTACATAACCCAATATCACTTCAGCTTGAGGTTCTAAATAAATAGAATGCTTGGAATTCCTTTTTTCTGCAATATCAAAATCCCAACGATAACCTACTTCTTGTCCAAAAGAAAAGGCAGAAGAAGAAAGGTTGGTGTTTTGATTTTGATTGTTACTGATAGAGAGTTTGTTATAAATGAAAGCATATTTTAAGATGCTATCAGTATAAAATCCTTTTTCCCCTACATAAGAATAATAAGCTCCTATTTCTGCCATCTGGGCTTTGCCATCAAAGTTCTCTCCTTGAAGGACATTGTATCCATAAGAGAGAGCCACCCCTATGTATTGAGACCCACTACCCAAAGCAATATCATAACCTGCTTGGATATTGGTCGAATAGTTTTTGACTTCTTCTCCTCGATTGCTGGTAGAAAGACCATTGAATATCCTTCCCCATCCCCCTTGTGCTTTTTGATTTGTCCTGAGTTCTCCTAACCTTTTGTTCAAATCATTGATATTGGATAAGAAGATAGCATAATTAGAACTGATGGCTGATTGGGTGAGGGATTTGGATTTATC
>NZ_MLAS01000030.1 GCF_002272785.1 Helicobacter sp. 13S00477-4 | reverse complement strand
TCCCAAAAGGAGTAGTAGTATCTCATCGTTCTATTATTGATTATATTGAATGGATTTTGAATGAAGATAAGATTTGTCCTAAACCTGATGATATTATTGGCAATCAATCACCTTTTTATTTTGATAACTCAGTACTTGATATTTATTTGTGTTTTTTTAAAGGCATCAAACTTGTGATTATCCCTGAAGAAAAGTTTTTATTCCCAAAAGACTTATTACAATATCTATACACAAAGCATATCAATTATATTTTTTGGGTGCCATCATTATTGAATAATATTGCCAAAAACAAAATCCTTGATAGTTCCAAACCCAAATTCCAAAAGATTTTATTTGCAGGTGAAAACATGCCAACAAAAACCCTTAATTATTGGATGGAAAACTATCCAGGAACTACTTTTGCTAATCTATATGGACCTACAGAAATAACTGTTGATTGCACCTTTTATATCATAGATAAAACTTTCAAAGAAAATGAAAGCCTACCTATTGGAACATCTTGTCGCAATACTCAAGTGATGATTTTTGATGAATCCAACCAACTCATCACAAAATCCAATCAAATAGGTGAAATCTGTGTTCGTGGCAGCTGCCTTTCACTAGGTTATTATAATGATTTGGAAAAAACAAATTCAGTTTTTATTCAAAACCCTCTGCATCAAAAATATGAAGATAGGGTATATAAAACAGGTGATTTGGGTTATTATACTGCTGATAGACATATCATACTCACAGGCAGAAAAGACCAACAAATCAAACACAATGGTTACCGTATAGAACTTGGAGAAATTGAGCTTGCATTAGGAGATTTTGATGCTATAGAAGGAGTATGTGTGGTGTATGATGAACAAAACTCTATCATTAGGCTATTTTATGAATCAAAAAAAGAAATTTCAAAAGCTGAAATTTTCAATCACCTCAAAGACAAACTCCCAAAATATATGCTACCTCAAGAATACATCTGGTTAGAAACCCTGCCCTTAAACCCTAATTCAAAAATTGATAGAAAAGCCTTAAAAACATTCAAAAAGGAATCGAAATGAAAAATGCTATTGAATACCTAATTGCCACAGTAGCAAAATATCCAAATAAAATTGGTTTTGAAGATTCTACTTCACAAATAAGCTTTAAAGATTTCTACACAAAAGCTTGCTATTTATCTACACATATGCTTAATTTTACCCCCCCCCCCATTCCTAAAATCATAGCCATTTTCCTCCCTAAAAATATCCAATCACTTTTATCTATAGCAGGGATTTTACTTTCTGGAAATGTTTATATGCCTTTGGATATTAAAAGCCCTAAAGAAAGATTAAAATCTATTTTAGAAA
>NZ_MLAS01000029.1 GCF_002272785.1 Helicobacter sp. 13S00477-4 | reverse complement strand
TTACCGCCTCATATCCCCTACCCCTTTTGCATCAAGAACCCTCAATGTCAATACCATCAATGGCAATAATGGAGTTTTCAGGTTGATGGCAGATGTGGATAGGGGCTTAATAGATACCATCAGGGCTACGAATGTGAATGGCAAAGAATACATCCAAATCTATCAAAATCCAAATAAGATTTCAATAGACACTGCAGGCAAGAATATGGTAGTAGCCCACGCTACCAATGTAGCAGATTCAGCTGGATTTGAAGGGATTGCTACGATCATTGGTCTGTATGATTATCTCCCTATTTTAGAACAAAGGACTGCTGCAGGGGGAGGAACAGATTGGATTTTATCTGCCATTGAAGCTAACCCCAATCAAACCGCCAAAAGTCTTTTCAATATCCTCTCACTCCCTTATCAAATCTATCGCCTCCAATCAGATAACCTGCATTCAAGGGTTGAGGATTTGCTTTATCCTCCCACCCTAAATGGGGCTTGGTTGAAAATCTCTGGAGGAGGGATATACACCAAACAACCTTTTTCCACCCCCACCACTCAAAATCTTTTTTATCATTTATCTGGAGGGTATGATTGGGGGAAAAACTTTGAAAATGAAAGGTATTTTTATGGTATCTCTTTAGATTACACCAAACTCTATGTTTCTGATAAAGGATTTGAAGGCAATGACAATGCTTTTGGTATTGGGGGTTATGTGGGCTATATCCATCAAGATGGTTGGGTCTTAGATGGGGGTTTGCAATATGTTTTCAATCCCATCAAAGCTAATCTATATCAAGCATCCAAACCTATTGAATTCAACAACCATCTTTTCATCCTTTCTGGGAGGGTGGGTTATAATATCTATCCAATATCTAAAACCCGTCAAAGAGTCATTGAACAATGTGTGCAAAAAGTATTTTGTCGCAATGGTATTTCTAATGTCCAAGTCAGGGATGATACTTTATACTTCCAACCTTTTGTTTCAATGAATACAGGTTATATCCCTTCTAATCATTTCTCTTTTACCGAACAACAATCCCTCTCAAATGTCAAAGCAAAAATAGATGGGACAATGGCATTCATTGCTAAGATAGGATTGTTAGGAGTCAAAAGATTTGATTATATGACTTCAGCCTTAAACCTCAAAGGTTTAGTTGATTATAGTTTTGACCTCAATACTGGAGGCAAAATGAGTTTGATTGATGATACCTTGCTTCCTTTATACAACAAACAAAATCAAAAACCTGATCATAGATTGGGTTTTGGCATTGGAGGGGAATGGTTATTTTTAGATGATAGCCTCAAGCTTTATGCAGATTTTAAAACAGAATTCTTTGGCAGGATAGATACTTATTGGTTAGTGAGTGCTGGTATCCGTTATAAGTTTGGTCAAACCCCTCAAAAACTACCTTCTCAAATCAATTATAGACCCAAACCTATGCAAACACAAAAAAACAAACCTTCTAGGTCAGAATCTTATTTCAAACCTTATCAAACACAACCAAAAAGAGATGAAGGTAGTTTTTATCAAAAGAATCATTTTAAATATAAAGAGGAGAAAACAAACCAAAGACCTAAAATCAAAACACAACCTCCAAGAATCAATAGGACACCTTCTAGCAGCAATAGAGTTTGGCAAAGTGTGAGACCGGGAGT
>NZ_MLAS01000002.1 GCF_002272785.1 Helicobacter sp. 13S00477-4 | reverse complement strand
ATTATTGGGATTGACTTGATAGCTATTGGTATTTTTTGTGTTGTTGGCAGCCAAGAGGATGCTATCGCTAGATATATCATTAGAAGCCATTCCTCTTCCTTGCATAGATTTTATCCACTCTGCAAATCTAGTATCTTCTCTATGAGGGTTGGATAATTTAGCCAATCTTGTTTGTGTGTTCAAAGAAGAAATGAAATTTGTCATTTGAGCACTCCTTTGAACCCCAGCATTCAGAGAAGAGAATTTCTTTTGATCATTATGGATGGTTTTGAAAGCTTGTTGTTGAGCTTGAACTGCATATGCTAAAGCTTGATTTTGAGCTTGAATTGCATATACTACTGTGTTGAGTTTGGAGAGGTTATGGTTTATTTCTTGACTGCTTGTCATAAGGTCTTCAATATAAGGTACCTTGCCTGTTGTTTTATCTTTGTATCCTCTAAGAAGAAAATTTAATGCTATTGTTAGGTCTTTTATTTTGTCCATAGCATTTTGTATTGAATTCATATCATTAGGAGTAGCTTCACCTTTTATCGCTGCCTCATAATAATTTTTAACAGCTATGTAGTAATCATTTATTCTAGCTAGATATGAATTTATATTTTTTGTAGTCTCAAGGTCAAACCAAGAACCTAAAGTACGAGAGAAGTTACTAAAATCTAGAACTGTTTTTCGACTGTTGTAATAATTTTTTTTCAAATCAGACATTGTTTTATGATAATCTTGTTGGCTATGCTCAATAGCATTTTTTAGAGAATAGTATGAGTTAAAAGGATTGAAAGGATTGAAAGGTTTTAAAGTAAAATTGTATTCTTTGATTAAAACATTGTTAAAATTAAAAACTTCTTGAGGCTTGACAAAATCCGAAGTCCAAAACCTAGCATTTATAGGTTTTGCCTTTAAATCACTGACCCCCCCCCCCATAAGCAATCAAGCAAAGTATTGCTGAGATTTTTAAGTATGTTTTTTTCATCGAGAGTTCCTTTTGTCAATGTTTTATTTTCTAGCTTAGTTTAATTTATATTTGCTTAAATTCAAATTAATAGATAATTTTTACTTTTTATTAAAGAGTGAATCTTGAATGAGTTTTTCAAATAATTCACCTAAAAACTGCTCTTTGCTCGAATAGCTTAATTTATAGGGCTGGAATAATTCAATTATTTCAACCAAAATTTTTCCATTTTGTAAAAACAGGGTTTCATTGTAAACTTCTCTGAAAGCAAAAAATTGTGAAGATAGTAGCTTGGTATTGCGAAATTCTTTTTTGAGTTCTTCTTCAAGACTTTTGCGTGATTTGCCAGTGAAATTTTTGAGCATTTTTGGAATAAATATTGTTGTTTTCTTTGATAAAACCCAGAATTTCTAAAACTTCTTTGAAATTATCTTTTGTAATCATTTTATTTTCCTGATCAATTTATTGAATCTCAGAATTATAACGGGTTTTTGTGTTTGAAGCTTTTAATTTAATCTCTATCAAAATAATAATGTTAAAATCTTAGTTATCTTTAAAAAAATAAAAAACAGGAGGTTTGTGATGCAATTTTTCGAAGTTACTTTAGATTGGGATAAAAATGGTTTTTTAGATGATAAATATGGTGGGAATGCCACAGCTGAATTCAAAGATAGTAATGGATATCCTGATGTTTCTCCAAAGATTTCTTGGCAAGAGGTTAGCGGAGCTAAAAGTTATGCTTTAGAATTTATTGATTATGATTCTGTTCCTGTTTGTGGCAAAGTATTTGTACATTGGGTAGTAGCTGATATTAGGAAAAATATTTTAGAAGAGAATGCAAGCAGGGTAGATAAAGGCATTTTACAAGGAATCAATAGTATAACGCAAGGATATTTGCGTTCAGACTTGCCAGAAGATAAAAAATTCCAATCTAATCTAGATACTAGTAAATATATCGGACCAATGCCCCCTAATAAAGATCATCATTATTTGTTCACTATTTATGCTTTAGATATTCCCACATTGGAACTTAAAAAACCTTTTTTTATCAGTGATATGCATGATAAAATGCGAGGTCATATCATCGCTATAGGACGAGCAGAATTCAAATATCGCCAATACAAAAGATAGATATATTAAAATCCTTATAAATTTCCCCAATTCCATAGTTATTATATTTTTAGTGTGTTTATACCCATATTGATGAGGAGATTCTCTGGAATCTTTGATTGATATTTAAATTTTATTTAATAATTATGTTAAGAAATAATATATATAATCATTTTATAGATTTATCTAGCATTATTCAGATAATACAAGATAGATATATTAATATATTGTTTGATAAACAATTTAAAATAAGGAAGATTCAATGAAAAAAGTTTTAATGACAGCTTGCTGCTCTTTGGCTCTTGGTGGCTTTTTGTATGCAGAGGATAGTGGGGCATTTGTCGGAGTGAGCTATCAATTCAGTCAGGCAAAATTCAATCAGAACGGTGATTCTGTAACTACTGCAGGAGCAACTGTGGTTAATAAAACATCAGCAGACTATAAACATGATCATTTTATGAATGGTGCGGGTATCAAGCTTGGTTATAAGCAATTTTTTGGTGCTTCTAAGTGGTTTGGATTACGTTACTATGGATTTTTGGACTATGGCTATGTGGATTTTGGTAAGGGTGTTTTGCCTAAGGATAGTTATCATGCAAATATGCTTAGCTATGGTGTAGGTATAGATACGCTTTGGGATTTTGTGAATAAAGAAAATACAAATCTTGGTATATTTGTAGGGGTTGGTGTAGGTGCGGACACTTGGATTCCTAATGGCAAAGATTTTCAAAAAGAATACTTCCCAAATGGTAAGGTGACTTATGCAAACTTCCAAACAACTATTGATGTAGGTTTGAGGGGAAATTTTCATAAACATCACGGTCTTGAGATTGGCGTGAAAGTCCCATTGTTGCAAGATAGTATTTTTAAAGATGTGGATGATAAGATACATCCAGCTCCATTTGTGACCACTACAGGAAATCTAAAAACTGATCTAGATCGTCAGTATTCTATTTATGCGAGCTATATTTATACTTTTTGATTTCCCTAAAAAGATTAAAACTCTTTTCTAGGGTCTCCAGAACCATACATAATATGAGTCTGTGGATCAATAAGGATAGCATTAACATCTCCCATTACAGGCTTCGTAACGATAGTATAATCCATATCATTTAAATTTTCTTCAACATCTTTGCTCATGCCATATTTTTCTATCCTGATTTCATCTGGTAACCATTGCATATGGAATCTTGGTGCTTGTATTGCTTGAGAAATATCCATTTGATGATCAATGACATTGCTAATGACTTGCAAAACTGTTGTGATTATCCTAGCACCACCTGGACTACCTACCACCATAAAAAGTTTGCCATTTTTGAGGACAATTGTAGGAGACATTGAACTTAGGGGTCTTTTGTTTGGTTCTATAGAGTTTGCATTTCCACCGATTAGACCATAAAGATTGGGGGTGCCGGGCTTGATAGAAAAATCATCCATTTCATTATTGAGTAAAAAACCAGCTCCATCAATAGCAGCAGTACTTCCGTATGATGCGTTGATTGTATAGGTTATGCTCACCGCATTTCCCCATTTGTCAGCGACAGAATAATGAGTGGTGTTTTCACCCTCGTGTATTTGATCTAGACCAGGTTTGATATTTGAGCTTTTAGTTGCTTTGTTTGGGTTTATGGATTCATAAATTTTTTTAGCATAATCTTTATTGATGAGTTTATCAATAGGGATTTGGATAAAATCAGGATCTCCCATAAATTCTGATCTGTCTGCATATGCTTGTCTCATTCCTTCTGCCATGATATGAATAGTCTTGCTTGAACCAAATCCAAGTGAATCAATAGGTGCATTTTCCATCACATTAAGTATCTCAATAATATGCGTACCTCCAGAACTTGGTGGTGCCATAGAGATGATATCATAACCTCGATATTTACCAATGACTGGTTTTCTCCATACGACTTGATAATTTTTGAGATCTTCTTTGGTGATGATACCACCATTTTTAGACATATCTTGAGCGATAAGATCAGCTATTTTACCCTGATAAAAGGCTTTTGGTCCTTCTTTTTGGATGAGTTTGAGTGTTTTTGCTAGGTCTTTTTGGACAAAGAGTTCATTTTCTTTGTATGTACTACCATCTTCTTTGAGGAAATATTTTTTTGATGAAACAAATCTGGAGAAATTTTTTTGGGCTTCAAGCATCGTTTCTGCTTGTCTTTGAGAAATAATAAAACCTTCTTCAGCTAGCTTGATAGCTGGCTCTATAAGTTCTGAAAGTGGCTTGGTGCCATATTTTTCTAACATAGCACTCATTCCAGCTACAGTTCCTGGAACCCCTGCAGCTAGATAACCAATAGTGCTTTTTTCAGGAATTACATTTCCATTTTTATCCAAATACATATCTCTTGAGGCTTTTAGCGGAGCTTTTTCACGAAAATCAAGAGTGATATTAGTGCCATCTGCAAGATGGATGACGCCAAAGCCTCCTCCACCGATATTGCCAGCAGCAGGATGGACTACTGCAAGGGCATAGCCCACAGCTACTGCAGCATCAATAGCATTGCCACCTTTATCTAAAATCTCTTTGCCGATTTTATTAGCTAATTGGTGACTAGATAGAGCTAATCCAGTTGTTGTATCTTTTATTGGAGGATAGGCAGCTGCATTAAGCAAGTGAGAAAAAATTAGTGTGCTTAATATTAGAAATACATAAAAGATTTTTTTCATTTTTATCCTTTTACAGAGGGGTTGTAGTAATTTTTAAGGCTTATGGATTTTAACAATAATTGATTTTTTATGCAAGTGATATTGATTTGTGAGGTTTTTAAGGTGAAAGTATGAAAAGAGATTTATTGTAAGTTTAAATGGCTAAAAAGCCATTTAAAAAGTATTATTTTTTTCTTGATAGAGCAATATTTTTAATATATTGATCTGCAAGATATAGTCCATTACCATTATCACCTATCAATCGTACTTTATCGACGATACCTCTAAATAATGCTTCTTCTTCGTGTTGTTCTTTGACATACCATTGCAAAAAATTAAATGTTGGGTAGTCTTTATTTTTGAGCATATGATCGACAAGTTCATTGATAGAAAGTGTGATTTCTTTTTCGTGCTGATAAGTTTTTTCAAATACTTCAAGTAAGCTTTTGAAGGTATTTTCAGGTGCATCTATTTTTGTAAGCTCGACATGGGAATCAGTTTCATTCAAATAGGTAACAAGTCTTTTTGCATGATCACTTTCTTCTTCTGCATGATCAAATAAAAATAATCCAGCACCATCAAAGCTATTTTCATAGCACCAAGAACTCATACTTAAATAAAGATTTGCAGAAAACATCTCTTTTTGTACCTGAGAATTTAATAATTTCACAACTTCTTTTGATAACATGAAAAACTCCTTGTAATTTTTTTGTATCATAATTGTATCATAAATGAGAATAGAAAAGTAAACAAAATGAAATTTATCCTAGTGTGTTTCTTTTACACCTTCGCATTTTTGATTGCATTGATTATCTTTACAGACCATTTCGCATTTAATTGTTGTGAAAGTTTCTTGCACTTTAGGTTTTTTGCTAGCACATCCACTTGATATAAATGCTACTAATAGTAACGGTATAGACAAAGACTTTAATTTATACCTCATTTGAAGCTTTCAATGAGTGATTGATAAGCTGCTCTGAAAGCTTGCTCAATTGATTTGTTTTTATCTTCTTCTTTGATGGAGGCATCTTGACCAATATCAAGAATTTTTTTACCACTAACTTGGGTTGAACTTTTGCCTCCAAAATTTTTGGTTATCTTTTGATTTTTTAAAGATAAGTTGACTTCGCTATTGAGTTGGTTTTGTGCTTTAGAGCTGGCAATTTTTTGTTCAGATGAACTTTGTAAAGAAGTTTTATAAGTGATTTTGAGATCATATATATCATTGCCCTGTTTATTTGTAAATGTGAGGCAATTATCTTTTAGGTTTTGTTTGAGTAGATTTTGGATAAATTCAGTGGGAATTTCAAGATCATTTTGTTCAACATTAATAGAGTCTAAATGGATTTCAGCTAGTGGGGCAGGACATTTTTGTGCTTCATAATTAATGGATGGAGTTTGTGGAGCTGTACAGCCATAAATAGCTAGTGTTAAAATAGCACTTGATAGTAAAAAGTGTTTTTTAAAATATTTCATTTTGCTTCTCCGAATTTTCTTTTATTGATATTTTATTTATTATACCTTAAGTTGGATATAATTACAGAAATATTTTTAACTTTGCGAGGAGCTTCATATGCCTTTGTTAGATAGTTTTAAAGTCGATCATACTATTATGCCTGCACCTGCAGTCAGGCTTGCTAAGAGCATGCAAACACCAAAGGGTGATGAAATATCTGTTTTTGATTTGAGGTTTTGTAAACCCAATCAAGAGATTTTGAGCGAAAAGGGAATCCATACTTTAGAGCATTTGTTTGCTGGATTTATGAGAGAACATTTGAATAGTTCAAAGGTTGAAATCATTGATATTTCCCCAATGGGATGTCGTACAGGATTTTATATGAGTCTTATTGGAACCCCTGATCCTTATGATGTAAAAGATGCATGGGAGGCAAGTATGCGAGATGTTTTGAAAGTCAAGGATGAAAAAGATATTCCTGAGCTTAATATTTATCAATGTGGCACAGCTAAAATGCATTCTTTAAAAGAAGCTCAAGGTATTGCCCAAGATATTTTAGATAAAGGTGTTGGTGTGATGAATACACAGGATTTACTATTAAAAAATTTTCATTGAGATTAAACTAAGATAAATTTAAATATCTAAATATATAGATGGCACTACTTTAGTTTATTTGATTGCTCAAAAATCAGACCTTATTTTTTTGAGTTAATATATAAATATATTGCTTTTATTTCATCATCTGTGAGATTGTATTTTGGCATAATACCTTTGTCTTTGTTGAGAGCTTTTTTAAATGTATCAAATTCCATATCATTGATTTTTGGTGCGATAATGGTTTTGTCTTTTCCTTTACTTTTGTAATGAGCGATGATCTCACTTTCTCCATTTTTCCCATGACATTTTATACACCCGATATTTCGTGGATTTTGATAAAGTTTTTTGCCATATTCTTGTGGAGTGATGAAGCTATTGTCTTTGGCATCTTGAGCTGATAACCAAAAAGGCAGTAAGATAAAAAAAATCGACCAAAGGCATTTATTCCATATTTTCATCAAGTTTCCTTGTGTAAGGTTAAAAAGATTTTATTATAATACATTACTTCAATTTTAAAGGTGATAAAATGACCCTCCTTGATGGCAAATCTTTGGCAATGAATGTTGAACAAAAAATCATTGCCCAAACAGATTATCTTAAAACTCAAGGAATCATTCCAAAGTTAGCAGTCATATTAGTGGGCGAAGATCCTGCAAGCTGTACTTATGTGAATATGAAGATCAAGGCTTGTGAACGTTGTAAAATTGATTATATTGATAAAAAATTATCTCAAAATATCACACAAACAGAATTGCTTGATATTATTGCAAAATTAAATAAAGACAAAGATATTGATGGTATTTTGGTGCAATTACCTTTGCCTGAACACATTGATACTAAAGTGATTTTAGAAGCTATTGATCCACAAAAAGATGTAGATGGATTTCACCCTTTTAATGTTGGCAAGCTCTTTGCTGGTTTGGAAGCTTTTGCACCTGCTACTCCAATGGGTGTGATGAGTCTTTTACAGCACTATAATATAGATGTTAGGGGTAAAAATGTTGTTATAATTGGAGCGAGCAATATTGTCGGGAAGCCTTTATTTTCTCTGATGTTAAATGCAGGTGCGACTGTAAGTATCTGTCATGCTTTGAGTAGGGATATTGGATTTTTTAGTAGAACATCTGATATTATTTGCGTAGGGGTGGGAAAACCCGGACTTATTCAAGCAGATATGGTAAAAGAAGGCAGTATTGTGATAGATATTGGCATCAATCGTCTTAAAGATGGCAGATTGGTGGGGGATGTTGATTTTGAGAATGTTTCTAAAAAATCTGGTTTTATCACTCCGGTTCCGGGCGGTGTTGGTCCAATGACTATTGTTTCTTTGCTTCAAAATACTCTTTTTGCTGCTAAAATGCGTAAAATTAAAAAGACTTTTTAAGGAATCAAATGAAAATTTTAAAATCCATTTATAATTTTTGTGCTAGTTGGACAGGTACGATTATTATTGTTTTATTTGTTGTTTTTTTTGTGGCACAGGCTTTTATTATTCCATCACGTTCAATGGTAGGGACTTTGTATGAAGGGGATATGTTATTTGTAAAAAAATTTTCTTATGGCATCCCTACACCTAAAATTCCTTGGTTGGAGATACCTGTATTGCCTGATTTTAGAGGTAATGGACATCTGCTTGAAGGTGAAAGACCTCAAAGAGGTGATGTAGTCATTTTTATCCCTCCACATGATCCAAAACAGTATTTTGTTAAAAGAGATTTTGCAGTAGGTGGCGATGAGGTTATTTTTAATGAAAGAGGATTATATTTACACCCTTATGAAGGGGATGAGTATGTTGAAAGTCATTATGATCCTGATAGGGTTATGATAATGATGGGTAAAAAATTTGTTTTTGAACCTTATTCCCAAGATCATCCAGGTATTCATTATCAAAATAATAATTCTAGTTTTTTTAGAATGGCTGCCCTAACTCAACAGCTTATTAATAATGGAACCTTAGTTTTTAATGATGATCCAAATAAAATGGGTATTGCAATGATGCCTATGAATATTGATGGTGAATTAATGTTTTATAAAAAGATCGCTCCTGATGAGTTTTTTATGATAGGGGATAATCGTGATGATAGTGCAGATTCAAGATTTTGGGGAAGTGTGCCATATAAAAATATCATTGGGAAACCATGGTTTATTTATTTCAGTTTGAATCTAGCAAATAGCATTGAATCTGGTGCAGATCATGATCCAAAAGCACGTTATACAATTCGTTGGAATCGAATGTTTAAAAGTGTTGAGGCTTTAGAAAAAGAACAATTAAAACAAAGAGCAAGTAATAAATGAACTTTTCTGAACTTTTTTTGCCAGAAAATATTATCAAGACCCTTATAATGATAGTAGCTTTTTTGATAGCTATCATTGGTCATGAAATCATGCATGGTTATGTAGCATTTAGATATGGAGATGATACAGCTAAAAAAATGGGTCGTTTGAGTATTAATCCTATCAAGCATATTGACCCTATTGGATCAATACTGCTTCCTTTGATTTTATTTTTTTTTCAGGCTCCATTTTTATTTGGATGGGCAAAGCCTGTGCCTGTAAATATGGACTTTATAATCCGTAAATGGGGCTATGGTGCAGGCGTCGCTGTAAGTTTGGCAGGTGTTGCTTATAATTTGATTTTTGCTTTGATAGTGAGTGTACTTCTTTTTAGTGGTTTATTTGGGGATATTTCAGGTGAGTGGGGAGCTGTTTTTATAGGGTTTTTAGTACAACTTATTGTTTATAATGTAGTTTTGGGTATTTTTAATCTTTGGCCTATCCCTCCACTTGATGGTTCACAAGCTTTGAGTTTTATTTGTTTGAAGTTTGGTATTGAGGTTGTGCCAAGATTTTTTTATCAAATCGCTCCTTATGGTATGATTATTCTTTTGGTTGTTTTAGCAACACCATTGTCACAGGTATTTTTTTATCCAACACAGCTATTATTGAGATTTTTGTTGACTTAGAAGGATTTTTATGCTTTATATTTTAGGTACTGATCATGCTGGACTTCTTTTGAGGGATTTTGTAAAGACGTATGTTTTAAAATCAGGGCATGAGGTACTTGATTTTTCTCCTACGCATAATGGTAGGGTTGATTATCCTGATTTTGCACAAAAGGTTTGTAAAGAAATCTTGAAAACAAAAAATTCTAAAGGTATTCTTATCTGTGGTAGCGGATTAGGAATGAGTATTGCTGCTAATCGTTATAAAGGTATTCGAGCCGCTTTATGTTTGGATGCCTATATGGCAAAAATGTCACGATTGCATAATGATGCAAATGTATTGTGTTTGGCTGAGCGGATCAGTGGTTTAGGCGAAATAGAATCTATTTTAGAAGCTTTTATACATACTGATTTTGAAGGTGGAAGACATCAATGTAGGATATCAAAAATTGAGGATTTTGAGGAGTAAAAAATGGATACAATAATATGGTGGTTTTTGATTACATTTTTTATTTTATTCGTTTTGTATATGCTTATAAAAACTTTTTTTTATAAATCCGTAGCACAAAAAGAACAGAGGAATTCAGCTTCTATGAAATTGACACTGCAAGAAGCTGAAATTTTGATACAAAAACACCAATTACAGCTTCAAAGAGCACTTGGAAATATAGATATTTTAACCCAAGAAATGAATACACTTAAAAATGAAGTTAAGACCTTAAAACAAAGAAATTCGCAATATCGTGTTGAAACTGACAAATATAAAACTAGAATAAGGGATTTGGAGCAAAAAATTGAAGCTCTATTGTAAGGAAAAATATGCAACCTGTTTCTGAAAAGCTTAAAAAAGAGTTACTTGCTTCTATCCGTAGTGTGATTGATTATCCAAAACCCGGCATTGTTTTTCGAGATATTACAACCCTTATTAACAATCCTATATTGATGAATGCTTTGATTGATTCTCTTAAGAATTATTATTTGGAAATGAAGATTGATTTTGTTGTTGGGATTGAATCTAGAGGATTTATTTTTGGTGCAGCACTTGCTTATGCTTTGAGTGTAGGGTTTGTGCCTGTGAGGAAAAAAGGGAAGCTTCCCTTTACTGTTGTGAGTGAAAAATATAGCCTTGAGTATGGATTTGATGAGGTAGAGATTCATATTGATGCTTTTAGGGATGTTAAATCTCCTAGGGTTATTTTGATTGATGATTTGATAGCTACAGGGGGAACTGCTCAAGCTGCATTAAGGCTGATAGAGAGTCTGGGGGCAAATTGTGTAGAGGCTTGTTTTTTGTTGAATTTGGAATCATTGGGAGGTGCAAAAAAGTTGCGCGAAATCGTTAAGGTTACCAATGTATTAGATATTGAGGTTAAAGATGGGGATTGAAGAGTATATTATTGGTCTTTGGGATACATATGTTGCTGATTGGGGATATTTGATTTTATTTTTTTGGAGTGTTTTAGAAGGAGAGCTTGGTCTTATATTTGCAGGTATTGCAGCCCATACTGGGCATATGAATGTTTTTTTAGCTGTGTTTGTTGCTGGTTTGGGAGGGTTTGTCGGTGATCAGTTTTACTTTTATATTGGTAGATTTAATAAAGGTTATATCCAAAAACATTTGAGCAAGCAAAGGAGAAAGCTTGCTTTAGCTCATTTGTTATTACAAAAATACGGTTGGCCAATTATTTTTATTCAACGTTATATGTATGGCATGAGGACTATTATCCCTATTAGCATAGGTTTGACACGTTATAGTGCATTAAAGTTTGCTTTTATAAATCTTATCAGTGCTTGGGTTTGGGCAGCTATTACGATTTTTATAGCATGGTTTTTGGGTGAACAAATATTACATATTTTGTCTTGGTTGAAGCATCATCCTTATATTTTTATCATTTTAGCATTGCTTTTCTTGGGATTTATCATTTGGTATTTTAATTCTCATACAAAGAAAATTGATAAAAAAATTCAGAAAATTCAGTCTAAAATAGACTTAAGAAAGGAAAAATAAATGTTAAAAATTAATCTTAAAAGCACAAGTTTTATTGATACTAAGGCGGATATAGGTATTGTATTCGTAGTGAATAAAAATTTTAAACATACTTGGATTGAATCTAAAATTTTTAAAGAATTTGGCTACGAAGGTGAAGGGATTTTTTTTGATCAACGAAATAAAATTATTTATGTTGGAATCAATGCTTTTGAAATAGATTTATTTCGAGAAGCTAGCATGCAAGCAGTTCGTTATATCAAAAAAATGCCTTTCAAAAGTATTAAAATAGGTATTTATGGTAATGAGGAAATGATGCAGGCAATTTTTTTAGGGATGTTGCTTGGAATGTATGATTTTTCTGAATATAAAAGTAAAAAAAATACTCCTTTCCTCAAAGAAATATTTGTCGCCAAAGAGAATTTTGATAAAACACCTATCAAGAATTTACAAGCTACTTTAGATAAGGCTGTAATATTATCTGAGAGTATTATGCTGGTGCGAGATATTATCAATACCCCTCCACAAGAAGCAACTCCTTTATTTTTGGCTGATATAGCGAAAAAAATTGCTAAAGAAAATAAACTTCAATGTCAAATTGGTGATGAGAAATTTTTAAAAAAAGAAAAAATGGAAGCATTTTTGGCTGTAAATCGAGCCTCTTGCTTTCCTCCAAGATTGATACACTTGACATATAAACCTAAAAAATCAAAAGCAAGGGTTGTGCTTGTAGGTAAAGGTCTTACTTATGATAGTGGAGGACTAAGTTTGAAACCTGCTGATTTTATGGTGACAATGAAAGCAGATAAAAGTGGAGGTTGTGCTGTTTTGGGCATTATTAATGTGTTGGCAAAAATTGGAGTTAATGTTGAGGTTCATGCCATTGTGGGTGCCACTGAAAATATGATTGGAGGGAATGCTTATAAGCCTGATGATGTTTTGTTTGCCAGAGAGGGTAAAACAATTGAAATCCGCAATACCGATGCAGAAGGGAGATTAGTCTTAGCAGATTGTTTGAGCTATGCACAGGATTTGAAGCCAGATTATTTGATTGACTTTGCTACACTTACTGGAGCTTGTGTGCTTGGATTGGGAGAGTTTACTAGTGGAATTATGGGTTATAATGAAGAGTTAAAAGCTAGATTTGAAAAACTTGCCTTAAAATCTGGTGAATTGATGGCAACTTTACCTTTCAATCGTCATCTTGGTAAATTGATTGAATCAAAAATAGCCGATGTGTGCAATGTAGCTTCTTCAAGGTATGGAGGAGCTATCACAGCGGGGATGTTTTTAGGTCAGTTTATTCGTGATATTTATAAGGATAAATGGCTGCATATTGATATTGCAGGTCCAGCTTTTGTAGAAAAAGAATGGGATATTAATACGGCTGGGGCAAGTGGTGCAGGGCTTCGTGCTTGTGTAGAGTTTATCCTTGATGTCGAAGCAAGGGGTTGAGTATGGGGCTTTCAATAGGTATTGTTGGATTGCCAAATGTTGGCAAATCAAGTACTTTTAATGCTCTGACAAAAGCACAAAATGCACAATCAGCAAACTATCCTTTTTGCACAATAGAGCCTAATAGAGCAGTTGTGAATGTCCCTGATGAAAGATTATTAGAGCTAGCTAAGATTGTAAAACCGGAGCGGATTTTACATTCAGTTGTTGAATTTGTTGATATTGCTGGATTGGTAAAGGGTGCGAGCAAGGGTGAGGGGTTAGGCAATCAATTTTTAGCAAACATTAAAGAATGTGATGCGATTTTACACCTTGTACGTTGCTTTGAAGATGCTAATATCACTCATATTGAAGGTAGGATTGATCCAATAGGTGATATTGAAATCATTGATCTTGAGCTTTTGCTTGCTGATATAGAGACATTAAACAAACGAATTGAAAAGCTTCAGAGGCAGTCAAAGACTGATAAAGAAGCGAAATTGTCTTTAGAATGTGCATTGAATTTGCTTGAGCATCTTGAATCTTATAAGCCAGTGAGAGTTTTTTCACATAAGGATAGTGAGGTTTTTATTCAGCTTAACAAAGAGTTGAGGTTTTTGACAAATAAGGAAGTAATTTATGGTGCTAATGTAGATGAAGAAAGTGTTGCTTTGGGGAATGAGTATTTTAAGAAGGTTGAAGAATATGCTCATAAGAATAATGCTGAAGTGATTTTACTATGTGCAAAACTTGAAGAAGAAATGGTTGGGATGGAAGAAAATGAAAGGCTTGAATTCTTGGAAAGTTTGGGTTGTAAGGAGACTGGTTTAGGACAGATTATCCGTACAGGTTTTTCTAAACTTGGTTTGATTAATTACTTTACTGCAGGGGTTAAAGAAGTTCGTTCTTGGACTATCCATAAGGGTGATAGTGCACCTATAGCAGCGGGTGTCATTCATAAGGATTTTGAAAAAGGTTTTATTAGGGCAGAGACGATTAGCTATAAAGACTATATTAAATATGGCGGGGAACTCAAAGCCAAAGAAGCAGGAGCTATGAGAATAGAAGGTAAGGATTATATTGTTGCAGATGGTGATGTGATGCATTTTAGGTTCAATGTTTAAATTCAAAAAAATTTATATTGAGCTCAGTGATATTTGCGGTTTGCATTGTAGCTTTTGTCCTAATCCTAAAAATATTCGTAAAGTGATGCCTATAAATTTGTTTCAAAAAGCTTGTGAACAGTCTGTGGGATTGTGTGAATATATTGCATTGCATATTTTGGGTGATCCCTGTAAACTTGATGATTTAAAAGATTATTTAATGATCGCTCAAAATTATGGTTTGAAGGTGGATTTAGTTACAAGTGGATTTTATTTATATCAAGATAATTTTGATTTATTGCTTGACCCTCCAATCCATCAACTTTCTATTTCTTTGAATGCTGGATTTGATGTTTTCAACCCTCAGAAAAAATATTATCTTCAGACCATCTTTGAACTTTGCCATTATAAAATTTTAAAAGATACATCCGGTTTTATCAATTTAAGGATTCAAGATAGTACTTTAGATGATTTATCTGGGATGAAAGAACTTATATTAGAAGAATTTAATGTGTTTGATAGAACCCAACAAAAAAGGTTTAGATTGGGCAAAAAGGTTTTTTTAAATATCACAAAAACTTTCCAATGGGCTAAAATCAACCCACAAAAAACTCCCAGTTTTTCTAAGTATTGTTATGGATTGATTTCTCAAGTTGGGATTTTGGCTGATGGGACAGTGGTGCCTTGTTGTATTGATGTGAGCGGAAAGATTAATTTAGGCAATCTCAATTCTCAGGACTTGATAGATATTTTAACTTCAAAAAGAGCATCAAATATCAGGGAAGGGTTTTTAGCGCATAAGGCTGTTGAGGAGCTTTGTGCCCATTGTCAATACCCAGCAAAGAGAGGATAATACTTTTTAAAATAAAACTATGCTATGATTAAGGGCAATTTAATATGAAGGATTAGGGGTATGTCAGGTATGTCAAATCTATCACAAGTCGATCAAGTGACGAGTTTGCACAAAAATAATGAACTCCAATTGCTTTGTTTTCGTTTGGAAAAAAATAAAGATTTATATGCAGTGAATGTTTTTAAAATCAGAGAAGTTGTAAAGTATCGGGGTGATGTCACAGTGATAAACCACGAAAATAGTTCTTTAACTGAAGGTCTGATAACTATCAGGGACATGACTATCCCTTTAATTGATATGAAGAAATGGTTTTATTATGATAGCAAAAATAAAAATAAAGATTTGAGGCCTTATAAGATTATCCGTGAGGATAGTGAAGATGATGTTATTATGATTTGTGAGTTTTCTAGATGGACCATTGGGGTGAGGATATATGAGGCAGATAGGATTTTGAATAAAAAATGGACTGAAATGGAGCAAAGTGCAGGTGTAGGTGGTGCGGGTATGAATAGCAAATTAGTAAGTCGCACAAGGTATTTTGATGGAAAGCTGGTTCAGGTCGTAGATATTGAGCGGATGTTAGTAGATGTTTTTCCTTGGATTGAAGAAGAGAAACAACAAGAATTACATAAAGTCAATAAAATCAAAACAAATAAAACCATATTGCTTGCTGATGATAGTCCAAGTGTTTTGAAAACAATGCAGATTATTTTGAATAAAATTGGCATTCAACACAATGATTTTATGAATGGTCAGGCATTGCTTGATTATCTTTTTGCTCCTAATACTGATATTGGAAGTATTGGGATGATTATCACAGATTTAGAAATGCCTGAAGTTAGTGGTTTTGAGGTCATCAAGCAGGTAAAAAATAACCCTCAGACTGCTCATATTCCTATTGTTGTGAACTCTTCAATGAGCGGAAGTAGTAATGAAGATATGGCGAGATCTTTGAATGCAGATGATTTTATTTCTAAATCCAATCCTATTGAGATTGAAAGAGATATTAAACAGTTTATTATTGATAGGCAATGAGGTTTGATATGAAATATCTTGAAATCCCTACGCCTTCTTATGTCCTAGAAGAGGAAAGATTAAAACACAATCTAGAAATCCTCAATAGTGTGCAAAATATTAGTGGTGCTAAAGTTTTACTTGCTTTGAAGGGCTATGCGTTTTGGAGGAAGTTTGATTTAATGAGGCCTTATTTGAGTGGTTGTTGCACGAGTGGTATTTATGAGTCTATGCTTGCTTTTGAGGAATTTGGAGGTAGAGAGATTGATAAAGAAATTTGTGTTTTTAGTCCCGCTTATAAAGATAATGAGGTTGAACAACTTTTACCAATCATCACGCATATTATTTTTAATTCTTTTGATCAATGGCAAAAATTTCATCAAAAAATTGAAACAAAAAACAGACAATTAAAATCTTTGGGATTATCCTGTATTGAAATGGGTTTGCGTGTTAATCCACTTTATAGTGAAGTGGAACCACCTATTTATAATCCTTGTATTTCTGGGAGTCGACTGGGGATTGTGCCAAGTGAATTTCAAAAGGGAGTAGAAAAATTTGGCTTAGAGGGTATCAGTGGCTTACATTTCCATACACATTGTGAACAGAATGCAGATGCACTTGAACGGACATTAGTACATTTTGAAAAACATTTTAGTGGATATTTTCCTAAAATAAAATGGATTAATTTTGGTGGAGGACATCATATTACCCGTAGTGATTATGATGTTAAAAAGCTCATTGATATCATTAATCATTTTAAAGAAAAATACCAAATCAGAGATATTTTCCTTGAACCTGGAGAGGCTGTAGGCTGGCAGAGTGGTTTTTTGATTGGAGAAGTTTTAGATATTGTTTATAATCAAATACCTATAGCAATTTTAGATGTGAGTGCAAGTGCACATATGCCTGATTGCCTTGAAATGCCATATAGACCAAATATCAAAAGAGTCTCACTTATCAATGGAGAAGAATGTGTTTTTGAAGATAAGGGAGTAGGGGTTGGTCAATATACTTATCGTTTTGGTGGACCAACTTGTTTGGCTGGAGATGTGATTGGGGATTATAGTTTTGAGACACCACTCAAAATTGGCGATAGGATTTTATTTGAAGATATGATGCATTATACGATTGTTAAAAACAATACCTTTAATGGAGTCCCTTTGCCTAATTTTGGGATTATTTCTAAAGATAAATTTGAACTTTTGAAAAGTTTTAACTATAGTGATTATAAAAATCGCAATTAGATTTTACTCATTTCTTTTTTGAGAAAAATATAATTTGATATTAAAATCAATGGGCAAAACAAATGATAAATGATGACGATCTTTTATCAAAGATTTCGGGGGTCTTGGGAGTGGGGAAGCTCTTTTGAATAGTTCAAGTGATTCATTGTCAAGAGAGCTTGAACCGCTGCTTTTGAGTAAAGTGGTTGAGATGATTTCGCCAAGAGGGTTTATGGACACTCTGATTATCGCCCTACCTTCTTGTTTTTGGTTCAATGCAGCTTGAGAGTATTGTTTCAAACGATTGAGATGTCCTAAAACAAGTCCTTTTAAATGATTCATTTATCCTTAGTAGCTCTTATAAGAGCAATTTTTAAATACCCACTATCCCTTAAAATATCCATTATTTTCATCATCAACCCATAAAGAATACTTTTTTATCAGCTTGAAAAAAGATTATTTTTTCTTTTTTGGGGTCAATTTGTCTTAATATTGGAATGATTCCAGATGATTGAATGGTTTTTCTCCAAAGAATTTTGCATTTTATATATAAAATTTACTAAAAAACTTGACGGGGGGGGGGAATATATTATAATACAAAAATAAACTTCAAGTTTGGAATAAAATGAATAGAAAGGATAAAAAAATGGAATTAGTTAAAAAAGGTTTAATTTTAGCACTAAGTAGCTTTTTGTTTATGAATCTTGCTTTTGGAGATGAAATAGATGATCAGATCAAAAAATTAGAAAAAGAAAAAGCAAGATTGAATGAAAATAATCCAGAAAATCAATCTGTTAATAATAACAAAGTGAAAGTCAAAACAAAAAAGCCTGAGTCTAAGAATGGATTTTTTCTTGGAGTTGAAGGGGATTTGGGAGGTTCAGATATGACTGTCCTTGGCAAAGCTCAACTTATAAGATCAGATAAGGCAACTCCAGAATATGACCATGCGACTCTATATCAAAAATCAACCACTTTTGATGCAGGATTAGTAGGTGGTTATCAGCATTATTTTGGTGAGTCTCAAAGGCATGGGATAAAAGTATCAGCTCATATTTATAGTGGTTTTGGGAATAGTTGGGTTGTTAACAAAAATAAATCTGCCTTCAATACCTTATCTTATGTCCCTATCAAAGCAGGTTTGGATATCAAATACCTTTGGGATTTTTTACAAAAAGGCAAACATACACTTGGACTCAATGTAGGATTTGGCTATCAATTCAACGCATATGTTGATGGCAAAGATGTTTGGAAAAGTTATCCTGGAGAGAAAACCACACTTGAGAGTGAACCCGATAAACACAACAATATTTATGAAAATGAATTTTATCCTGTGATAGGACTGCATTATTATTATGGGCATCATCAATTTGAATTGATGTATCGATTTGGGGGAATATGGGATCATTCAGGAAGAGAACATGAACAATCAACTGATAGTGGAACAGCCAATGAAGGCTTAGCGACAAGTTTTACCTATAAAGAAACCCTTGACGCAGATCTCATCATCCATACAGCTTCTTATCTATCATTCAACTATACCTATAGATTCTAAGAAATTGGTTTTTGGTGGTTTATGGGGTGCTATATGCTGGGCATTGGGTGGTCTTATTTTTTGCATCACAATCATAGGTATTCCATTTGGATTGCAGTGTTTTACGATGTATCATCCCTTCAAATCCTCTTTTGCCTTAAATATAATAAGCATGGTTTTGGCCAATCAAAACAATTTGATGATTAGAAAGTTTTTCTATCAAAGAATCATAAGAAATCATTTTATTGTTTTTTAAATAGATAATTTTTCCTAAAAAATATTTGTCAATGCTCAAACGCTAAACAGTCATTAGAATTTTAAATAATTGTGGCTTTGTCGTATTGCTTCATAAAGCACTGCACCTACGGCAGTGGCTAGGTTAATGCTACGAGTATTTTGTGTCATTGGGATTTTTAGTGTTTGATTGGTGTATTGCAAGAGGATTTTTTCATCAATACCAGCATCTTCTCTGCCAAAATATAAAAAGCATTCATCGTTAAAATGAGCGTTAAAATAATTTGTTTTCGCTTTTGTAGTGAGGAAAAAGTGTTGATTATCAACTGGATGTGATTTGAAAAAATGCTCAATACTTTCCCATTCTCTAAAATCTAGTTTTTTCCAGTAATCCATTCCAGCTCTTTTGAGTGATTTTTCATCAATGAAAAATCCTAAAGGATGTATCAGATGTAATCTGGCATTTCCAGCAACACATAGTCTTCCTATATTGCCTGTATTTTGAGGGATTCTAGGTTCTATAAGGATGATATTTATCATGAACTTCCTTTTTTTGCAAAAACATCGTTTATAGTTTTACAATTTTTGCTCCAAAACCACCCATTTGTGGAGGAGCATCGTTAAAATCTATGACTTTTGGGTGTGTAGAGAGAAAATTTTTTATTACAAAGGATAACTTACCTGTGCCAATACCATGATAAATAATAACTTCATCAAAACCTGCTATGAGAGCATCTGAGAGAAATTTATCAAGTTTTTCTATGGCTTCTTCGCTCCTCAATCCGTGTAAATCAATGCTAATGTTAGCATTTTTTGGATTTTGAAATTGGATTTTGAAATGATTTTTTGTTAGAGGGGGATTGGTGATGGTTTTGAGTTTGGAGCTGTGTATTTTGAGTTTAAGTCCTTCATCAAGTTCAACAAGACATAAATCAGCATTTTTTCCTATCACTGATCCTTTTGAAGAGCCATATTTGACTCTTTCTCCAATCTTAATTTCTTTTTTGACTTGTTTGGGCATGATGGATTTGTTTTCTTTTTTGAAGGTATTTAGAATTTTATTGGCTTGATTGATTTTTTTATGTATATTGCTAAGCTCTTTTTCTTTGGTTGCTGCTTTAAGCTCATTGAGGGCTTCTTGATAGGTAGTTTGTAAATAAGATTTTTCTTTGTCATATTGCGATTGGATTTTTTCAATCATTTCTTGTTGTTCTTGTTTTTTCTTTTCAAATTGAGAAATTTTATCATCTAATTGGGCGGTTTTTTGTTTCAGAGTGATTTCAAGTTGGGTAGATTTTTCTATCAATTCGTTGAGTTTTTCTTTGTCTTGTCCATAGATTTCTTTGGCTTTTTTGATGAGTGTTTCTGGGATACCATATCGTTTCGCACTATCAAAAGCATAGCTTTTTCCAATACTGCCGTATAGAAATTCATAAGTGGGTATTTGTTTTTCTTCATCAAAAATAGCTGCACATATTTGGATTCTATCATCTTGTGCCATCATTGCAGCAAGCCTTTTGTGATGAGTAGTGATGATTATTTTAGAATTTTTATCTAGCAAGTATTCTAATAGTATTTTATAAAGACTTGCTGCTTCATCTGCATCTGTTCCTAGTTCAATTTCATCTACACCTATCATTAAATCATCAAGATTAAGGATTTGAGAAAAGTTTAACATCCTCCCTGCAAATGTAGAAATATCATTTTTACTATTCTGGGGATCTGCAATGATGGCAAAGAGATTTTTAAAATTGGGTATTTTGGAATGGTTTGCATTGATTTTCATTGGTAAAAGGTGTTTTGCTAAAAAAATACTACTCATTATAGATTTTAAGAGCATTGTTTTTCCACCTGCATTCACGCCTGTAATCATTAAAAGTTGAGAGGTAAAGTCAATATCAATCGATTTTGGGTGAGTGAGGGCAGGATGTGAAAAATCTTTCAGGATAATGTTTTTATTAGTAGCCTTATTGGTAACAAATTCAAGGTTATAAGTTTTTGCAAAATGGACTCTAGCTTGGAGGTGATCAAATTTGTCAAATTCTTTATTGATAAAGCTTAAAAATGATAATTCTTTTTTTAGGTTTGCAGAGATATTTTTACATATCTCATAAAGACAAGATTGTAGTTTGTCATTGAGTTCGGAAATTTTTTGATGGATATTGTAGATTTCATTGGGCAAGAGATAGAAAAATCCACTTTGAGATCGTGAGATGATGATGCCTTTAATACTATGATTAAAACCTGATTTTAACAATAATGTTTCATTCCCGTTGATGTAGTGGATTTGTTTATCTACAAGATAGGGGGAAAGTTTATTTGAGTGTAAAATCTCTTGAAGGCTTTTTGAAATTTGTGTTTTTTGTCTAGAGAGTGATAGGTTCAGACTGTCTAGTTCTTCATAAATACCAGATTTTATTTGAGGGGTGTTTTCAAAATGTTGGCTTAATATTATCAAATTTTGAGGGATTTGGATATTTTGAAGGTATTTGTATAATTGCATTTCTTCAGTGATATTAGCTAATGATTTGAGGTATAAAAAGTAACGTATGATTTTTATAAATTCAAAAATTTCTTCTATTTTTAAGATACCAAATTTTTTTAAATGTAAAATTTGATTGTCTAAATTTTTTATTTTTGAAGGAGGAGTGAAAACTATTTTATCAAGTTCTTTGATAAAATAGTTTAAAACTGATCTGTCTCCTTCTAAATGGATAGGCTTAGGTCGAGCAAAAAAATCTTTAAAAAGCTCAATAAAATCTTTTAAATCAAGCTTTTCAATCAGTGATTCATAATGATGAGGTTCTTGCATTAGTCTCTTTGGAGTTCTTCTTCAATATTTTTAGGGATAGAATCTTGAGTCTCTTCACTTTGAGTGATGATTTTGCAGTTGTCCAAAGGAACCATGATATTATTCATCACACTATCTTTTTTCCCAATGAAACTAAGAGTGCCTGTTACTAGATTGAAATTTTCTTTATTGATGATGATGCCATTGCATTCAAGCGATTCTCCTCTTAAAAATGCAGTTTGGAGTAGTAGATCATTTTTATCTGATTTGCTTTGAAAATAACTATAAATTGCAGCCAAAATACCAAGCAAAACAAGCACACATACTGCAATGATTTTTTGTTTTAACTTGATGATACCAAAATCCCTTAGGATAAAATACAAAAGAGAAAGTGTGAGTAATAACACTAATAAAATCGCTAATATGGAGGGCATTATTTTTCTCCTCTTAATTGATAAGTAATATCTCCGGCTCCAAGACCAACAACAATACCTTCTTGAATCGTTTTGATAACATTATTTTGACTCATCACTTCAATATCATTGTCTTTTTTTCTGATTTTTTGTGCAAAAATTGGACGATAATGTCCAAAAAGATTTTCCATATCCAGATCAATTTCTTTTTCTCCAGCTTTCCATACTGGTAAAATTATCAATTCATCGCAGGATTGCCCAAAACATTTTTTAAAGTCTTCCAAATTGTCTAAAAGCCTCGAAAATTTATGAGGTTGCCAAATAGCTATGATTTTATTTTCACCTTTTTTGAGTTTTGAATAAATACTGATTGCTTTAAGTGTGGCTTTGATTTCGGTAGGGTGATGGGCATAATCATCAATGATCGTGAGCTTATTTTTTTGGATAATATCAAAACGTTTTTTGATGCCTTTGAAATTGATTAGATTTTGACGAATTTGTTCAATTTCAAGTTCAGGCAATGCGGCTAAAATTGCTAAAGATGCATTCAAAGCAGTATGCTCACCAAATCCCCATACTTCAAATTTTCCAAATTCTTTAAGGTTGAAATGCGTGTAAGGTTCATCATCTTTAAGTATATAGGATATGTTTTTGATGTCTTTTGATGGAAAGAGCTTTATACAATCAATATTTAAGGTATTCAAAAATGGATCTTCAGCATTAATGCAACAAATTGAAGCAGAATCTAAAAATTGTCTGTAAGCATTGTAGAAATGCTCCAAATTATGATCGTAGTTTTCCATATGTTCAGGTTCTGCATTTGTTACAATTGCACAATAAGGATTTGAATTTAAAAAACTTTTGTCAGATTCATCTGCTTCAAAAACAATGCTTTGACTTTCAATTTCCCTCACATTTGAACCATATTCTTTGCTGTCAGCTCCAATGATGGCTCCAAAGTTAGGGAAAATAGCACTTAGCATTGCACTTGTAGTGCTTTTTCCATGAGCCCCACAAATACTAAAAACTCTTTTATTGCATAAAATGAATTCTAAAGCCTCTTTCCTTGAAAGGATAAGGATTCCTTTTTTTTGTGCTTCTTGGATTTCAATATTATCTTTTTTTATGATGGCTGAATGGATGATGACATCTTGATTTTTGATAGCATCTTGGCTATGAGGGATATTGATAGGTATGCCCATTGAGCTTAAATATCTCGTAGCATTTGCTTCAACAATATCTGAACCACTGATGTCTGCTCCTTGTGCTTTGAGGTATTTGGCAAGTCCAGAGATCCCTATACCGCCTATACCAATAAAATGGATTTTTAGTTTGTTGATCTCTTTTTTGAGAATCATTATGAGCCTTTTAAATAAGAGTTGAGAAATTTTGAGATTGTTTCTAATGCAAGTCTTTGGATTTTTTCTTCATAAACAAGAGCAATCCTTACAAAGCCTTTTCCTGCTCCTTGTCTACCTAAAAATGTTCCGGGTAAAACAAGTATACCTTCTTCTTGATAAAGCTTTTTGCAAAAATCAATATCATCCCTTACATATAACCATAAATAAAAAGTATATGGAGGAATTTTTGTATTTGGAAATAATTCTTTGGCAATTTGTAGATTTTTTGCATATTTTTTTCGTATTTGTTCACATTCTAAAGAATCTTCCCAAGCTTTTGCACTGGCTTTCTGAAGAGGGTTTGGTATGGCACACCCTAAATAGGTGCGGTATTGTTGATAGCCTTTTAATATTGTCTCATCTCCTGCTATAAAACCGCTTCGTAAACCCGGTGCACATGAACGTTTTGAAATTGAGTTGAGTGCTAAGATATTTTTAAAATTTTTATTCCCTATTGCATAAGAAGCTTCTAAGATTGAGGAAGGTGGATTTGACTCATAAATTTCGCAATAACATTCATCATTTAGCAAGATAAAGTTATATTCTAATGACCATTCCACCCATTTTTTGAGTTCTTCCAAACTGAGTGTAGCACCTGTAGGGTTGTTTGGCGAATTGAGGATAACAAGATGAACTTGTTTTTTTTGCTCCGTGTTTAAAATAGGTTTGAAGTCATTAGAGTTTTCAAGATTCATATAGATAGTTTTTGCCCTAGAGGCAATAGCGGCTCCTTCATATATTTGATAGAAGGGATTGGGATGGGCCATGATAGGTGATGGTGTATCAAAAAGGATGTATTGAGGGAAATTAAAAAGAGTTTCACGAGTTCCAAAAGTTGGGATAATTTGACTAGATTTTAGCTGAAGATTAAAGCGATTTTTTACAAAATTTAATTGAGCATTTTTTAAGTAATCCTCGCCAGTACTTTTTGGGTAATAACGTAATTCATCAGTGTGGTTTTTGAGTTCAGATTGGATAAAATCTGGTGTTTGGAATTGGGGTTCTCCTATTGTAAGGGCAATTACTTTTTTTTTAGGTGTGATAGATTTGATGAGTTCTTTTAGTCTTTCAAATGGATAAGGCTCAAAATTCACTTTTCATCCCTCTGATTTATTTTAGAATGCTTATTGTATATAAAATTTTGTAATTTTTTGCTTTTAGGCTTGATTTTTTCAAAAAGGGTTGCTAAAATTGCGTGCTTGATATTTCTGTAGTTGTTAGCTAAAAATGTGCGGGAATAGCTCAGTGGTAGAGCACAACCTTGCCAAGGTTGGGGCCGCGGGTTCGACCCCCGTTTCCCGCTCCATTCATTTGACTTTCAAAATCAATTTTCAAACTTTGATTTTTTTGTGCAGATTGAGTCAATATAAATGTTTTTGAAGAAATACTTTATGATAGAATGCCCGGGTGGTGAAATTGGTAGACACAAGGGACTTAAAATCCCTCGGATATTGCTTCCGTGCCGGTTCAAGTCCGGCCTCGGGCACCACTATTTTTGGAGATGGCGACATAGCCAAGTGGTAAGGCATGGGCCTGCAAAGCCTTGATTCCTCGGTTCGAATCCGAGTGTCGCCTCCAAAAACTTTTTGATGTATTTAAAAATTTCGGGAGATGGCTGAGTGGTTGAAAGCGGCGGTCTTGAAAACCGTTGAGGGTAACACCTCCGGGGGTTCGAATCCCTCTCTCCCGGCCATTTTGTGTGATGCTCCGATAATACAATACAAAATTTTAGATTTAATTTATCCACTTCTTGTTATACTAGAAAACTATTCAAGTAAAAATTTTATTCAGTTGCCTTATAAAGGAACTTAAAAATGTTAGAGAATGCTACGAAAATATTTTTGTTGATGATTTTATCATCTTTTGTTTATGCTGGTCCTATATGTGAATATAAAATTAATGACATGAAATATCAACTTGTTTATGCAAAAAAACAACATCTAGATAAACAAATCCCTTTATTAGAAAAAAATCTCCAAAAATTTAAAGATAAATGCAAGGATTCTGATATCCTTAATGATATCTATCAAAATATTGAGATGACTCGTGATAATCTTAAAAATGCAAAATCTGATTTCAGCCAAGCTCAAATTGAAGGGAATGCTTATAAAATCAGACAAGCACAAATTCATCTTGAGATAGCCAATAAGCAATATATCGCAGCACAACAAGAATTATTACGCATGAAAGATTTGCTTAGGACAGAAAAATAAATCATAACCTACTTTTTCTTCAGGTTATAGTATAATAGTTATGTAATTTTGTAAAAAATAAATTTTTAGGGAGAAAATATAGATGAAAAAAGTAATTATTTTGGGTGCTTTAGCCCTTAGTATTTTAAGTGCTGGACCAATATGTGATTGGAAAGCAAAAGATGTACAATCCCAAATAGATTTTGCAAATAAAAATGGGCATAAAGATAAAGTTGATGGTCTTCAAAAAGCACTCAAAGAGCTTAAAGATCATTGTTCTGATGCTAAAGTTCTAAAAGAGAGTCAATTGCGTGTAGATAAACTTGAGAAAAAATTTTCTGAAGCTACTGATAAGCTCAAAGAATCAAAAAAGAAAGACAAAGCTTCTAAGATAAAAAAAGCAGAGATGAAACTTAAGCTCATACAGACCGAGCTTGAAAGTGCTAAAAAAGAACTCCAGCAGATGAAAGATTTGCAGGCAAGCAATAAAGCATAATTAAAAACACAAATATAAAAGGCTTGAGTACATTTTGGTATGATTCCATTTTTGTAAAATCTAAATATGGGGGATTTGATGAATTATGCTGATTCTGTCTTGAGTTTATGTGTACCTATTTGTGTAATTTTAATGGTTTTTTTCACCAAAAGAGTATTACTTTCTTTATTTGTAGGTATTCTAATTGGTGGAATTTTTATGCATCATGACAATATTTTTGAGGTATTGTTTTATGTTTATACAAGAATATCTTCTGTCCTTTATACTCTTCAGACTAATGAGCAAGGTCATCTTACTTTAGATTTTAATTATTCAAGTGTATATGTTTTTGGTTTTTTGATTTTACTTGGTATTTTGAGTCAAGTGATTTTTTATTCTGGTGCTGTGAATGCTTTTGTAAAATGGGCTAGAAAACGTGTCCAAAGTGCTAAAGGATCAGAATTTATTGCTTTTATTGCAGGTATTGTTATTTTTATTGATGATTATTTTAATGCTTTGACTGTAGGGCAAATCTCAAAATCCTTAAATGATGCTAATCATTCTACGAGGGAAAGGTTAGCTTATGTTATTGATTCTACTTCTGCACCTGTATGTATTTTGATGCCTATTTCAAGTTGGGGGGCTTATATCATTGGGATTATGCAAACAAGTATTCCTTCAACGGCTGGGACTGGAGATAGTTTGTTGGTATTGATAAGTAGTGTATGGAGTAATTATTATGCTTGGTTTGCTCTTTTGGCTGTATTTTTGACTATTTATTGGCAGATTAATCTTCCAGTAATGTCAAAAAATAAGAATGTAGGGGTTGTTGATTTTCTCCAAGACAATGATTTGAATAGGCAGTCTTCAAGCTCAATTTGGTTGATAATAATCCCTGTATTTGTCTTAATTTTCAGTATTGCTTTTATGCTTTTATGGACAGGTTACAAGGCTAGTGAAGAAATCAATATTTTGAATATACTTAAAAATGCTGATACTGCTTTTTCTTTATTTTATGGAGGTCTTTTTGCTGTAGTGATAAGTATTGTTATCTCTTTAAGGTATTTAGACAAAAGTTCTTTTTTGCCAATGTTTTTACAAGGGATAAAAAGTATGTTGCCTGCAATTTTTATTTTGATTTTAGCTTGGGCGATTGGACCAGTGATTCGTGATGATATGCAAACAGGTTTATATTTGGCAAATTTAAGCAAAGAGTTTTTATCTCAGGGGACTGTTGTTATGATGCCTGTGATTTTATTTTTAATATCAGGATTCATCGCATTTGCCACAGGTACAAGTTGGGGGACTTTTGCGATTATGTTGCCTATTGGAGTGAGTGTAGTGAGTGCTTCAGGGGGTGATATTATCCTTTCTATTTCTGCAGTGCTTGCTGGGGCAGTGTATGGGGATCATACTTCTCCTATTTCAGACACCACTATCCTTTCAGCTACTGGAGCAGGATGTTCGGTGCAAAGCCATTTTATCACACAGCTTCCTTATGCTAGCACTGCAGCATTAGCAGCATTAATGAGTTTTGCTATCGCTAGTGTGAGTTCTTCAATTTTGGCAGGCTATATTGTGGGTATTATTTTTTTGGTAGGTATATTTTATTTTTATAAAAGATTTTATAAATAGTTTAAAATCTTGCCTTCTAAAACAAAACAATTTTCTCTAAAACCATATTTTTAAGTATTCATTAACAACATTCTATGACAAAATAATTTTATTTAATTTTTCTTATGTTCTAAAAATTTATATTTTGATGAGCGTTTTTATGTTTTTTCAAACCTTTTAAGACATGTCTTAAATTTTATTTTTTAAGCATTATAATGAATACATCAATTATAACTACCATTTATTTGTTTGAGTCTTATTTAAGCACCTTTAGCTTCTTGTTATAAATACGAGTAACACCGCTTTAAAGAACAGATTTGTTCTATTATCAGTCCAAGTTGGGATAGAAGTTTAAGACTTTATCCCAACCAGAAAACATTTTATTTGCTAAGCACTTATAGAAAATTTTTTATTTAAATTTAAAATAAGCTTTTTTATGGGTCTAAAAATAAAATCTATAATCTAGATAGATTTTTGAAGTATTTGCTATTGCTTGAGATAATCAATATTCCCGCAATAAATCCTTTTTCGTTGAGTGTCAAAATCAGGACTAAAAATATCTTTGTTTTTGATATTATCTTTTGTCTTGATATCAATGAGGGGTAAAAGAGATTGAGAGAAATCATCTGTCATGAAAGGTTTTTTGAGGGCAGATTTTATAGATTTTATTTTATCTGGGTGGTTGTGTTTGAACTCATCAGTTACAAAAATCATAAATGGTATTTCCACTCCATAGTTATCGCAAGTGTGTCCGACAGAATTCCTACTTTGAAACACATCTTGAGCATGATCGCTGAAATAGAAAATGATGGAATCAGTGTTTTTGAAAAGATTGAAAATTTTATTCAGTATTGCATCTGTATAGTAAAATGAATTCACATAATCAGCGACTATTCTTAAGTCACTTTTATGTGTTATATGCAGTTTTTTAGTATCAATATCACTTGGTTTGAATTTTGCATATGATTTTGGAAATCTATTTTTGTATGGAATGTGAGATCCTTGCAGATGAAAAATAATGAAATTTTTATCGCCTAAATGTTGTTTGTTTTTTTCATATAAAGGGATTAATTCTTCATCATAATTATTGCTCACCCCATTTGATAAATGTGTCCAAAAGGCAAAATTTGCTCGAGTTGAAATAGCTGTTGGGGCATTTCCCCAAACACTTATTTTTTCTTGATTAGAAAACCAAAAGGTTTTATACCCTGCTATCTTCATGATATCTAAAAGATTCATTTGTTTGTACCAAGGTATTTTTCTATTTTCATAATCGCTAAAATTCAATATTGTTTCAAAAACACCTGATGTATGTGCTTGAGGGCTTATAACATCATCAAATACAAATAAATTGCCCTCCTTTTTTAGTTTGTCTGTATTGGGTGTATTGTCTAAATCATAGCCATAGATATGCATAAAATTTCTTGAAGCACTCTCACCTATGATGATGATGACATTAGAAATTTTTGTATCGTTTTGTAATATGTAGTTATTAAGGTTTTTGAGGTTTGCTTCTAGACTTGATTTATAGGTTTGATATTCTTTGATATAAGTTTTAGTATGGTATGCACTAAGACTTAAAGAATATATAAAATTAGTCATATTTACGAGTTCTGCAAATTTTCTAATTGTATGAAAACTATCATTCCTTATATAATCTTTGATACCTAATCCTGATAAAATGAGCAGAGCAATAGCTAAAAAAATGCCTGCAAATTTTTTGTTTATTTTTAAAATAAAATCTTTTTTAATGGCGAAAAATGCAATACAAATGCTTGTATAAACTATAACGAGAATAATGTTATTTTCCATTTGAAAATAAAACTTCAAAAAACCATCAATTTCAAATTTTTGAGTAGCAAAAATTGTATCGGTAAGACCTTCTGAAATGGGTGTGTTGAAGTTCAAGATACAAAATAAATCAATGAAACCTAAAATCATACAGAAAATAACGATTATATTTTTAATCATAATTTTTAATTTTTTAGATTTGATAAAATCTAGTAGAAAATATATTGCCAATAATAAGATAAAACTATATAATACTATTCTAAGATAATTGCTTATTTTAGTGAATGGTTCGAAGAATGGAATGATGATATTTATTAAAATAAAAATATAAAATCTTTTATCTAATATCAAAAAACTATCCTAAATTTAAAATAGACAGAATTTTAATATAAAATATAAAAATATGCAATATATTATTTTATTTTTTATACAAATTATTTATTTTTTGAGATTCTGATAGTTTTTGGGATAAGGCTATTGCCAAAATATGCAATAATTTGATTGAAAATTAAAAACATAAAATTTATCCTAAGGTCTATAATGACATTTTTAGAGCTTTTAAAAACCAATGATCAGGAAAAAATTCAGTCTGAAATTTCATATCGATTTTCTAAAAATATGGAGTTTTTTCATCATACTTCTCCTAGACTTTTTGATGCATTGAGATTGCCTCCAGATGAGTATAATTTACTCTTTGATGAAAAAGGGTTTAATATTATCCACCTTAAAAATCATCAACTGACTTATCCTTGTAATGATAATAAACACACTATGGTTGAGGTTTGTGAGGATATTGCCAAATCACCTATTTCTAATCCAAAATGGAAGATACATACTAATAATATTTATTTGCATAAAATGGATACATCAAAGCTTTCTATCACAGGATTTGCTTGTAATCAATTTATTGATTTATTGCATAAGCATGGAGGGATTAAAGAATATTATTTGAGCCGATCTTTTTTGCCTTCAACAACTATTTTTGGATTACTTGGAGGATTATTTTTAGAATTCATACGTGAAAGGGGAGTTTTTTTTCATTCTCTTTTGATTTTTGAAGAAAATATAGATATTTTTAGGATTAGTTGTTATTTTGTTGATTATGAAAAGCTTTTTGAAAATACTTCTCCAAAGAGTTGTTATATTTTTGTGAAAGATTTGATAGACAAATTTTTTATCCGTAATTTTTTTACCCAAAAAAAAATCACTAATAATTTTTTAAGGCTTGAGCTTAAACTTTACTCTAGTCCAAAACTGGATGCGACCCAAAAGATTATTGAAGAAGAATATGCAAGCAATGCTCGAGGTTGGGGTAGTTTTGAAGATGAGATGATTGGTGTAGATAATGCGTTTAAAAATCTTTCATACAAATCACTTAAAAATCCTGTTTTGAATTTACCTAAGAGGGTGAATGCTCCTATTTGTGTCGTTGGGAATGGGGCAAGTTTGGATAGTTTATTGCCTTTTATTAAGGCTAATGAAGACAGGATGATAATTTTTAGTTGTGGGACAGCACTCAAACCTCTTAAAGATTACGGAATTCAACCTGATTTTCAGATAGAGATTGAGCGAATAGATTATCTTGTAGATGTGCTTAAAAATGCACCTTTAGGTGAAACGTCTTTGTTGTGTGCAAATATGGTCAATCCTTCTGCCCTTGCCCTAGCTAAAGAAGCTTATATTTTTATGCGAGGAGGGAGTTCAAGTGGCTACCTTTATGGATCTAAAAGCGTGATAGAGTTTAGTGCTCCTTTTGTCGGTAATGCAGGTTTTGCGTTGGCTTGCCAGCTTGGTGGTGAAGTCTTGATGTGTGGTTTAGATTGTGGCTATATTGAAGGGATGGGCAAACATGCTTCTTCTTCATTTTATGGTAAAGAAGAGTTTGTATTGCCTGCTGATGCATTTCTAGTCAGAGGAAATTTTGATAAAACTGTTTATACAGATTCTATTTTTTTACTTTCTCAACACCAAATCACGCAAGCTATCAAAACTTTCTCCCCTAAAATGGCTTTGAATCTTGGCGAGGGTGCTTATATTGAAGGGGCTAGACCGACTCGACCAGAAGAGTTTAATTTAGTAAAAATAAAGAAAAAAAAGATACTTAGACAAATGAAGAGTTACTTCAGTAAAAATTCTAAAGATATTTTTAGTGACTTTAAAGAAGATCTTTATACATCAGAAATTTCAAATTTCAAAGATCAATTGATGAAGTGTTTTAAAACCCGTATTAATACTAAAAAAGAGCTTTTTGGTTTGATTGATGATATAAATACAATATGTGCGAAAAAAAGTTTTGTTTCGCCATTTGTTGGTATTTTATTTGAAGGGTCTTTGGCACATATTTCTCAAAGCTTGATGATAGCGTCTTTACACTTGCCAAATGATGAAATCAGTTCTTTTTATGAAGATGCCAAGTTTATTATTTGGGAAGCTTTAGACAAGATGATGTTTAAGTATCGTTTGAGGGCACTAATGGAACCTAGTTTGTAGTATTTTAGCTCGATATTTTATGCATCCAAATAATTTTTGTCACTGAAACTTTCTGCATGGATATTTGAAAAAGCATTTTTAAGTGATTTGAAAAATTCAGGATTTGTGTTTTCCATATTTGAGAGGAAATTTTTTGTACTCAATCTAGCAATAGGTGGTTTATCTGAATCAGGTTGTTTGGCAGGGCAGTTGCAGTCTGGAGCTGTCGGGATATTTTGAGAATGTACAAAATCAATACTTTGTCTTTCACGGATATGGATGAGGGGTCTGATGACTTGAAGTCCATTTTCAGCTCTATATATTGGTGCCATACTCCTTAAAGATCCATTATAAGTTAGGTTCATAAAAAAGCTTTCTGCAGCATCATCTAAATGATGAGCGATAGCAACTTTATTGTAACCCATTTCTAATGCTTTGCTATAAAGAGCTCCTCGACGCATTCTAGAACAAAAGCTACAATATGAACTGCCTTCTCGTCGTTTTTCTTTGATAGTTTCTGCGATGCTAGTATAGTGGATTTCGTGTGGGATGTTTTGATCTTGGCATAATTTTTTGAGCCATTCAAACTTTTCTCCCAAACCATAATGGATAGTGATGGCTTTGAACTCGAATCTAAAAGGAGCATGTCGTTTCATTCTTGCCAATATACAGGCTAATAAAATAGAATCCTTTCCTCCGCTCAATCCTAATAAAACCTTGTCTCCTTCTTGAATAAGTCCATATTCGGCATTGGTTTTGCCTACAATATTGAGGATTTTTTTGCTGATTTGATATTTTTGAGGTTGGTCATTTGAACATATTTGATTCATCAGTTGGATTCCTTGTTGAATTTTTTGCAGATTTGAATGATTTGCTCTTCTGTATGGATTTGTGCTTCATATTTTACAATGATTATTTTTTCATTTTCATTCACATACCATTCTATGATGCCTTCAATTTGATTGAGTGCTTTGAATTTTTTTTTGTCATAATCATCCAATGCAAGATAAACATTTTTTTGTTTGGCAGGATTTTTTAAAAAAATCAATGTCAATATCCAAAATATACAGATACATACAATGAGCAAGGCTACTTTTTCTACACCTAATTGATGATAAAGGATACCACCAGCAGTCCCCCCCACAAATGAACCTATATAACCATATGTGGTGAATATGCCTAATGCAGCTCCTCTTTGATGAGCTTTAGCATATTTACTTGCCAAAGATTGCATTATAGGTTCTAAAGTGGCAAAACCAATAAAGAATATCATAATACCTGTAATAAAAAGCCAGATTTTAGGAGTATGGATATGGATATCAGCCAATGCAATGCAAGTGTAAGCAATCAAAAACATTGCCACTCCATAAAACATTACAAATTTAGCTTTGCTATATTTTTCAGCAATAATACTTGCAGGAGCCATTGCAAGTACTCCTATGATTGCACCAGGGGTATAGATTTTCCATAGATTTTCTTCGCTCCAGCTAAATTCTTGCACAATCACCAAAGGTATGATGACAAATATCAATGTCATCAATGCTTTTTCAAAAAAAGAACTTAGATTGATGACCCATAGATTTTTATCTTTTAAGGTATCTTGCCATTTTGGTTTCCCTTCGAAAGAATAAGTGATTTTTGGGGTTGAGGGGACTTTAGTGTAAAGTAATATTATAGAACAGAGGGTCAAAAATGCAGTGATACTGAATAATAATCCTACCCCCAAATTAGCAGCTATGATGGGACCAATAAGCATAGCTAGGGTAAAGCTAGCGAAGATCCCACCACCCATTATTGCCATGGCTTTAGTGCGTTGTTCTTCTCTGACAATATCAGTGATTTGTGCACTGACTACTCCTCCAATGGCTCCTGCTCCTTGAATAAGTCTTCCAATTACAAGGAGTTCAATATTTTTTGCAAGTGCACAAATAATAGATCCAACTAGGAAGACAAAAAGCCCTAGCATAACAATTTTTTTTCTATCATATCGATCGCTTGCAATTCCAATAGGTGTTTGGAATATTACTTGAGTCAGGTAAGCACCACCTACAGCAAGTCCGAGCATTGTTGCAGAAGCATTAAAACTCACTGCATAAAGTGAGATAACTGGTAAGACAATAAAGAGTCCTAAGAATCTGAGTACCGCAATTCCTGTTAAGGGAAGAATATTTTTTATCATAAAAGCGACCTTTTTGCGGAGTGGGTTATTATTTTAGGTATGATTATACTAAAATAATCTGTTAGATTTTGGGGATTTGATAGTCAAAAGAAAGGAAAAATATTTAGAAATGAATCCAAAAATTTTAGTTGGTAGTTCTAATGAAGGGAAAATCAAAGAAATAAAACAGATTTTAGATCAATTTGAAATCATTTCTAATGCTGAAATTTTCAATACCCTTGAGATTGTCGAAAATGGAGATACATTTGAAAAGAATGCTCTTTTGAAGGCAAATATTTTTTATGAAGCTTTGAATATTGTGGATGAAAATTTGATCGCAATAGCTGATGATAGTGGTTTGTGTGTAGATATTTTGGATGGAGAACCAGGAATTTATAGTGCTAGGTATGCTAATTTAAGTTCAGGTATTTTAGAGAATGCAAGCGATGGAGAGAATATAAAGCATTTGATTGAAAATTTACATAAAAAAGGTGTGAATTCTTCAAATGCAAGATTTGTTTGTATGATTGGCATGATAGGTAAAATAGAGGGAAAAAAGGTTAAAAAAATATTTAAAGGTGAATTGATTGGTAAGATTATAGATACCCCTTGTGGTAAAAATGGATTTGGATATGATCCTTTATTTATACCAGAAGGGTATGAAAAATCACTTTCACAAATGGAAGATAATGAAAAAAATAAAATTTCACATAGGAAAAATGCTTTAGAAAAATTTAAATATTTTTTGATAAACTATTTGTCTATCTGAATATTTTTCATTTCAAGTTTTGAGAATAATGTTTTGCTTTCAGATTCTAGTGCTTGAATATCTGTAATGATATTTTTAGAAATTTCAGGAGTAAGAGGTTTAGAAATAGCTGAAAAAGCATTGTTTGAGTACTCTAAGATTTTATTTTTTATTTTTTTTACTTCATCTTCATTTATAAATCGATAGAGGACAATTTTTGTTTCTTTGTTTTCAAAGAGTTCAGAAATGGGATTTTTTGTCGTATCTTGGATTTGTTTTTGATAGTTAAGGCTCAAATAAATATAAGATTTATATAAAATATGATCAAGCTTAGCGATATTAATAATTAGATGTTCAGAAAGGTTGGCAAATACATTTGATAGATTATTATTATCTTGTTCCATTTCATCAAAAATTCCATTAAAATCAGTAATTTTTTCTTGAGAAGTGATGGCAATTTCATAGACTGTTTGACTATTTGTTTGTATGCTATCAATTTCTTGTTGCATTGTTTGGATGGACATAGAGATTTCATTGGTAGCTTTATGGGTTTTTTCAGCAAGTTTTCTGATCTCATCAGCTACGACGGCAAACCCTTTTCCATGTTCGCCTGCTCGTGCAGCTTCTATGCTAGCATTGAGTGCTAAAAGATTAGTCTGTGTGGCAATATCAATAATGAGACGAATAACATTACCAATATCTTGAGATTTTTCTGCAAAGCTTGAAATGGCAGCATTGCTTTGATCCATTAAAATCATTAGATTATTTATAGATTCAGTGATAGAAATGACATCTTTTTTACTTTTTTCTGAAAGGTTTTTGACAACATTGATTCGGTGGTTTACATCGCGTATTTGCTCTACATCCTTACTCATTTCACCTGATATTTTTTCTAAATTATTATTTTGATTTTCTAAGCTCATATTCATCAGAGATTTTGATAGTGCATTTTTGATATTTTCTTTATAGTTTTCTTCAATATCATGGAGTACATGATTGATGTTAAGGATATTTTGATAAAATGATCCCTTCAAGCCTTCTTCAATACCTTTTCTATAGAATTCATTTTTTGAAGAACATTCTATAGAGGTTTTCATTTCTCGCAAAAAGGCTTCTAAATGATCAAGTAAATCATTGATATTGTGAGTGATTGAGATTAATTTTTTTGATCCTTTAGCTTTAATGATTCGATTTTCAAAATTGCCTTCTCTAAGGTGTTTTGAAATAGTTAATATTTTTTGAGTCATTTTTTCATCAATGTTATTTTGATAAAATCTGATTGCTTCAAAAAAGATTAAAATCAATAATAAACCATCAATGATTAGGTTTTGATTTATTTGTGCATTGAAAATAGAATTTAAAATTATTGACATAATTGCTAAAGAGATGATTGCAATTGAAGTTTTAGTATTCATTTCAAAATCCTTTTTTCAGTAATTGTATTTACAGATATTTTAATCCTGTTGCATTTCAAAAATGATTTGATTGTAAGGTTTTTTTAATTTTTTGATGAGGTCATGAATTATTTTTATCCCACCTGCAATTCCTTCAATTTTTTCAGATTCTAGCATTTGTTTGTAGATACTTGAGATAGTTTGGATTGCTTTGGGGTTAGCTTTACGTCTGACTGAATAATACCCAATGATATTTTCATTAGCATCAAAACTTGGTGTGATATTGGCAAAGACCCAATAAAAATTATGTTCTTTATTTCTATTCTTTACGAAAGCAAAAATTTCTTGCTTGTTTTGGATATAATCCCATAATAGTTTAAAAACAGCTTTTGGCATATCTGGATGGCGGATAATATTATGAGGTTTGCCAATGAGTTCGGATTCAGTAAAATGGGCATATTGTAAAAAATCTTTATTGCAATAGGTGATTTTTCCTTTTGTATCTGTTTTTGAAGTGATAAGGGTAGCTGGCTTTAAGATCAGTTCCTGCTCCATAGTTTTGACTCCTATTGAATCATTTAAGTATTCATTAATACTATTAAAATATCAATTTGATTATTTCATTATAAAGATAAAAATAATATTAATTTTTCAAAACAAGGAGATTTGTTTGGATATTTTGTTATCAGCCTTTAAGCCTGTCCACATTTCTTGTAATTTTTTTTTAAATCAGCTTAAGCATCGTTATGGTATCAAAAAAGCAGGTTATTCAGGGACTTTAGATCCTTTTGCACAAGGAAGTGTTATTGTTGGATTTGGCAGCTATACAAAGCTGTTTCCTTTTATTTCTAAAACACCTAAAATTTATGAGGCAGTGTTGTGGTTGGGAGCAAAAAGCTTGAGTTTGGATATGGAGAATATTGTCTCAATTGATATTTTAGATGAATTTGATTTGAAAACCATAAGGACTGTTCTTGCACCTCTGAAGGGAGAGATTTATTATATTCCCCCTAAATATTGTGCAAAAAAGATTGATGGTAAAAGGGCTTATGAACTTGCTAGATCTGGAAAAGATCCGATTTTAAAACAAATAAAAATGCAAGTTTTTGACCTGCAACTTTTGAGTTATAATCATCCTTATATCACTTTTCGTATTAGTGTGAGTGAGGGGGCATATATCCGTAGCATAGGAGAGATAATAGCAAATGCTTTGGGCGTAAATGGAGCTTTGTGTGCTTTAAAGAGAGTCAGTGAAGGAGGTGTGGAAGCATTGTGGGGCAAGGATAATGTGATTGATCCTTTTGATGTCTTGCCTTATCCTTTAATATCAGATTTTTCTAGTCAAATCAAAGAAAATTTATGGTTAGGTCGAAAATTTTACCTAGAGGATCAAAAATCTGGAATCTATATAGCTGATTTTGAGGAATTTTTTTCTATAATTGAAATCAAAGAAGATAAAACTGTTAAGTATCTATTGAATAGGATGAAAAAAAATGTTGATTTTATCAAGAAAACCTGATGAAAGTATCGTTATTGGAGAGAATATTATTGTAAAGGTAATATCTGTAGATAGGGGTAGTGTGAAGCTTGGTTTTGAAGCCCCTCCAAATACATTGATACTTAGAGCTGAGCTTAAAGAAGCTATTGTTTTTGAGAACAAAAAAGCTTCTGTTGATGTTACTCAAGATACATTGAGCACTATAGGTAAACATATAAAACATTAAAAGAGGACAAATTGATATTTGATGTATTCCCAAAATTAAATATATTTTTAAAAATTTTAGGTTTTAGAAGTTCTTATCATTTGATAGATTCAAGATTTGTTTTGGCTAAAGGGAAACTCAAAGATATTATTGAATTTAAAATTTCTGATAGATTTTCTTTGAAAGGAGATTTTGATTTTCCTATAGAGGAAAATTTAATCTATCGTTGTGTTAAGGCATTGAAAAAATATTTAGACAATGTAAATAAAAATTCTTCAATGCTAGAATTTCTAAGCATAGAAGTTGAAAAAACTATCCCAAAAGGTGCTGGTTTAGGCGGTGGGAGTGCAAATGCTGGGGTTTGCCTAAGTAAGATAAATGAGTTTTTCAATCTAGGATTGTCTCAAGAAGAGCTGTACTCAATAGCAATAGGGGTTGGAGCAGATGTATCATTTTTTGTAAGTGGTTATGCGAGTGCAAATGTCGGTGGTATTGGTGAAATTTTAGAAAAATTTGATGAATCAGAATATAATTTTGATATTTTTATCCCGGATTTATTTTGTGATACTAAGATTGTTTATGCAAAATATGATGAATTGTTAGCAAAAAATATAATTTCTTTTAATCCTGTTTTTGAAAAGAGAAAAAATCATAGTGATGAGATTTTATCTTCTTATAAAGGTAGGGCTTTGAATGATTTGTTCATCCCTGCAATTCAAGCTTATCCTATACTTATGAATATTAGTGATGAGCTTGGAGATGAGTGGTTTTTTAGCGGGAGCGGGAGTAGTTTTTTTCGTTTGAAGGGTTGTGTTTGAATATTATTGCTAGGAATAAAAAAGCTTTTTTTGATTATGAAATTTTAGAGACATTAGAAGCTGGTATTTGTCTTTTGGGTTCAGAAGTCAAAGCATTGCGAAAAGCTAGGGTAAATCTTAAGGATAGTTTTATCAAGATCATACGTTCTGAAGCATTTTTATTTGGTATGCATATTTCTTATTTGGAAACAACCAATCCTTATTATAAGCCTAATGAAACGCGTGATAGAAAATTGCTTTTGCACAAAAAGCAAATTGATAAGCTTTTTGGTAAAGTAGGTTTAGAAGGACTGAGTATAGTGCCTTTAAAAATCTATTTCAACCAAAAAAATAAAGCAAAAGTACAGATCGCACTTGTAAAGGGTAAAAATCTTTATGACAAAAGGCAAAGCATAAAGAAGAAAATATTAGATAGGGAAATTGCAGCAAATTTGAAAAATTATAATAAGGGTTTGTCATGAAAGAATGGCTTGATTATGGGATTTTAGGTTTTTTAGGTTTTTTATCTGTTATTGTCATTGCTATTGGGATTGAAAGGGTATGGTTTTATGCTACAGTGCGAGTTGATGATTATGCTGATAAAAGAGAACTTGAACTTGATTTGCATCGCAGACTTACTCTAATAGCTACGATTGGTTCAAATGCTCCATATGTAGGACTTTTAGGTACCGTAGCGGGGATTATGATTACATTTGTTGATATTGGGTCTGCTTCTTTTGTTGATACTAAAGCCATTATGACAGGACTTGCTCTGGCACTCAAAGCTACAGCAATGGGGCTTATTGTAGCGATACCTTCAATAGTGATTTATAATATGTTGGTAAGGAAAAGCGAGATAATTGTCACCAAATGGGATATTTATCACAATCCTCCTGAATATATCAAGTCTGCCCCTAAACGTTTGGATAGAGATTCTTGAAAGGATAAAAATGAAAAAAATGGATTCTATGAATCTGGTTCCTTTTATTGATATAATGCTTGTACTTTTAGTTATTGTACTTACAACAGCTTCGTTTGTATCAACATCAAAATTACCTATCAATATCCCTAAAGTAGATGAAAATTCCTCACATAATCAAAAAGAACCTAATAAGAAGCAAGTTCGTATTAGTATTAGCAATGATGGAAATTATTTTATTGATGATAAAAAAGTAAGTTTCAATCAGCTTAAAAATACAATAGCTTCTTATTCAAAAGATACACCGATTGTTTTGCAAGGCGATAAAGACAGCAATTTGGATAGCTTTATTAAGGTAGTAGATTTGCTCCAAAGCAATAACCTCAAAGAGCTTTATATTTTGGTTGAGGATAAAGATAAGTCAAAATAATATTAAAATCCTTTCAAAGTATCTTTAAGTAAAAAGTCATTATAATAAGGGTTTTATTTTGTATAAAAGGTATATTAATGAAGCGAACATATCAACCACACAATACACCAAGAAAAAGAACACATGGTTTTCGGCTCAGGATGAAGACCAAAAACGGCAGGAAGGTCATCAATGCAAGGAGAGCAAAAGGAAGAAGAAGGCTTGCAGTTTAATTGTAGTGGATTCTTTAAAAAATAAAAAAGAATTTGATTTTGTTTATAAAAAAGGCAACAAAAGGTATGCAAAGAATTTTACTCTCTATTTGCTACCTTTTTGTTCTAAAACTTCATTCCCCTTTTTTAGAGAATTTGGGAATGATATTTTTTTACTTGGTCTTAGTGTTTCTAAAAAGAATGGCAAAGCAGTTCAACGTAATTTTATTAAGCGAAGGATAAGATTTTTGTGCAGGAGTCATCTTGAAAAACTTAGGAATTATGCTTTGATTTTCGTAGTTAAACAGGGAATGCTTGAGCTTTCTTATAAACAACTTGAAGAAGATTTTTTAAAATGCTTAAAAGGTTTATCTCAAAGAGAAAGATTTTAGCAACACTAGCAGTTGTTTGTAGTAGATTTTCTAAAGGATATTGGTAGGAAAGATGAAAAAAATTTTTTTTGATTTTTGGATATTTTTTTCTGAAGGTTTCATAACAATCTATCAAAATTTTTTTTCTCCTTTGTTTCCAAATAGCTGTCGATATTATCCAACTTGCTCTCAATATGCCCTTTGGATATTAAGATTTAATCATCCTTTTATTGCAGTTTGTAAAATTTGTAAAAGAATCTTAAAATGTAACCAGTTTTTTAAAGGTGGGATTGATTATCCTATAGGTTATGGAGTTTTGGATGCTAGGTATTTAGCTCCTCAGAAAATTATCTTTTGGCTGATACCTTTAGAGAAGCTTCAGTCATCAAAGATTAAATTTTATATCATTAAGTCATTGTAAAGGTATTGGGAAGTGAAAAAAGACAATTCAAATTTGAGGATTATTTTAGCAGTAGCTTTTGCATTTTTGTTTATTGTTGTTTATAGTTATTTACAAAAGCCTACGCAACTTCCTGCTGAACCAGTAAACCAAATTACACAAGATGGAGTTACTCAAAAATCTTCTATACCTTCAGCTATCAATACTTCTGACCCAACGATTTCAAAAACAGATACAGATAGTTTGGGTTTTGGAAAAATAATTGCGACTGTTGTTTCAAAAGATGTTGAAATACAGATTGATTCATTGGGTAGGATAGCTCAAGTTTATTTAACCGATAAAAAATTCACTGCTCCTAAACAAGAGGGATTTTTTGATCATATCAAGAGACTTTTTGGTTTTGCAACTAAACCACAAGAGGTTATTGATAAATTACCTCTTCTGGGGCAGGATGCACTCAGGCCTTTAGAGATTAGATTTTCAGATATCGCTACTAATAATGAAGCCTTTTCTGAACCTTATACATCTTCAACAAACAAACTTGAGCTTAAAGATACTCCTCAAACAATTATTTTGATCCAAAAACTCAAAAATGTAATCGTAAAAAAAATAATCACTTTTTATCCAAACCTCAAATATGATATAAAAGTCGAAATGGATAATAAAAATTTGCCCTATGCCATTACAAATGGCTCTAGACCTGTTGCAGATGCAGATGGATATGCTTTTCATGGGGTATTGCTAGAGACAAATGAAGGTAAAATCACAAAAGTAGAAGATAAAGATGCTGAGAAAAGAGAGAATTTTAGTAATGTGAAGTTTATAGCCAGCGTAGATCGCTATTATACTTCACTCCTTTTTAGTTCTTCTTCAAATGGTTTTCAAACAATTATAGAGCCAGAAGCGGGTACTAAAAATCCTCTCCCATTTATTTCGTTAAAAGGTGATGTTGATTTAGAAGGCTATATAGGTCCAAAATATTATAAAGAACTCAAACAAATCAATCCTATATTAACAGATGTTGTTGAATATGGCATGATTACTTTTTTTGCTAAGCCAGTGTTTTTATTATTAGATTTTTTGCATACTTACATTGGAAACTGGGGTTGGGCTATCATTTTTTTAACTTTGATTATTCGTATTATTTTATACCCATTGAGTTATAAAGGTATGGTGAGTATGCAAAAACTCAAAGATATTGCCCCAAAAATGAAGGAAATACAAGAAAAACATAAGGGAGACCCTCAAAAAATTCAATCACAAATGATGCAGCTTTATAAAAAACATGGTGCCAATCCAATGGGTGGATGTCTGCCTTTATTGCTTCAGATACCTGTATTTTTTGCTATTTATCGTGTGCTTTATAATGCTGTGGAGCTTAAGAGTGCTGGTTGGATTTTATGGATACATGATCTTTCAGTGATGGATCCATATTTTGTCCTTCCAATTTTGATGGGTGTTTCAATGTATATCCAACAAACGCTCACTCCAACCACTATTGCCGATCCAACTCAAGCAAAGATATTTAAACTCCTGCCAGTAGTTTTTACAATCTTTTTGATTACTTTTCCAGCAGGCTTAGTGCTTTATTGGACATTGAATAATATTTTTTCAATCATCCAACAGTTGCTTATCAATAGAATGCTTGATAGGAAAAAAGCTTTAGAGATTCAAGAGCATAAATATCCTCAAAATGGTGAGAAAAAATGAAAAAAATTGTTGCTAAAACTTTACAAGAAGCTATAACTCAGGCTTCATCAGAATTAGGTTGTTCGGTCACTGAACTTGATTATGAAATCCTCCAAATTCCTTCTAAGGGATTTTTGGGTGTAGGTAAAAAAGATGCTATTATTGTTGCAGCTGTTATAAAGGATGTTTCAAGCCAAAGACACTTGGGAAATTCTTCAAATACAGATACTTTTTTGCAATCTAACAAGAATCATCCTTCTTTGATGAGTGAAAATAAAGAATCTTTTGTGCATATCCAAAATAATTCAAATACATCTGAAGAGGATGATATTAAAGATATTGAGCTTGAACTCAAAGAATTGTTTTCTTTTTTGCCTTATAAAATCAATCATATTGAGGTAAGTCTTTATGATCCCCAAACCCTTTTGGTTACTTTTGATGGTGAGGATTCAGCACTTTTGATTGGAGAGAAAGGTTATCGTTATAAAGCACTTTCTTATTTATTATTCAATTGGATACAGCCTAAATATGGTTATAACATTCGTTTAGAAATCGCACAATTCTTAAAAAATCAAGAAGAGGCAATGGATATTTATCTTCAAAGTATTATTACTACTGTATATGAAACAGGTAAGGCTCAAACAAAGCCATTAGACGGAATCTTAGCATATATTGCATTAAAAAAGCTCCGAGAAACTTTCCCTACTAAATATGTTTCATTCAGAAATAATGCTATGGATGAACGTTATATTATTGTGAGTGATTTTATCAGGAATGGATGATACTTCCACTATCGTTGCTATCAGCACATCTAAAGGGAATGGTGCTATTGCGATTGTTAGAATGAGTGGATCTAGGGCATTTGATATCACTTGTCTTATCACAAAAAGAGATAATTTTTCTCCTCGTTATGCTACTTTATCTTCAGTATATGGCACTGAAGGCGACCTTATTGATGAAGCGATAGTTATCTATTTTAAAGCACCTCATAGCTATACGCGTGAGGATTTGTGTGAAATCCAATGTCATGGAGGTTGGGTGAGTGCTAAAATGATTTTAGAATCTTGCTTGCACAATGGAGCACGTTTGGCTAGACCTGGAGAATTTAGCAAGAGAGCATTTTTAAATGGACGGATTGATTTTTCTCAAGTCAATGCTCTTTCCAAGCTTATGAATGTTGCTAATGAAAATGTTGCTAAAGCTCTTGTAAGACAGCTTAAGGGTGAATTGAGCATATTTGTATCTCAAATAAGAGAGTCTTTAATGCGTTTGCTTGCTCATAGTGAAGTGATGATTGATTATAGTGAAGAAGATATCCCTAGTGATATGCAGGTACATATCATTTCTACTTTAGAGGACATAAGGCAAAAACTAAGCAATATTTATGAATTTTCTAAAATGCGTCAAGGGATTGTGCAAGGGTATTGTTTGAGTATCATTGGCAAACCAAATGTTGGTAAAAGTTCAGTCCTTAATGCTATTTTACTTGATGAAAGAGCAATTGTTAGTCCTATTGCTGGGACGACAAGGGATACCATTGAAGAAAATATTCACATCAATGGAGATATAATAAAACTTATTGATACTGCAGGAATCAGGGAGACTCAAGATATTGTAGAGTCTTTAGGGATACAAAAGAGTCTCTCTGCTATAGAGCAAAGCGATATTATTTTAGCTATTTTTGATGCTTCAAGGGTTTTGGAAAATGAGGACAGAAAAATTATTGAATTGCTCAATACTCAAGAGAAAAAACATTGTATCATTGCACTAAATAAAAATGATTTACCACAAAAACTACAACTCAACGAGATTGAAACACTCTTAAATATATCTTATCAAAGTGTTTCTATTACAACTAAAGATACCCAAGATTGCTTGTTGAAATTAAAACATCTTCTTTCTTTGATTTTGAATCAAGAAGATTTGAATAATGAAATCCTTTTGACTTCAAGTTTTCAGATAATGGCAGTTCAAAAAACTCTAGATCATATTCAGAATGCAATAAAAGTTTTTAATACCTTTGAGTTGGAACTTTTTTCCTATCATATCAAAGATGCAGTTCAATCAATATCAAACATTACCCAACCTTATGATATTTCAGAAATGTTTGATAAGATGTTTGGAGATTTTTGTTTAGGTAAATGAGTTTTTTATCAACTCCTTCACCACTACAACAATATATTTGGCGAGATAGAAAATTTTATATTAAGCGTGATGATTTACTCCATCCTTTTATCAATGGCAATAAGGCACGCAAGTTTGAAAGTCTTTTAAATGTATCATTGACCGGAAAAATACTTTTGAGTTATGGAGGGCATCAGTCAAACTCAATGCTTGCACTTTCTTATATTAGCTCTTTAAAGGGTTGTAATTTTGTTTATATTACTAACCCTTTGAGTAATTATCTGAAAGAAAATCCAAAGGGTAATTTTGCTATAGCTTTGCATAATGGTATGTATTTAGAGTTTTGTAAAGGGGATATAGGGGTTTTGAGAGATAGGGCTTATGAGATTTGTAGAAGTTTGGGAGAAAAGGTTATTTTTATCCCTCAAGGAGGTGCTTGTCAGATTGCTAGTTTGGGGATAAATAAGCTTGCTTTGGAATTATTTTTAGATATAAAGGATTTGAAAAATCCTATGATTTTTTGTACTTCTGGAAGTGGAACAAGTGCTGCTTATTTGGGGCATTATCTCCCAAATGTTTATACGACTCCAGCCTGTGGAGACAAAGCATATTTACGAGTATTGTTGAATAGCATTTGTTTTGGGACACCTGTTGAAATTTTGTCCTTAAAAACAAAACCTCCGTTTGCAAAACCTGACATAAGACTCTATAAAATTTATGAAGAATGGTTGAAATTGGGTGTTGAATTTGATTTGATTTATGATTGTTTGGGTTGGTTATGTTTGAGTGAACATATGAAATTATTTGAAGATAGAGAAATTGTTTTTATCCATTCAGGTGGTTTGAGTGGAAATGGGACTCAGAAAGAAAGGTATAAGAAAGCAGGGATAATTTAAGGATAAGCATTCAAATGAGTTATAAAATAATCAGGCAGGTAAAATCTAATTCTTTTCTCTTTCATAGATAGTCTATATACCCATCTTTTGGAAGGTGTATGTTTATATTTTTTGGTAAATAGTGTAATATTTTGTCTAAAAAGATTTTTTCACCTAGCATATCTCCACAAATCAAAATATCTTTTATGGCAAAATTAGTACTTGTATCACGGATAAAATTGCCTAAAAACTCAGCCATTGAGTCGATGAAGCCATAACTCAAAGTAGCCTCATCTAATCCAGCTATCCTAAAGCTCATTGCAGATCGTATGATACGTGTATAATCTAATTTGATTTTTTCCTCTTCCTTGATGAGTTTGAAATCAATCCTTGGTCCTTTGTCTCGAACGAATTTTTTTGCATGATCTAAAATATTATTAAGTTCTAAGTCAAACTTTGATTGATACCCTAGTATAAAAGAAGCACTGCAGAATATATCCATAAGGTTTTGGCTTTGTATGGGTATATCATCTAGATTGTAGATATTCTCTAAAATTTCTTTGAAATATTCATTGAAATTTTTTAATAATTTATCACCATTTTTATAATCATTTTGTATTTTTTGAATTATTATTTTCGGATTAGCTTCAAAAGAAATTTTTAGCGGTGTTTTATATGATATTCCTTCTTTTATCAAAATATTTGTTGGGTGATTTTTGCTTAAAAAAATGATGAGTTTTTGGTGATTATTGAGGGGCGTATTTTTTTTGGGTCTGGGTGGGGGCAAATCTTTTTCATCAAAGTGCTTTGAAATGATATTGAAGATATTTTTAGAATCTTTTTTGATGGTTTTGTTTATCAAAAAACCACTTTCGCTAATAGTTATGTCTTGTTTTTTAACTAAAGGATAATGTTCATAGCTCAAATCATAATTTTTAGATTTTGGATGGTTTTTGAAAAATACATATCCCATATCCATTTTCAACACAAATATTCCTAGAGTAGAAAGAAAAAGATCATCAGCTAGGATTGTATTGATTTCAACATTTTTATCTTGTAGCAATGAAGGAACAAAAACTTCTTTAGGGCAGAGTTTGGTCATAGGTTTTTCATAGCTTGCTAAGAGATGAGATTGTGTATTTTGAAGACGCATATAAGTTGATAGATTTGAAAGATCCCAAAACATAATATTTTCACTTTTGTTGATAAAAGAAAATTCTCTGACCCCATTAGCAGTTTTGATAAAAAGTGATTCAGCATTTTTTAGCTTTGAAGCTGTCTTTTTAAATGCTTCAATCAAACTGATTTTATCTGTGATATTTTGTCCATAAGCTTGGATATTTTTTACCCAATCAAATAGATCACAAAAAGTTTTAGAATTTTCATTTGAAATTTCTTTTGTTTGGAGCACATCTATGAAAGCTATTTTTTTTATTGGATTTTTTTTCCATTTTAAGGATAGATTTTGATGGGTTTTGATTTCAACAAAATTAAAATCAATAGACATTGGCAATCTATTTGCAATATCATTGGCAAAATCTAGTGCAATTTGAGGCTCTGTATCAATAAAAAATGAATAAGAATAATGATTTTTTTGTTTTTCAAACATATCGCTAAAATCCAAATTTCTTTTGTTTGCATAGAACTGAAGGAAATGAATAAAATGCTTGATAGAAGATTTTGTTTTGGTCGAAGAAAAAATAAACTCAAATATCATCAATAGCCTTTGAAAGAAAAATTAGCAATGTCTTGTAAATCTTTATTCCCTATTTTTTCTATTTTCACTCCCAATTCTTGAAGGTATGTGATAGCTAATTTTTCTGCCAATACGGATCCTTTTTTGACTTTATTAGAAAGTTCAAAGGTAGTATTTTCTCCAATCACTTCAGGGATGATGCCTATGATTTTTACTGGTGGGAGGTCTTCTAAAAGTGCAGTGAGTTTCAAGGTTTGTAACATTTCTACTTCGTGGGCACTACCTGCCCAAGTGATAGTCTCAGGGACATTATCAAAATCAAAAAAATATACTTCTCCTACACATTCATTCTCTACACTGACGCAATCAAGTATCAAAACCCTGTCATAAGAGATGATGATAGGGATAAGGGTTGCTGCCATTGTCCCACCATCGATAATATCAATTTGGTGTTGACCACTTAATTTGTAATTAAGTTTTAAGAGATTAGAGAGGTGCACTCCAATACCTTCATCACCAAATAATATATTTCCAATCCCTAATATTAAAATTTTCAATATTATACTTTTAAATCTTTTTTATACCGCAAACCACTTATCATAGCATCAGCACCGCCATTAGGATATTTTATTGAATTCCATATCACCATATAAATATGAACAGGGATAAATATGATAAATCCCCAAGTTGCAATATGGTGAATGAGTCTTATATTTGGCAATCCTCCACACATTACTTCAAACCATTTGAAAGAGGTTTGTAATATTGCTCCTAAACCGTTGTGATAGACATTATAATACAAAACAATCCCTGTGAGGGAAATAATCAAAACCAATATAGCTAGAGCAAAATAAGTTACAAATTGCAGTGGGTTGTAGGCACCTTTGATATGTGGATGTTTACCTATCCATAGATAAGTTTTGATTTGATCTATCCAGATTTTTATGGATAGGCATTGTGCAAAAGAGATGCGTTCAGGTTTAGAATCTCTATCAAATATGAATAAATAAAGTCTGAAAATAGACACCCCAATCAAGGCAAATCCTAAAAACAAATGCCAGCTACGTATATAAGCTTGTAAAAAATTTGTTGGGTTTGGGTTAGAATCAGGCTGTAAAAATGGATAGGCAATGTAGAATCCAGTGAATATGAGACCAAAAATAGAAAATGCTCGAATCCAGTGGAAGATTCTAGTCAAACCAGAAAATTCTTTTTCAACTTGAAACTCTTGAGTGTCTTTTTGAAGTGTATTTTTCATTTCTCTCTCCCTATATCCTTGCAAATGCAGGGTCTACTTTATATTCCCCGATTTTATTTCCTTTGGCATCTATCATATGAACTGAACATGCAATACAAGGGTCGAAAGAATGTATAGTTCTAATAATTTCTAAAGGCTTGGTAATGTCTGCAATTTTGGTACCAATAAGGCTCATTTCATAAGGACCTTTTTGACCTTTTGAATCTCTAGGTCCTGCATTCCAAGTCGATGGAACAACAGCTTGATAATTTTCTACCACACCATTTTTTATCCTCACCCAGTGACTAAGCATTCCTCTAGGGACTTGACCAATGTATCTTCCTTTGTATTCTTTATTTTTATCAATGACATAAGGGGCACAGGTTTGTTTATCAGATTTTAGGTTTTCTATCAAAGAATCCAAAGTTTTTAATCCATTATTTGTGATGACTTTTGCTTCAATACATCTAGCTGCTGTCCTTCCAAGTGTGCTAAAAAGTGCTTCAATAGGTAGCCCACTATCTTTGAGGAATTGTGTGGCTACTTCGGTTATATAGGGATTTTTTGCAGCCAGACCAACAACAACTGCTGCTAAAGGTCCTACTTCCATAGGCATTCCGTTGTATCTTGGAGATTTTATCCAAGAATATTTTCCTTTCATATCAAGCAATTTGGTATCTATAGGTTTGCCATCAGGTCCTATACTTTGACCATCTTTAAATCCTGTATATTTAGGATTGGTTTGACCATCGTAGGGTTGAAGTTGGATTTCTTGAGTATTTTCATATTCATACCAAGAGTTAGTCACTTCTTCTTTGATAAGGTTTTCATCAATTGGGTAAAGTTTGCTCAAATCACCATTCAAGACAATCCCACTACTGAGCAGATTGTGATCTTTTGAAAGTAGAATCTCTTCATGAGCAATGAAATTTGTAAGCCCACAACCTTTTGTTACTGATTGCTCATCTTTAAAGGTTTTGCCTGCCATAATGAGATCTGGGTAATAGGCACGATCAACAAAATCTTTGACTTTTAAGAATTTTGCTTTCCATTCAGCAAGTCTGGTAGGATCCATTATATCCATTACTGAAGTTATACCCCCGACTGTTAGGCTTTGTGGATGGGGTTGTTTGGCACCAAAAATAGCTGTCATTTTGGCAGCTTCTCTTTGGATTTCTAAAAGTTTAAGGTAATGCGAAAGTACTATGAGATTTTGTTCAGGAGAGAAATGGTAAGTTGAATGCCCCCAATATCCATTATTAAACGGACCTAATGCTCCTTGTTTTACAAAATCACTTACTCTTTTTTGTACTGCTTTTAATTCATCTTCGCCTGCTGATAAAGGATAATCAGTGTATTTGAAAGCAAGTTTAGCTGCTTTTGCAGGGTCTGCTTTCAAAGCAGAAGTAATATCGCACCAATCTAGTCCATGTAAGGTATAAAAATGCACAACATGATCGTGTAAAATCAATGCAATGTTCATCAAACTCCTAACTAAAAGTGCATTCAGTGGAGGATTGATACCTAAGGCATCTTCTACTGCTGTTATCCCAGCTTTGTAATGAGAATATGTACATACTCCACAAATCCTTTGAGCGATAAAGCCTGCATCTCGAGGATCGCGATTTTTTATAATTGTCTCTAGTCCTCTAAAAAGTGTTGAAGAAGAAAAAGCATCTTGTATGACATTATTTTCATCTACGATTACCTCAATCCTTAAATGTCCTTCTATCCTTGTGATCGGATCTACTACAATTCGTTTTGTTGTCATTAAACTTTATCTCCCTTTTATTGTTCATCTTTGTTTTTTACTAGACTAGAAACTATAGCGTGGGCAGCAATACCAACAGCTGTTGCTGCTAAAACTACAGTACCTATAGTGTTTGCAGTCTTATCTGCTCCAAGACCATTATAAGAAGTATGGAATAGATGATTGCCAATGGGTTCTTCAAATGGACTCATTGTATCCCAAAAATTTGGTTCTGAACATCCTATACAACCGTGTCCAGCTTGTATAGGCCAGCTTGTATGAGAGTTAAATCGTAGTTTTGAACAGTTATTGAATGTATAAGGACCTTTGCAACCTACTTTATAAAGACAGTATCCATTTTGTGCATTTTCATCACCAAAATGTTGCACGAATTCACCTGCATCAAAATGCCCGCGTCTTTCACAGAGATCGTGGATTCTATGTCCATATGCCCAAGTAGGACGATTGTAGGCATCCACAGCAGGTAATGTCCCAAACATTATGAAATACATAATATTGCCCACAATGTTTTTTTCACTTGGTGGACAGCCAGGTACATTAATGATAGGTTTATTGATGATTTTACTCAAAGGTTTAGCATTGGAAGGATTTGGATAAGCAGCTTGCACTCCACCAAAGCTAGAGCAAGTTCCAATCGCAAAAATAGCTGCAGCACCTTCTGCAGCTTCCCTGCATTCATCTGCACCTGTGTGTGCATCTGCACCAATAGTGAGGAAATATTCAGTACCTTCAGGGATGCCTCCTTCAACCATTAGGATATAGTTGCCTTTATGTTTAGCAATGGCATTTTTTAGATTTTGCTCGGCTTGGTAGCCTGAGGCTGCCATAATGGTTTCATGATATTCAAGATTGATGTAATCAAAAATAATACTATCAATACTAGGATCCTCACTCCTCAAAAGACTTTCGCTACAACCCGTGCATTCTGCCATATGTAGCCAAATTACGGGGACTCTATTAGCTATTTCAGCAGCCTTGAGTGTCAAAGGAGCAAAACTCGCTGGCAATGCTAATGTGGCTGTCATTGCTCCTGCCCATTTTACAAAATCCCTTCTTTGAACACCTTTTTTATTGAGTTCTTCATTGAGATTTTTGTCTGCATTGTGTGCTTGCAATAAGGAAAGTTTCTCAAGTCTTTGGGAAATTTTTTGGAATAAATGTCTGTCTTTATCGTGATTGTGCATTGTTCTTCCTTTTTGGTGTTTGTTTAGTTTGAAAATGTTTTTGCCACTGGTTACTTTATATCTTTTTTTCTAATAAAACAATATAAATGAGAAAAATAATTTAAATTTATAATATTTATTGGAATGGATGTTTGTGACCAAATTAATTACAGATAGAGGATTATTAAGAAATTTTTAGGTAGACTCATAGGTTAAAAACTTGGATATAAATCCACCATAGAAAACATAGTTTGAGGAGAAAAGATTGAAATTTGGGATTTTATTTGGAGGTGTTAGCTGGGAACACGAAATCAGTATTGTGAGTGCTATTTCACTCAAGAAAGTTTTGAAAGAAAAAATTGAATATTTTATCTTCCTTGATCTAGCTCGTAATTTTTATTTGATCCCTACTGAAAATATGAAATCAAATTTTTTCTCTTCCGGGGATTATGAAAAATGCCCCCAGATAAGCCTCAAATCAGGTGGATTTTACAAGCCTTCATTTTTTGGGCAAAAAGATATCTCTATAAGAACACTCATCAATCTTATACACGGAGCTGATGGAGAAGATGGCAAAATTGCTTCTATTTTGGAATTTTATAAAATCCCCTTTATAGGACCTCGTATTGAAGCTTCTGTGTTGAGTTTTAATAAACATTTCACTAAGCTTTATGCTAAAGAGAGGGGAGTAAAAACTTTGCCTTTTGAAGTGGTGCAAAAATACAGTCCCAGAGTGATTGATGATAATTTTCCTTTTATAGTTAAACCAAGTCGATTAGGGAGTTCTATCGGTGTGAATGTGATTGATAATGCTAGTGAGATTGATTATGCCCTTGATAGTGCTTTTGAATTTGACGATGAGGTTATCCTTGAACCTTTTATAAAAGGAGTGAAGGAATACAATCTTGCAGGTTGTAAGATAAGTTATGGTGATAATACAGATAATGAGTATATTTTTTCTATTATTGAAGAACCAAGAAAGAAAGATTTATTAGATTTTGAAAACAAATACCTTGATTTTGCTCGTACTGAGCAAGTCATCAAAGCAGATATTTCCAAAACGATAGAAGAAAAAATAAAAGAAGCTTTCAAGAAGCTTTATATACACAAGTTTGAAGGTGCTCTAATTCGCTGTGATTTTTTTGTGATTGAAAATGAAGTGTATCTCAATGAGATAAATCCAATCCCAGGCAGTATGGCTAATTATCTCTTTGAAGATTTTCAAAATACATTAGAGCAACTAGGTTCGAATCTTCCAAAGAAAGATCCAATAAGGGTTTCTTATAAATATATTGAGAAGATACAGGGTATCAAAGGCAAATAATGGCTATTAGGAATATCTTTTATAAGGATAATGAATTTGATATTTCTTATGTTTTTCAAAACAATCATTCACAAAAAAATATTGTATTTTTGCATGGATGGGGAAGCAATAAAGAGCTTATGCAATTAGCTTTTAAGGATACTTTTAAAGATTATAATCATTTTTATATTGATTTACCCGGATTTGGAAATAGCCCTAATGATATTATAATCTCTACTTTTGATTATTCTAAAATCATTGATTTATTTTTCGAGTCTTTAGATGTCAGTGTTGATATTATCGTTGGGCATAGTTTTGGGGGAAAAATAGCTTTATTGTGCAAATGTGATGAAATTATTTTATTGGGTTCAGCAGGCATTCCTACGCCCAAACCCCTAAAAATAAAAATAAAAATATTGTTAGCTAAAATATTGAAAAATTTAAAAATCAAATCAAGGGTTTTAGCAAGTGCAGATGCCAATAATCTTAATGATGCTATGTATGAAGTATTCAAGCAGGTCGTGAATGAAGATTTTAGTGATATTTATGCAAGATATGATAAAAAAGCGACTATTTTTTGGGGTGCAGATGACAAGGCTACACCTTTATCTTCTGGGTATAAAATTTCAACACTTCTTAAAAATAGTCGATTTTTTATTTTTGAAGGGGATCATTATTTTTTTCTCAAACAAGGTAGAGTAATTGATAAAAAATATCATTATGAAGGAAAATCATTGAATATAAAAACAATTAAAATCATTATAAAAGGCGTTGTTCAAGGGGTAGGGTATCGTAAATTTTGCAAAGCTATAGCCGATGAGCTTGGCATAAAAGGAAATGTAAAAAATCTTTCTGATGGGAGTGTAGAAGCTTATGCACAAGGTGATGAATCTGTTTTAAATGATTTTATAAAATCTTTAAAAATGGGACCCAATAGAGCCCAAATACAGAGTGTTGAGTTTGAAGATATTGTTGATATGTTTTTCAATGATTTTGAGGTTTTGTGATGATATTAGGAGTTAGTGTGGGTTGGTTAGAGATTGTGGATATTATTTCAAGATGGGTTTTTATTTTTTGTCTCAGCTATTATTTAATAATCAATCTCCAATGGTATAACTATAGTCTGCATCGTGTTGTGACAAAACATCACAAACAAAGGTGGCATTTGATTCATTTTCTATTGCCTATTTGTGTCTTTTTGATTTCAGGGTTTTACCAACAAAATATTATTTTTTATCTCTATCTTTATTTGATACAGGTGCCATTATTAGGTATATGGACTTTAAAAATTGATAAAAAGCTTGTTTTTACCAGACGAGTGACAAGATTTTTTGTTATTTGTTTTGCTTTTATGGCTTTCAATGAAATATTGACATTTATTTCTAATAATTTTAATCATAATTTACGTTTTCTTTATTTGTTGCCTTTGGTATTTGGTTGTATTTTTTCAAGACTTTATGAAAATATTTTACTCAATCGGTATACTCAAATGGCAAAAGAGAAGCTTGCTAAAATGTCTTCTTTGAAAATCATTGCCATTACAGGCAGTTTTGGTAAAACAAGCATTAAGAATTTTATTTCCCAGATTTTACAAAAAAAATATAATGTGTATGCTTCTCCAAGAAGTGTGAATACACTCAAAGGATTGATTGAAGATATAAATAAAAACTTAGATACGGATATAGAAATTTATATTGCTGAGGCAGGTGCACGTCAAAAAGGAGATATCAAAGAGATTTCTTTTTTGTTGCAACATCAATATGCCATTATTGGGGAAGTTGGCAACCAACATATAGAATATTTTAAAACTTTTGAAAAAATTTTACAGACAAAATTTGAGCTTTTGGATTCAAAGCATTTATTGAAAGCTTTTGTTTATGATAAAAACCCACTTACTTATGTAGATGATGATAAAAAAGCTTTGATACATCCTTATTCTAATCAACTTAGGAATATTCTTGCTACCCTTGAGGGTACTTCATTTGAAATGCAGATTGGGGATGTTTGGTATCCATTTGAAACCAAAATTTTAGGAGAATTTAATATTGTCAACATCAGTGTGGCAATTTTAGTAGCCCATACATTTGATATCCCTATTGTAGAGATTCAAAAGTCTGTTTTGAATCTCCAGCCTATCCCTCATCGCCTCAATCTCCTTACTGTGAATCAAAAGGTTATACTTGATGATAGTTTTAATGGCAATCTTAAAGGCATGCTTGAAGGCATTCGTCTCTGTACGCTTTATGCAAAACGGAAAGTCATCGTTACGCCTGGTTTGGTAGAAAGTGATGAAGATTCTAATATAAAACTAGCTAAAGCGATTGATGATGTATTTGATATTGTCATCATTACTGGCGAACTGAATTCAAAAATACTTGCTCAAAATATCCAGAAATCTCAAAAAATTATCCTTAAAGATAAGACACAATTAGAAAATATTCTAAAGGCAAGTACTGCCGAAAATGATTTGATATTTTTTGCCAATGATGCTCCAAATTATATTTAGGAAAATAAATGGATAGGGTATATTCTCCTTGGCGTAGTGATTATTTTAGCTCAAAGATTGATGAATGTGTTTTTTGTCAAATCAGTCTTGCCAAAGAATCAGATGAGGAAAATAGAGTTTTTTATCGTGATGATATTTGTTTTGCATTGATGAATCGTTACCCTTATACGCCTGGACATTTTATGATAATCCCTCATTTGCATATTGATAGTCCAGAGATTTTGCCTCAAGAACATTGGTTGCATATCCATAAGCTTTCTCAAAAAGCTATTCCACTTTTGTATGAATATGGAGCTAGTGGTATCAATTTAGGGATGAATATTAAGCAAGCTGGTGGTGCTGGTATACCTGAGCATATTCATTTGCATATCTTACCCCGGTATATGGGCGATACAAATTTTTTTACTACTATTGCAGAAGCTAGGACTTATGGAGTAGATTTTGATGATGTCTATCAAAGGATAAAAGAATTGTCTAAAAAATATTTTGAGGAGTGAAGATGAAAAAAGTCTGGGTATTTTTTATCTTGAGTGTATTTGTTTGCAATCTTTTTGCTAATAAATATGACTATTTGCTTTTTAGCAATAATTATACTGATGTGCGCAAAGGGATTGATTTAGGTGCAGATGTAAATGCACGTCTTCGTGGTAGTACGCCTTTATATGATGCCTCACGTAAAAATAATATGGATATTTTATATCTGCTTATCCATCGGGGTGCAAAAGTTAATGCACTCAGTCATGGAGAAACTGCTTTGCACAAAGTAGTTCAATTTGGCAATCTAAAATTTGCTCAGATTTTATTGAAAGAAGGTGCAAACCCTAATATCAAAGATTCCATTAGAGGCAATACACCTCTGCATTATGCAGTGAGTCGACATGATAAAAATATGATTTCTCTTTTGATGAATTATGGTGCGGATATGTATATTGAGAATGATAGTGGTGATACCCCAGCACGTTATATATTGTCCAAAGTGAATGTGCCATCAATGAGGGTAAATAATAATGACATTATGCTTACTTCAAGTTCGTTTAATATTGGACAAGGTTCTGCAGGTATCCAGATTTCTAATTTGACACAAAATTTTATTACCATCACTTATGCTGCCCTTTATATCAATGGCGATTTGATTTCAGAAACACAGCTCAATCGCACCTTGCCACCAGAATCAGCGAGCAATGTCGGAAGTTTGCCTATCACAAGAGATGCTTACAAAAGTCTTTCTATTAAAAAGTCTGGAAGTTTGGGTATCAAATATGGATTTGCTATTGAATATAGCATCAATGGTAGCACAGAAAGCATGTATAAAACCACCAAAGTTGAAATGCAAATGTGGTGATTTATAATTCTTATGCTGATTTTATCTGTATGGATGGGCAAAATCAATTACTATGTAAAAAGAAAATCAAATATTACAACACTACAAGATAAAAAGATTTTATATGAAAATCAAAATTCTCATTTTGGACTCAAAAATATTTAAGTATAATTGATTTAGAATTACTAGATTTTTCTACTGAGTAATAAAAATCAACTTGACAAATTAGGCAATTCTATACTAAAAGGAGAATAAGCAATGGCGGAGATTAAAAGACGCGATTTTCTAGGGATGGCCTTAGGGGGGGTAACTGCCGTAGGTGCAATCGCATCCCTTGTGGCTATGAAAAAGACTTGGGATCCTTTGCCAAGTGTAGTTTCTGCTGGTTTCACGACCACAGATATTGGTGGTATGAAAGAAGGTGATTTTTCTACTGTAGAGTGGAGAGGTAAACCTGTTTATATCATCAAAAAAAATAAAGATGCTGAATTCAATCCTTCAAGAGATTTTAAAATCAATGATGAAATTTTTACTGTTGGAATTCAAATTTGTACTCATTTGGGTTGCATTCCAATTTTTCACTCAGATTTGAAAGAATTTTTATGCCCTTGTCATGGAGGTAAATTTACCATTGATGGTATCAATATACCCGGAACTCCTCCTCCAAGACCTTTTGATATCCCACCTTTTAAGATTGATGGGACAAAAATAGTTTTTGGTGAATCAGGAGCTGAATATCAAAAAATGATAGGCAAGGCATAAGGAGGATAAAATGGCAGAAATTAAGAAAGCAGATGGGCTGATTGATTGGCTTGATCAAAGGTTGGGTGTCAAAAAATTAGTAAAAGTTTTGATGACTGAATATTGGATACCTAAAAATATTAATTTTTTATGGGCAATGGGAGTTGTGCTTACAGCATTATTTACACTCTTGATTGTTTCGGGGATTTTTTTATTGATGTATTATAAGCCAGATGCAAAAATGGCTTTTGATAGTGTCAATTATACAATCATGCAAGAGGTCGCTTATGGTTGGCTATGGAGACATATCCATGCAGTAGCAGCAAGTATCATATTTGTCATCATTTATATCCATATGTTTGTAGCGATTTATTATGGTTCTTATAAACGAGGGCGTGAGATGATATGGATAAGTGGGATGCTTTTATTTGTAGTGTTTTCTGCAGAAGCATTCAGCGGATATATGTTGCCTTGGGGTCAGATGAGCTATTGGGCAGCTACAGTTATCACGAATCTTTTTGGTGGCATTCCTTTTATCGGCAATGATGTGGTAGAGTGGATAAGAGGGAATTATGTCGTAGCTGATGCAACATTGACAAGATTTTTTATGTTGCATGTATTTTTGTTGCCTGTCGTTATTATGTTACTTATCGTAACACATTTTTATTCACTTAGGATCCCTCATGTCAACAATCAAGATGGTGAGGTGTTTGATTTTGAAATTGAAGAAAAAAAATACATTGAAGGTAAGAAAAAAGAGTCAAAAGTTATTCCTTTTTGGCCTGTTTTTCTCTCAAAAGATATTTTTGTCATTTGTGCATTCATGATATTTTTCTTTTATTTGGTCGCATACCATTATGATTTTGCTATGGATCCGGTGAATTTTGATCCTGCTAATAGCCTAAAAACCCCTACTCATATTTATCCTGAATGGTATTTTTTGTGGAGTTATGAAGTATTGAGGGGATTTTTCTTCAGTGCGGATTTAGGGTTGATTGCTTTTGGTGTGGTTCAGGTTATCTTTTTCTTTATACCTTGGTTGGACAGGAGTCAAAAGGTTGCTCCTGCACATAGAAGACCTGCGTTTTTTGTTTGGTTTTGGCTCGTGGTTATTGATTTGATTGTATTGACTGTTTTTGGAAAGCTCCCACCAGAGGGTATAAATATTTATATAGGTTTTGTGGCTTCAATTACATTTTTGGCATTGATGATTATTGTTTTGCCAGTCATTACCATTATTGAGAGAAAAAAAGGAGGTGCCCAATGAGGGAGCTAAAAATTTTAATCCTTTTGATCGTCATCTTTGGTATTACTTATTGGGGAGTGGAGCCTTTGGCACATTCTATCATGCATCCAAAAGTAGCTCCTGCTGATTATGAATTCAGCGATTTGGAAAAAATTGATTTGAATGGAGGGGATGCCCAAAAAGGTAAAAAACTAGTCGAAGAAAACTGCACTGCTTGCCATAGTATTAAATCTCAAAATATCCCTGCACCTATGGATAATGTGAGTGCTGCTGGAGCTTATGGAGTTGTGCCTCCTGATCTGTCTAATGCAGGAGCGGTTTTTGATACTAATTATTTAGCCAATTTTGTAAAAAATCCCATCAAAACAACATTGCTCACGCATAAATTTGGTGATAGTAACCCTTATCCAATGCCTGCTTATGATTGGATGAGTAATGAAGATATTTCAAATATCGTTGCTTATTTGGTTTCTATAGCACCTAAAACACTCACAGATAAAGAGGTATTTGCACAGGCTTGCGAACGTTGCCATAGTGTAGAATATAATAAAACTTATGCTTTGACTCCTGAAGCAGATTTAGAAAAATATTTGGGGACAAAGGCTCCTGATTTGTCAATGATGATTAGAAGTAGAGGTGAAAAAACTTTGAGTGTCTTTATCAATGACCCTCAAAAGATACTTCCAGGAACACCTATGCCAAGAGTAGGGTTAGATGAAAAAGCTGAAAAACAAGTCATTTCATATTTACAAAAAGTAGGTGATAGCAAAAAGGACCAAAGGAATTCTTTAGGAATTAAAATAATGATATTCTTTGCAGTGATGGCACTACTTGCTTATGCATGGAAAAGAAGAATCTGGAAAGATTTGCATTAAGCCTATCTTCAATCAAAAATCCTAGCTATCTAGCTAGGATAAATTTAATACTCTTTTTATCTAAACTTTTATCTTTAAAGATTATTTTTTCTATTAAAATAAATGAAAATTATCAGAGTTTTTTAGTAAGTGATTTATGAAAGATTTTTTGACAATATAATTTTGTTATAATTTATAAATTTAATTATTAAAACTAAGGGATTTTATGGAAAGTGTTCAACAGAGGGCAAAACTGCATAGAGCCATTTGGAAAATAGCAGAGGATTTGCGTGGGAGCGTTGATGGTTGGGATTTTAAGACTTATGTTTTGGGTTTTTTGTTTTATCGATTTATCTCTGAGAATTTAAAAGCTTATGCTAATAAAAATAAGGGAGATATAAAACAAGATTATTCTCAAATGGATGAAAAGATAGCTGAAGGTTCTAAAAAAGAACTTGTCAGTGCAAAAGGTTTTTTTATCTATCCTAGTGATTTATTTGAAAATATCTTAAAAGAAGCACAAGAAAATCAAGCTAAGAAAGCAAATCTAAATGAGAGGCTTAAAAATGCATTTGATAATATCCAAGCATCTTGCATAGACAATGAGAGTGAAGAGAATTTTAAAGATCTTTTTAGTGATATTGATGTGAATTCAAATAAGCTTGGTGGTAGCACTATTGCACGCAATGAAAAATTGCTAAAGATTATGGAGTCAATCAATGCATTAGAACTCAATTATAACAACAATAAAATTGATGCTTTTGGCGATGCTTATGAGTTTTTGATGATGATGTATGCTAGCAATGCGGGTAAAAGTGGTGGTGAGTTTTTCACTCCTCAAGAAGTCAGCAAGCTTTTAGTAGAAATCACTCTAAGCAATAATCAAAAACCAAATAAAGTCTATGATCCTGCTTGTGGATCAGGTTCATTGCTATTACAATACAAAAAATCTTTAAATCAAGATCCAAAGAATGGTTATTTTGGGCAAGAAAAAAATATCACTACTTATAATTTAGCCAGAATGAATATGTTTTTGCATGATGTTGGGTATGAAAAATTTCATATTGCACATGGAGATACATTGATAAATCCTTGCTCTAAGCATGGGGAAGAAGAGCCTTTTGATGCTATCGTTAGCAATCCTCCTTATTCTACGAAATGGGAAGGCAAAAATAATCCATTATTGATTAATGATACTCGTTTTTCTAAAGCAGGGGTTTTGGCACCGACTTCAAAGGCGGATTTGGCATTTGTGATGCATATACTTTCTTGGCTCTCAGAAAAAGGAAGTGCAGCGATTGTTTGTTTTCCTGGTGTGATGTATCGTAGTGGAGCAGAAGAAAAAATCAGAGGCTATCTGGTAGATAATAATTATGTTGATTGTATGATTTCATTGAGTGATAATCTATTTTTTGGCACAAGTATCGCTGTTTGTATAATGGTATTGCGTAAAAACAAGCAAGATAATAATATCCTTTTCATCAATGCTTCTAATGAATTTTTAAAAGTTACTAATAAAAATATACTCAGTGAACAAAACATACACAATATTTTAAATCTCTATAAAAAACGCCAAAATATACCTTATCTTTCCTCATCAGTAGACAAAAGAGAGGTCAGGGCAAATAATTATAATTTGAGTGTTTCAAGTTATATAGAATCTGAAGATACACGGCAAAAAATTGATATCAAATCCCTCAATAAAGAGATAGGAGAAATCGTTAAGAAGCAATCAATCCTAAGGACACAGATAGATTCTATTGTTATGGAATTAGAAAAAATTTCTTAAATTAGCTATATTAGATTCTTTTAGCGGAGGGGTAGGTTTTTTCTCATATCTTTAAACCTTTCAAAGAAATTTTTGAGCTTTGAGATGATATTCTCCCTCTTTTCTCTATTTTTTGCCTGTATTTCTGGAGGTTGAAATAGTGGGATTTCTGGAAGAGCGTTATCTATATCAGTACCTAAATCTTGAAATTTATTGATTTCAAAGGCATTTTCTAAAAATTCTTTTGTTTTTTCTTCATTGAGATTTTCATCTTTTATGATCTTTTGGAGTTCATTTTTTTGTTTTTCTTTTATGAAGTTCTCAAAGAGTTGATTAAACTCTTCATCTTGTTTTTTATCAATTTCTTCTAAAAATGAATGTATCAAATCTCTTTTATTACGCAAGCTGATGCTAGAGTCAACCATACGCAAAATACTTTTTTTGGAGTTTTCTTCTTTGTTTTTGTAATACCCTTCTAGTAAAAATAAAATATAATCCACATCCACTTCTACTTGCCTGATGAGTTCTATTTCAAAGCTAATGTCATTTTCAATAGAGGCTTTTTCTTTGGCATTTTCTATTTGTTGGTGTAGTTCAATATATTGACTTTGATAATCTTGCTCTAGTGCTTTATCTAAGGTGTTTTGATCGCTAAAATCATCAAAAACATCTAAGATATTTTTTAATTTGAGCAACTGACCAAAGCATTGGATGAATTCCTTTTTTTGTTTATCAGATTTGAGAGGAAAATTATCTAAACTAAATTTTTCTTCTAATTCTATTACCAGTTCATTATATCCAATCTGATGCTTGCCATTCTCATCATCATAGCCTTTCAAGTATTCTTCAAATGTCCTCAATAAAACGATATTTTTAGCATCCTTATCCCCAAACATTTTTAAGCTATCATTTGTCGCTTTTTCTAGGTTCCTAAAACACACGATATTTCCAAAACTCTTAACATCATTGAGTATCCTATTGGTACGTGAAAAGCTCTGTAAAAGCCCATGATGACGCAAATTTTTGTCCACCCATAATGTATTGATAGTTTTGGAGTCAAATCCTGTCAAAAACATATTCACCACAATCAATAAATCTAATTCTTTATTTTTAAGTCTGAAAGAAACATCTTTGTAATAATCATCAAAGTTATTTAAAGAAAAATTGCTTTTAAATATTGCGTTGTAGTCTTGGATGGCAGATTCTAAAAATGTTTTAGAATCTTGATTTTCTGCTCCTGGATCTATATCATCGTCTATATCTTCATTAGGTGCATAAGAGTAGATGATGCCTACTTTGATACCATCTTGTTTCCCTGCTAATTGTTTTTTGAATTCAAGATAATATGCTTTGGCAAATTCTACGCTTGCAGTAGCAAAAATAGAATTGAAACCTAATATTTTTTTATTATTCAAATTGTAGTGATTTTTTCGCTTTGTTTTTTGGTCGAAATGCTCTAGGGTATAATTCACGATTTTGTGAATCCTATCTTTGTGCAATAAGGCAGATTCTTTTTGGATATCTTCTACTTGCTCATCAGAGATATTTTCTTCTTCTTTCATTGTTGATAAGTATTCAACTTTGAATGGCAAAACATTGTGATCGCCAATAGCATTTAGGATTGTGTAAGCGTGTAGCTGTGTCCCAAAGATGAGGTCTGTGGTTTTTATGGTAGCTTTTTGTATGGTTTGTCCTGATAGATTTTTTGTTTTGATTGAGGTGTAGTTTTTAGCAGCATTTTCTTGGAATATAGGGGTCCCAGTGAAGCCAAAAATATAATATTTTTTAAATTTTTTCTTGATTTGGTCATGCATGCTGCCAAATTGACTCCTGTGGCATTCATCAAAAATAAAGACTATTTCTTTATTGAAAACATCAGAATTGCCATATTTGGTTACAAATTTTGAGAGTTTTTGAATGGTAGTGATGATGATTTTTTCATTGTTATTATCAGATTCTATTAGTTTTTTGAGTGCATCTGTGTTTTTGGTTGCATTCGCAGAACCTTTTTGGAATGAATCGTATTCACGCATAGTCTGATAATCCAAGTCTTTTCTATCGACTACAAAGATGACTTTTTTGATGAATTTAAGCTCACAGGCTAACAGGGCAGTTTTGAAAGAAGTTAAGGTTTTACCACTCCCTGTACTATGCCAGATATAACCACCTGCTTGCACTTTTCCATAAAGTTTTTCATTATGTGCTAGGATTATCCTATAGATGATAGATTCACTCGCTGCGATTTGGTAGGGACGCATCACTAGGAGTTCTTTGTTGGTATTGAACACACAAAATTTCGTGAGGATATTCAGTAGGGTGCGGTTTGCAAAAAATGTTTTTGTAAAATCTTCAAGCTCTTCAATGATGTTGTTTTCAAAATCTGAAAAATTAATACAAAAAGCAAAATGATTATTTAGGTTTTTTGAGTTTTCTAATTTATTGCGTGTGGAGTTGCTATAATACTTGGTTTTTGTCCCATTACTGATGACAAAAATTTGTACAAATTCAAACAATCTATTGCCTGCCCAAAAACTCTCTCTGTTGTAACGTTTGATTTGATTGAAGGCTTCTTTTAAATCTATCCCTCTTTTTTTCAATTCAATATGCACTAATGGCAAGCCATTCACTAGTATCGTGACATCATAACGATTTTTGTATTTCCCTTCGTTGTTTTCTAATTGAGAAATCACTTGTAAAGAATTGTTAAAAATATCTTCCCTGTCAATGAGTTTGATATTTTTTATACTCCCATCATCTCTGGTTAATGGCTCTGTATGCATTTGTGTTTGTAACATTTCTGTTTTATCTTCAGGGGTTTTTTGTGGATTTGTCAGGATATTTTTATAAAATCTATCCCATTCATTTTGACTGAATGTAATATCATTTAGTTTTTCTAGTTGTATTTTTAGATTGGGTTCTAGTTCTTCTAGGGATTTGATAGGTTTCCTTTCATAACCTTGTGCTTGTAAGTCTTGTAAAAGTTTTTCTTCTAGCTCTGCTTCGCTTTGATAACTTTTGTTTTTTCTTTTTTCTCTGACATAGTTTGCGATGATAGTGCTATTTGGGTTTTGTGAAATCAAATTATTTATCATTATAATTCCCTGAGATATTTTTATTTTATTTTATCTAGTTTGGGATTTAAAATTTATAATTTTGTATATTTTTTACCTTTTTTTAAAAAGAAAGCAATTTTTCTCTGTAGTAAACATATTGTTGATGACGAGCAGTGATTTCAGCTTTTAATCCTTTGTTTGAATCATTTATCAAATCATCAAATTTATCTAATATCTTGACAATCTCTTTTTGCACTTCAAGAGGCGGGATGGGGATTTGGAGATTCCATAAATAATTTTTATTTAATTTTGGTATTGAACCACCATAAAGATGTTGTTGTAGTTCATATGATTTTGTTTTTAAAAAATAAAAAACAAATTTTGTCACAACATCTTTACCAATTGCTACAAAACAAACATCTGTAGCCCAGAATTTATTTTTTTGAAATCCTACAAAACCAGCATTTGCTCCTGCTCTTGAAATCGTGATGGCATTTTCAAAATTAAAATCAGAATAAAATCCTGTTGGTTCCACCCCTCCACCAATAACGGGATATTTTAAATTATTTCTCATCATTGCTTTAGTGATTCTATCACCTGCTTTCAAATCACAAGCTTTATATAACTCTTTAAACTCTACCTTTGTGGAGTCATACCCCCCCCCCATTTGTCTGATAACTGACTCAATGTTTCTATACTCAAAAGTTTTTCTCTATAGAATTCGTATTGCTTTTTCCTTGCTTGTAGCTCTGCTTGTAGCTCTGCTTGTAGCTCTGTGAATTTGTCAAGTATCTTGACAATTTTTTCTTGGATTTCAAGAGGGGGGATGGGGATTTGGAGTTGTTTGAATTTGTTTATATCAAGATGAGTGATAGTTGTCCCTTTCACAGTTCTCATTTTTAATTTTTCAAACCAGCTTGAATTCAATAAATAGACTAAAAAACCATCATTTTGCTGATGTCTTAATAGTACTGCATCTCCACCTAAAAAAGCTTCATTATCGCAACGATATGCCGAAACTTTTCCTATTTGGGCATTTTTTGTGGTGCTAGAAAGAGGAAGCAATAAATCACCTTTTGAAATCATAGGGCTATTATTTATATTTTCCCTTTGAGTACTTGATTTCACTTCATTGATATAATTACCATAAATAGTATAAAGTTCACCATAATGGATAATGGGGATATTTCCTTTACCAGTATTTTTTTTACTTAATCCTTTTCCTCGAATAAATTTTGCTATATCACCAAGAGTTTTAAACTCTACCTTTATAGAAGAAGAGTCATATGCCCCCCCCCCCCTCATTCATTGCTTTTAGCAATTCTTGTATTTCTTTCATTTTTTTCCTTAAAAATTTTGGTTTATTCTAACCAGTTTAGAATGCTTGATTTGATTTTATCTTTGTCTAAAACCTCTGTATGGACAATGGGTTTGGAAAAAAGATTTTTTATAAAAGGATGGATTTGAATATCTTTTTGTTTTTGCATCATATTGATAGCTTCTTTGTCATTGAGCTGTTTTTCAAAGATAGCTTGTATAACAGTGGGGGCAAATTTACTCCATTCTGCTGTGGAGCAAATAATAATCGGAGTATCTTCACAGAATGTTTTTGCAGCCTTGAGTCCTGTAGCAGTGTGTGGATCAATCAGGTAGCCTTTTTCAAAAGATTCTTTGATGGTTTGGAGGCATCCTTTGTCATCACAAAAAGTAGCTAAGAAATGCGATTGGATTTGAGATAATTCTTTTGGTTTTAGCTTGTAAAAAGAGTTTTCTTCAAGGTTTTGCATCAATTCTTTGGTGCGTGAGGCACCAAAAAGGGCAAAAAGTAGTCTTTCTATATTGGAGCTTTTTAAGATATCCATTGCAGGAGAATAGCTTTTGATTAGAGTTTTATCTTTGATATTATAGATCCCTGTTTGGATAAATTCTGTGAGGATGTTGTTTGGATTTGAAGCGATGATGATTTTTTCAATGGGTAAGCCCATCATTTTTGCATAAAAAGCCCCTAAGGCATTGCCAAAATTGCCACTAGGTATGACGATATAAATTTTTTGCCCAAAAGGGATTTTTTTGTCCCTCACTAAGGTCAAATAACCCCAAATATGATAAATAATCTGAAAAGCAATGCGCCCAAAATTAACAGAATTTGCCGCTGATAGGGAAAAGTTTTTAGCTTCTAGGGCTTTTTTAAAATCTTCATCTTTTAAGAGGGATTTGAGTATGTTTTGAGCAGTATCAAAATCCCCCTTTATGCCTAGTATTTTTAGATTTTTTGCCTCTTGGGTGATCATTTGAAGTTCTTGAACATCACTTGTCCCACCTTTTGGATACAGACAGAGTACAAAAATATCAGCTTGATTTGCGAAGGTTTGGAGGGTCGCAGGTCCAGTGTCTCCACTTGTGGCTGTGAGTATAAGGTATTTTTTATTTTTATTTTGTGCGAGTTTGGAAAAGATGATTCCAAAAGGCTGCAAAGCCATGTCTTTAAACGCTCTTGTTGGTCCGTGATAGAGTTCTTGAAAATAAATATTTTTTTCTGTTTGTATCAAAGGGGCAGGATTTTTAGGATTATCAAAAGTTTCATAACTTTTGAGGGCTTCTTGTAAAATCTCTTTATCAAGAGTTAGTTGAAGTTCATCAAAGATTTTTTCACTCAGTTGTGAATAATTTAGATTCAAAAGTGGCTTGAAATCTATTTGAGGCAATTTTTCAAGTGTATAGAGTCCCCCAAAAGAAGCATTAGGATTTAATATTACTTCTTCAAAACTTGCTTTTTGATTTCTTGAATTGTCATTGCCACGAGTTTGTATAAAGTTATTCATAAAAATCCTTATTTTTTAGATTTGTGATAGTGTGATTTTAACAAATATAATATTTTTGTGGTAGAGTTTCTTTTAGTGAATGAATGTATATTTTACTGAAGGCTATAAAAATGGATTTTCAATACAAATTGATGATGTTTGGTTTTTCAGCTTTGTGTGAAGATATCGATGAAGTCAATCAAAGGCTTCGTCAAATACCTATTGAGAGAGCCCTAGCAGAAACAATTGAGCAATGTTATCTTATTGATCTTGATAGTGGAGAAAAATATGATGTTGTCTATAATGAAAAGGGATTTTATATCAAATACTAGTTTTTGAGGATGATAGAATGAAGCAGACACTTTTTTCTACTTGGAATATAAAAGATTTGGAAATCAAAAATCGCATTGTGATGGCACCAATGGATCAATACAGTGCTGAAAATGGAATGATAAATCAATGGCATCATACCCATTACCTCACTAGGGCAGTTGGTCAAGTGGGCTTGATTATTGTTGAAGCAAGTGCAGTGTCTGCAGATGGAAGGATATCCAATCAAGATTTAGGCATATGGAGTGATGAACATATTGAAGGGCTAGCTTGTGTTGTAAAAGCTTGCAAACATTATGGAGCCAAAATGGCTATACAAATAGGGCATGCAGGTAGGAAATGTGAGTGCGAGTGTGAAGAGATCATTGCACCATCTCCTATTGCTTTTTCTAAGGATTCTAAGATTCCAAGAGAAATGAGTCTTAATGACATACAAAATACCATACAAGATTTTGCCAATGCTGCACAAAGAGCGTTAAAAGCTGGGTTTGATGCTATTGAAATCCACGCAGCACATGGGTATTTGGTGAGTGAATTTTTGTCTCCATTGAGCAATCGACGTCATGATAGTTATGGTAAAGATAGGGCACTCTTTTTAAGGGAGATTCTTGAGGCAGTCAAATCTGTTTTGCCTAAAGATTTTCCCTTAATGATTCGTATATCTGCCAGAGATTATATAGATGGCGGAAATGAGATTGAAGATTGCATAAAATTATTATCCCCATTGAAAAATCTTTTTGATGTTTTGGATGTCAGTACAGGCGGGGTTATTGAAGCTAGTATCAAGACATATCCGGGATATCAAATAGAATGTGCAAGGATTTTGAAAGAAGCACTTGAAATCTCTTGCATCGGTGGGGGTCTCATCACAGAAGCAAAAATGGCAAATAAATTGATACAATCAAATATTATAGATTCAGTTTTTTTGGCTAGAGAGTTGCTTAGGAATCCATATTGGAGTATTCAAGCAGCTTTGGAGCTTGGTGTTGATATAGAAATCTCCAAGCAATATGAAAGGGCAAAATATTTTTAAAAATTAAATTTTATTAATTGATAAATTTTTAATTTAAAAATCAAAATTGTTTAATAGTTGACAAAAACTATAAATTCACTCATTATAATTTAGTTTTATAAAAAATGTCTCAAAAGGTAAGTGATGAAGAAATTACTTGTTTATTTATTTATTATTTCTTGTGTTTTTGCTGATAATTGGAGAGATCTCAATGAATTACACAAAGATTTAAAAGAGGCAGATTTAGACCATCATCAAGAAAAAGAAGTCAAAGAGTTATTCAAAGAATATCATCATGAGCTTAAAGAATGGTGGCATGAGAATGAAAAAATAGATGCATTGGCAATGAGGTCTTTTAATAAAAAAGATTTTGACACAAAAGAAATTGAAATCAAGATGAAAATGATTACTGATAAGAAAATTAAAATTGATTTGAAGTTTTTGAAAGATTTGCATGTAATCCTTAATGATGAACAAAGGAGTAAGATTTCAAAAGAATATAGTGAAATAGATTAAAATTTAAATTCATTGAAGGAGAAAAAATGAGCAAATTGTTGTTAGTCGAAGATGATTTGGAAATGCAAGCATTGATAAAAACTTATTTAGAACAGGCAAAATTTGAAGTTTTGGCTACAGATTCACCTAATAGATCTATTGATTTGCTTAGAGAAAATCAGGGAAATATTGATTTGATTATTTTGGACTTGACATTACCTGAAATGGATGGTTTTGAACTTTGTAAGAAAATCAGGAATATTTCACAAATTCCTATCATTATTTCTACTGCTAGAGGGGATATTTATAATAAGATTCAAGGTTTTGAAAAAGGAGCTGATGATTATTTGGCTAAGCCTTATGAGCCTGCTGAGCTTATCGCACGAATCAATGCAATGTTAAGGAGATTCAAGCCAAAAGAAATGTCTTTTGATAACCTCAATATCAATATCCAAAAACGAGAAGCTAAGCTTTCTGGTCAAGTGTTGGACTTGACAAATACAGAGTTTGATATTTTGATATTTTTGATAGAAAATAGATTGCACCCAGTTTCAAGAGAAGTCATCGCCAATACGATCAATGCTATCCATGAAGACAGCTTATTGCGTAGTATTGATACTCATGTTAGGAATCTCAGAGCAAAACTCAATGACAATGCCAAAGAACCTAAGTTTATCCAATCAGTATGGGGGATAGGGTATAAATTTTGTTTATAGGTAGTTTACGTTTAAAATTCAGTTTGCTTTTTGGGATGGCATTTTTATTTGTGATTGGTCTGTGGTATCAAACTGATAGGATTATTTTAGAAAAGCAAAATGAACGTGCTAAAAATGAAACAATGCTTTTTATTCAAAGTATTCTGCCCAATTACACCACAGGGAATCTTAATGCGGTAATGTTGGCTGTAAAAAAATTCGAATATATCAGATTGCCTCAAATGCCAAAAAATTATAAAGTCCTTGAAGTCGTCAAAGATGATATGTTGCGTATAACGATTTTTCGCACCAAAAATAGGATTGGTTTTAGTGTGAATTATTTTGGTGATACTTTTATTGTAGTGAAAGATTTTGAAACTGATTTTTGGGAAGAAAATAGACTTCAGGTTTTTTTCTTGCCTATTGTTTTGATTTTGATTATCTTATATATCATATCTTTTACTCTTTTGGCACCTTTGAATAAACTCAATTTTGCTATCAAAGAGTTTGCGAAGGGACAATACAATAAAATCCTCCATACTTGTCGCAAGGATGAGATTGGAGATTTGATAAAGACTTTTAATTTAATGGGGGATAAAATCTCAAAAATGCTTAAAAGTCGAGAGTTGATTTTGAGGAATATTGGTCATGAACTCAAAACACCTTTAGCAAAGATGAAATTGATTTTAGCTATGGAGGGCAATAAAACCCCTGAAAACAAAAAACTTGAGCGATATGTTTTAGATATGCAAAAAATTTCAGATAATATGTTGGAATTTGAGAGGGTTAATAGTGGTAATATTATCATTGCTAATGAAGAATTTTTGAGTGAAACACTCGTGTTTGAATCGCTTTTTAGTTTTGTTGATGAAGAGAATAGGATTGAGGTGAATTTTGGGGAGAATTTTTTCATTCAAGGTGATTTGAGGCTTTTATCTGTCGCATTAAAAAATCTAATTGAGAATGCACTTAAATATACAAAAGAAGATAAAATCTTTATTGAATGCATTCAAAATAAAATTGTCATTAGAAATAAAGGCAATAAGCTTGAACACGACATTAGCTATTATCTGGAGCCTTTTTGTAGAGATCCTTCACATAATGCTGTGAGCGGTCATGGACTTGGGCTTTCTATTGTGAGTGAGATTTTATCTTTGCATCATTATAGATTGGAGTATGTTTATGAAGATGGATATCATATTTTTGGAATTTCTTTCCATACCCATAAACTTGTTTGACAATTCTTTGACTTTTAAGTATATTTTCATTCCAAATACTAATGTATTTAAAAGTTTTTAAGATTATGCCCCCCCCCCTAAGGAAAAATATTGAGATTAGTAAATATTGTTTTTAAGGATAAAATCCAATTACAGGCTGAATTAAAACATTATCAGGTTTGTCATAATAGTGGAGAAAAATATTTCATACAGATTTTTGGCTCTTTGGGCAAAGAGATGTCAGAATATCTCATTGATATCCTCAATGAATTTTTGCCCGGTAGTGAAATTTTGCTTGCATCAAGCTCTTATCAATTATTTGAATCTAAGGCATTGAGTGAAATTTGTTTGGGCATATCTTGTTTTTTATATTCTGATGTGAAGACTGCACATTTTTCTCTCCAAACAGATGAAAAACAAATGGCTCAAAATATTATTTCTTCTTTGGTGAGTCCTAGAACAAAACTTTTGATCATGTTCATAGAATATTTTAGCATTTTGGGTGAAGAGCTTTTGAGTGAGATTTATCGTTTGGTTCCTGATTTGATTGTGAGTGGAGGGAAGGCAGCTGCAAGTGATATGAGGGCAGTGAGGACTGTGATAGGCAACACACAGGGCGTGTATACAGATGGGGTTGTTTGTGCAGCGATTGATTCAGATGTGTTGAATGTTCAAAATAGCTATATTTTTGGCTGGAAACCTATTGGTTTGGGTCTTAATGTCACTAAGTCTTGTGAAAATATTGTTTATGAGATAAATGGTATACCTATCAAAGAAATTTATAAAAATTATCTTGGTCAAGAGGTTTTCAATAATCTTGAAAAAGAAGGCTGGAATTTCCCTTTTGTTTTTGAAGATTCTCAAGGTAATTTAGTCGGGAGGGTGTTAGATAGGGTTTGTGATGATGGAGGGATTGCATTTTTAGGCAACATCCCAGAGGGCACTCAAGTAAAGTTTTCTTTCGGGTTCCTTGAAAATGTCAAAAAAGATCTTTTAGAAGAAGATAGTAAACGTCCAAGAAGACCTGAAGCTATTTATATGTATTCATGTATTGGTAGGATATTGTTTTTAGGTTTGGATGGCATTAATGAGTTGTTAGGTATTTTTACAGATACGACTTCTGTGTGTGGTTTTTTTACTTTTGGTGAGATATTTCATTTTGAACAATCTAATGAGATTTTGAACCTCACAAATACAAGGGTCATATTAAGTGAGAATGAATTTGATTTTTCTTCAGAAAAAGATTCTTTAGGATTGACTTGGAGTAAGGAATCCTCTATTTTAAATGCAATCACACATTTATCACAAGTAACTTCTAAGGAGCTTGATGCTACTACGCTTTCATTGAGGAGTTATCGTGAGCTTGTTATTGAGGCTATCCAGCATCTTGAAACCGATAAGGATTTGAACATCACTTATGTCAATGATAAGATGTCTAAAATATCAGGCTATACAAGAGAAGAGACTTTAGGTAGGAATGCTTTAGAATTTTTGAATCAAGAGATGATTGATTTTACATTGAGCGAAATTGTCCCGACTCTAAAGAAAAATGGTGTATGGAGTGGTAAAATGACTCATCTTCGCCAAGATGGTAGTTTATACTATGTCAATACCTTTATTAAGGCTATTTTTGACAATAATGGAGAAGTGATTTCTTATATTGTTGGTGAAATTGATCGGACAGATGAAGAGATGAGGCAAAAGAGACTTGAAAATGATATCAAATTTTTGCAATATTCCGAGGAAGAAAAACAATACCTTTTGAAACAATATGAAAATGTCATTGATAATAGTCAAATCCTTTTTCGTCTGAATATGAATCGTGATTTTATTTATACCAATGAGACATTTTTAGAAGTATTTGGGAATAAGGAAAATGTTTTGGGTAGGAATCTTTATGATTTTTTAGATGAAGAGCAAAAAGAACAATTTTTAAGTATTGGCAAAATCTTAAGTCAAAAAGGGATTTATAAGGGTGTTTTAGGATGGACAAGATCTGATGGGAAGGAATTTTATATCAATAGTTTTGCGGTGTGGATTTATGATCTTGAAGGCAATCCTATTGAAATTATGGCTACAGGTACAGATATTACAAAAATTATTGAAGCCCAAAAAGAGATTGAAAATGTCCAAAGGGATGTTATTTTTTCTATGGGTGCAATATGTGAGGGAAAAAGCAGAGAAACAGGCAATCATATCAAGAGGGTGGCAGATTATTCTAAACTACTTGCCAAGCTTTATGGTTGCTCAGCTCAGGATCAAGAACTCATACAAATAGCTTCTCCAATGCATGATATTGGAAAGGTTGGTATCCCTGATTCTATTTTGAATAAGCCTGGTAAATTGACCCCTGAAGAATTTGAAGTGATGAAAACACATACAACATTGGGTGCTGATATGTTAGAAGGCTCTAATCGTTCAATTTTGCAAGCAGCATCTATCATAGCAAGGACACATCATGAATGGTGGGATGGGAATGGTTATCCCAATAAGCTTAAAGGAGAAAATATCCCTCTTTTTGGTAGGATTACAACTGTTGTAGATGTTTTTGATGCTATCAGCAATGATAGGTGTTATAAAAAAGCTTGGCCTTTGCCTGAAGTAGTAGAATACATTAGGAACCTCAAAGGCAAACAATTCCAGCCTGAATTAGTGGATTTGTTGTTAGATAATATTGATGAATTTTTACTTATCAGTGATAAATATAAAGATGAAATGACAAATTGATATGAAGTTTTTCCTACGATTTTGGATAAAAAAAGAAAATAAAAATTTTTTAGGCAAGGGTAGGATTGAATTACTTGAGCATATCAAAACGACTGGCTCAATCTCAAAAGCAGCTAAAAATATGAAAATGAGCTATAAGGCAGCTTGGGATAGTATTGATAGTATGAATCGTCTTTCTAAAGAGCATTTAGTAGAAAGTAATAATGGTGGTAAAGGAGGGGGAGGGACTGCCATCACTCCTGAAGGACAAAGACTCATAATAGCTTTCAAAAGGCTTGAAAAAGTAATGGTAGGAGTGGAATCTTATTTGGATAATATAGTAGACTTAGACGATTTAGAGGAGAGAATCCAAATCCTTGAAAAAAAGCTTGAAATTTCTTAAAATCGTTATATATAATATTATATAATGAATCTAAGGCATAAAATAAAGCAAATAGGGTTAATATGAGGGTGTTTTTCTTAATTTGGATTTTATTGAGTGTGGGATTTGCAAGAGAAATTAATGTAGCAGCAGCAGCGAATCTTTCACATGTATTAGGTGAAATTCAAAAAGAATTTTTATCTACTCATCCGCAAGATAAGATTAATATTAGCTATTCTTCATCAGGGAAAGCTTATATTCAGATTATGCAAGGGGCTCCTATTGATATATTTCTTTCTGCGGATGAGGAGTTTCCTCATAGGTTGTATATGGAGGGCAAAGTTCCTGATAAAGAAGAGGTCTATGCTCAAGGAGTTTTAGTACTTTGGAGTGCTGATCCCAAAATCAAAATTACTTCATTAAAAAATCTTACTGATAAAAAAATTTTTCATATTGCTATCCCTAATCCTAAACTTGCTCCTTATGGTAGGGCTGCAAAGCAAAGTTTAGAAAAAAGTGAATTGATGAGTATTGTAAGCTCTAAACTTGTGAACGCAACATCAATTTCTCAAGCCCACCAATTTGTAGCTACTCGAAGTGCAGAAGTAGGGTTTGGTGCATTTTCTTTGATAGATAAATACAATAAGAATGTCAGCTATATTTTAGTTGACAAAACTCTTTATGCACCTATCAATCAAGCTTTGGTTTTGACAAACTATGGTAAAAATAATCCTTTAGCTATAGAATTCAAAGATTTTATTTTAAGTGCAGGTGTAAAAAAAATATTCAAGAAATATGGGTATGGGTTTGATGAATAGAATCTTGTGCAAGATAGAAAGTATTTTTTATGATGAGGGTTTGATTTTTATTAGGCTTAGGTCTGGAAAACATTTTTTGAGTGCGATGCTTTTAGAAAGTCAACATATCCTTGAGGTTGGTAGAGAGGTTTATGCAATCTTTAAGGAGACAGAAGTGATGGTTTGTGATGAAGGTTATTCAAAAATCAGTGCAAGGAATCGTTTTGTTTCAAGAGTTGTGAAAGTAGAGCTTGGAGGGGTTATTGCTAGGGTAATTTTTATGTTTGAGGGTAGAGAGATTTCTTCACTCATCTCTTTAGAAGCTTATAGAGAACTTGAAGTAGGGATAGATAAAAAATTTGGTTGGTTTGTAAAATCTTCTGAAGTGATGCTTGAGTATGTTTGATATAGAATTTTTACAAACGATGCGTTTGACTTTTGTATTAGCATCTATTACGATGTTGATTTTACTGCCTATTGGGATTTTTTTAGGTACTTATTTGGCTTTTAGCAGAAGTATTTTGAGGACTTTCATAGAGACTTTGATTTGGATGCCATTGGTTTTGCCCCCAACGGTTTTAGGATTTTATTTGTTGATTTTATTTTCTCCTCAAAAGCCTTTTGGAGCGATTTTGCAAGATATTTTTGGTGTGCGATTGGTTTTTAGTTTTTGGGGTTTAGTGGTGGGGAGTGTGATTTTTTCTTTGCCATTTATGGTTGGACCCATTAAAAATGGACTTAGCTCTTTAGATACATCTTTAAGGGAAGCGAGTTATACATTGGGTAAAGGCAAAATTTATACTCTTTTTTTCGTGCTTTTGCCTAATATCAAATCGAGCATTTTAATGGCAATGGTAACGACTTTTGCACATACTGTTGGAGAATTTGGAGTGGTGATGATGATAGGAGGCGATATAGCGGGGGAGACTAGAGTTGCTAGTATTGCTATTTATACACAAGCAGAAGCAGCAAATTATTCAATGGCTAATCAATATGCTATGAGTTTGGCTTTGGTGAGTTTTATTTTGCTTTTTGTGGTCATTTTTCTCAATAAGAGAGGCAAATATAAAGGCATTTTATGATTGAGCTAGATTTTGAAAAAAAACTTGATGGCTTTAGTATTGAGGTTTCTTTACGATTGCCTATGGGGGAATTTTTTTCTATTTTTGGTAAATCAGGTGCTGGGAAGACAACGATTTTACGCATTATTTCTGGATTGGAGAATCCTGATAAGGGAAGGATAGTAGTTGGAGATAGGATTTTTTTTGATTCTTCTAAAAAAATCAATCTAGCACCAATGAAAAGACGAATAGGATTTGTTTTTCAAAATTATGCTCTTTTCCCTCATTTGAATGTTTATCAAAATATTATTTTTGGGCATAAAGGTGATAGGCAACGTCTTGAAGAAGTGATTACTCTGATGGAGCTTGAAGAATTATATCAAAATAAAATACATACCCTCTCAGGTGGACAGGCTCAAAGAGTGGCATTAGCTAGGGCAATAGTGAGTTCACCAAATATTTTACTTTTAGATGAACCTCTGAGTGCTTTGGATGGAGGGATGAGATTGCGACTTCAAAGAGAATTGAAAAAATTGAGTCGATATTTTGGACTCAGTGTTTTTCTTGTCAGTCATGATCTCGCTGAGGTCTTTAGGCTTTCTGATAAAATCATTATGATTGAATCTGGAAAAATTAATAAAATTGGCACTCCTGATGAGGTATTTTTGAATGAACGGCTGAGTGCTAAAATACAAATTACAGGAGAAATATTGCAGATTGTGAAAAATTCTATTGTTTTTATTGCTGATGTGCTTATCAATCAATCTATTGTCAGGGTTGTTTTGGATGAAAATGAGGCTGCTAGGTTTAAAGAAGGTGATCAGGTCGCTGTTATAACAAAAGCATTCAATCCTATGATCGTGGCTTTATAAAATTGGCATAGATTTTGCTTTATACATTCCAAACAATATTTCAAAGGATGTTTTTATGACAAGAAGGTTATTGAGCGGTTCAGCTTTTTTAGCGGTAAGTTTAGTATTGGCAGGGTGTAATTCTTTGGTAAATCCTTCAGATGATACAAGCCTGATACCTCCATCAGCAGTTTATCAACCCGGTGTCCAAGCCCCTATTTATCCTCCTACAGGTTTTAGTAATCCAAACTTGAATGCAGGTAATATTCGTTCTTCAAGGAATGATGATTTGCCCCCTCCGGATACTCGATTTGATAATTCTAATGAATCATTAGCACCTAAAAATTCTGATCCGATGATACCTAATGCTCCTATTTTGACACCTACAAATGTCATTGAGCTTAGTGCAGTAGGTATGGGTGTGGCTCCAGAATCTACTATTTCTCCTTCTCAAGCTTTGGCTTTAGCAAAACGTGCAGCTATCGTGGATGCTTATAGACAGCTTGGTGAAAAGATGTATGGTATCCGAGTGAATGCACAAGATACTGTAAGAGATATGGTATTGCAAAATTCTACTGTTAAGACAAAAGTCCAAGCCCTTATTAGGAATGCTGAGATTACTGAAACTGTTTATAAAGATGGTTTATGTCAAGTGAGTATGGAGCTTAAGCTTGATGGAAGGATATGGTATCGTGCCCTTAGTGGTGGTCGTGCTTAAAAATGCCTTTTTATAAAACATTCTTAAATAAACTCAGTTTAGTTTTTGGAGCAAGTTTACTTTGTTTGATACTTGCTTCTTGTGCTTCTCTTGGGGATTTTTTTTTAAATAAATCTCCCAAGGAATCTCAAAAAACTAACATCCAAACTCAAACCCAAAAACCAAAATTCAAGCTAGTTTATATTAAGACTGCGATGTTTAGATTTTATGATTATGGTATTTTAGATGTTGAACCTAATGAGATAAAATTAGAGCTTTTTCAGTTAGGCAAAAGCATTGGTAGTATTCGTGTGAAAAAAACTAAAATATGTTTTTTGAATGATTGTGCTCCAAAATGGCCTGCTGCAAAAAATTTTTTTGGTAAAGTGAGTTATGGAGATTTGTTTGATGATATTTTGTTGGGTAAAGATATTTTTGGAGGGATTGGCAAACAGATAGGACCAAATGATGCAATGATACAAAGATTCCAAAAAAGTGGTGAAATTATATTTTATGAAAGGAAGCCTGGTCATGTGCTTTTTCGTAATATGAGTACAGGTGTAGCGATTTCTATTGATGATTATGATGAAGTTACAAATCCTCCTGAACAAGAATGACTATCCATTTGTGTGGGGATTAGGGAGTGTTTTAATAAATTCATTCATATCAATGAATCCCTTAAAGTAGAGTAGTTTTAATCCTAAATCTTTGATTTTATCAATGATATTTTTATGCTGCTTTCATACGCCCCCCCCCCCTCTCTCATTCATTGCTTTTAGCAATTCTTGTATTTCTTTCATTTTTTTCCTTAAGATAGATGTTTTTTAGATAATAGGAATTTTAACGATATTATTATAAAATAGTCAGCAAAATTCAGTTGTCTATGCAACTATAATATCTAATATAATTATTTGGGATGAGATGAAAAAGATTTTATCATTGCTTGTACTGTCTTCTTTTGCTCTTGGAAATGGATTTAAAATCCAAGAACAAAGTCTTAATGCCACAGCCCTCAGTTCTGCCTATGTTGCAGGGGCTAGAGGAGCAGATGCAACCTATTATAATCCTGCTAATATGGGATTTAAAAATGATTGGGGAGAAAATAAAAGCGAGTTTGAGATCGCTACTTCTATCATCACAATACCAGGATTTAAATTTGACGTGCCTACGACTAATCAAGGATTGTATTCGTCTACAAGCTTAAAATTTGATGATAGCAAGATTGGAAAAATTGCTTCAGGGATTATGAAAGATCCTATCAATTTATATCATTCTTCTCCAGATGAGCAGGTAGTCTTTGGCTCTACAGGTGATACGAACTTTATCTTACCAAAGTTTTTTTATAAGTCAAAGACTCATAATGGATTCACATTTGGAGCTAGTTTTGTTGCTCCTTCGGGTTTGGCAATGAATTGGGAGGGTAAGGGTGGAGAGTTTTTGCAAGATGTTTTTATCATGATGGTTGAATTTGCACCCAGTATAAGCTATACGATAGGAAATCGATTTTCTATAGGCTTTGCACCAAGACTTTTATATGCAATGGGGAGTTTTAATAATGTGGTTTATGTCCCTTTGGACAAAGATGGCACAGGCATTTCATTGAGCAAAGATCAGGTTTTAAATCTTGATGATGATCAATTGAATGCCTTGATACCCAAAGATAATCCATTGATAAATTTAGCATTAAAGTTTTGTAAGGTATTTGATTGTACAATGAAGGATTTGATGGGTTCTCTTGAGTCTGAAACTACTAATCTTTATGGCACTGCGAAAGTTTATCAAAAATCTGATGGTAAAGCCCTATCCGGCGGATATCGTGTGGCTGCTTCTTTAAAGGTTTTTGATCATGGGATGTTTTCAGTCGTGTATAATTCACCTGTAAAATTTGATATGAAAGGTAATTTATCTGCGACTACTTATATTGGTGGGGCTATAGGGAATGTTTTGACTACAGGTGATCTTAATATTGCTGTTACAATGCCAGAGATATTGACTATTGCCTATGCACAGACATTTTTTAAAGATAGATTACGGATCGAAGGTGTGTATGAGAGGACATTTTGGAGTCGTGGGAGTAAATTTTTAGTCACACCTGATTTTGCTAATGCAACTTATACTGGACTCAGTGGTATGGTGGCTAATCAAAATGTTTTCACAAGCAATACTTTGAAAAATATGGTTGGACTTGCTGATTTTGCTGGCGTGATGAATATGGGTGCTGGCTGGAGGGACACCAATACTTATCGTTTAGGTGTTACTTATACCAATAGTTTAGTGCGTTTGATGGGTTCTTTGGCTTATGATGAGGCACCTAGCCCACAAGATAAAATAGGTATCCCAGATTCAGATGGTTATATGGTAGGTTTGGGGGCAAAATTTAATTTCAGAGGATTTGATTTGGGTGTAGCGTATTCAGTAACTTTTAAGGATAATCGACGGAGTATGTATCAATCTGATGGGTTAGGACAGCTCAAAATTGCTACAATGAGTTTAGGTTATCGCTGGTAAAGGAAAAAAATGCCTCATTTGATTGATGATAAAACAATTTTGATTACTGGAGGCACAGGGAGTTTTGGCAAGAAATTTGTTTCAACAATCCTAAGAAAATATAACCCTAAAAAAATCATTATTTACAGTCGTGATGAGCTTAAACAATATGAAATGGCTAGGGTTTTTTCTGACAGACGGATGAGATATTTTATTGGCGATGTACGGGATAAAGAAAGGCTTGATAGTGCTTTGAGGGGGGTAGATATTTGCATACATGCAGCCGCACTCAAACATGTCCCTATTGCTGAGTATAATCCTATGGAATGTATTAAGACTAATGTTTATGGTGCGTCTAATGTTATTGATGCTGCTTTGAGTAATGCAGTAGGATATATCCTTGCTTTGAGTACTGACAAGGCTGCTAATCCTATTAATCTTTATGGGGCTACTAAATTATGTAGTGATAAGCTTTTTGTCACAGCAAATAATATCAAAGGTGTTCAAAAATCTAAATTTGGAGTCGTGCGTTATGGCAATGTTGTTGGGAGCAGAGGGAGTGTTATCCCTTTTTTCAAGCATTTGATTGCACAGGGAGCTAAAGAGATTCCAATCACAGATGATAGGATGACGCGTTTTTGGATTACTCTTGAACAAGGAGTAGATTTTGTGCTTGATAGTTTGGAAAGGATGCAAGGGGGAGAGATTTTTATCCCAAAAATTCCAAGCATGAGGATTGTAGATTTGGCGAAGGCTTTGGCACCAAATCTACCTATAAAAATCGTAGGAATCAGACCTGGTGAGAAATTGCACGAAGTGATGATACCTAAGGATGATTCACATTTAGCATTAGAATTTGATGGATTTTTTATCTTAAGACCAACGATTAGTTTTCAAACCCCTATTGATTATGCTTTGACTTTAAAAAATGAAACTGGTAGGAGTGTTAAGGAAGGATTTGAATACAGTAGTGATGGTAATGATAAATGGCTGGGCGAAAAGGAGATTTTAAAAATGAGTGAGAATATATCTTTTTGATTCCACAGGATGGGCTGTTTGAAAAATAACTCAAATGTAATGACAATGATGCAAAATCTCAATGTTTTGGATAATAAAAATATATTGATTTTGGTGAGTGGCTCTATTGCTGTATATAAAGCTATAGAACTTGTCAGTATGTTCAAAAAACTTGGTGCAAAAGTCCGAGTGGTGATGAGTGAGGAAGCCAAAAGATTTGTTACTCCGCTTAGTTTTGAAGCTATAGCACATACCCAAGTTTTGCATGAGCAGACAGAAAGTTGGGCAGATGAGATTGATGGGATTGCTTGTAATCACATTGCTTATGCTAGATGGGCTGATGTAGCTATCATCGCACCTGCTAGTGCCAATACATTATCAAAACTCTCTGTAGGTATTGCTGATAGCTTGATTTTGAGTACTGTTTTGGCTTGTAAAGCACCTAAAATATTGGCTCCTGCTATGAATACAGTGATGTTTGAATCCAAACAAGTTCAAGAGAGTTTGAGGCGATTGGTGGATTTTGGATTTGATATTATTGAGCCTAGGGTTGGCTTGCTTGCTTGTAATATATATGGCAAGGGGGCTATGCAAGAAGTCCTTGAAATAGTCTTTAGGGTATGTCAAAGGTTAATAACTTCTGTATATTGGAAGGATAGAGAGGTTATCATCACGGGCGGGGGAAGTGTTGAATGTATAGATTCAGTTCGTTACCTTTCAAATCATTCTAGTGGTCTTCAGGCAAGCACTTTAGCTTTAGCTCTTTATATGTTAGGTGCAAAGGTAAGTTTGGTGTCTTCAGGTTTTCCATTTGAATTGCCCTTAGGGGTGCATAGAGTCGAGGTTGATGATACATCTTCTTATTTGATGGCTATTAAAGAAAGGATACCTGTAGATAAAAAAGTGATTTTGTTTATGGCAGCAGCTATCAGTGATTATGTTCCAAAAATACGTTTTGAATCCAAATTGAAAAAAGACAAAATTGGTGATGATTGGCAGATAGATTGTAAAAAAAATATAGATATTCTTAAAGAACTTGATGATGAAAATCTCTTTAAGATTGGATTCAAAGCAGAATCTGATAGCCAGGAACCTCAAGAGAGTGCAAAAAAGATGTTAGAAAATATCCACAAGGGTGGGAAAAGCTGTGATATAGTATGCTTGAATATCATTGGCAAGCATAATCCATTTGGATCGCAAAATAATGAAATGATACTTTTTTCTAAGGATAGTGTTCATCATACTGGATTGAAATCAAAGTTTGAAATTAGTTTTGAAATTGCTGATTTTGTCAAACGAACACTATGTTAGAACAAATTGCCTCTATTGCTCATTTAAATACCTTATCAAGTGAACTCAAGGGAGATATTAGCTTTAATGCCACTTTACCATTATTGTTAAAAGTATTGGGCAAGGATAAAAATGGTGAATATATTTTGACATTGGGTAATAAGACTATACGGACAAAAAGCCATAAAGAGCTTTTGATAGGGCAAAAATATTGGGCAAATATGTCGCGTAGTTCAGTGGGTGCTATCATATTGTCTGATCTCATTAGACAGCCTAAAATGATTGAAGTGATTGAAAAAAGTCCTTTGAAGTTTATTTTAAGTGATTTAGAAAAGATTTTAAAAGAATCTAAAAAAGAACCATTAGAAGCTTATAAAGATTTTTTGATTGATAAATTTGCAAATGCTCAAAATCGTTATGATTTTTTGAATTTGGGGAATTTATTGCTTTCATTACATAAAAATGTGCTTTCTTTTGTCATTTCAGATTCTAACAAAGACGGTTTGATACAAATCAAACCATCCAAATTCAAAAAGCAGAGTTTGGAATTTTATGCTATTTATCCTCATTTAGGACCGCTTGAAGGGAAGGTATATCTTAATGATAGTGGAGTGAGTGCTTGGATTTATGTTTCTTATGAAAGTGTTAAGAAGATTTTGGAGAGACATAAGGGGGAACTCAGTGGCTTTGACTCTGTTAATATTGAAGTGAAGAAATCAATTATAGAACCTTTGTTTGAGTTTGAAGAAGGGCTTTTAGATGTAAAAGGTTAGATGACCATTTTGATTTCTGGGTGTTTGGAAAGTTTTGTAAAGATTTCATTACGTTCTTCTTCGCTATTAGTGATGATTTTTGCGTGTAAGCTGATGAAGCGACCTTTAGAAGATCTATTTTTTGTTTCTAATTGATAAACTCTTGGCATTGTTTCAAAGACAGCTTCTTTGATTTTATCTTCATTTTCTCCAATGATTCGGTATTCCCATTCACAAGGATAAGTAATATTTGGTTTGCCTTCTAAAATATTTATAGCTTTATTTTGCATTTAAAACCTCCAAGAAATGTTTTGGTATAGGAGTTGGTATGTGGGTTTTGAGATTGATATAACCTAGTTTGATTTCCATTTCAAATATTTTATTTTGATTTTTATGTATTTCTTGTTTGAGCAAGATAGATACATTTTTTACTTGAATGACTTGTGTGGATACATCAATTTCATCTCCGAGTGTCGCACTACCTAAAAAATGAGCTTCTAAAGAATGTACAACAAAACCATTTGAATTTTCATAAGGTCTTAGCCCTAGTGAGAAAAATTTTTCACTCCTTGCCCGTTCGCAATATTTTATATAATTTGTGTGATAAACAATCCCACCACAATCAGTATCTTCATAATAGATTTTGATTTTCATAGTCTTAAAATCCTTTTGGTTTTAAAGATTATGCCAAATTTTTGTGATTTTTGGTTGGTGGATTGAATTTATTCTATTAAATATAATATTGTGAATGCTATAATAAGGAAGCAAATGGATGGACAAAATTATTCAAAAAGCAAGTTTATATTAAAGATATTTTTATTTTTGATTCAAGGATTGGTTTGTGATTTTTGAAAAGCAAGAGTACCAACAGCATTGTATTGATAACATCATCTCAATTTTAAAGGATTTTGATTTTAAAAGACAAAATAATGAAAATCTAAAAGAATGTTTAGAAAAATTTTATAATTCAAGTCGTTGTAAAATACCGCTTAGGGATTTGAGTCCTAATCTGAACATTGATATTTTAATGGAAACAGGTACGGGCAAAACTTTTACTTATCTTAATCTTATTTTTGAACTCAATAAGATTTACTCACAAAATAAATTCATTATTTTTGTTCCGCGTAAGGCGATTTTAGAGTCAGTCAAGCAAAATATCAAGCTTACAAAAAATTATTTTTATACACAATATAAAAAATATCTGAAACCATACTATTATAATGATTCTAAAAGTCTATTAAATATCATCAGTCATTATATAAAAAATACTGATGAACTTTCAGTCTTGATTTTGACTAATAGCTCTATTGACAAGGATCAGAAAAATCTTCTTCATAAACAAAATGAAAATCTTTTTAGTAATCAAAGTATTTTTGAAGAAATCATTTCCCTCAAGCCAATTTGCATTATTGATGAGCCTCATTTGCTCAAAGGCGAAAAATTTTACAATGTATTTAAAAAATTCCAAAATCTTTATTTTCGATTTGGTGCGACCTTTCCTAAAGAAGAAAGTCATAAGCTTAGCAATCTTGCTTATTGTTTGGATTCTATCAGTGCATTTAATACTTTTCTTGTCAAGCAGATTTATGTTCATACCCTTTGTGGACAAAATCAAGCACCTTCGCTTATAAGAATAGATTCAAGGGATAAAAAAGCAACATTTTCTTATTTTCTTGACAATATTGAGTATAAAAAAGATATTTTTTATGGACAGGATTTAGGTGCTAATCTTTATTACCCTAAATTCAATGGGATTGAATTAATAAAGGTGAATACTAAAGATGGTGCAATATTGAGTAATCAAACCAACATTCCTTTATCTAAAGATAGCTACAGATTAGATGAAATTCAAACTGCAGAGCTTATTGCTTTGAGTATTGATTTGCATTTCAAAAAAGAACAAAGCCTTTTTGAAAAAGGTATCAAGGCTTTATCACTCTTTTTTATTCCTGATATTGAATCATTTCGTGGACAGAATCCATTTATTAAAAATGAATTTGAACGTATTTATAAGCTAAAAAGAGCAGAGATTTTAAAACTTGATATACCTAAAGCTTATAGAGAATACTTGGCAAAAGATTTTGATTCTAGTGGAGATTTGTGTGTCCATCAAGGATATTTTAGTGGAGATGGAAAGAGTAAGGAAGAAAAAGAAGCAGAAGGCGTGAAGTTGATTTTAGAGCAGAAAGAAAAATTACTTTATTTGGATACACCATTGCGTTTTATCTTTAGTGTATGGGCATTACAGGAAGGTTGGGATAATCCAAACATCTTCACTATCACAAAACTCGCAAGCTCAAGTTCTGAAATCTCACGTCATCAACAAATTGGACGTGGTTTAAGGTTGTGCGTGAATGATGAAGGGAAAAGAATCACATGTGATTATCTTGGTGGTGATAGCAATGTGTTTTATGATATCAACTATCTTGATGTCGTAGTAAGCGGAGAGGAAAAAGGTTTTATTGAAGGATTGCAAAAAGAGATTGAAGAATCTAGCTTTAGCTTCAATCAAAAGGCTTTAGATTTTGATATGCTTAAATCTTATGGACTTAATCAAATGCAAGCCAATAAAATAATAAATATGTTAGAAGAAGCAAATGTTATTGTATATGATGAAAAATCAGATAATTTTAAAATTATCAATCCAATTTATGAGCTTATGAATGAAAATTCTAAAATTAAAGATATTTTGGGCGATAAATTTGATTCTATTTTAGAGATTTTTAGACCAAGTAATAATAAACATCTCCAAACAAATAATGCTAATAAACAAAAATCAAAAGTCTCTATCAAAAAAAATCTAGCACAAGAATTCAAAGAGCTTTGGGAATATATCAATGCAAAAACTAAAATAGTTTATCAAGATATTCAAACAGAAAGACTTATAGAAGAGATTGTAAATGCTTTCAATCAAGAAGAAATCCCACAAGATTATATTTTTATTCAAAGCAAGCATTATGATACTTTTAATAATAAAATCACTATAAAAGAAGAAAAAATCCTTCCACAAAAAGATATTAATAACAATACTTTTATTGCCCAAAATATTTTAGAATTTTCAAAAGAGCAAAATTTATCTTTGGATTTTGTGATGAAGGTTTATAATGCACTTAACCACAGGCATTTTTCCAAAAATCCAAAGTTTGCTTTTGGGGTTTTGAAAAATATCATAAAAGAACAGATTCATAAAAATATTATCCAGTCAGTTTCTTATGATTTTGAACCCATCTTAAACATAAGCAATCAGGATTTGCTTTTTTATCCAAATGGAAAACCAAAAGAAGAGATAGAAGTGCAAAAATTAGGGCATTTTGTAGATGAAGATAGTATCCCTCAAGCACATTATCTTTATGAAAAATGTGTTTATGATAGTGATATTGAAAAAGAAGCTATGGTAAATGATCCAATGAACATAAATGATAAAACGATTAAAGTTTTTGCTAAACTCCCTAAGTTTTCTATCCCAACACCTTATAAAAACTATGAGCCTGATTTTGCTTATTTGATAGAAGATAAAAATGGCAGTAAAATCTTTTTTGTTTGTGAGACAAAAGGCTATGATAGCATCAGAGGAATTTCTGATGACGAAGTGAAAAAGATTGATTATGCTAAAAGGTTTTTTGAAGGATTAGATAGGCGTTTGCCTAATATTAAGGTGATTTTTCAAACAAGAATCAATAAACAAAAACTTATAGATGTATTAAAATCCACATTACAAGAAGATAGCAATGATAGATAAAAACAATTTACAAAAGCAAGGTATCAAAATAATAGATTCAAGAGAATCTAAAAATCCTCTTTTTGAAAACCTCAAAAAACATTTTCCTCAAACTATAGATTCTGATAATCAAGTGAATTTAGACGCTATTGCTACCTTATTGGGTGTGAATAAAAATGCTAATATGCAAGGTTATGAACTCACTTGGACGGGGAAGGGATTGGCAAATGCACTCTATTCTACCCCTATTCACAAAGAACTCAAGCTTGAAATCACACAAAGTAAACTAGCCCCCCCCCCCCTAGAATCTAAGTGCAAAGAAACACAAAATGTTATCATCAGGGGGGATAATTTAGATGTATTGAAACTCCTTAAATCTGCTTATTATGAAAAAATAAAAATGATTTATATTGACCCTCCTTACAATACTAAAAATGAAAATTTCATTTATCCAGATGATTTCAGGAAAGATTATAAAAAGATTCTGATTGAAGTAGGGTTGTTAGAAATCAATGAAAATAATGAAGAAATACCAAGCGAAGCTTTGAAATTTTTTAGGAATATCACTTCTGCTAGGAGCCATACAGGTTGGCTTGCCTTTATGTTGCCAAGACTCAAATTAGCCAGAGATTTACTAAGTGAAGATGGCGTGATATTCATCAGTATTGATGATAATGAGCAAGCAAATTTGAAATTGCTTTGTGATGAGATTTTTGGGGAGGGAAATTTTGTTTATTCAATGAGTATTGTTAATAAACTTAATGGAAATGATAATTCAAGTGGAATGATGGAAACTCAAGAATATTGCTTGATTTATGCTAAAGATAGTGGTTTATTTAAAATGGGTGTTTTACTCATAGATGAAGATTCTAGTAGTGAGTGGGAACAAGATGAAATAGGTTGGTGGAAAGAAGGTGGGAGCTTAAAAGCGACAGGAAAAAATGCTCCTAGATCGGCAAGACCAAAATTATTTTTTCCAATTTTCATTGATGAAAAAAGTTTGACTTTTAGTTTGCAAAAAGATGCTACACATACTTATGAATTATTGCCTATTACTGATAACAAAGAAATGAGTTGGTATTGGAACGAAAAAAAATTTCAAAATGAAGTTTTTGAAGTGATAGTTAAAAAAACAAAAGAAGGTTATTCTTTGTATAAAAAACAACGACCAAGCTTAGGAGATATGCCAAGTAAAAGAGGAAAGACAACATTTTATTCTCCTAAATATTCAACGGCAAATAGTAGTGCAGAAATTAAAAATCTTTTCAATAAAGATATTTTTAACTATACAAAATCTAAATATTTGATTAAAGATTTAATAAGTTTAGGTGCCAAACATTCAGATATTATCCTAGACTTTTTTGCTGGTTCTGGGACTACCGCACAAGCTGTAATGGAGCTGAATGAACAAGATAATGGCAACAGACAATTTATCTTAGTGCAGCTTGATGAGCCTATTGATAAAAAGAAAGATGAGGTTGCTTATGATTTTTGTAAAAATGAATTAGGTTCTAAAAACCCTGTTATCAGTGATATTACGATTGAAAGGGTGAATCGTGCAGGAGAAAAGATTAAGAAAAGTTTAGAAAATGATTTGATCAAAATCAATCAATCTTTAGATATTGGCTATAAAGTCTATAGCCTTTGTGATAAACCAAAGATTATAGCTAATGAATTAGGTAGCTTGAAGCTTGTTTCAAATAGAAATGAGATGAGTTCATTGGATATTGCTAGGAATCTTGCCCTTATTAGTGGCAAAATATTGAGTTTGCCTTTAGAAGAAATCATAACAAATAAGCTTTATTTTTGTGAGGATTCTTATTATCTTTTATCAATCAATGATGCAGTCAGGAAAAAACTTCAAATAATGAAAGATTTTGTGATTTATATTGATGGTTATAGTGATATTGATTTGGAGGATTTCCTTAATTTAGCGATTGTCAATAAAGAACAAATCAGGATAATTTATTGAATTTTGTTGTAAGTTTAAAATTTTAGAGGTTATAAAATTTGATTTAGCAATATTTTAATTTTTTTAAAAAATCTGATGCTTGGATTGTGTATATTGCTCAAATTATATTTTATTGTATTATTATATTTTCTAATGTTTCACATTTGCTACAAATTTTATTAGTTTTTGAATCTTCAATAAAATCAAAATATAATATATTTTTTCCAATTAGTATGCAGGATTACCACATTTAGTACAAACTAATGAATGCCTTTTGCTATCTAAATTAGGTATTTTGCATAATCCATTTTATGTATCGTTTTGAGTAATAAATTTTTTATTTAATCAAAATTTAATTAATTTAAAATTAATAGTATTTGATTGGTATAACTATGCAAGATATATAAGTATTATATATTTGGTTTATTATTGAGCAAGGTTATTGAAAGTATTTTAATAATTTCAAACAATGTATTTGATTTTATTATTTATTGAAAACCACTGCAAGTTTTAAAATATAATTGAGTATATTTTTGTTTTTAAATTATTTTGAGGCGAAATGATGAGTAATTTTTCAAAATTTGGTTTTATATTGGCGACTTTAGGGAGTTCTATAGGGTTAGGGCATATTTGGAAATTCCCCTATATGGCTGGAGTGAGTGGAGGAGGTGGGTTTGTAATTTTATTTTTATTCTTGTCTTTGAGTATTGGGATTTCAATGTTAGTCGCAGAAATGATCATTGGTCAAAGCACGAGGAAAAATACAACTGAAGCTTTCAAACAGCTTGATCCGAGTAAAAAAAAGCGATGGGGATATGCTGGCATCACCCTTATTGGTGGACCTTTTATTTTGACTTTTTATTCTATTGTGCTTGGATGGGTTTTGTATTATCTTTTTGTAGTTAGTTTTGATTTGCCTCAAGATATAGGTGCGTCTGAAGCTAGGTTTGATAATCTTTTGACTCATTCAATTTGGCCTCAAATTTTAGGTTTCACTGCAGTATTGGGCATTACCGGTTGGGTTGTCTCAAGGGGTATCAAAAATGGCATAGAAAAGCTTAATTTTGTCTTGATGCCTTTGTTGTTCATTATTTTCATTGGTTTGCTCATTTATGCCATGAGTATGTCTTCGTTTGGGAGGGCTTTTGATTTTATGTTTGCCTTTCGTTTTGAAGACATCACGACAAATGTTTTGGTTGCTTCTTTAGGGCAGGTATTTTTTTCTCTGAGTCTTGGGGTAGGGATTATCATCACTTATTCAGCTTCAAGCACTCAAGAGCAAAATCTATTGAAAAGTGCTATTTGGGTTGTGATACCCGGTATCCTTATCTCTTTGATAGCTGGATTGATGATATTTACTTTTGTTTTTGAATATGGAGCCAAAGTTACACAAGGTGCTGGATTGGTTTTTGTATCTTTACCTCTTATTTTTGGTAAAATGGGTTTGATTGGCAGTGTGATTTCAATTTTATTTTTATGTGCATTGGGTTTTGCCGGTATTACTTCGACAATTTCTTTACTAGAGCCTTCTGTAATGTATATTATTGATAGATTTGGATTGAAAAGAGCTAATGCCACTTGGCTTATTGTATTAGGGATATATATTGCGGGGATTGTGTTGATATTATCTTTGAATGCAGACTATCAGGCAAAGCTTACATTTTTTCACAAAAGCCTTTTTGATTGGGTAGATTTTTCTTCTTCGGCTATTGTGATGCCATTGGGTGGACTTTTATCCGTGATTTTTGTAGGATGGATTGTGGGTAAAAAGAGAGTTTATGAGCTTTCTGAAAACTTTTTATCAAAAAATATGTTTGAATTATGGTTTTTTATCCTTCGCTATATTGCTCCACTTGTTGTTATTGTGATTTGGGTTGCTAAGATTTTAGATTTGTTTGCATAAGGATTTATTTTGGCTAATTTTTCAAAATTTGGTTTTATATTGGCGACTTTAGGGAGTTCTATAGGGTTAGGGCATATTTGGAGATTCCCCTATATGGCTGGGAGTAATGGAGGAGGAGCTTTTGTTATCCTTTATTTATTCTTGACATTTACTGTAGGTGTATCAATGTTGTTAGTTGATATGATTATTGGCAATAGAGGCAAAAAAGATATGGTCTCTTGTTATGAGCAATTAAGTCCTAAGCCTATGAAATTTTGGAAAGTTAGTGCGATACTCTTGATTGGTGGACCATTGATTTTATCTTTTTATGCAGTCGTGCTTGGTTGGATATTTTATTATTTATTCGTAGTTAGTTTTGATTTGCCTTTGAATCTTGATTATTCTCAAGCCCAATTTGCTCATCTAAGAGACAATAGCCTTTGGTGGCAGATTTTAGGTTTTAGTGTTTGTTTGTTTTTGACTGCTTGGATTGTATGTAAGGGTATCAAAAACGGCATAGAAAAGCTTAATTTTGTCTTGATGCCTTTGTTGTTCATTATTTTCATTGGTTTGCTCATTTATGCCATGGGTATGCCTTCATTTGGTAGGGCTTTTGATTTTATGTTTGCCTTCCATCCTGAAAAAATCAATTTAGGAGTTATTTTTGCTTCTTTAGGGCAGGTATTTTTTTCTCTGAGTCTTGGAGTGGGGACTATTGTTACTTATGCTGCTTTTACAAAATCAAATGAAAATCTTTTGAAAAGTTCTTTATGGGTTGTGATACCCGGTATCCTTATCTCTTTGATAGCCGGATTGATGATATTTACTTTTATATTTGCATATGGAGGTAAGCCCGAAGAAGGTGCTGGATTGGTTTTTGTATCTTTACCCCTTATTTTTGGCAAGATGGGTTTAGTGGGGAATGTGATAGCCATTTTATTTTTTTGTGCTTTGATTTTTGCAGGCATCACTTCTACGGTTTCTTTATTAGAACCTGTGGTGTTATACCTCATCAATCGTTTTGGATTCAAGCGATTGAGTGCTACTTTTTGGACAAGTTTATTTGTATATATCATAGGACTTTTGGTGATATTTTCCATTGATAGTCATTATGCTGATAGATTGACTTTTTTTGATAAAAGTTTTTTTGACTGGGTAGATTTTGTAACTTCAAGTATCTTGATGCCATTGGGTGGACTTTGTTCGGTAGTTTTTTTGGGTTGGTTTCTTGGGAGGAAAAAAGCCTATGAATTTAGTAAGCATTTTTTTGGTCAAAAGTTATTTAAAATATGGTTTTTTATTGTGAAATATATTGCTCCATTAGTGATCTTGGCTATTTTGCTTTTGCATTTTAAATAAAATTAATTTTTGGCTACATTCAGTGCTGCGGGTGCTTGAGTTGTAGGCATCATTTCAATCCTATTGATATTGATGTGTTCAGGCAAAGAAGCTACCCACCATACAGCTTCAGCAATGTCTTTAGGTTGGAGTGGTTTTGTATTTTCATAAACTTTATTTGCTTTGTTATTATCGCCCTTAAACCTGATGAGGGAAAATTCACTCCCTCCGGTTAAGCCTGGTTCAATATTGCTCACTCGGATATTTTTATCATACAAATCTGCACGAAGATTTAAGCTGAATTGTTTCACAAATGCTTTTGTAGCACCATATATGTTTCCTCCAGGATATGGATAGGTCCCTGCAATCGATCCAATATTGATGATATGACCTTTTTTATTTGACACCATTTGGGGCAGGAAGAAATGAGTGAGCTTTATGAGTCCATTTATATTCGTTTGAATCATCTTTTCCCAATCATTAATATCAGCTTTTTCTGCAGATTCTAAACCAAGTGCTAATCCTGCATTATTGATGAGTATATCAACTGATTTGAAATCTTGAGGGAGTTTTTTGAGTTGATTTTGTATTGAAAAGATATCATTAACATCACTGATGATGATTTGACAAGCTTCCCCAAGCTCATTTTGAAGTCCTATGAGTAGATCTCTCCTTCTAGCAAGAGCGATTATTTTATGCCCTTCTTTTATAAATTTTTTTGAAATCTCTTTCCCAAATCCGCTTGATGCTCCACTGACAAAAACTACCATTTGGTATCCTTTGAAATCTATTATTGATAAGCATTATATACCTAAAGGGATACAAATATGCAAGATTTGATATTGTAATGAAATGTTTCATATTCAATGCCTTCAATCTCACCCCTCACCATAACATAGGATCTCAAACAATAAAAAATATCAGTTTATAAAAATTGTGCATGCTTGGAATGTATAGGTAAAATTTTTTAAGCTATTTGGATTATTTTTTTACCTACTTGTTTTGGGTTATCAAGGATTTTTATTTTTGATTCTTTTACTAGAGTATTGATAATGGTTTTGAAGCTTTTTTTGCTCATTCGACAGATTTTTTGAATGATTTCTGGTGAAGAATTGAAATCTAGTTCTAGGATTTTTTTGTCTTTGATGAGTTCTAAGAGTTGGTGTTTTTCTTCTGATAAATGCTGAGGAGATTTTATGCAAAGATCAAGTTTGCCATCAGCTCTTATATTTGTAATATAGGCATTTTGGTATTCACCTAATTGTATAGGGCTAAATATTTGGTTGTGATAAAGTAAGCCATAATATTTTTCATTCACAACACAGCCAATCCCAAGTGGTGTTTTTTCAAATGGGAGTATATTTACCTTGAGGTGTTTTCCATTTCCTTTGAATGGCAGTAAAGATTCTTTGAATCCTAGCCTTGCGATGAGTCTGTTTTGTTTGTCTGTGTTGATTTTGATGACTATATTTTCATTGAGTTTGAATCGTTTTGGATTTTTTGTAGGCATAAAAATATGCTTGTCAATCCCCATATCTAAAAAACATCCATTATCTTGAATCGATACAACTTTGAGTGGGCAGATTTGCCCTAGGATAGCAAAGGGCTTTTGTGTTGTTGCCACTGGTCTGTCTTCAGAATCTGTATATAAAAATACTTCTATGAAATCTCCTATATCAAGAGTGGAGGAGAGAAATTTATTGGGCAATAAGATTTCTTCATCATCATCGTTAGATTTTAGGTAGGCACCATGTTGGGTGAGTCTATTGATTTGAAGTGTTTGGATTTTTCCTATTTGCATTGATTGCCTTAATATATTTGGGTCTTTGGATTATATCAAAAGATTTAGGATTGATTTTCTTTAATAAAATCTTTGATATTTTGGATAACTAAATCTAATAATTTTTCTCTTGCATTCCCGTAAGCCCAAGCAATATGAGGAGTGAGGATTAGTTTATTTTGAATTTTAGGATTTAAAAAAGGATGGTCATCAAGCATTGGTTCGACTTCTAAGACATCTGTAGCAAAAAAAATATTTTTTGATTGAAGTGTGTTTGCCATATCATTTTCATTCACAATACCTCCACGACCTACATTGATAAGTATGGCTCCTTCTTTTAATAAGGATAATTCTTTTTGGGTGATGATATTTTTTGTTTTGTCATTCAAAGGTGCATGGATAGAGATAATATCACTTGTTTCCAAAAGTCCATAGAGTGATTTTTGAGTATAAGTATCATCAAGATTTTTACCGCTTGTAGAAGTATAACTGATTTGAGCACCAAAGGCTTGAGCTAAACTTGCGGTTTTTTTGCCAATGCTTCCAAGACCTATGATACCCCATTGTTTTCCATCTAATTCATTGAGTCCTCCATTGATATGAGTGAAAATATCACTTTTGCACCATTTACCACTTTTGCAATACTCATCATAATAATTTAGTCTTGACATTAAATTTAAGGCAAGCGTAAGGGTATGTTGTGCTACACTTTGTGTAGAGTATCCAGCGACATTTTTTACTGCAATACCTAAATTTTGTGCTGTTTGTGTATCAATAATATTTGTCCCTGTAGCTGTAACACAGATAAGTTTGAGTTTTGGCAATTCATTGAGAGTCGAGGCATTCAAGACAACTTTATTTGTCAGGACAATATCAGCTTCTTGGCATCTTTGGAGGGTTTGATTTGGCTGTGTAGTCTCATATACTATGAGTTCACCAAGCTTTTTTATCGGATCTAAATTTGATTGCCCAAGTGTTTTGGCATCTAGAAAGACTATTTTCATTTTTTACCTTGTCTATGTATAACTTTGAAGGCTGTTTTTTATATAATATCACAGTTTATTGAAAGGGGGCTAAAGCCTTTGATAAATTTTAAACAAAAAGCTCAATTTTCTTATATAGAAAAATTTTTAATAAAATGGCAAACTCGATCTTTAGGCACCAAGATTGATACGACAATCATTATCCTTTCGGTGTTGGTTTATATTGGTAGACCTGATTTAGAAGGTCAATTAGATAGAGCTAAAGGAATCGTTAAAAATATAATAAAACCCCAAAATTTAGCCCTGAAAATTTTTGATCGTATAATGATTAGGGTTTTAGAATATACAAAAGATGAAAAAATTTATATGCAAGATAGGGATAAAGCTTTGAATGCTATCGTGCAAGATATTCAATTTTATTCTATTGTATTGGATATGCTTGATGGCAAGGGATGTGATACACAAAGGGATATTATCCGTTCTGTTGTCCAAAAAACTTATGACGAAGAATATTGTATTAGTGCAGAAAATAAGCGGATTTTAGAATATCAAGAACAAGCTTTTAGATAAAATATAGCTTAAATTAAGCTTTTTATAAGATTTTTATCTTATAATAGCTATCTTGTTTTTATGAAAAGTTTTGAAAATGAAATCAATTAAAGGTCATTGATATGGATATTACAAAAGCCATTAAAGCTAGTGAGATAAAACGTGATTGGGTAGTCTTGGACGCCAAAGATAAAACTTTTGGTCGTCTGATTACTGAGATAGCTGTTCTTTTAAGAGGGAAGCATAAGGCTTGCTATACACCAAATGTAGATTGTGGAGATTTTGTTGTAATTGTAAATGCTACTGCGGTTAAGTTTTCTGGAATGAAGCTTGAAAATAAGGAATATTTTTCACATTCTGGTTATTTTGGTAGCACAAAAAGCAAAACACTCAAAGAAATGTTGGATAAATCGCCTGAAAAGCTTTATCATCTTGCTGTTAGAGGGATGTTGCCAAAAACCAAACTTGGACGAGCAATGATCAAAAAACTCAAAGTTTACAAAAGTAGTGAACATCCTCACACTGCTCAAATTACAAAAAGTAAATAATAAGGAATCTTAAGATGGCAAAAATTTATGCAACAGGAAAAAGAAAAACAGCAATAGCAAAAGTTTGGCTTGCTTCAGGTAGTGGAAAAATAATCATCAATGGTCAAAATTTGAATGAATGGCTTGGTGGACACGAGGCTATTAAAATGAAAGTAATGCAACCTTTGATATTGACCAAGCAAGAAAAATCAGTAGATATTCAAGCAGTTACTTTAGGTGGTGGCTATTCTGCTCAGGCAGAAGCACTTAGACATGGTATTTCTAAGGCATTGAATGCTTATGATTTATCATTCCGTGCTATTTTGAAGCCAAAAGGACTATTGACCAGAGATTCCAGAGTAGTTGAGAGAAAAAAATACGGCAAGAAGAAAGCTAGAAGAAGTCCTCAATTCTCAAAAAGATAATTTTCTTAATATACAGAGACTTTTAGTTTTTGTATACCATACCCTCAATTTCAAAAGTTATCCAATTTGATTATTTCTTATGATAGTTGTAGAATTCTAAGTTGACTCTCTTTTTTATTGCTTTGATTTTAAAATTAGACTATTGTTGAAGTTGATAATATTTAGGTGATTTTATGTTTAATATTGACTTAAGAAATGATCCCATAAAAAAATTATTTTTTTATTATTTTATTCCTTCTTTGTGTGCGATGATAGCACTTTCTACTTATTCTACCGTTGATGGTATTTTTGTAGGCAAAAAATTAGGCGAAGAAGCACTAGCTGCTATCAGTATTTGTTGGCCAGTTTTTCCTATGTTGATATCATATGAATTGCTCTTTAGTTTGGGTGCTGCTTCAATTATTTCATATTTTTTGGGCAAAAATGAAGTCCATCGTGCTAGGTTGATTTTTAGTTCAGTTTTTTATTTTGTTATTATCAGTACTTTGGTGATAGGCATAACTTTATGGTTTTTTGTTGATCATATTGCTTTGTTGCTTGGCAGTAGTGAAAATTTAAAACCTTTGGTTGTGGAATATTTGAAAGTGATTTTTTTGGGTTCTATTTTTCTTGTATTGCATCCTTTGAGTGATATGTTTGTTATCAATGATAAACAACCTATATTGGCTATGGTTGCTATGATTATTGGTTCTTTAATGAACATTATTTTGAATTATTTATTTTTATTTGTTTTTGAAATGGGTATTTATGGGAGTGCTTTAGCCACTGTTTTAGGTCATGCTATAGGTTTTTGTGTTCTTTTGCAACATTTTTTATTCAAAAAAGGAAAATTGTATTTTATAAGACGTTTTAATTTTGCTTCTGTGATTTCTTCTGCAAAAAGTGGTATCCCACAATCAGTATCTGAGTTGAGTGCAGCTGTAGTGATGTTATTGTTCAATACTACTATCATGGGGATAGCTGGTGAGAGAGGTGTCTCTATTTATGGTATTGTGATGTATAGTGGGATTATTTTTTTTACAGTGCTTCTTTCTATAGCACAAGGTATTCAGCCTATAGCTAGCTTTAGCTATGGTGCAAGGAGCTTGGAACGTGTTAGGAATATTTTTTTATTTGGTATTAGTGTTTCTGTGATTGTGGGTATTGGTATTTATTTTATTTTTTATAGTCTTGATATTCATCTTGTTAGGTTGTTTTTAAAAGATGATATTGCTTTGCGAGATCCTTATTTATTGGAAGATACACTTAAGGCAATGAATGTTTATTATTTGGGTTATATTTTGTTAGGTATTAATGTCGTGTGTGCAATATTTTTTCAATCTGTACAGAGAACGAAAAGTTCTTTTTTGATTACTATTTGTTATACTTTGCTCTTTTTAGTGATTTTACTCCCTATTTTAAGCAAGCATTATGGTATTGAAGGTGTATGGATTTCATATCCATTTTCACAATTTCTAGCATTTCTGGTGGTATTGGGAATTATTTGGTATGAAACAAAATATGGGATTTTTTCTGCTGGTTTTATTCAAAAAGACTTATCATGCAAAAAGAAAAAATAATTTTATTTGATTTAGATGGGACGCTTATTGATTCTGTAGAATCAATTTATGAAAGTTGTTGTGTTGCATGTGAAAAAAATCACATACAAATACCAACTTTAGATTCTGTAAGGAAGGTGATAGGATATACTTTAGAAGATATGTTTTTCACTCTAGGGGCTTGTGATAATAATATTAATTTTTGTGTAGAGGCTTATAGGTTGTATTATAAAAGTATTTACCTGCAAAAGACAAAAATGTTACCTAATGCAACAAAATCTATTCAGATAGCAAGTGGATTTTCAAGATTAGGTATTGTGACTACAAAAACTGCGAAATACTCCAAAGAATTGTTAGAATATTTGGGTATTTTAGAGTATTTTGAGGTCATCATTGGTATTGAAGATGTGAAATTTCCAAAACCTCATAAAGAACCTATATTAAAAGCTCTTGAAAAGATGAATGCAAATATTTTAGATTACAAAGTTTTTATGATAGGGGATACTATTTTAGATGTCCAATCAGCCATTGATGCTAAAGTGTTCCCTATAGGGGTAAGGAGTGGATATGGAGATTATGAGGCTCTGAATAAGGTTTGTGAGGATTTATTTGAAGATACTTTAGAGGCTTTAGAATACATCAAAACTCTTTAAATGTTACAATTTTATACAAAATAAATTATTATTTAAACTTATATTTTTACAGATTTTGATTGTTTAGACAAAATAAAGTAGAATTCTAAAAGAAATAGTTTAGAATTGTATCGTTTTTACAAATTAGAATGATATTCATTCTTAGGCAGAGTTACGATTATCTGCATTTAGATTATTTAAAACAACAGCAACTTGAAAATACAGGCAAGGAGATAGTGTATGTTTGAAATCAGATGGCATTCGCGTGCCGGACAAGGAGCTATAACTGGTGCAAAAGGTTTAGCTGATGTCGTCGCTGGAACTGGGAAGGAAGTCCAAGCTTTTGCTTTGTATGGTTCTGCAAAGAGAGGGGCTGCTATGACAGCTTACAATCGTATTGATTCTGAACCTATCTTGAATCACGAAAAGTTTATGAGTCCTGATTATATTTTGGTGATTGATCCTGGACTCACTTTTATCACAGATATTTGTGTGGATGAAAAACCAACTACGCAATATATCATTTCGACACATTTAAGCAAAGAAGAATTGATAAATAAAAAACCTGATCTTGAAGGCAAGAAAATATATATTTTAGATTGCATTCAGATTTCTATTGATACTTTAGGTAAACCTATTCCAAATGCTCCTATGCTAGGAGCATTTATAAAGGTTTCAGGTATGCTTGAAATTGAGTTTTTTAAAGAAGCGTTTAAAAAAGTTTTAGGCAAAAAATTACCACAAAAAATAATTGATGCAAATATGCTTGCTATCCAGCGGGCTTATGATGAAGTGAAATGAAGGAGTCTGTAATGAAGGGTTGGAATGATTTTGAAATTGGTGCTATTTTGTTTCCTTTTGAAGAAAAAGGTCAAGAAGCATTAGATTTTCATAATGATGAGCGTGATTATACTCAAGAAAGCTCTTTTAAGGCTAGTGTTGCTCATTGGAGGGTTGAAAAACCTGTTCACAATAGCGAAATTTGTATAAATTGTTTTAATTGCTGGGTTTATTGCCCTGATGCTGCAATCCTTTCTAGGAATGAAAAGCTTAGTGGGATTGATTATGTTCATTGTAAAGGGTGTGGAATCTGTGTGAGTGTATGCCCTACAAATCCAAAATCTTTATTGATGTTTAGTGATCATCAAGATAATGTATCTGCTTTGAATAACTGGCCTAAAAAAGAAGAGAAAAAAAGGGATTGAAGGAGAGATAATGGCAAATCCGATTGAATTACAAGAAGTAGAGGTTTGGGATGGAAATATGGCTGCTTCTCACGCCCTTAGACAAGCTCGTATTGATGTAGTGGCTGCTTATCCCATCACACCTTCTACCCCCATTGTGCAAAATTATGGTAGTTTTATAGGTAATGGTTATGTTGATGGTGAATTTGTAATGGTAGAATCAGAACATGCTGCTATGAGTGCTTGTGTTGGTGCAGCAGCAGCAGGAGGAAGAGTTGCTACAGCTACAAGTTCACAGGGCTTTGCATTGATGATTGAAGTTTTGTATCAAGCTTCAGGGATGCGTTTGCCTATAGTGCTTAATTTAGTAAATAGAGCACTTGCTTCTCCTTTGAATATTCATGGGGATCACTCAGATATGTATTTAGGAAGAGATGCAGGCTGGATAAATCTTTGTACTTGTAATCCTCAAGAAGCATATGATTTTGGTTTAATGGCTTTTAAAATTGCAGAAAATATGAAGGTAAGAATACCTACTATTGTCAATCAAGATGGATTTTTAAGTTCTCACACTGCTCAGAATGTTCGTCCTTTGAGTGATGAGGTTGCCTATTCTTTTATTGGTGATTATCAGAGTAAAAATCCTTTACTTGATTTTGAAAAACCCGCTACTTATGGTGCACAAGCTGAAGAAGATTGGCATTTTGAACATAAAGCCCAGTTGCATAATTCTTTGATGCATTCTGATATAGTGATTGAAGAAGTATTTAATGATTTTGCCGAACTTACAGGTCGTAAGTATAATCTTATTGAAACTTATGACATAGAAGATGCAGATGTTGCTATTTTTGCATTAGGTACTACGGTGGAATCTGCTCGTGTTGCAGCAAAGAAAGTTCGTCAAGAACAGGGGATTAAAGCAGGAGTGGTGACCATTCGTGTGTTTAGACCCTTTCCATATTTGAAGCTAGGGAATGTCCTTAAGGGGCTCAAAGCACTTGCGATTATGGATAAAAGTTTGCCAGCAGGTGCTATGGGGGCATTATTCAATGAAGTTGCAGCTTCTCTTTATCAGGCTCAAGGTACGCAACATCCTGTCCTTTCTAATTATATTTATGGTTTGGGTGAGAGGGATTTGAGGCAAGTTGATTTAGTTAATATCTATAATGAACTTCAAAATAATGCTAATTTAGGAAAACTCACTCACCCTACACAGCAATTTATAGGACTTAGAGGTCCTAAGCTAAGCTTTTGCTAAAGGAGAATTGATGGTAAAAGAAATAAAAAATTTGAAGCAATTTAGCAAATCAGCAGAAAAATTTGAAGGTTCTCATCTTTTGTGTCCGGGATGTGCTCATGGGATGATTATTAGAGAAGTGCTTAATGCAGTAGATGGTCCTGTTGTTTTGGGAAATTCTACAGGTTGTGTAGAAGTATCAACAGCAGTGTATCCTCATACTTCTTGGGATGTTCCTTGGATACATATTGGATTTGAAAATGGTTCTACTGCTGTGGCTGGTGTAGAAGCAATGTATAAGGCTTTGGCAAGAAAAGGTAAATATAATGGACAAAAACCTAAGTTTATTGCCTTTGGTGGTGATGGCTCTACTTATGATATAGGTTTTCAATGGATTAGTGGTTGTTTTGAGCGAGGTCATGATATGACTTATATTTGTTTGGACAATGAAGTTTATGCGAATACAGGTGGACAAAGGAGTGGTTCTACACCCATTGGAGCAAGTACTTCTACTACGCCTGCTGGTAGGGTTAGCTATGGTAAAAAAGAAAAAAAGAAAGATATTTTATTCGTAATGGCTGCACATGGATCACCTTATGTAGCTCAAGTTGCTCCAAATAAGTGGAAAGATATGAATAAAAAAATAAAACAAGCCATTGATACACAAGGACCTACTTTTATCAACGCTATGAGTGCTTGCACGACAGAATGGAGATTTGATGCTAATCAGACAGTAGAAATAAGTGATTTAGCTGTAGATAGCCTTGTTTTCCCACTTTTTGAAATCATTAATGGTACTGAGGTTAGGATTACTTATCGTCCTAAAAATGTTATTCCAGTGAAAGATTATTTAGCTGCACAGGGTAGATTTAAGCATCTTTTCAAGCCTGAAAATGAACATATCATTGAACAATTTCAAAAAGATGTTGATTCTAGGTGGGAATATTTACAGAAGAGAGAAGAAGCCAAAGTCTGATTTGGTTTTTTGATTTTATTGGATTTTTCTTCTAATTTTGATTATACTTTTTTGACTTCATTGATTTGATTCATAAATTTTTAAGGGATTCTTATGGTTGAACGATATGCTAGGGAAAAAATGAAACAAATATGGAGCTTGAAGGCAAAATATTCTGCTTGGCTTGAGGTTGAAAAAGCAGTCGTGAAAGGTTGGAATAAATTAGGTTTTATACCTGATGATGATTGTCAAAAGATTTGTAAAAATGCTTCGTTTGATATTGATAGGATCAATGAGATTGAAACTGTTACTAAGCATGATTTGATTGCTTTTACAACTTCTGTTGCTGAAAGTTTAGGCGAAGAATCAAGGTTTGTACATTATGGGATTACTTCTAGTGATTGTATTGATACGGCTATGGCATTGCAGATTAGGGATAGTTTGAAGATAATTTTAGAGGATGTTGAATTTTTAAAAGAAGCTATAAAAAAAAGAGCCTTTGAATACAAAAATACTTTGATGGTAGGTCGTAGTCATGGCATACATGGTGAGCCAATTACTTTTGGTTTGGTCTTAGCAATATGGTATGATGAGATAAATAGACATTTAGAATCTTTGAATCAAACAATGAGAGTTATTTCAGTAGGTGCTATTAGTGGTGCAATGGGTAATATGGCACATACTCCTATGGAGCTTGAAGAGATAGTATGTGAAGAACTAGACCTTTTGCCCGCACCTGCAAGCAACCAAATTATCCAAAGGGATAGGTATGCTAGATTGATAAATGACTTGGCTTTATTGGCTTCTAGTTGTGAAAAGATTGCTGTTGCTATTAGGCATTATCAGCGAACAGAGGTTTATGAAGCTGAAGAATATTTTTCTCCCGGACAAAAAGGAAGTTCTGCTATGCCTCATAAACGAAACCCTGTTTTAAGTGAGAATATTACAGGGTTATGCCGTGTCATACGGAGTTATTCTATTCCTGCGATGGAGAATGTCGCTTTGTGGCATGAGCGTGATATTAGTCATAGTTCTGTCGAGAGATTTATTTTGCCTGATGCTTTTATCACAAGTGATTTTATGCTTGATCGTTTGAAGGGGTTGATTGAAAATTTGGTTGTATATCCAAAAAATATGATGAAAAATCTCAATCTTACAGGTGGATTAGTATTTTCCCAAAGGATATTGCTTGAGTTACCTAAAAAAGGATTGAGTAGAGAGGATAGTTATAAAATAGTCCAAAGGAATGCAATGAAGGTATGGGAGGATTTAGGACATGGGAAAAGTGCATTGAACGAAAAAGGAGAAAGTCTTTATTTGCAACATTTATTAAAAGATACTGAATTATTAAGTATTATAGATGAAAAATCTATTAAAGAGTGCTTTAATTATGATTATTATACTAAGAATGTGGATAAGATATTCCAAAGGGTTTTTGGAATATCTTAGAATAATATTTTTTTGAATATTTAGAATATATACGAATAACTTAACATAAAATTAAGATGTATCATGATGTTGTTTTGAATCATAATGTGTTCATCATCATTATATCTTTTTGTATGAGTAGTGGTAAGATCTATCCCTTTGTAAGCAGTTCCTTCATAGGCAACCGTAGTGTAAGCATCAATTGTTGGTGTGTTGATGATGTAGCGCATATTAGCTTCAAGCATATGGTGTTTGCCAGAAATAGCTCCAAGTCCTAGACTCACAACAGGACTTGCATATTCTACTACACTTGCTTTATTCCTACCGCTATAGATATCTGTAACTGTTTTTCCACTGAATATGCTTGTAGCATCATTGTTTTTATCCCCAACAGAAAATGTTCCAGCTGAGGTGTAGTTTGTATATTGATAACCCCCACCGAGTGTGAAATATGCACTAAAACCCTTGCTTTGAAAAGCACCAAGCATCAGATCGATTATCCCACCATAATACTGCACATCAAGATACCCTGTTTGAATAAAGTCATCAGTCCCAACAATCAAGCTAGATATTCTTTCGTTGAATCCTAAACTCTCATAACTAAGCCAACTTTTTCCATAATAAGCATACGCACGAAGACCTATATTTTTGAAGGTTTTTATCAATCCTAATCTTGCTTCAAATCCAATACCATCAGGGTTAAAGGAGTCTAAATAATTTGGTTTTTTGTCTTTGACATTGTAGGTGTATAAATTATTTGGAAGCTTAACATCATCATATATCAGATCTCCTCCGTAGCTAAATCCTATGAATAAACCTCCGGTAATATTATTTTCCTTAGGCTCATCATCAGAAACTTTTGTAGGTGCTGGGGGTGAAGCTGGTGGTTTTTCTTGTGCATTAACTGAAAGGATTGAAGAAATCAAAATTACACAATAAAATATTTTTTTCATAAACTTATTTCCTTGAAGATATTTTTATAAAATAATTTATGATTATAGAAGATGTAGTTTTAAGAATAAATTAATTCATAAAACTATCATCAATGAAGGTTTTATTTTTTTGAATTTTTTCTTGTGTAAATATTGATGCATTCAACTATGAGTGAGAAAGCCATTGCAAAATATATATAGCCTTTAGGGATATGGAAGTCAAAACCATCGGCTAAAAGAGCAATACCTATGATGAGTAAAAAAGCTAATGCAAGTGTTTTTATCGTTGGATAAGATTCTACAAAATCTGAAATGCTTTTTGAAGCGATCATCATTATGATCACAGCTAATATAATGGCAATAACCATCACAGATAAATGTTCAGCCATCCCCACTGCAGTAACAACTGAATCAAGCGAGAATATAATATCTAAGATAGCTATCTGAAGAAGTGCAATGAAAAAATTTGGTGATTTGATGTATTTATTTTTTTCTTGTTGGTTAGGGGTAAGTTGAGTATGGATTTCTTTTGTGCTTTTATATATCAAAAACAAACCACCAAGAATGAGGATAATATCTTTGCCTGAAATTTGATTACCAAGAAGCTCAAAAATTGGATCAGTAAGTTTCATTATCCAAAAAAGAGATGCTAGTAATGCTATGCGAGTGATCATCGCTAACATCAATCCTAAAATCCTAGCTTTATTCCTCTGATGTTCTGGAAGCTTTCCTACAATGATAGCAATAAAAATAATATTATCAATACCAAGTATGATTTCAAGAAGGGTTAGTGTCGCTAAAGCAGCCCAAGCATTTGGATCTATAAGCCAAGTGGTCACAACCAACCCTTCTTTTTAAAATAAATCACAGGGAGTATTGTAGAAATTATCATCACAATAATGGCAATAGGATATCCAAATTCCCAATGCAGCTCAGGCATATGTTCAAAATTCATCCCATAAATTGTGCCAATGAGAGTAGGAGGCATCATTGCCATCGTAGCAACTGTGAAAACCTTGATTATTTTGTTTTGCTCGACATTGATTTGGCTGGTGAATAGATTTTGAATATTATCTAAGACGTTCATATTTACGGTTGTAAATTCTACGAGTGAATTGATATCTTTGAGGACGATGGTAAGATTTTTTTTGACATCCATATCGACTTTATCGCTTTTTAGCAATGCAGTAATGGCACGACGTTTGTCAAATAAGGAGTCACGTAGATTCATATTGATTTCTTGTAGGATTGAGAGCTTGGTGAGGATAATATCATGATTAATATTTTTGTCATTGAAAACCACATTTTTTCTTAATTCACTTGTCTCTCTACCAGCACCTTCTAACATATCAGCATCTTTTTCAATACGAACTTCAAAGATTTTACTCAAAAGATCAAATCCATCTTCAAAGTTTTTTGGACTGGCTAAAACTCTTTCTTGAATTTCATCAAATACTTTAAATTCATTGTATCGGATAGTGAATAGGATGCCTTTATATAGGATAAATGTAACGGTCTTATTGTGGAGTTCAAATTCTGAACTGCGTATCAAAAAATAGGTATTGATGGTTATACTGGTGCTATCTTCCCAATACCTTGCACTTTGTTCAATCTCTTCTCTTTCTTCTTTGGTTGGAATATCAAGCATATATGTTTTGGCAATATAAGAAACTTCTTCAATCGTAGGATGTAAGAGATCAATCCAAAGGATGATTCCTTCTTCAAAGTGAATATGTTGAGTATTTTGGAAACTTTCCCTAGCTACAAGCGATTTTTTTTTCATAAATACATTCATCATATCAATACCTTTATTAAGAAAATTTCCAACAAGTTTATAAAACCAAAATTATCCTCATAATCTTATTTTTTGTCCAAGACTTCAAATGCTGGGAGGATTTTACCTTCAAGTAATTCTAATGAAGCCCCACCACCTGTAGAAATAAAGCTCATATTATCTCTTTCACCAGCCTTATCAATAGCATCAGCAGTATCACCACCACCAATCAGAGAAAAAGCATAGGTGTCAGAAATAGAATGTGCAATATGAAATGTACCACGTGAAAATTGAGAAATCTCATAAATGCCTAAAGGTCCATTCCAGATAATTGTCTGGGCTGAATGGATAACTTCAGTGAATAATTTTGTGCTTGCTGGTCCTATGTCTACTGCCATATAGCTTTCAGGTATATCTTGAGAAGGGGTGATTTTGATATTTTTATGTTCTTCAATATTATCTGTATTTACAACATCTACAGGTAGATAGATTTTGACATTTTTTGTTTTTGCTAGTTCTAGTATCTTGATAGCATCTTTTATCAGAGCGTCTTCTGTGAAAGATTTTTGCATATTATAACCCATTGCTTTGAGGAATGTATTGCTCATTGCACCACCAATGATGATTTTATCAACCACATCTAAGATATTAGATAATAATTCAAGCTTTGAGCTTACTTTGCTTCCACCTACGATGAGTAATACAGGTTTGAGTGGATTTGCCAAAGCTTTGGCAAAAGAATCAATTTCTTTTTTGAGTAAAATCCCTGCAACCTTTTCTTTAGCAAATTCTGCTATGCCATATGTGCTTGCATGGGCACGATGGCTAGTTCCAAAAGCATCATTGACATAAACATCACATAAACTAGCAAGTTTTTGACTCAAATCTTTAGAGTTCTTCTCTTCTCCCTCGTAAAAGCGGATATTTTCTAGCAAAATAACACTGCCTTTTGGCAATGTGTTTTGAAGGACTTGGGCAGATTCAATACTGTCAGCAAAAGCGACATTTTTTCCTAATAGTCGTTCAAGTCTCTTTAATACATAAATCAGAGAAAATTCAGGATTCTTATCTTTTGGACGTCCTAAGTGACTGACTAAGACAATTGATTTGATATTGTTATCAATGCAATGATTGATAGTTGGTAAAGCCTCTCTGATACGTGTGTCATCAGAAATATTGAAATCTTTGTCCATAGGGACATTAAAATCTACTCTAATGAGTATTTTTTTATCATTGATATCAATATCACGGATGCTTTTTGTTTGTTGCATCAATGTAATACCAGCTACTTGTAGCATTTTGTCTCCTTAAAAAATTAGCAATTAAATTAAGTGATTGAAATTTATTTGAGATTTTAACAAATTTAAACTTTTGATAAGTTTTTAAAACATTTCACGGAGGCGAATTTTTCCAAATTCTACACCAGGTTGATCATAAGAATTGATGTTGAAAATCCCTCCTACACAAGAGGTGAGTAACTCAAAATAGATAATGAGTTTCCCTATGCTTTCTTCACATAATTCGTCAATTTCAATTTGATCGGTAGGGATACCTTCATTTTGTATAGTCTCCATTGTAGCTATTTGTTGTAGATTGAGTAATTTTGCAAATGAGGTTTTGTTTACAAAATCTGTAGATTCTAGGTATTTGAGTTTGATATTAGGGATGATAGGTTCGGTATATTTATTGCGATTAAGGCTAATAAAAGTGATAGTTTTATCCATTAATCCTTGTGTGATGAGCTGTAAAAAAGAGTGTTGATCAATGCTACCTATAAGACTTATAGGGGTTAGCCCAACTTTTTTACCATAAATATCAAGTTTACCTAATGATTCTCCCCATAATTGAACATACCAAGAATTAAAATCCCTAAAAGCACTTGAATAAGAAAAAAGTATATTGATAGGGAATCGGTCGCGATTTTTGGCTAAAAAAATAGCTTTTTTAAGCAAATGTTCTTCTTTGCGTTCAAAAAATCTTTTTTCAAAATCCCCAGCTCCTTTTAAGAGTGCTTTTACATCATATCCTAAGAGCATTAGTGGGAATATGCCTACAGTACTTAAAACTGAAAATCTTCCACCAATATTTTTGTCTATAGTTAAAACATTAATATTTTCATCTTTAGCCAAAAAATGAAGTGGAGAGTTTTCATCAGTGATAAATACAAGATGGGTTTTATTTAAGTTTTCCAAGAGACTATAACGTTCAATAACATATTTCATCAAAGATGAAGTTTCAATTGTTGTGCCAGATTTTGAAATAATAAGGAATAATGAGTTGTTCATTTCAATTTCAATGAGAGATTTTTCAATTTCAATTGGATCGGTATGTTCCAAAAATGTCAACAAAATATCTTTCCGACAGGGCAAGTGCGATAAAATACCCTCAATTGCCTTAACCCCTAAAGAACTGCCACCTATCCCAATAATAACGATATTTTTGATATTTTTTAAAAAGGATTGATTTTGTTGGATATAGTTTATAGAATCTTGGAGTGCTTTTTTTTCAAAAGGGAGTTCAAAATAAGCACTTTTTTTTTCTTGTCTTTCCATACAAATAATATCAAAAACATTATCCAGAGCTTTTTTGGTTGGGTGAGATAGATGCTTAAGTTCAGGATTTTTATCAAAATATTGGTTGAAAGTTAACATTTTAATTTAGTGAGTCAAAGCCCATATGCTCATATCTACAAGTCTATGACTATAACCCATTTCATTGTCATACCAAGCGAGTATTTTTGCACTTTTTTCTTTGACAACAATCGTTTTGTCTGGTATAAAAATCGCACTATAAGGTGATCCGATAAAGTCGCTAGAGACACATTTATCTTCATCTATTTTGATGAGGTCTTTCATTGAATGTTGAGCAGCATAATTGAATATTTCATTGATAGAATCTTTATTTGTTTTTTTAGATAGATTCACGCTCAAGTCTACCAAACTTACATCAGCGGTAGGTACACGGATGGAAAATCCATTGAGTTTACCTTCAAGTTCTGGTATGATCAGGCCGATTGATTTAGCAGCACCTGTTGTTGTTGGTATCATATTGAGTGCAGCAGCTCTAGCACGTCGAATATCTTTGTGTTTGACATCTAGGATATTTTGATCATTGGTATAACTATGGATTGTACTCATCAAGCCATTTTCTATACCAAAATTTTCATGCAAGACTTTTGCAATAGTAGCAAGACAATTAGTAGTGCAAGAAGAATTTGATATGACACTTTCTCCTTTATATGAAGTGTGGTTTACGCCGTAGACAAAAGTCGGAGTATTGTCTGCAGGTGCAGAAATTATGACTTTTTTGATATTATTTTTTATATGAATAGAAGATTTTTCTAAAGAGTTGAATTTACCTGTGCATTCAATCACTCCAATAGCATCATATTTAGAAAAATTCAAATTGGCAGGGTCTCTATCAGATAATATTTTTACATTTTTACTTTTACCAATTTGCAATGTATCCTCATCAATTTTTTGAGCATTGTAGTGCCTATGGACAGAATCATAACGGATGAGGTGTAAGAGGGTATCAATATCAGCAGTTGTATTGATAGCTACTAGCTCAATGTCTTCTCTCAGTCCAATAATCCTGCTTGCACAAAGACCAATCCTTCCAGTTCCATTGATAGCAACTTTTATAGGCATTTAATGTCCTTATTGATAGAGTGTTTTTGAATGGTATTTTATATTAAAATGTCTTAAAAAGTCGCAAAATTCTCAATAAGTTTTATAAAATTCCCTAAAATACTTGATTTTAAAACAAAATATATGTAGAATAAGTATGTTTTGAATAAAAACAAAAAAATTCCTATTTTAAACTGGAGGTTTATTATGAATAAAGCAGAATTTGTAGACTTCGTAAAAGAAGCAGGCGAGTTCTCTACAAAAAAAGAGGCTGAAAATGCAGTAAATGCTTTCGTAGCAGCTGTAGAAAAAGCTCTTTCAAAAAAACAAAGTGTAGAGCTTGTAGGTTTTGGAAAATTTGAAACAGTTCTTCAAAAAGGCAAAACAGGCAAAGTTCCTGGAAGTAATAAAACTTATAAAACAACTGATAAAATGGTTCCAAAATTCAAACCAGGTAAAGGTCTTAAAGATCTCGTTGCCAAAGCAAAAAAATAATTTTTACCGCATTTTAAGCTTATAAAAGCTTGAATGCGGTTTTTTTATGCAATCGTCCCCGTAGCTCAGCAGGATAGAGCGTATGATTCCTAATCATAAGGTCATGGGTTCGAATCCCGTCGAGGACACCATTTTTTCTTACTTATTCATACTCTTTCATTACATTTCACTACATATTGATACACATTTTTAGCTTCAAATTTCCTCATTCAGGCATTTTATTCTTAAATATTGCTTAATCATATTGCAGTCTATAAAAGTGGTTCTGATTTGGCTTTAAGGATGTTTAGGTATGTCAGGATTTTTAAAAAACTGAGATATCATTTTAATCCAGTTATTAAAAAGAAAAACTAGCTCAAAAGCTTAGTTGTAAAAATTCTCAAGAACTCAAATCAAAAGGAAATATTTATCAAATTATTAATTCTAAGGGCGGAAATATAAAAAATACTGAAAATTATTTTAAAAATTGTCCTTTAATCTTCAGTAAAGAATTAAGATTATCTCAAGAATATCAAAACACTATCCAAAGTAATTTTTATTATTTTAGAGATTATATTAATAACATAGTATGAAAATCTTATATTGATAAGATTTTAAGTTTTAAGTTTCAGATTCTAATTTTTTTGTCCATAAAACTCAAAAATATCTATTTGTGTAATTTTGTAACTTAGATATTTAATTATTTTTTCTCCTATTTATGGGAATTAATCTTAATTTTATGAGGTATTTTTATTTTTTACTTATTTGTTTATTAACGATTCATTAAAATTTTCTTGACTACCCCCCCCCCCATTTAGATTATAATTCAGATTTTAAAAGTTCAAGATAGTTTTTATTTTTATAGTTATTGTTTCAAAAAATAAAAATATAACCCTTTATTATAAAATTTATGGACAAGCTTTAGAGCTTTTATAAACAACCAATCACAAAGATTTTATTGCAGTGTTTGATGATATTTTTAATGAGGTAAATGAAATTGAAAGAATTAGAATATTATTTTCAAGCTTTTAAAAATTATTTTAATTTTAGAGGTCGTGCTAATAGGAGTGAATTTAATTGGTTTGTATTAATAGATTTAGTTATTTTATTTGGACTTATAGAATGGGTTGGATTCATCTATCTCCTCATCACCATCGTGCCATTTTTTTCTTTAAATGTTCGTCGTTTGCGTGATGCTGGTTGTAGTGGTTACTGGGTATTGTTCTATTTCCCCTTCTGCCTGTATGCAATTTTGGTTAACTATATGCAAATACATTTAGTCTTTCCAACATCTTTGGTTATTTTATATTTCTTGAGTTTGATTGTATCTTTGATAATTTTTGTGTTTTCAATGTTCGCAAAAAGTAAAAGATATTAGTGTCTTCTTGGTTGATTGTATAACCTAAAATCAAAGTAGATGTATTTGCTTAGATTTTAAGCTGCAAATGACCTCTATTTTATATGGCGTTTTACAAATTTTCATCAGGCTTAAAAAAATTGATAAAATTATAAACTTTACAAGAAGATTGAATTTTCAAATAAGAATGTTGAGGGAGAAGAAATGAAGCCAAAAGTTGCGATTGGTTCTTTAGGTGGGACAATTGGTATGATTTCTGAAAGTAAATCTAGAGGCATTGCTCCAAAACTTGATGCGAAAGATTTTGTAGGGATGCTTAATGGGATAGACAATGTTGTGCAACTTTATGGAGAAAGTCTTTTTAATTTGCCTAGTGGACATTTGAAGTTTGAAATATTGTTACAAAGTATTCAATGGGCAGTCAAACAGGTAGAAAATGGTGCTAGTGGAGTCATCCTTACACAAGGAACAGATACATTAGAAGAGAGTGCATTTTTTTGTGAATTGTTTTGGGATAAGCCCGAACCTTTAATCTTAATGGGTGCAATGAGAGGACATGAAGAGATTGGAGCAGAGGGAATGAGGAATCTGTATTGTTCAATCCTTTGTGCTATAAGTCCTAATAGTAGGGATAGAGGTGTGATGATAGTGATGAACGATAAAATTCATATGGCAAGATGGGCGAGGAAATCTCACAGTCTTTCGGTAGATGCTTTTTGTTCTGGTGGAAAGAACTATGGATTTATAGCTGAGGGGAAGGTGGAATATTTTTATCCTGCTATAAAAAGAATGGTTTTACCAAAACCCTCAACTTGTGAGAAAAAGATATTTTTATGGGAACAGACATTAAGTGGAGATGCTAGAGTTTTGGAATGGATTGAAGATTATCAGGATGGATTAGTCATTTCAGGATTTGGAGCTGGACATGTGGATATAGAAACAAATAGGCTTATTGGTAGTATTGTTCAAAAAATACCTGTTGTTATTTGCACTGGCACAACCGATGGTCCTACTGTTTATAATACTTATGGTTATGAAGGGGCTGAAATTGGACTTATTAAATCAGGTGTGATAATGGGAGGTTATTTGAGTGCAAAAAAAGCTAGAATTCTTTTGTGGGCTATTGTTAATAATGGTTTAGATATTGAGATTTTTAAGGACTATTCAAAAATGCTTGTGTGTTGAGAGGATAAATTCATAGTATCTTGATTAAAAGTCCTAATTTACATATACTTTCTATGAAGGGTTTTTAATATTTAAGGAGATTATAGATGCAAAAAAGGCAGCTTTGGTCAAATCGCCTCACTTATATTTTGACTGTGGCAGGAGCTACTGTAGGATTTGGAGCTACTTGGAGATTCCCTTATTTGGTTGGAGAAAATGGAGGAGGGGCATATGTGTTGACTTTTATTATAGCAATGTTGGTGGTTGGTATACCGGTTATTTTGGTCGAAAACGTTATTGGTAGGCGAGCTCATATGAATTCTATAGATGCTTTTGGAGGCATGATAAGAGGCAAAAAAATATCAAAGTATTGGAAAATTATTGGCTATATGGGATTATTAGGATCTTTTGGCATCCTTGCATATTATATGGTGCTTGGTGGATGGGTTATTGATTATATTGTGAGTATTTTAAGTGGGAGTTTGAATCTTTCTGCCCCTGTTACAAAAGAGATTGCTTCAGGATTTTATACAATTCATATTGAAAACTCTCCAATGACTATAGGGATTTTTACGTTTATTTTTGTAAGTGTGAATTGGTTGATTTTATCTCAGGGTATTATTGATGGCATTGAACGATCAATGAAATATTTGATGCCTTTGCTTTTTTTGTGTTTGCTTTTAATGGTAATCCGTAATTTGACAATGCCAGGTGCAATTGAAGGGGTAAAATTTTATCTTTCTCCTGATTTTTCTAAGATAACACCCAAACTTTTTATATTAGTGTTAGGACAGGTATTTTTTGCTTTGTCTTTGGGATTTGGAGTGATGATAACGCTTTCATCTTATCTTGATAAAAATGAAGATTTGATAAAAACTGCTATAACAACTGGAATTTTGAACACTTGTATTGCTATTATGGCAGGATTTATGATATTTCCTTCTTTGTTTAGTTTTGGTTTGAGTCCTGATTCTGGACCTTCTCTTGTTTTTAAAACTTTGCCAATTGTTTTCTCGTATATGCATTTTGGGAATTTTTTTGGAGTTGTTTTTTTCTTACTGCTTATTATTGCAGCTTTGACAACATCTTTACCTATTTATGAAGTTATCATCACTGCAATAGTAGAGAAACTCAAATGGAGACGTAAAAATGCTATTCTTGTGACTTTGGGTTTTGTATTTATTTTTGGAAATATCCCTTGTGTATTGGCTTATGGACCCTGGAATAGAGTGGAAATTCTTGGAAAGAATATTTTTGATGCTTTTGATTTTATTAGTGGGAATGTTTTTTTTGTTTTAACTGCATTAGGGGCAAGTATTTTTGTTGGCTGGATTTTAGGAAAAGAGGCTATTTTTGAAATAAAAAGTGGTAATACTTTAGGGGATGGATTGATAAAAATTTGGTTTGGTTATGTTAAATATATTATCCCTATTATTATTTTAATAATTTTTATCAGTGGCTTTATGATTTCATTTTAGTCATTGATAATCAATCATCAAGATATTGATAATATTTTGTTAATATTTTGTTAATCATATTATTTATAAAAAAATATGATTAACAAAATACAAGGAGAAGTTAAGGTTGTGAAAAAAGGTTTTTTATTATCATTGATTTGTATCACAATGGGGAATGTTTATTCTGCACAAGCACAAGAAACTAAGGATTATCAACTCAATAAAGTGGTTACTTCTTCTAATCGTATGCCAACTATTATTTCAGATGCTCCAGGTAATGTCACGATAATGGATAAAAAAGAAATAAAAGATAGAACTTCTCAGCAGCTTAGTGATATGTTGAGGGTGATGGCAGGCGTGAAGGTTGATAAAGATGCTGGATATAATGGTCGACCTCAAGTTTTTATGCGTGGGATTCCTTATGGGACTTTGATAATGCTTGATGGAGTGATTTTAAATGATCTTGAGGGTGAAACTCGAGTTATTCAATCTATCTCTAGTATGGATATCGATCATGTTGAAGTGGTCAGGGGTCCATTTTCTAGTCTCTATGGGACTGGAGGAATAGGCGGTGTGATTAATTTTATTACATCAATGCCTACTAAACTTGAATCAAGAGCTGAACTTGGCTATGGTAATGAGATTGTTTCTGGAGGTGCGGAAAAAAATAGGACAAGGGGTTATTTTAGTATTGGTGATGCATTTTTTGATAAAAGATTAAGAGTAAAGGCAAGCTATGGGTTTACATTAAGCGATGGGTATGCAAGGGTTCCAGCAGTGATGTCTAAGACTTTTAATTCAACTGACAATATTACGATAAATGGTCAAACTCCTGCAAAAGGAGATATTGTAGGGAAATTAGGTCGTAGTGGTTATATTACCAATAATGGGCATATTAAAATAGCTTATGATTGGAGTGATAATGACACTACAAATATTTCATTCAATATTTCAACAATCAATGAAAATCAAAATTCAACCACGACAAATTTGAAAAATCTACAGGGACAACCTGTTTATGGAGGATTGACTAGTTCAGGATTTTATAGTCCATTTTATGGGATTGGTTGGGCAGGGTTTCGTTTTGAGGAAAATTATATTGCTTCAATTTCACATAAGCATTATTTTACAGAAAATCAGTCTTTGATGGCTAAGTTTTCAACTGTGGATTTAGTATCACATTTTGCTGATGGTGATTCAAAAAGTCCTATTACTAGTATTTTTGGAGGTCCTGGAGAATCTTTGGATAATAATGCTACGAGTAATTATTTGGATATGATTTATCAAAATAATATTTCGGATAAACATACTTTAATGATAGGTCTTCAAGGAAGAATAATGTCAGTTTCTAATGAACGTCATTATATAGGAAATTGGACACAACAAGATTTTTGGCACGATTATACCGGGCTTTATGCACAAGATAAAAGCAGTGCTTGGACAGGAGCTATTTGGACACAATTTAGCAGTAAATGGAATAGAAAAATTAGCACAAATTTTGGATTACGATTAGATTATTGGCAAACTTATAATATGAGTACATTAGATATAACTGATGTTCATAATCCTACCAAACAGAATTTAAAAGGTATTAAGAAATTTTTCCCTTCACCAAAATTTGCTATTAATTATAAACCATTTTCTCATACTGTTTTAAAGGGTTCAATAGGCTTAGCCTTTCGTGCTCCTAATACTAGAGAAATGTATGCTCATGCTCATAGTGGGGATTATCAGGTGAGTAATCCTTTGCTTTCTCCTGAATATGGCTTGGAATTTGATTTAGGGGTTGAGCAAGGGAATAGATATGGAGGATTGTTTAAAGTTTATTATTATCAAACCGAAATGTTTAATGCTATTTATAAAAATGGTATAGGGAGTGTTGATGATCCTTATGAAAATATCAATGGTGGACATGAACGTATTAATGGAGTAGAATTGGAGTTTGATCAAAAAATTTATAGTGATTTGAGTGTGATGGCTAATTATACCTATACGAATGCAAAAGTAATAAAGAATATCCATAGACCTGATACGGATGGGCATTATATTCCTTCTATTCCTCCACATATGGGACATTTAGCTTTACTTTATGGCGGAGAAGATAAGGTAGGTTTTTTTGGTTCTTTGCAAATGAATGCACAATCTGGAGCCTATACAAATATTGATAATATCAAGAAACCAAGCCATACTTTTGGTTCTATTGATTCAAGAGTGACTTTTGATGCAAAATTAGGTTATGAATTTCCAAACAAAACATCACTTTCATTGAGTTTTTTAAATTTTACAAATGCACAATATTATGATTACTATAAAACTGCAGGAGCTTCTTTTTATGTTCAGATTGCCAGCAAATTTTTTTAATTTGCTGATTTTATATGATTTGACCCCAACTGAAAAATTTTAGTTACAATATTATATTTAATAATTAATATTATTAGAAATTTATTATAAAAGGACAACCAAATGAAAGGTATTTGTTTATTTTTAGTATTTTTTTTCAATATAGCTTTTGCTGTTCAAAATGTTACTCCTAATGAAGCTGCTGACTTTTTTTATAAACGTTTTGGGGATAAAACCAATGTGCATAAAAAGGTCAATCATACTAAAGGTTTTTGCGTGAGTGGTGAATTTGATGCACGTATAGATATCAATGAGTTTGTAAGAATCCCATTGCTTGTAGGTAAAACTAAGGTTTTGGCAAGGTATTCTACAGGAGGAGGCAATCCTAATGCTAGTGATATTTTTAGTGCCCATGGCTTAGCTTTAAAGTTTACAAATGGAAAAGAGAGTTGGGATTTTGCAACACTTAATGGTGTTATCAATGCTGGAAAAACTCCTGAAATTATTTTAAAATTTTTAGAGGTTGTTGGCGATCCTGCTAAAAATAAGGAACTTGAAGCATTGGCAAAAAAATATCCAAGTGTGAAGCAAGTCTTAGAATATAACAAAACTATTGGTGTGCCAATTAGTCTTGCAAATGTTCAGTTTAATTCTCAACATGTATATAGAATCTTAAATGCTAATGATAAATTCATCAATGCTAAAATCATTTTTGTTCCTCAGGCAGGAATTATTGAGCTTTCTCCCAAAGAAGTTCAAAAAATTGGGGATAATTTTTTGCAAAAAAGATTTCAAGATGATTTGAAAAAAGGCAGTGTGAATTATTATATGTATTTATTAGTGGCAAATCCTAAAGATGCTGTTGATGATATCAGTGCGGTTTGGGAAAATACAAATAAAAAAATCTTTTTAGGCACTTTGAAACTTTCTAAGTTTGAGGGGAGTTCTTGTAATTTAGATGTATTTTTACCTGGTATTTTGCCTACAGGAGTAAAGTCTCCTATTGATCCTGTATTTGAATTCCGTAATCAAACATATGAAATCACTCATCAGAAAAGACAATAACTTTTCATAAAGCTTTAACAAACCACATAAAGAGTCCAATGCGATTCTTTATTTTCTTACTAATGGTATTATTTTTAGACAAACCATAATAAGGAACGCCAATGAAATTTTTTCGTGCATCAATAGCATCAATTTTAGCCACAATGGCAAGTATGGAGGGTGAGGAATCTGAAAGTTATTTACTCAACCGTCAAGTCAGTACTGCTACCAGAATAGAAACAACTACAGAAAAAGCACCTGGGAATATAAGTGTTATCACCTCTAAAGAAATGAAAGAAAGGAGTCCTCAGAAAGTTAATGATTTTATAAAAAATTATGAGGGCATCCACATCATTAATGATGCAGGGCTTAATCCTCGTCCAGCTGTTACTATAAGAGGTATTTCTAAAGGAACTTTGGTTATGCTTGATGGAATAATATTAAGTGATTTAGAAGGAGAAAATAGAATCCTTGATGAACTGTCTCTTTATGACATTGAACGTGTTGAAGTGGTCAGGGGTCCATTTTCTAGCCTCTATGGGACTGGGGCAATTGGAGGTGTAGTCAACTTTATGACTTCAATGCCTGTCAAATTTGAAAGTATGGCATTGCTGGGGTATGGGAATGCCTTTAAGAATAGAGAAGCAGATATGAATTTAGTACGTGGCTATGTGAGTGTGGGGGATGTATTTTTTGATAAAAGATTGAGAGTAAAGGCAAGTTATGGTTTTACTAATTCAGGGGGATATCCAAGCGTGCCTGCTTTTGGAGGAAAAAGTTATTTTGATAAACTAGTAGGTATTGATGGATATTTTATTGATAAAGCAGGGAAATATATAGCAGGGGATACTGGGAGGAGAGAATATGTGCTTAATGATGGCAGGGTCAAGTTAGAGTATGATTGGGGAGATAATGATACGACAGGTGTGATGGCTTCGGTATCTAATCATCATTACAATTTTGTTGACCCTAAGAGTAATTTGAAGAATCTAGAAGGACAACCTGTTTATGGCAATAGTGAATACAATCCATTTATAGGGAGTGGATATGAAGGTATAGGGAGTTATACACATTATATTGCTTCAGTTTATCATACCCATAATTTTAGCAATGATGCTACCCTTAAGACTACTTTTTCAAGCGTAAATCTTGATAGTTATTGGTTGGATGCACAGATTTCGGCAACTCCTGCTCCAAATTTAGCTGGTGGTAGGGGATATTCCCAAGATATTGATACTTCAAGTAATTATCTTGATATTATTTATACAAAGAATTTCGAATATCATATTTTGAGTGTAGCTTTACAGGGAAGATATATGTGGCTTGATCAGCTTAATTATGGATTGAGTGATTGGAAAGTGCGTGATTATGATTTGGGGTTACAAAATGCATTTGGTGGTAAGGCGTTTTTGGCAGCAGGGTTTATGCAATTAGATAGCAATTGGTTGCCTAATTTAAGTACAACGCTCGGGTTGCGTTATGATTATTGGCAAAATTTTGATAATTATATACAGACAAATGAAAAAATACCTGTAAATAATATCACTCAAAATTCTTTTTCGCCTAAAGCTTCTATTAATTATAATTTGTTTGAAGGGTTTGTTGTTAAAGCTTCTGCTGGTTCAGCATTCCGTGTACCAACTTTAAGAGAGATTTTTAGGATAAGTACTTCGACTCAAAAATGGGAATATAATACAAATTTACGTCCAGAATATGGTATTTCTTTTGATATTGGTGCGGATATAAATACATTTTTGGATGGTTTGTTTAAAGTTTATTATTTTCAAACAGAGCTTGATAATATTATTTATAGGAGTGGTGCAGGTAAGATTACTAATCCTTTTAAGAATGAAAATGCAGGTCATGGTCGGATAAATGGTGTTGAAATTGGCTATATTCAGCCTTTTGGTCAAAAATTGAGCTTGAATGTGAGTTATACTTGGACAAATGCAAAAATAATAAAAAATTCTGCTAAGCCATCTATAGAAGGAAAATTTATCCCAAATACTCCTGAACATATGGCACATATTGCTTTGCTTTATGGAGGGGGGTATGGATTTTATGGATCGGTGGCAGGAAATTTTCAATCTGCTGCTTACAATGATGATACCAATAGCACTATATACACACATACTTTTGGTTATCATGATACACAGCTTTATTTTGATGCGAGGTTGGGTTATGTGTTAAAAAATAATTTGGATTTGAATATTAGTTTTTTAAATTTTACCAATAATAGATATTATGATTATTATCAGGTTGCTGGAGCATCCTTTTTTGCACAAGCGAGTGTAAAATTTTAAAAGGATGAATGTGCTAGATGAAATAAAAAAATATTGGAGCGATCGTTCAGAAAGCTATGCAAATGAGAATCTAGCTGAAATTTTAGATCATAGAGGGAAAAAATGGCAAGAGGTTTTTAAAACCTATGCTCCCATTGCTTTTGAAAAAATGAAAGTTTTAGATGTGGGATGTGGTCCTGGAATTTTCTCTATTTTACTTGCTTTGCTTGGTGCAAAAGTCAGTGCTGTCGACTACACGCCAAAAATGTTAGACTTTGCTAAGAAAAATGCTTCAAGTTACAAAACAAAAATAAACTTTTTTCAAGCAGATGCTCAAAATCTTGCTTTTGAAAATGATTGTTTTGATTTGGTGGTGTCTAGAAACCTTACTTGGAATCTAAGTCATCCTCAAAAGGCTTATAAAGAATGGCATCGAGTACTCAAACAGGGGGGAAGATTTTTGAACTTTGATGCAAATTGGTATTTGCAGCTTTATGATGATGGGCAAAAGAAGGCTTATGAAAAAGATAGAGAAAAAACACAAAAAATAGGCATACCCGATCATATGACCACACTCTATCCTAATGCTAAAAAAATGGAAGAAATTGCCAAATCTCTTCCATTAAGCAAGATTCATCGCCCAGAATGGGATGAAAAAATACTCAAAAATATTGGATTTGAAATCCTTGTTTGCGATAAAAATTTTTATCAGCAAATTTGGAATGAAGAAGAAAAAATTATGTTTGCCTCAACACCAATGTTTTTGATAGTAGCACAAAAATAAATTCATAATGGATTTGTATGATTTGATAGATTTTACAAATGCAGGCTAGTATAATTTTTCTTTGAATATCTTAAAGTGAGTCGAATGCTTAAACAAAAAAAAATCAATTTTATTGGGATTTTGGGTCCTACTGCAAGCGGAAAGTCTGATTTAGCCATAAGGATTGCTCAAGATATTGATGCTGAAATTTTTTCTTTGGATTCTTTGAGTATATATCAAGAGATAAATATCGCCTCTGCCAAACCTAAAAAAAATCAACTTCAAACAATCAAGCATTATGGAATTGATGAGCTTAGAATACCTCAAGTCAATAATGCAATAATCTTTAAAAATCTTTTAGATTTTGCTATCACAAATACAGGCAAAAAAACACTTATTATAACTGGAGGCAGTAGTTTTTATCTCAAATCAATCATTGAAGGTTTAAGTCCAATACCCTCGCTTGATGTAGCACAAAAACAAGGATTTGAGGCTTTTATCAAAAATCATAATTATGATTTTTTACTTCAAATTGATCCTGTTTATGCTGCAGTGATCAAACCTACTGATACCTATCGTATTTATAAAGCTCTTGAAATATATTTTATCACTAATATGCCTCCAACCCTTTATTTTAAGTCCCATCCAAGAATCCCATTCCCTTATCCTATCAAAATTTATGTCATCAAAACAGATCGAAAACTCCTCAGAGAAAATATCCAATCACGCACTTCTAAAATGCTAGAAGAAGGAATAGTTGAAGAGATTTCTGCTTTGGTGCAAAAATATCCTTTAGATTCACAACCTTTTAGGGCTATTGGTCCTAAAGAATGCATTGCATATTTGAAGGGTGATATTGATAAATTAGAAGAGTTAAAATACTTGATTTTCACTCATACTGCACAATTAGCAAAACGACAAGATACCTTTAATCGTACTCAATTTAAAGATATAATTTTAGAGAGTAAGGAACAAATCTATGAATCTATTCTTGCTTATTCCCAAAGGAAGGGTTTGATTTGAGTATCTTTAAGGTCAAAAACGACTTGATAGTAATCTTTTAAAAGTGTGTTTATGTCTGTGTCTTTGAAGGCTTGAGGGTAAGCTTTGAGTGCAATGAATAATGAAATGAGTGGTGTTCTAGGACCACCAATATCAATAGGAGGGAGTTTGTAGACTTGATGGTTTTTGATCGCATTGATAGTTTGGAGCTGTGGATTTTGAAGTAAATCTTGAGGGTTATAAGGGCTAAGCCACCAGATATATATAATATCAGGGTTTTCAGAAATTATTCTTTCTAGGCTAATTTCTGAGCGACCATTATCAATATATTTTAATCCAATATTTTCTACTTCTCCATAGTTTAAAATATCTGAATCAAGGCTTTTTTTACCGCTAATTTGATTAGGTTTGTGAAAGATTTCAATGACTCGTTTTTTGTGAGTGATATTTTTTGTTTTTTCTTTGATGATAGCTAGGATTTCTTCCATTTTGGCTATTTTGATATTAGCTTGAGCTTCTTTTTGGAGGACTTTAGCTTGTGTTTTGATATTATCAATGATGCCTTGAACACTCCTATCTTGAAAAGATAAGAAATTGATACCAAATTTTTTGGCAAATTCTACTGATTGAGGATTGCCTACATAGGTGATGATGATATCAGGAGAAAGGCTTTTTAATTGTTCAATATTGAGGGCAGCATAATGATCATCGCTGAGTTTTTTGATTTTATTTAGATTTTTTGCTGTGGCTTTGACGATATCACTTTTGAATCCATAAGCCGCCATTCCTACTACTTTATCCCAGATGCCAAGCATTGCAGGTACTTCCGCATAACTCCCTAGATAAATGACACGGTTTATAGGTTCTTTGAATGTTTGGACTCCAAAGTAGTCTTTCACGCTCACAGAATCATTGCCTGATGATAAGCCTAAGATGATGAGTGATAAAAAAAATATTTTCTTCAAGTTTATCCTTTTGATGATATATTTTATAGAGCTTCCTAATGATTAGGCTTTTGTGTATGATAAAATAATAATAAAAATTAAAGGGAAATACAAATGGAGGATTGTTTCACACGGACAAGATTTTTGTTTGGTGATGATTTTGAACTTTTTAGAGATAAAAAGGTAATTATTTTTGGTCTTGGGGGTGTGGGTGGTTTTGCTCTAGATTGTCTATATCGTACAGGGATTGGACAAATAACGATTGTAGATAAAGATACTTTTGATATCACTAATCAAAATCGACAAATTGGCTCCCATCAAGTTGGTCAAAATAAGGTAGATGTTTTGGCTGGAATGTATCCTGGAGTAATCCCTATAAAAGATATTTTAAATAGGGAGTTTTTGAAAGATTTTGACCCACAAAGTTATGATTATATTATTGATGCTATTGATGATATTCCTGCTAAAGTGGAGCTGGCAAAAAAATGTAGCCATATAGCTTATGGCAAGTATATTTGTTCAACAGGTAGTGCAAAAAAATTAAATCCTTTAGAAATCAAGGTGGATTCTATATGGAAGAGTTACGGCGATAAGTTCGCAGCGAAATTTAGAGTTTTGCTTAAAAAAGAATCTTTTTTTGGTGATTTTAAGGTAATATTTAGTCCTGAAAATCCAAAGTGTAAACCATTAGGTAGTTTTAGTGCAGTGACTGGAAGTTTTGGTTTACAAATTGGGAGTGAAGTGATTAGAGATATTTTAAGCAGGAGGAAATGATGTCAAGGGATTTTATATACAAAATGTATGGAGATGATGAATCAATAGTAGATGATGGTTATGATGATGATTTTCCTGAATATGAAGAAGAAGATGAAGAATCTCCATTTTATAGGGGTTATGATGATGATGATTATCAAAACTCTGATGATGAATATGAAGAAGATTGATTGATGAGTATTTTAAAGATCGCTGCTTTGCAACATAGTTTTAAAAGCAATAGACTTGAGACGATTTCTTATATAAAATCAATGATAAAAAAAGCCTCTGAGGGTGGTGCAAAATTGGTAATCCTTCAAGAGTTGCATTCTAGTGAATATTTTTGTCAAATTGAGGATGTGGCTAAATTTGATTATGCTGCTTTTTATGATGAGGATATAGATTTCTTTAGCAAAGCTGCTAAAGAATATGAGGTGGTTTTGGTAAGTTCTTTATTTGAAAGACGTACTAATGGGCTGTATCATAATACAGCTGTCATATTTGAAAAAGATGGTAGTATTGCTGGGAAATACAGGAAGATGCACATTCCTGACGATCCAGGATTTTATGAAAAATTTTATTTTGCACCGGGTGATTTGGGTTTTAACCCAATTCCTACAAGTTTAGGCAAGCTTGGTGTTTTGATATGTTGGGATCAATGGTATCCTGAAGCAGCTAGAATCATGGCACTTAAGGGTGCAGATATTCTGATTTATCCGACTGCTATTGGTTGGTTTGATACTGACAGTGAAGATGAAAAAAACAGGCAAAAAGATGCGTGGATTGCGGTGCAAAGAGGTCATAGTGTTGCAAATTCTTTACCTGTAGTAGCAGTAAATCGTGTAGGCTTTGAAAAGGATCTTTCAGGTGTTTTAGAAGGGATACGATTTTGGGGATCTAGTTTTATTTTTGGAGCACAAGGAGAACTTCTTGCTATGGGAAGTGTAGAAAAAGATGAAATCCTAAGTGCGGAGATTGATTTAAAAAAATGCGAAGAAATTCGTCGTATTTGGCCATTTTTGCGTGACAGACGCATTGATGCATATGGAGATATTTTAAAAAGATTTTGTGATTAAAAGGAGAGGAATTTGTTATTGTTCAATCCTGTAGTGATTGCTGTTATTTTGATGTGTATTTTATGTTTATTTCGCTTGAATGTATTGCTTGCTATTATCGCAGCTGCTCTTGTAGCTGGTTTGTTATCAGGGATGAATGTTGTTGATACTATGTCAATAATGATAGGAGGAATGAAGGGAAATCTTGAAACTGCTTTGAGTTATGTGCTTTTGGGTGCTTTGGCAGTAGGTATTGCACGTGGAAATTTTACAAAAATATTGATTTATAAAATGACGAAATTTATTGATAAGAAAGCAGTATTTTTATGTTTTTTTATCGCTTTTATTGCTTGTTTTTCTCAAAATCTTATTCCAGTTCATATTGCATTTATTCCAATCCTTATCCCTCCTTTATTGGGTTTGATGAATAAGCTTAAAATTGATCGTAGGGCGGTAGCTTGTGCATTAACTTTTGGGCTTGAAGCTCCTTATATTGCTATCCCTGTAGGGTTTGGACTCATTTATCATACAATACTTAGAGACCAGATGAATCAAAATGGTTTTAATGTGAGTTTGTCTGATGTTGCTAGTGTGATGTGGATAGGTGGTTTGGGCATGTTTTTTGGTCTAGTAATTGCGATATTGGTATTATATAGAAAACCTAGAGAATATCGTGAAGAGATTTTTATCCAGCAAGAGATCAAGCTTCAAAATGCTCGTTTAAATATTCAAGATTATTTTACGATTCTAGGGATTGTGGTTGCCTTTGTTACCCAGGTATATACAGGCTCTTTGCCATTTGGTGCATTTTTAGGATTAGCAATAATGCTTGGAGGGAAGGCTATCAAGTGGAATGAAATGGATAGCGTTCTTGATGAAGGCATGAAGATGATGGCGTTTATAGCATTTGTAATGCTTATTGCAGCAGGTTTTGCCGAAGTACTCAAGCAAAGTGGAGCGATTGGCGAATTGGTGAATATGACAACAAGTATGATTGGTGGAAAATTTGGAGCTGCTGTATTGATGCTACTTGTAGGGCTTTTTATTACCTTAGGTATTGGGACTTCTTTTGGAACTATCCCAGTGATAGCTGCTTTTTATTGTCCTTTGTGCATACAGCTTGGTTTTGGGAGTGAAGCTACGATTTTGTTGCTTGGTATAGCAGGTGCTTTGGGGGATGCGGGTTCTCCAGCTTCAGATAGTACGATGGGTCCTACTTCAGGACTCAATGCTGATGGACTCCACGATCATATTCGTGATACTTGCATTCCAACTTTTATTGTTTATAATATTCCCTTAATGATTTTTGGGGTTGGTGGAGCAATGGTGTTAGGTTGATATGAAGATAAGGAATTTGATTGTTGGTGCTGAAATTTCTGGATTAGTCCTTGCAGAGAGGATTGTTAATGATCTTAAAGAAAAAGTCCTCATCATTCATAGACGTAATGATATTGGTGGGAATATTTATGATTATGATAAAGAAGGTATTTTATCTATCAATATGGTGCCCATATTTTTCACACCAATCATCAAGAAATATGGGATTATTTGAAAAAATTCACATATTTTTATCCTTATATGCATGAAGTGAAGGTTTATGTAAATGGTTGTTTTGTGCCTGTGCCTTTCAATCTGAATTCTCTTTTTATGTTATTCCCTGCAAGCATGGCTTTGGAATTACAATCAAAATTATTAAAAAAATATCCTTATGGGAGTAGGATTTCTATCCTTGATTTGGTTCAGGTTAAAGATTTGAGGTTTTTGATTGATTTTATTTATGAGAATATTTTTATAATATTGTTTTATATTTTGAGTGCAGGTAAGGTTAGTAAATGATTTAAAAATTCTTTTTTAGAGTTTTTAGGTATGATTGATAAAACTTTATTGGGGTTAACATGCAAGCAGATGCTATGAAGTGGGATAAAAAATATTCACAAGATCTCATGCCTCATACCCCAAGTAATTTTTTGTTGGAAATGGTTGATTTTTTATCTCAAGGAAGGGTTTTAGATATTGCTGGAGGAAATGGGAGGCATTCAAAGTTTTTGGCTCAAAAGGGTTTTGAATGTGAATGTGTAGATATTTCCAAAGTCGCGCTTGCTCCTCTTATAGGATTAAAGGGTTTGAAACCTATTTGTGTTGATTTAGATGATTATAAAATTAATGCAGATTATTATGAAGCGATTTTAGATTTTTATTTCTTAGATAGGAGGCTTTTTTCAGGGATTAAAAAAGGCTTAAAAGTAGGAGGTGTATTTTTGATGGAAACATTTTTAGCTGATAATGATTGTATTGGCTTAGATAGCCAAAAAATATTGAATAATGGGGAACTTGAAAAAATATTTTATGATTTTGAAATCTTTTTTAAAGAGGAGCGATTGAAAAAACATCTTGGCAGAGAAGTCAAAATTATTGTATTTGGAGCACGCAAAATATAATGCAACATTATAGTTTACCTCAAAAACTCAAAAAAATTTTTAAGATTGCTTTGCCTTCGGGGGCAAATTCATTTTTAGATATTTTTGTCATCGCTATTTCAATGTTTTTTATGGGAAGACTTTCAGATGAACATATTGTAGCTATTGGTGTAGGGATGAATTTTTTTATGCTTTTTTATACCTTTAATGCAATTTTTTATATAGGTACAAATGCACAAATTTCGAGATTTTATGGTGCTAAAGATAGAGAGAAATCAAATCTAGTTTTTTCTACACTTTTGATCGGGACATTTTTTGTTTGTATTCCTGTTTTGGCACTTGCTTTTTGGGGGTATCCAAGATTTTTAGATTGGATAAACACAGGAGCAAAGGCTAGAGAGCTTGCAGGGATTTATCTTAAGGTTGTTGTTTTTTCTTTGCCTGCTATGTTTTTAAAAAATATTATGATTTCTGCTTTGGCTGCTATTGGTGATACTATAAGTGTTTTTATGATCCGTATTTTTACTACAATTATTTGTGTTGGGCTTAATTATGTTTTGATATTTGGCAAGTTTGGCTTGCCACGTCTTGAAATTGTCGGTGCAGCTTATGCGAATATTATCATTGCTTATTTAGAATTGATTGTTTTGTTGATTTTGATGCTTTCAAGAAGCAGGTATTTGTGTTTTCGTTTGAAGTTTTGCTATGAGTTTTTTAAAAATGCACTTAAAATCGGTACGCCAGCAGGATTAGAGAGACTTTTAACATTATTTTCTTTAGTATTGACGACAAAATTTTTATCTGGATATGGGGATAGCGTTTTGGCAGGCAGTCAAATTGGTACTCGTATTGAAGCTTTTTCATTTATGCCTGGTTTTGGGTTTATGGTAGCTGCAATGGCGTTGATGGGACAGAGTTTGGGTGCAAATCGTATAGAAGTTGCTAATGATTTTATCAAAACAATTTTAAAAGTATCTTCGTTAATTATGGGTGTTTTGGGTCTTATAATGGCGATATTTGCTGTGCAATTTTCTTCAATTTTTTCACAAGAGTCCAATGTTCTTTATATATCTAAACTTTATCTTTGGGCTGTGGGGCTTTCCCAGATACCTCTTATTTGGGTTTTTGTCCTTGATGGTGCATTGAGGGGAGCTGGTATTACAAAGATTTCATTAGGTATTAATGCTTTGAGCGTTTGGGCGTTTCGTATATTTCCTATGTGGCTTTTTTTGCATTTTGGTTTTGGGGTAGAGTGGATTTTTGTGATGATTTTTATTGAGACTTATATCAGGGCATTGTTTTTTTGGTTTGCTTTCCGCACAGGAGTTTGGAAACGTCCTGGCAAGACTATTTAGATTTTGGAATTTTGGAGCAAGATTTAGGTAGCATTTTGTGGTGCAAAGCACTCTTTTCTAAGACTTGATGGATAGATGAAGGAATGATTTTATTATTTTCGTCAATGAATACTCTGTATAAATACCCATCTATACATTTATCAATATGATTTGGAAATTTTGACTCTTTATTAGCAGGAGCACCTAAGAGGAATGGACAGATTGCTAAGTATAGCAAAAGATTTTTTTTCATTGTATTCTCCTTATGTTTTATGATGTTGGAAATTTAGTCTGCATATTATCATATTTGATGAAGAATATTAGAGTTTGTTTTTGTTTAAGATAAACCCACATTCAAGATGATGTGTGTATGGGAATTGATCAAAAATAGCTTGATGTTTGATAGAGTGAGTTTTTAATAATATTTCCAAGTCTTTTTTGAGGCTATTTGGGTTGCAAGATATGTAGATGATGTTTTCAAAATTTTGTATGAATTGTAGCATTTCTATATCCGAAATACCATTTCTTGGTGGATCTAGAAAAATATGAGAGAAATCAAAAACTTTTAGGTCAATATTTTTAAGTCGAAAAAAATCCCTTTTATAGCTCAAGGCTTCTATCGTTTCTAATCCGCTAAGTCTAACAGGAGTGATATTATTGATATGGTTATTTTTTATATTGAGTTGTAATGTGCTTATGGCTGATTTGACAATTTCTGTGCTTAAGATTTTTTTGAATCTTTTTGAAATTGGCAGGGTGAAATTTCCACTCCCGCAATACAATTCTAACAAATCGCTTTGAGGTGCTTCAGGGAGCTTTGAGAGGATAAATTCTATCATTTGGATATTCATAAAAGGGTTGGGCTGAGAGAAGCTGCCTTCTTTTTGGATATAGAAATATTTTTTGTGGTTGATTTGGAGGGTTTCATTGATAAAATCTTGTGTGATGATTATTTTTTGACCTCTACTCCTGCCGATGATATGACAGTTTATTTTTTCAGAAAGCTCATTGGCTTTATCTTGCCATTCTTGTGATAGTTTTTTATGATAAATCAAAGTGATTATTACCTCTGAATTCAAACTACCAAGTATTTTTACCCCATAGAGTTTGTGTTCAATGATAGATACTGAATTGATAAAATCCAAAAGCAATGAGAGTTTTTCTTGTAGTATTGGTAGCAATATTGGACAAGAGGAAATTTTAATGCGGTTGTTTTTTCCATAAGAGTTCATGGAGAGATAAACTTTAGAGTTTTCTCTATGTAGCCGAAATTCAGCCCTTGCTCGGTAACCTTTCGTGGGAGATGTAAAAATTTCTTCTTTCTTGAGTTGATATTCAAAGAGATTTTGGAATGTTTGGATTTTGTATTCTAATTGTGATGTATAATCCATATCTAAGATACATCCCCCACATTCAAAAAAACTTTTACAAATCATTTTATCTCCATATTTTTTGTATACAAAACTCTAAAATTTAACATATATCATAAAATCGTAGGGTTAAAATTATTTATGATTAGATTTTTTATCGTGGTATTTTTGACTCAAGTATTTTAACACCACGACAACATTCAAGCAGATTATAACTCCGATGATGTAAGGTATCGCTAAAAATATCTTTTTTGACATTAAAAATAGAAGTAAAAGAAGCAAAATCAAATAAGAACAAAGTCTAAAAATACCCATTGATACTTGCAAGCCCAAGATGACATTTGAAAAACTAAATTTTGATTTAGGTTTATTGGTATCTTCCTCATCTATGGGTTGTATGTTGGAAAGTTCTTTTTTGATTTTTCTTTTTAAGCTAAAGTAAGTGCTATAAATCACTGCCAAAAAACTTAAAAATCCAGATTCAAAATTTATCAAACCTATCTTGCCCCACAAAAAGATACAGCATATGCCAAAAAAAATATTCATAAGGATAAAAATAATCAAACAGCGGTATTTACAATTCATCAATTATTTTCTTTTTGATAGCTGTATTTAGGGTCTTTTGCCAATTCATCAAGTTCTTTTTTTGTTTTTTTATAAGCCTTATAGATATTGAGTAAGGCTGCACCTATACCCCAAAAAATACCTAGCCAAAGCAGCCAGACAATGCCAGTGATTTTATAAAGCCCCCAACCAATACCAATGCCAATCAAGGTAGCTATGACAATGGAAATACCTAGACTAAGGTCATTGGCACCTACGATGATTTTCTTTAGTCTAGGTTCTTTTGACATTGTCTTTAGCCATTTGTGCGAATGAATTTTCTGCTGCTTTTATGGCAGTTTGTATGATTGATTCATTCATTGGAGTGCAAATGAAGCCAGTTTCAAATTGTGAACAGGCAAGGTAGATTTTTTGTTCTAGCATTTTTTGATGGAATTTTGCAAATAAGGCAGTATCACTTTTTTGTGCATCTTGGAAATTTTTGACTGTAGAATTGTTGAAGAAAAATCCAAACATACTGCCACGTACAGAGGTTTGTAATGAAAATCCATATTTTTCTGCGTTGTTTTTGAATCCTGACATAAGGGTATTGGCAAGCTTTTCTAATTGGGGATAAATTTGGGGGTTTTGCTTGATTTTGCATACAGAAGCAATGCCTGCTGATACGGCAATAGGATTCCCGCTGAGGGTACCTGCTTGATATACAGATCCAAGAGGTGAGAGGATGTTCATTATCTCGCTTTTACCTCCAAAGGCTGCTAATGGCATTCCTCCTCCAATGACTTTACCAAAAGTTGCCATATCTGGGATGGTATCATAATATCCTTGTGTACCTTTTATGGAAGCTCTAAAACCACTCATGACTTCATCAAAAATTAACACAGCTTTATATTTATCACATAAAATCCTCAGTTCTTTTAGAAAATTGGCATCCGCAGGGACTAAGCCCATATTTCCAGCAATAGGTTCTATGATGACACAGCCTACTTCACCGACTTCAAAACATGATTTTACAGAATCAATATCGTTGTATCTTGCTACAAGAGTGTGTTTACTAAAATCTTTCGGGACACCCGGAGAAGAAGGGAAGCCAAAGGTAGCACAACCACTCCCAGCACTTACTAATAAAGAATCACTGTGCCCATGATAACAGCCTTCAAATTTTATAATATCATCTTTCTGACTATAGGCTCTAGCTAGACGAATTGCACTCATTGTAGCTTCCGTGCCACTATTGACCAAGCGAATTTTTTCTATGCCTTCATAAAGAGATATGATTTCTTTAGCGAGTGTAGTTTCAAGTTCTGTAGGGGCACCAAAACTCAGACCATTTTGGATTGCAAGGGATACATTTTTTTGAATATCTGCATCACAATGTCCAAAAATCAGTGGTCCCCAGCTTTGGACAAAGTCAATATAGCAGTTCCCATCAGCATCAAAAAGATGACAACCTTTCCCTTTTGAGATAAATGGTGGTGTACCTCCAACGCTTTTAAAAGCTCTTACAGGAGAATTTACACCACCAGGAATGACTTGTTTGGCTTCATTGAAGTCATTAATACTGTGTAATAAATCCAAAATATTATCTCCTATTTTATAATTTGTGAGGATTATAGCATTTATTTAGGATTTGAAATATTTTAATTAGGGCTTAAGCCCTAATTTTAGGATGGATTTAATTTTTGATTGGAGCTGAAAAAGTGATAGTTACTTGCGACCATGTAACACCTTCATGAAGATCATGACAGCCTAGTGCAAGTTTTTTGAATGCATCATTGAGTGCAAATTCCATAATATCAAGTACACCAGTAGCGATAAATTTTCCATCTTTAATGGTATATTGCATAGGAACTTTTACATTTTTTTCATTCATTTTTACCATTGCTAAAATAGTGCCTTGATCTTTACCTTCCATTACATTTTTGAAAGTAACTTTTATGCCACCTTTTTTGAATTGAGAAAAGAAAAAGTCTTTTACATTTTTATTTTTGACATCATCATGAAGGTTTACTTTCATTGGATCAATAGTAGCTGTAGCACCTTCTAATGTCGTAGAAATGCTGTTGTTTTTTTTACCAAATTTATATTGGATATTGTCAAATGTCCCAGAAACAGCGACTTTATCTGTAGTTTTGTAAGCTGTCCAAGTTGTCTGTGCTTTTGAAGTGTCAATTGTTGTAGCATTGGCTAACATTCCAAATGCTGCTATCATTAAAATACTTGCTATAGATTTTTTCATTTTATTCTCCTTAAGAATTTAATCTAGCTTTTTTACTTTACTTAAGAATAATTAATGGCTAACAAATATCTTTATTATTTTATGTTTTTTATAAAAATATAAGAATTATTTTTTAAATAATTTTGCATGCCTTTGATTGGTAACTTTTAATGAATCTAATGTAAAAAATGCCTGATACCAGTGAAATACAAGGCAATATTATGCTCATTAGCACTTTGGATCACTTCATCATCCCGTATACTGCCTCCTGGTTCTATGATAACAGCTACGCCTACTTTTGCTGCTATATCAATGCTATCACGAAAAGGAAAAAATGCCTCAGAAGCTAAGACTGCTCCTTGTATGTCTAATTCAAAATCCTTCGCTTTTGAGATCGCAACTTTAGCAGCATCTACACGGCTTGTCATACCCATCCCAATCGCGAGTAAGGTTGAATCTTTTATATACACGACACAATTTGATTTGGTCAAAGCTGAAATTTTATAGGCGATTTGCATATCTTTGAATTGTTTTTTAGTCGCGGGTGTATTGCTCATTAATGAAGCTTGTAAGATTTCCTCATCATCAACTTTGTCAGCATCTTGATAAACAAATCCTCCTTCTATGTGCTTGAAATCAAAAGAGTCTCTTGGAAAATTAAGGGTTTTTAAATCTTTTGAACATTGAAAAATTTTCATTCTTTTTTTGTTTTCAAAAATTTTGAGTGCTTGAGGCGTAAAATTTGCAGCAATAAGGACTTCAATAAAAGTTTGATTGATTTGTATGGCTAGGGTTTCATCTACAATACCATTGATAGCAACGACACCGCCATAGGAACTGACAGGATCACATTTGAGGGCTTGAGTATAGCTTTGATGAGCAGTTTCTTTGAGTGCGAAGCCGCAAGGATTTCCGTGTTTGATGATACATACAGCAACACCTTCTGGGAAGCTTGTGGCAATTTTTAATGCAGCATTCATATCAGTGAGGTTGTTAAAACTCACTTCACCTTTTAAGGCTTTAAATGTATTTTGATAAAAATCATTAAATTCATATAAAACTCCTTTTTGATGAGGGTTTTCCCCGTATCGCGTTTGACAAACTTTGTTGCCTGAAATGAAGATTTTTTCACCTATGTCATTGTGGAAGCGATGATTGAGGTAGTTTGCGATAAAGGAATCATATTGTGCAGTGTGTTCAAATGCTTTTATCATCATATTACGACGAAATTCTATGGTGTTTTGATTGTTTTTTATGGCATTGATTGTAGGAGCATAATCATTAATATCGGTAATGATAAGTACATTTTTGAAATTTTTGGCAGCTGCCCTTATCATTGCAGGTCCTCCAATATCAATATTTTCTATGATAGTATTTATGTCCTCAGTTTTTTGTGTTGTGTTTTTGAAGGGGTAAAGGTTCACACAGACAATATCAATAGAAGGAATATCGTATTTTTTCGCTGTTTGTATATCATTTTGATTATCTCTACGATAAAGTATCCCCCCATGTATTTTGGGGTGAAGGGTTTTTACTCTGCCATCAAAAAGCTCTGGACTTTGAGTGAAATCTTCTATATCAATAGCAGGTATAGAATCTTTCAAAAGGAGTTTGAATGTCCCTCCTGTACTCAAAATATTATAACCAAGTGCTTGGAGGCTTCTGGCAAAATCAATGATACCTGTTTTGTCACTCACGCTTAGAAGGGCATACATTGTTTTCCTTAAAATATTATTTTAAATTATATCAAAAAAGTTAAATACAAATAAAGAATTTATATTTGATAGTGCACTAGAGAACTTCAATTAGGATTTTGGTTTTAGGGGTCGTGTTGTACTTGTTTTTATCTGTGTCTTTTTGATTAAAAAATTTGTATTTATTATATAATAATAATTGTTATTAAAATTATTAATAAGGAATTTTGATATGAAATTTATAAGCATTATCACCATTTGTTTTGTCGGAATGAGCGTAATCCTAAATAGTCAAGAAAATGATAAAAATTATTTTTTGAGTCCAATCATCACATCAGCGACAAAATTTTCTCAAAACTATCACGAAGTATCCGGATCTGTACTTTCTGTTTCTGGAAAGGAGCTTGAGGATTTATCTATCAGCAATACCACACAGCTTGAAAAAATATTTCCTGGTTTGCAACTAAAAGTTGGTAATGGTGCTGGATATGTAGGTGGGGCTATTCGTGGGCTTGGCACGACCCTTTTTAGGAATGCACGATTAGCCATCTATGTAGATGGAATCCCACAAGATTCTGCCTTTTTGTCTCAAGAGCTTAGTGATGTAAAAAGTGTAGAAATGCTTCGAGGTCCTCAAGGTACGCTCTATGGAGTGGGTAGCTATGCGGGACTTATCAATATTATCACCCATAATATTGACTCACCCATACTTCGCATCAGGGGTAAATCTGAAGTGAGCTATTTGTCAGAAAATATTACACTTTCAGCCTCTTCTCCAGTTGTGTCAGGTTGGTTTTATGCAGGTGGAAATTTTGCTTATGTGCATAATAATGGGATGCTTACAGATATTTCTAGACATCAAAGAGTTGATAATGGAGACACTTGGAGTGGAACTGGTAGTCTTGCCTTTGTGCCAGATGGGAGTGGATTCAAAGCTTTGTTTAAATATAGTCATTATATTTTGAGGGATAATCATTATATTTTTTATATCCTTCAGGATGCTTTTGATAAAAAAGACCTTGATATTGCAACAGGGTCTTTTATCCCTTATAATAATACCAATACACAAACTTATTCTTTGAGGATTGAGCAAAAAATAGGACAATCAATCCTTTCAAATACAACTTCTTATCAAGATTATGATTTTGGATGGCATCCTTCAAAAACTTACTTTGCCTATGAAAAAAGGAAAAATGTGAATGAAGAATTAAGGCTAAGTACTTTGTATGATAATGGTGGTTATTCTATTTTTGGGTTTTATTATCAATATGGTGGGTTTAAGAGTACTAGTGGTGCAGATACAAATACTTATAACCATACGATTGCTCTTTATGGAGAGGGTAAGATGGTATTTGGAAATTTTGATGCAACATTAGGTTTGCGTTATAATTTTAATCGCTCTTTATTGGACTATGAGGGTGATGCAATAAACCCTTCTTTGAATGGAGATTTTATCCAGCATATTTTGACCCCAAAGCTCGCATTAGGTTATACTTTGAATGAGAATAATCGTTTTTATACATTGTATTCTTCTGGGTATTCTCCTGGAGGATTTTTGTATTATGCTTCTAATGCCACTGCTGCTAAACCTTACAAAGCAGAACTATCTCACAATCTGGAAATAGGTATTTATAGTAGTTTGTGGGGGAATAAAGTTGATTTGAGTGCTGATATTTATGGTATTTATATCACTGATAAACAGATTTTTATTACCAATCCTGATGAAGTCAACAGGAAGTTTTTGAGCAATGCTGGGAATGCTTATTCTGCAGGACTTGAGTTTTCTATTAAAAGCATCCCTATTCCTTCTTTGATGTTGTCTTTAGGAGGTGCGTTTGGACATGCTGCATTCATAAAGGCAGAAGACCCTATAACCAAACAAAACTACAATAACAAAACTTTGGTATTTGCTCCAAATGCGAGTGTGAATGCAAATATAAATTGGAATTTTATTAATATTGCTAAAGCAAAATTTTTCCTCAATCTGAATGGAAATTTTTATTCTAAGATTTATTTTCAAGATGATGATAATGAAAATTCAGCTCAAAAGCCTTATTTTTTACTTGATACAGCTTTGCGTATGGAATATGATAAGTTTGTGATGAATCTTTCAATCGGTAATGTATTTAATGAATTTTATAATCGATATGCTTGGGATTATGGTGCTAGCGGTGTGAGGCATTATATCGGAGATGTGAGGAATATAGGGTTGTCTTTGAGGTATGAATTGTAATGTATTTAAACTTAACGCTGAAAGAAGAATAACTGATTTATTGTAGAACATTGCATTGTATTGCTTGATAAACATTCAGAAGAATCTGATTTAAATAGAATATTAAAAATAGTTATTTTAGATAATAAATTATTAAATTAATTTTTAATAATTATATTATTTAACTTGATATTATAGTAAAATTACCCCATGATTAAAAAATCATTCTGATATTATTTTTTAATCATAATATACCTAAAAATACATAAAATATAATATTATAGGCTTAAAATAAATCAATTTTACAAATAAAATTCATCTGTATACTTTCCTACTTTATCAAGCATTTTATAGAATAAATCAAGATTTATAATACGATTATATCAATAAAAGTAAATTATAAATTATATTAGTAATAATAAATAATTTACTTTTATTGATATATAATAAATTTAAGTTTTAATTAAGCATATAATAGATTAAATTACGCATAAAGAATTTGATTTGAATTTTAAAATTATAAATTTTGCTATAAATATCAAGGATTAATTATGGATATGAATAAAAAAGATTTAAAAGAAAATAGTTATTCGACAAAGACATTGTGTTCGGCGGCTTCTATTATTTTATCTGCATTTTTATTTCCATTTTCCGGAGAGCTTCAAGCAGATACGATAATGAGTGCTACTGAGGTAGAGAGGAGTCCAAAGCTAGATTATACCGGAGGTGACATAACTTCTGAAAATCCTGGAGATACGAAAAATTATGACTTAAATGATCAAACAGTAAATGGAAAAGTTCTTAACATTACATCTAATTTATCAGTAAATTTTAATAATAATTCTCAATTGAATGGCGATATTATTACACGACACGGAAGAGTTGGTTACAATGTTGTAGCAACTACCACAGTAAAATTTGATAATTCTTCTATGCTTGGAAATATAAAAAATATTCCATTTCCTGGTGCAAGAACAACTCTAAGTACGACAGTAAGTTTTAGTGGCACTAATGCTTCTAATGATTATGCATTTAAGGGTAATATTGAAAATAGTATGGGCATAATGAATGTGTCATTTAGTAATGATGCGAATATGATTGGAGATATTATACTTGGTCAAAGTACTGATGCTGACAAACCGACTATTTTAGATCTTAAACTGAATACAGGTTCTCTTACTGGGGATGTCAATTTAAACTTCAATTCAGATTATAACAGTACTTTAAAAGCATCATTGGGGTTTGTCAATAACCATTCTAGTGATGGGTATGCTTGGAAAGGAGATTTGAATACTTCTTTAAAGGGTGAAAAAAGTGATATTAAGATTTCTTTTGATTCAGAAGCAAAATGGTTAGGCAATGCAAATATCCAATCAGGAATTTTCTCAATCAAATTTGCCAATAAATCGACAATGGAAGGCAACTTGAATTTAAAAGGAGGGAAGTCGACTATAGATTTTAATAATAGTTTGTTTGCTGGTAATGCTGTTTTTGAAGGTGGTGATACAACTTTAAATTTAGCCAATACTGGGAATATGAAAGGAAATATTGGTATTACGGGTGGCAAAGCAAATATTTTTGTCGGCTTTAGGAGTTTAATTGAAGGTAATATTGTTTCACAAGGTGGCAATACAACTTTAAAATTAAAGAATAATGGAACGATTAAAGGTGATATTGTGGTAAAGGGAGGAGAATTGGCTTTAGAAACTGATAACACCGTTTTTGGAGGAAGTATTGCAGTAACTACAGGCAAATTTACAATAACAGCCAATGATACTATCATGAGTGGTTCTATCAATTTACTTGGTGATCAAAATACTTTTAGTCTCATCAATTCTAACATAAAATCTGGTATTTATCTTATGGGTTCATCATCAGCCACGATTAACCTTTCAAAAAAATCCAACATAAATCAAATCAGTGGAGTGGGCAAGGTTGATGTTACAATTGATGGTTCTTCGGTAGGTAGTATTGTGAATGAAAATGTTAATTCAATTATCACTTTTGCTAATACTGATAATATTGATAGCCTTACAATCAATAGTATTGAGGGTTTCAAAGGTAAAATAAATGGGACGATTCAAAATACAACTATAGATAGCATGACAGGAGATAATGTTTGGACACTTGCTGTTAGTAATTCTACTTTGAAAAATATTGTTAATACTAATGTCAGTTCTTCTTTAACTTTAGGAGAAAATGTGAAAATTGATGATCTTGCTTTTAGTGGTGTTTTAAAGGGGACTCTTAAAAATTCTACTTTTGGCGATATCCTCAATACTAATGCTAATTCAGATTTAGTAATAGAAAATACTGCACCTTCATCTGATGAAGGAAGCGATGAGACAACACCAATAGTTACAGATACTTATCGTGAAAATGGTAATCTTGTTTATGCTGGCAAGCTCAGTGGAACGGTTCATCAAACAACATTTAAAAGCATGACTTTAAGTGGTACAGGGACAGATTTTTATTTAAAATCAAAAAGTCAAATTGAAAATTTATCCATTACATCGGGAAAATCAACTATTAATTTAGATAATTCTAGTGTGGCAGGCAATATTGTAATCAATGGCAAAGATACTGAAGGAACTTTGAATTTAGATAATGGAGCTGAATTGATTAAGCTTATTTATTTAAAGGAAGGCACAATTAATATCAATGCAAAAAATCAATCTTCCTTAGGAACTCTTTCTGTTGATGGAGGGGTTGCTAAGATAAATGCAAGTGCATCTATATTGCAAGGAGGTGTTTTAACTACAACTGGAAATACAAATATTAACTTAATAGCGGATTCGCAAATAAAAGAAGGTATTTTGACAAAAGGGGGTAATGCTACTATTACGCTTAGTGCTTCTAAGATTGTTGGAACTATCGTCACAAGCGGTGGAAGTATGGCAATGAAAGTCCAAGATAAATCACAAATAACAGATAAGGTTTTGACGCAAGCTGGAAATACAAATATTGATATTATTGAATCATCCTTAGATGGAAATATTTATACTATAGGGGGTACTTCAAATATCACGATCCAAAATGCTATTTTTTCAGGGAATGAGATTCAGACACAAGGAGGTGTTTCGAATGTTGCGTTTAGTTCAGATGTTTCTAAAATCTCTCTAACTGATGATATCCTTCCAGAAACAGGAATACTTGGGTATTTGCAAAAATCTAACATATCTGCATATTCAGGTAATGTTTTTACTGTTGGTGGAGTGAATAATGTTGACTTCAAGGATTCTATTTATATAGGTGGCTCTATCAACACAATTGATGGGGTTTCTAATGTTACTTTATCTTTTTCTGATGCTTTTGTCCAAAAACTCAAAGAAAGTGAAGTTACAAAGGCTTTTTTGACAAGTGGATCGGGTCCAGAATTTAATATCCTTACGAGTGGTGGTACAGCAAATATAGCATTGACAGGTAGTTTTAAGGGTATGGCTAATATTAATTATCAAGGTGGTGTTACAAATCTAGTATTTGCTGATCGTGTCAGCGCTGGAGATGCTTTATCTGGCGATGCTTTGGAGGAATCTTATTCTATTAATCCAGTCTTTAAATCTTCCGATGCTCTTGCTCCTATAGTTTATAGCACCACTATCAATGGACAGACCTATGAAGATGGGGTTTTGGTTTCTCTTGATGGTTTGAAGGCAAATACTTTGTTATCTCCTTATCGAAAATTTTTTAAAACCAACACAGCAAAAATTTCAGTCGATAAAATCACCAATCCAGATATATATACAGCCACTATCACTGGGATAGTAGTAGGCGAAGTCCATTCTTTGGCTACTACTTCACCAATCACTTTGGCAGAAGGGGATACACCAATTATTCCAAAATCTTATGAAGCCATTTTCAATACAGATTCTGTCTTCATCGGTAAACTCAACATCACTGATCGTAATGTTTCTGTCAAACTAGCACAAGGCAGTAAGCTTGTGCTTGAAAATGGATCTAAGATAGCTACACTTTCTTCAAGTGATAATTTTGTTTTGAATTCTCAAAATATTCAGGGTGATACATTGCTTCAAACCAATACAATTATAGATTTGGCAACAGGTGGTATGCCATCTATAGGGGGCAATATCAAAGAATCTTTTTCAACTTTAACAATTGATAATATTAAAGATGTAAATAATGCAATTTTTCGTATCAGTTATAGTCCAACTGTGAGTATTGACTTGCCAAATACTGAAAAAGCTGATCATATCATTATCAATGCTACTACAAATACCGTAAATTATGCTCCTTTAAGCAATTATCTCCAAGCTTATCAAAATGTTTCTTCTCCTATATTGGGGGATTTGAGTGATAAGAATATTTTAGTGGCTTCGGTGAAAAACAATAATGGTGGTGTTGCAGGGCTTAATTTCAATGAGGTTTCTGTTGTTGAGCAAGGTTATGATGTTATCACTACGGTATTTGAAAAAAGAGTAGAAAGCACCTCGGGTGTAACGCCTCCTGGTGAATCGACTACGCCTACTGCTGATGAATCTTGGACAAATTATTATATTAAGAGTGCTAATGGTGTGGTTGGAGATAAATCCAAATCCCTCACCCAATCAGCCATCAGTTCTAATTATGCTATCTTCTTATCCAATATCAATGATTTGAACAAAAGGTTAGGAGAACTCAGGACAAATCAAAAAGCACAAGGGGGATGGG
>NZ_MLAS01000028.1 GCF_002272785.1 Helicobacter sp. 13S00477-4 | reverse complement strand
TTTCTTCCTCTGTAAGGGATAAATCTATAGCTTTACCTTCTTTGTATCCTTCAAGAATATTTTCAGGTTTTTTTATTTGTGCTTCTTGCTCACATTCTTTTGAGTTTATTGAGGTATTTTTATAATCAAGCATTTGCATAGATTCTGCCACTATGGTATGTTTATTTTTCTTTTCTCCATTTTGATCTACCCAAGTTTCTAAAGTAAGCCTACCTTCAATAAGGATTTTTGATCCTTTATTGAGGTATTGATTAGCAACCTCTGCTACTCTTCCAAAAAGCTTCACATCTATAAAACAAACTTCTTCTTTACTTGAACCATCTTGAGTGATTTTTATCGTCTTTTAAACGCTTTGGAGTTTGATTTTTTGAAATGCGATTGTGAAAGAGAATCTTTTATATTTAGATTTGATTGTAGATTGGTTTTTTCTAATTCTTTTTCAATAAAAGTATCTTTTATAAGCTCTTTACCAAAAGAAGGTTTCTTTGGCTATATAGATTTTTTTATCTCTAATATCTAGGATTCGCTTCGCATTTTCGTAGTTTTTGGAATTGTCATAAATGACAATATTATCAAATAATAAAGAAATATTTTTGAAGCTATCATTGACATCTTTGAGGTTGTTTTGTATGGTTTGTGGATCAACATAGTGGAAACCTTCAGCAACTCTATTGTTGATTCTTTTTTCTGAAGTAATGAGGGTATCACTCGTGCCAATATAAAAAAGAGAAGTTTTGAAGTTGTGATTTTTAGCTTGATTTAAAAGATTTTCTATGGATTGTGGGGTTTGAATGATTTTTTCCATAGCAAAGCTTTGAATGTTTTTGAAATAATTTTCTCTCAAAGCATTGAGTTCTTTTGAAGCTTCTATTATTTCTTCTTGAGTGTATTGGCGGTATTGTCCAAATTTATTTTTATAAAATAAATCAAGATTGATGAATGGGATTTTGGATTGCTCTTGTAATTTAGCTCCAAAGGTGGATTTACCTACTCCATTTGTCCCTGTGATGATGATAAAATGAGCCATCAGTAATCTCTGCCTTTGATCAAGTCTATTTTGGCGTATTCTTCAGCAGTGAGTTCTCTTAAGATTTCATTTTTTCTTTGTTCTCTATTTGACTGAATAAAATAACACTTCCCATCAGGTTGGTGTAAAATACATTGATTTGATATAGCTTCATCAATATATATAGCGTTATAGCCATTTTTAAGTAAATCCAATCTCGGGTTTACCCTCTCTACGGCTTCTAGTATTTCATCAAGTGTTTGCATTTGATATTCCTATATGATTTATTTTTTGATATTCAATGATAATGTAGATTATTATAGCATATAGAGTGATTTGAGTAGCAGGTAAATTAATGGCTAGCGATTCTATACAATATAGTCTTTATTCTTTGGTTCTTAAGGAGTATTGATGTATTTATTTAAGGAATATCTACATCATCAAAACATAAAAATCAATCTTTTGAGATTTCAATAATTATATTGATTCTTTACTTATCTTTGCCATTTTCAAAACAATTATTATTGTAATATTGATAAACTAACCAAACAAATAGAACAATACACTCAAATGATATGGTAAGCGTTGCCCTTAAGTTCAATCAAGTCATAGGTTTTTAACTATTCTCTATACTACCTAACATTTATTTTTTACCCCTCCCTTTAATTAACAACATAGGATCTCAAGCAAAAAAATATTAAATGATGCTTTTTGGTAGGTATAACGGGGTAATAGATATTCAAATCAAATAATCCAATCAAATCAAATTCAAATCCCCTCCCTCTTCAAATATAAAAT
>NZ_MLAS01000027.1 GCF_002272785.1 Helicobacter sp. 13S00477-4 | reverse complement strand
CAATCGTGATTTTGCATACTTTTGTTAAAAAATCTCAAAAAACACCTTTAAAAGATATAAACATCTGCATACAAAGAAAAAAGGAGCTTTTGAATGAAAAATAAAATAAATCTTCAAACCTACAACATCAATGAACTTAAAGCAAAGTATTTAAAAGGAGAGGCTTTAAAAGAATATCAAGCTCTTGAACCTCTTATTGAAATCAAAGCTAAAATGCTTCAAGCAAGGAATGATGCTAAGCTGACTCAAGAAGATGTAGCAAAAGCACTCAATACTTATGTAAGCAATATTTCAAGACTTGAAAGCTCTTCGAATCCTCCTAGCCTAAATACACTGATGAAATACGCTCAAGCTTGTGGTAAAAAGCTAAAAATTGATTTTGTGGATAGATAAAGTAAAAATAATAGCTTAGTCGGTGGAGTTTGGGTAAATCTATTAAAATAATTCACTATGAGACCCTATATCAATACAAGCAAGTGATAATAATTTTTCTTGTATTTTATAGATGAGTAATAAATCAGGTTTGATATGACATTCTCTAAAATCTTTGTATTCACCTTTTAGCTTATGGTCTTTGTATTTTGGGTCTAAAGTTTTACCATTTGAGAGCTTTTCAATAATATATAAGGTGGAGTTTTTGTCTTTTATGCTAAGTTTTTTAAAGGATTTTTTGAATTCTTTTGTCAGTTCTACTTCATATTTCACGACATCAATTCCGATTTGAGTGTATCAAAATCTTTATATTTGTCAACATCGCCTTCTTGAAATTGTTTGATAGCTTTTTTTAGTTTATCGCTTGGGTCTTTTTGGGTATGGACTTTTGCATTGGCAATTTTAGCAATTCCTTTGATAGCTTTTGTCAAGTCTGCATTAGCATTTTTGATGATTAAAGTCATTTAAAATCCTTAATTGATTCTTTTAGATTTTAGCAAAATTTTGTATACAAAAATTGACAATTTTATTATGTAGCTTAGTTGTGTGGAGTTTGGGTGAAGGGATGGGGATACCCTTCAACTCTATTATTTTATCTTCTTGCTTAGCTTTTCTACTTGCCAAACAAGCCTGATGATGATTAGAGTCTGTGCGATTTCTAAGATATAACCTAAAGCTTCCATTTTTTACCTCCTTGTGCTAAAATAAATTTGGACATAGATGAGACCCGCTTAAGCGGGCTTCTTAAGTTTTAAGTGATTGAACTTAAGATTTTGATTATCAAATAGATAATCTTTAGAATCAGTATTGCGATGACTAATTTTCTCATCTTGTCCTCCTCTTTTTTATTTCAAAGTAATTAACTTTGATAACATAATTATACATATTTTATATAAATAAGTCAAGACTAAAATACATATTTTATAAATTTATTATATTTAATAATACATTTATTATAAATAGGTATGATGATTAAAAATTTTTAGGATAGCAAAATGAGTATTGAAAAATTTGAAAGCATATTGAAAGATTGCGGGTTGGATAAAAAAGAATTTTCTTTGCTAGTTGGAATGAATTATAATTCTGTAGTGAATTGGAATAGGACAGATTCAACCCCTGTTTGGGTAGCTTCTTGGCTAGAGAATTACCAAAAAGCAAAATGTTATGATGAACTCAAAAAGAAGGTTTATGAGATAGAGAAAATGAGCTTATAAATACTTATAAATACTTTTTAAAACTTTTAAATTCATTATTTTTTGATATAATCGTCTTATATTGAGAGATTTTACAAAAAGATAGGGAGCTAATATGAATTTATTAGAAGCTTTTGAATTATCAAAAAAGCAACAAGCTAATGATTTTAAACATACCTATTCTATTGAATATAAAAATTATAATGGTTGGGGAGTAAAAAAAGAAAATGTCTACCTCTCTATTATAAAAAGCTCTCTAATATCAAATTTTCATCAGCAAAAAGATTTTAATAGCAATGTGAGTATGAAATATGGCAAATAACATATTTAAGCCGTTTTTTTACTTTATGTGGAACGAAATGGAACGGAAAAAATATTAAAGGCTATCCCCTGAAATCATACAAAAACACTCATTGAATGCAACTATAAATATACTTAAATTTCCTTCACTTTATCTAAATAATCTGCCCACCATTGGAGTAATGGTCTCATTTGTTCGCTATAATCTGCTTTATGACTATAAGCTAAAGTTACTTGATTGCCTACCCTATGATCCAATATAGCTTCTTTGATCTCAAAAGAAGCATTGTGTTCATTTTGATGAG
>NZ_MLAS01000026.1 GCF_002272785.1 Helicobacter sp. 13S00477-4 | reverse complement strand
TCCCTCAGCAAACCTTAAGCTTTATACCTGTATGATTCCAATCCCATTCAGGTGAACCTCATTAATTTAAAAACTCTTCAAAATAGTTTTTTGGTTTATATCACTTTGGATTGTTGGTAATCTTGATGATTGAATAGAAGTTGATGTTTTTTGTATGGTTTGTATTGATGATTTATTTTGATAGCTTTATCATATAGAATCAACAAATCAATATCCCTATCAGCTTTGTATATGATGACTCAGATTATTAGATGATGTGATGGATATAATTTGATAGTGTTGTTAGCAGGGTGGTTGTTCTTTTACTTTAATTTTCAGGTATATGAAGTTTTATATTTGTTGATTGAGTAACGATCTTTGAAATCTAAGCAAGAGGATTGAATGGAAGTTTGATAGGTATAGCATACCAAAAACAAACAAAAGACAAGTCTCTTGATGTTGTTACTATCTATAATACAACTCGTTTATGACTTTAATGATAAAGATATTTTTGCCAATAGGTGTGTAAAACACCTATGAACTTGAATACCTTATATAGAGTGATAACCTTGTGATATATTGTGATAAAAAACACAATGAGATGAGGACAAACTTAACTTTTTAATGGAGAGTTTGATCCTGGCTCAGAGTGAACGCTGGCGGCGTGCCTAATACATGCAAGTCGAACGATGAAGTTTCCTAGCTTGCTAGGGAATGGATTAGTGGCGCACGGGTGAGTAATGCATAGGTAATGTGCCCTTTAGTCTAGGATAGCCACTGGAAACGGTGATTAATACTGGATACTCCCTACGGGGGAAAGAATTTCGCTAAAGGATCAGCCTATGTCCTATCAGCTTGTTGGTGAGGTAATGGCTCACCAAGGCTATGACGGGTATCCGGCCTGAGAGGGTGAACGGACACACTGGAACTGAGACACGGTCCAGACTCCTACGGGAGGCAGCAGTAGGGAATATTGCTCAATGGGGGAAACCCTGAAGCAGCAACGCCGCGTGGAGGATGAAGGTTTTAGGATTGTAAACTCCTTTTCTAAGAGAAGATAATGACGGTATCTTAGGAATAAGCACCGGCTAACTCCGTGCCAGCAGCCGCGGTAATACGGAGGGTGCAAGCGTTACTCGGAATCACTGGGCGTAAAGAGTGCGTAGGCGGGGCAATAAGTCAGATGTGAAATCCTGTAGCTTAACTACAGAACTGCATTTGAAACTGTTGCCCTAGAGTATGGGAGAGGTAGGTGGAATTCTTGGTGTAGGGGTAAAATCCGTAGAGATCAAGAGGAATACTCATTGCGAAGGCGACCTGCTGGAACATTACTGACGCTAATGCACGAAAGCGTGGGGAGCAAACAGGATTAGATACCCTGGTAGTCCACGCCCTAAACGATGGATGCTAGTTGTTGGGAGACTTGTTCTTCCAGTAATGCAGCTAACGCATTAAGCATCCCGCCTGGGGAGTACGGTCGCAAGATTAAAACTCAAAGGAATAGACGGGGACCCGCACAAGCGGTGGAGCATGTGGTTTAATTCGAAGATACGCGAAGAACCTTACCCAGACTTGACATTGATGGAATCTATTGGAAACAATGGAGTGTCTAGCTTGCTAGACCCTGAAAACAGGTGCTGCACGGCTGTCGTCAGCTCGTGTCGTGAGATGTTGGGTTAAGTCCCGCAACGAGCGCAACCCTCGTCCTTAGTTGCTAGCAGTTCGGCTGAGCACTCTAAGGAGACTGCCTTCGTAAGGAGGAGGAAGGTGAGGACGACGTCAAGTCATCATGGCCCTTACGTCTGGGGCTACACACGTGCTACAATGGGATGTACAAAGAGAAGCAATACCGCGAGGTGGAGCAAATCTCAAAAACATCTCTCAGTTCGGATTGTAGTCTGCAACTCGACTACATGAAGCTGGAATCGCTAGTAATCGTGAATCAGCAATGTCACGGTGAATACGTTCCCGGGTCTTGTACTCACCGCCCGTCACACCATGGGAGTTGTATTCGCCTGAAGCCGGGATGCTAAATTGGCTACCGTCCACGGCGGATGCAGCGACTGGGGTGAAGTCGTAACAAGGTAACCGTAGGTGAACCTGCGGTTGGATCACCTCCTTTCTAGAGAAATATCAAGGTATTTGTTTATCTTGATCATTAACCTTAAGGTTGTTTATTTATCAGATAGAAACTCTTTTTTCTTGCTTAGTTTTCAGGGATTGTTGGTTCAATGAATGGATCAAAACACATAAGATGTTATAGGGGCTTATAGCTCAGGTGGTTAGAGCGCACCCCTGATAAGGGTGAGGTCAGAGGTTCAACTCCTCTTAAGCCCACCAGAGGGGAATTAGCTCAGCTGGGAGAGCGCCTGCTTTGCACGCAGGAGGTCAGCGGTTCGATCCCGCTATTCTCCACCATAACTTTGTGTGTATCAAACAATACCTAGAAATAAATACGATTCAATAAAGCCAGAGGGAGTAAAAAACTAAAAACTCACTCAATGTAAAATCACTCAAACACATAGCAATGGTTTGAATTTCAAAGTTGAATCTGTCTGAAAGCTTTAAAAGTTTAATCAGAGTCTTTGTATGTGTAATAAGTTATATGATTTGGATGTTTTCATTCAAAAGAAGCTCAATATCAATGGCACACAAAAGTAAAATACAGACAAAAGATTCGCATTAGACTTTTAGAATGTCTAAATGTTATTTAACATATCATTGTCAATAGCCTAAAAAATAGTAATAAGACTACAATAACTCTGCTTTAATGAAGTCATTAGTTTTTATTTCATTTTTAAGATTTTCTTTATTGTATTTTTTATTGAACATTGAATGATTCAATGATGAATGATGAAGGTAATCATCAATAAGATGAGGATAAAACAACATACATTCAATAAGGCAGTGATAACTTTAGAATACACATATGTTTTATCATTACTTTAAAGCGATCAATCTTTTTTTTGAAGGTCTTTCATCAAATCTTTTGATTTGATTAGGGATTAGATCAGGAAAGATAGATTTGAAAATAAGCTTTTAAGGGCAGATGGTGGATGCCTTGGCAAAGAGAGGCGATGAAGGACGTACTAGACTGCGATAAGCTATGGGGAGCTGTCAAGAAGCTTTGATCCATAGATTTCCGAATGGGGCAACCCGTCCAGTAGAGATACTGGTCACCTTAAATGGAGCGAACCCGGGGAAGTGAAACATCTCAGTATCCGGAGGAAAAGAAATCAAAAGAGATTCTCCTAGTAGCGGCGAGCGAACGGGGAACAGGGCAAACCAAGTGCTTGCACTTGGGGTTGTGGACTGCAACATCCACTTGTATCATTTAGTAGAATTACTTGGAAAAGTAAGCCATAGAGGGTGATAGCCCCGTATACGAAAAATGATACATAGGTAGCAGTATCCAGAGTAGGTCAGGACACGTGAAATCCAGACTGAAGCAGGGGAGACCACTCTCCAACCCTAAATACTCCTCTTTGACCGATAGCGAACAAGTACCGTGAGGGAAAGGTGAAAAGAACCGCAGTGAGCGGAGTGAAATAGAACCTGAAACCATCTGCCTACAATCATTCGGAGCCCTATGATTTATCAGGGTGACGGACTGCCTTTTGCATAATGATCCTGCGAGTTGTGGTGTCTGGCAAGGTTAAGCAAACGCGAAGCCGTAGCGAAAGCGAGTCTTAATAGGGCGTTAAGTCAGATGCTGCAGACCCGAAGCTAAGTGATCTATCCATGGCCAAGTTGAAACGAGTGTAATAGCTCGTGGAGGACTGAACTCGTACCCATTGAAACGGGTTGGGATGAGCTGTGGATAGGGGTGAAAGGCCAAACAAACTTAGTGATAGCTGGTTCTCTTCGAAATATATTTAGGTATAGCCTCAAGTGATAGCAATAGGGGGTAGAGCTCTGATTGGGCTAGGGCTGCTCACCGCGGTACCAAACCCTGTCAAACTTCGAATACCTATTGCCCTATCTTGGGAGTCAGGCGGTGGGTGATAAAATCAATCGTCAAAAGGGGAACAACCCAGACTGGCAAATAAGGTCCCAAAGTTCTATTCTGAGTGGAAAAAGATGTGTAGTTACTCAGACAACCGGGAGGTTGGCTTAGAAGCAGCCATCCTTTAAAGAAAGCGTAACAGCTCACCGGTCCAGTGATTATGCGCTGAAAATATAACGGGGCTAAGATAGACACCGAATTTCCAGATTGTGCTGATGCACAGTGGTAGAAGAGCGTTCGTATCTGCGTTGAAGGTATACCGGTAAGGAGTGCTGGAGCGATGCGAAGTGAGCATGCAGGAATGAGTAGCGATAAAATATGTGGGAATCATATTCGCCGTAAATCTAAGGTTTCCTACGCTATGCTCGTCATCGTAGGGTTAGTCGGGTCCTAAGACAAGTCAGAAATGGGTAGTCGATGGAAAATAGGTTAATATTCCTATACCAACCATTGTGTGCGATGGGGGGACGCATAGGGTTAAGCGAGCCAGCTGATGGAAGTGCTGGTCGAAGGGCGTAGATTGGAGGGTAGGCAAATCCACCTCTGTATTCGAAACCTCACAGGCTCTTTGAAACCTTCGGGTTGATGAGAGAATCGCTGATACCGTCGTGCCAAGAAAAGCCTCTAAGTTTAGCAATGGTTGCCCGTACCGTAAACCGACACAGGTAGATGAGATGAGTATTCTAAGGCGCGTGAAAGAACTCTGGTTAAGGAACTCTGCAAACTAGCACCGTAAGTTCGCGATAAGGTGTGCCTGAGCAATCAGGTCTCAGCAAAGAGTCCCTCCCGACTGTTTACCAAAAACACAGCACTTTGCCAACTCGTAAGAGGAAGTATAAGGTGTGACGCCTGCCCGGTGCTCGAAGGTTAAGAGGATCAGTCAGACGCAAGTCGAAGCTTTGAATTGAAGCCCGAGTAAACGGCGGCCGTAACTATAACGGTCCTAAGGTAGCGAAATTCCTTGTCGGTTAAATACCGACCTGCATGAATGGCGTAACGAGATGGGAGCTGTCTCAACCAGAGATTCAGTGAAATTGTAGTGGAGGTGAAAATTCCTCCTACCCGCGGCAAGACGGAAAGACCCCGTGGACCTTTACTACAGCTTGGCACTGCCGATGGGAGCATTATGCGCAGGATAGGTGGGAGGCTTTGAAATCCTCACTCTGGTGGGGATGGAGCCATCCTTGAGATACCACCCTTAATGTTTCTGTCTGCTAACTGGCTAGAGTTATCCTCTAGCAGGACAATGCCTGGTGGGTAGTTTGACTGGGGCGGTCGCCTCCTAAAAAGTAACGGAGGCTTGCAAAGGTTGGCTCATTGCGGTTGGAAATCGCAAGTTGAGTGTAATGGCATAAGCCAGCCTGACTGTGAGACAAACAAGTCGAGCAGAGACGAAAGTCGGTCATAGTGATCCGGTGGTTCTGTGTGGAAGGGCCATCGCTCAAAGGATAAAAGGTACCCCGGGGATAACAGGCTGATCTCCCCCAAGAGCTCACATCGACGGGGAGGTTTGGCACCTCGATGTCGGCTCATCGCATCCTGGGGCTGGAGCAGGTCCCAAGGGTATGGCTGTTCGCCATTTAAAGCGGTACGCGAGCTGGGTTCAGAACGTCGTGAGACAGTTCGGTCCCTATCTGCCGTGGGCGTAGGAAAGTTGAGGAGAGCTGTCCCTAGTACGAGAGGACCGGGATGGACGTGCCACTAGTGTACCAGTTGTTCTGCCAAGAGCACCGCTGGGTAGCTACGCACGGATGTGATAACCGCTGAAAGCATCTAAGCGGGAAGCCAACTCCAAGATTAACTTTCCCTGAAGGTCGCAGGAAGACTACCTGCTTGATAGGGTAGATGTGTAAGTGCAGTAATGCATTCAGCTGACTACTACTAATAGACCGTTTGGCTTATTTTATAAAGATAAAACGATGTGTATCGTTATCACTGCCTTATTGAGTGTATGTGAGTCTTATTACTTTGAAAAAAAACAACAAATGTTTTTTGATTAGATTTGTGTGTTTGATTTTGAATCTTTTAGGCTATGATGATGTTTTTCTTTTTTCTCTTGATATGGAAAATGGAATTAAGAGCAATACAATGCTCAATAATTACCTATTGCTTTTAATTCCCTTTTCCTTGTGTCTATAGAGAGGAGGCAACACCCAGCTCCATCCCGAACCTGGCAGTTAAGCTCCTCTTCGCTGATGATACTGCATCTTTCAGGTGTGGGAATGTAAGTCGATGCAGGGATAGGGAAACTCCTTTTATCTTTTTTATTCCTTCTTTATTTGTTTTTATTCCTTTTATGATTGTGATGTAT
>NZ_MLAS01000025.1 GCF_002272785.1 Helicobacter sp. 13S00477-4 | reverse complement strand
ATTATCATTTTTGATAATAAAAATCAAGTGCAATTCACCCAAACTCCACAAGAATCCGCCAGCCACTTGAGTCAATACTATGGCTCACTTTGTTGATTACATATTGTCCTTCTAGCTCTTTATCCCCACTTAGATTCAAGAGTGTGCCTGCATAATAAACCAAATATTTTAAAAAAATAAAAATGCTTTTAAATATTACATATAAAAATCTTTTTGTATTCCAGAATACCTATAAGCTTTTCAAGCGAGAAGGAGTATTCTTGATTAGTTTGGGATTTGTTTTTTTAAGTTACTCTACGATATTAATATTGTATCTTTCCTAATGCCTCTATTTTGCTTGATTCCATCACTCGAGAATAAAATTTTCCTGTGGTTGATATGGTTGAATGACCCAGTATATCTTGAATGACTTGCATATTGGTATTTTTATTTACCAATAAAGTAGCTAAATTATGTCTAAAAATATGATTTCCTCTTTTATTAAAAATACAGCATCTTTTTAAAAAGCATTAGTATTGTTATAAAGAGTGCTATAGGTAATTGGAAATAGTCTATCTTTGTCTTTAAGATTGATGCAAATTTGATGCAACAAATCTCCTAAAATTGCTTTTCTAATCTGAACATTCCTAATCTTGTTTCCCTTGCCATTGACTTTAATATTAAAAAAATCATCTGAGATCACGCTAATATCTTCAAGTTTTATATTTAATAATTCTGAAGCCCTTAAACCACAAAAATATAAAATATAAATCCCTGCGATATTCCTTATTTTTTTTATATTTTTTGATTGCTTCTCTTTTTGTAATTGCGATAGTATTTTATTGTTTTCTTCAGGTGTGAATCTCAATACCTCTGTTTCAACCTTTAATGGTTTTAACTTTTGAAACAATGGCATTAAATCAATAAACTCATCATTATTATCACTTATAAAACTAAAGAAGACTCTTAAAGCTGTAATATAAGTATTAATCGTCCAATTAGAAACTGATTTTTTATTTTTTGGTTTTCTTTTCAGAATAGATTCTCTAGTTTGAAGGATAAATAAATTAATAAACATTTTATTAAATTCACTGATTTTTCCTATCTCATCTTGAGTTCTACAAAATTCTATAAAGTCTTCTATCTTGATTGAAAATGATTTAATGGTATGAATACTTTTATTCCTCATTTTTAAATTATCAATAAAAAAATATTGCCAACGAATCAAATCTTGAATTAAATTTCCTGTATCAATTTTGATTTTTTTCCTAAATATAGTATATACTTTCAAAGTATATACTATTTATAGCTAATAAAAGAGTAAGAAAATATTTTTTAATAGGCTTATTTTTGATGATTAGTATCTTCTATTTTTATGATTATTGACAAGTGATTGCCTTCTGTCTTTTTATTCTTGCAGAAGTGGACAATTTTAGTTAATAACTATCAGAAATAAGCTATTTTGGTTTATCCTTAAATATCGTATTTCTGTACTAAACAAATTTACGATTATTGCCAAAATAGCAATGAACAGATTGACTAAGTCATCATGAATCATATTATTAACATATTTATTTAACTTTTAATCTATGCTTTTAAAAGTTTTTAAAACACTTCAAATTCATTTGAATTTTCTTGATGGTTATGATAGGATTTTATTAAATTTGAATTTAAAAAGGAGTTTTTAATGGGATTTTTCACACAGCTTAATACAATGAATATTGCTGATAATAGTTATGAGTCCTATGCGTATAATAGACTTAAAAATGCTATCGACCAACAAGAAAAATATTTCTATCACGCATTTGCTTGGTTGTTTACTTGTAGGATACAGAGGTATAGAGATAGACTTTATGTTGGATTGCTCAGAGATGAGAATTTAGAAGTAATCAGAGATAGTGAAAAACAACATATCCAGTTTTTAGAAGACCCACAGAAGGCTACTAAATTTGCTGGACTCAATGATGATTATTTGTATCAAAAACTAATTTTAGATAGATTACACCCTATGTATGAAGAATTTATCTTATTGCTAGGAGCTGGAGATGAAGTCAAAGGAAAAGACACACTAAGGAGGCGTATGCTAAAAGGAGAATTCGTCCTTTCTACAGAAGCAGTTGAATACGCAAGAGCTAAGATGTTGATGGAAATAAAATCAGATTTTGATTTCCTCAGGAAAAAATTAGCAATCGATACTGAGAAAATGCGGAAGTTTGATTTATCCCCCCCCCATCACAGAGAAATATTTTGAGGTGGGTATGAAAAAAAAGCTAGATAAAGATTATGTAGACAAACTTTCAGATTCCAGAGTAGGGAAGGAGAGGATTGAGAATTGGTCAGACAAAGAAAAATATGTCATCAATAGGGTAAAAATCCAAATTGACTTTTATTGTAAAGAGTTCTTGGCTAAGTTCGCTGAGAGAAAAGAAAATCAAATAGTAGGTGAGGATAGGTTTTTGTTGTTTGATCATGTAGCAGAAGAGGTTGTAAAACCACAAGATTTCAAACCTTTATTGACTCGTTATAGCACCTTTATCCCGCAATTTGTAGACATATACAACAAGTATGAAGTCGCCATGTGGGGTTCAGGCTCAAGTAATGTAGGAGGAAACGGCTGAAGTTGAGTTTTTTAAAAAACTCAACTTCAGCCGTTTCCTTTAGGGTTTGAGCCTGAACCCCCACCTCCTGATTTTGACTCAGCACCTGTGCCAAATTTAGAAGCTGCTTTCACTCCTGGAAGGTTCCTGACGCCTGGAATACTCATGCCGATTGTGCCAAATTGTCTTATTGTGTTTGCAGTATCCAACACTCCTTGACCAGTTGTTTTAGCGATAGCCCAGCCTCTTAAAGAAGTTTCCATAACTTGTAGTCCTCCAAATTTTTCTGCAGTGCCACCAATCATAGCACTATAAGCTTCTCCACCACTTGCAGTATAACCCATTGTTAGGCTTGTTCGGGTATTGATAGCATAGTGCTGTCCTTTATAGCTACCCCCTTCAAGTTGTCCACCTGAAGCTGCCATGCTTTTTGATGATCTGATGCCATTGACCATCATCTCAACCCTTTCGCTTTTATTAGTTTTTAAGGTTCAATAAAAATATTTATGTATTTACAATATAATTACGAAAAGATAACATATAAAGGCAATCAAAATGACAAATTTAATTAAGATTGGCAACTCAATGGGAATTCGAATCCCAAAAGCTTATATAGAAAAGATGAAATTACAAGATTCAAAAATAAGTTTTGAAATCGTTCAAGATGGACTCCTTTTAAAGCCTATACCAATAAATAAAAGGGAGAATTGGGAAGAAAAAATAAAATTAGCCCTAAAGATCAACCAAAAAGACAATGATGAATTTTTAAATTTGGATTTAGATTTTGAAGGTTGGGAATGAAACGATTTGAAATTTGGTATATTAATTTAGATCCTACGCAAGGAAAAGAAATAAAAAAAACTAGACCCTGCGTTATCGTATCTCCTAATGAATTAAATGCCTTACATACAAGAATTATTATTCCTATGACAACAAAAGGATTTGATCTGCCTACTAGATTAAAAATTCACTTCAATAAAAAAGAATCTCTTTTATTATGCGATCAAATTAGAAGTGTTGATAAAAATAGATTGATAAGCAAAATAGGCGAGTTGTCTAAACAAGAATGTATTTCTTTATGTGAAATTTTAAGCACGATGTTTGAATATTAAATAAAAATAATAAAAAATCGACAAAATAAGATAATAATACTAAATTTCATCATAATTTGTTTTATCTCTGAATAATATTTATATTATAATCTATATCCTTAAAAAATAAAATATAAATATTATTATATGAATATTTATATAATGGTTCAACTAAATAAGGATATACAAATGATAGAAAAATATTATGCACTTTTCTCAAAAAATCGAATAGATAGTTATTCTAGCATAGAAGAACACAACCTCAATTTAAGCTTAATTCAAGAGCTTACGAAACCAATCGCCATTATTGAGCTGGTAGTTAGAAATAGAATTAATAAAATTATGCAACAAATAAAAGAAGAATGGATACATGATTTATATAGGTTACTAGATGAAGAAAATCAATATTTAGCATTAAGAGGACATAAATCAATTATATATAGAAAATTGAATGAGGAAATCAACAAATTAACAACTAAAAAATAATATAACAAATGATCAGCTAATATCAAGAATGTCATTTGGCTTTTGGTTTAATATGGCTTCTTATGTTTTGGATAAAAAATCAATCAAATGCTCCTATAAAGATGTAATCAATATTGACAGAATCAATCTTGTAAACTATCACAATAAGAATCATAAAATAAACGATAATGTTTTAAAATTGAAGATTATTCTGAATTTAATTTTAATCATTCGCAATCGTGCATTTCATTGGGAAAATTTGTTAAAAATAGGATATGCAAAAAAAGGATACAGAATTCCAAAGATTTATGTTAAAAAAAATCAATCTACAAACGGAATCTATCCAAATAAAATAAAAATCTTTATAAATGACGTTTTGGAATGTTTTGAAGAAGATATGCTAGAAAAATACAAAATCCCCTTTAAAGGGGCGAACGGATATTGATAAAGTAACTTTATACATCCGAAATGTATTAAAATGATACACTAATTATATTAACAAATCAATAGAAAATTTGATTAATTCGCAATCAATCATGATTGAAGATATTTTCTTCTGTCTTTTGGATAGTAGCTTCATTTTTAGGGTTATTTGCCATATTTCATACTCACATTGCTATTGAAATCTTTTTGCTGATGAAAATTTGATATTAGAGAGCTTTTTATAATAGAGAGGTAGACATTTTCTTTTTTTACTCCCCAACCATTATAATTTTTATATTCAATAGAATAGGTAGTTTAAAATCATTAGCTTGTTGCTTTTTTGATAATTCAAAAGCATTTTAGCTTTGATTTCAATAAGAGGTTCAAGAGCTTGATATTCTTTTAAAGCCTCTCCTTTTAAATACTTTGCTTTAAGTTCATTGATGTTGTAGGTTTGTTGTAGGTTTGAAGATTTATTTTATTTTTCATTCAAAAGCTCCTTTTTTCTTTGTATGCAGATGTTTATATCTTTTAAAGGTGTTTTTTGAGATTTTTTAACAAAAGTATGCAAAATCACGATTGAGTTTTTTTCAAAATAACAAAACACGCTTCTAGCAATCCCACTCTTTGCCTTTAGTCTGATTTCAAATAATCCATTATTCAAAGATTTTGTATAAGGCATTCCAAGATTAGCAGAATTTGTTTTATCCATCAGTTCAATAATTTCAAAAAACTTAGCTACCAAATCAGGATTCAAACTCATCGTGTCTTTTTCAACATTTTTTCAAATCATCAAGCTTATCATAATAATTTTCTATGGCTTTAGAAATAAGGCTTGATCTTGTAATATTAAGCTCTTTAGCATAACTATCAAGAGATGAGAAACTGCTATTTTATCCATCCTTAGATTAACCACTTGTTCATTGGCTCTTCCGTTTTTTTATACTACTATTGTAATACAAATAAACCAATCAACTTTATAATTATTAAACCAAAAATACATCATGTTCCTCACGCAATAAAGAAAGATTTTGCTTTGAATTCCATTGTTGCTTAATAATACCTGCCACATTCCTTTTAATACTTTCATATATTTTTTTATCATTAGGAATAGGGATTAATATTTCTTGCCACCTATCATCTATATTTGGCAAACAAGGTTCATAAAAGACCTTGTTTTTAGTTTGTTCCCAAACAAACCTATGGGAAAGGGCATAAAGTAAATACTCTGGAGTAATACCATAATTGTTTTGTTCATCTTTCATTCTGATGATAATTATCTCTCTGGTTAATAACATTTTTCCATCATATGGAGACACCATCGCAACACTTCCAATCCTGTAACTACCCCTACTTACATATAAAATATCTTTTGGTTTTAAAGATTTTTTAACATTATAAAGCCTTTCATATTCTTCATTGGGTATTAAAGAAGTTATATCAATATAAGGTTGCCAATTCACTATATCTTTGACCCGAATATAAGGAATATCACCAGTTCCCTTCAATTCTCCTCTTGGAGAACCATGTCCACTAAAAGTTTCTAAAATCCCCTCATTAAGAAAATGTTTAATGGGTATTAAAGAAATATTTTTTTTCTTCGCTTCCCTTTGAATTTTTGTTATTTTTTCTTTCCAATAAAATCTAGGGACTAAGATGCCTTTTGAAACAACCTCACTGGTCTTTACTTTAAAAGTTAATGATTTATCCCCCCCCCCCCTGAAATATTTTTGAATCACTATTTTTTCTTGAAGCTATTATTTCTTTTATGATTTGAAAAGTATCATCTTTAATTTGTTTATTGTCATCATAAATAGGCTTACCTTGATGATCATGCCCTATATATTCTGCAACTGCCATATTTATATACTCTTGTTGTGGCATCCCTTTCTGAATAACAATAGCACAACATTTAGCATTATTATGAGGTCTAAAAGTATTATGTGGCAAATCAATAATCCATAAAATATTGTTATTTTTAAACATAAATTCAATACATTCTTTATATGAAGGCAAGGCAAAATAAGGTTCAGGCAAAATAATTCCAAGTTTACCACCTATTTTCAAAAACTGCATATTGCGTTCCAAAAATAATGTGGATACATTGCCCTGTTTTTTAAGTTTTGGATTTCCTTTTTGATGATAATAAGATAATTGATATTGAGAGAGCTTATCCCTACCCTCAACTTTTATATTTTTTCCAAAAGGAGGATTTGCTAAGAGAATATCAAAATCTCCTAGCTTTACATTTGCCTGCGTCTGTAATGACCAATTTTTTGGCAATTCTAGTGCATCTTCGTTAAAAATACCACCCTTTCCATCACCAAGAATTGCCATATAGGATTTAGAAAGCTTGGTTAAAAATGGGTCTTTTTCAATTCCCCTGATATTTTTTATAGCAAGAGTTTTTACTTCTTCAATTTTAGCAGCAGTACTCCAGCCATATTTTTCTCCTTCCTCTTCAATAATAGATTCAAGCTTTCTTAAAGATTGCACAAGAAATCCACCACTACCACAAGCACTATCAATAATCTTATCATTCTTTTGAATATCTATAGCCTCAATAATAATATTTATAACATTGCGGGGTGTAAAGAATTGACCTTCTGATTCTTTAACAGATTTATCAATAAAAACTTCAAAAGCATCTGCCATGACATCTCTTTCCGTTTGAATGATACTAAAAGATTGGAGTCTTCCAATAATGCCTCTGAGAGTTTTTGCATTAAAAAGAATTTGATCTTTTGAAGTAATAACATCTTCATATTTTACCTGTATAGCAATAAAAAGCTTTTTTATACGGTTTTCTATATCTTCATCACTATCTTGGAGTGTTGCCCTAAACTCACAGTTTTTATCTGATTCACTAAATCTCTCATCATAAATTTTACATAGCATAAGTAATATCATTTGAGAAGCAATTTCATCATCTCGAGTAATGTTTCCATTTGCGACTATCCACCCTCGAATTTCTTCAAAAACATTTTTTAAATTATGCGTTGGTCTCAAATTTTCTTTTTTATAAAGACCAATCTCATTAATATTCTCATAAGCTTTAGGAATGCTGGGCATTTCTTTAAAAATATCAAGATCATTTTTTTTACTCCTATAAAGATAAAGACTTTGTTTCCCATTATATAAAACGCCTATCTTAGCACCTGAAAAAGACATATAAATTTCAAGCTGTTTTCTTTCTGATTCTTTAAATTTAGTATCAGGTTTTTTACATTCTACGATCATCTTAATTTCTTTATTGCCCGCTATATTTTCATAGACTACAATATCCATAGGATAACCTTTTTTATCCGAAGGCGTAGTTTTTACTCTAACTTGAGGACGAGTAACAATCATCGACTTTTCATAACCATAATCTTCCATCAAAATTTTACAAAAAGGTTGCGTAGCATATTTTTCTTCTGGAGTTGCTACAATTTCTTTACCAGAAATGCAATCAATTATTTTTTCTGCCATTATATTCCCTTGATAATTTTATTATTTTATGTTCTTCTATTTTCCCTTCTAGCATATCCTGCATTCAGATATTTGCTATTAATATCCTCAATATTCATTCCATCGCCATTATCTATGAATTATAATCTCATTTCAATCCTTTAAACCATATAAACCTATATCCATTACTTTGTAAAAATTAATATTTTACCATTCTAATATTTTTAATGCACTATTATGAATTTGATAAAGATTAGTGATTACCTCTACTCTACTCATTCTTTATGTAATAGGCTAAAAACAAATTCCAAAAAATATAAATTGAAATTTCAAAACAATTCACTATGTGAGCCTAATTTAAAAGCATTCAAGATTAAAATATCTTCCCTCTTTTGATAGATAAGCAATAAGTCAGGCAAGATATGGCATTCTCTAAAATCTTTATATTCACCT
>NZ_MLAS01000024.1 GCF_002272785.1 Helicobacter sp. 13S00477-4 | reverse complement strand
TTTGAATCTGTAAAGCTAGATTACCACCCCCACAACCAATATCAATGAGAGTTTCAATATAGTTCAAATCAAGATACTCTAAAAGTCTTGAAGCTATCAAAGCCTGTATAGAAGAATTACCTTGATAGTCATTTTCATACCAATGATGACAATTAACTAATCCCTGCCCTCCAAATAAAATTAAAATTGATAAGAAATATTCATACGATAGCTTCTTCCAGGCTCATAGTCAACCTTTGTAAGTGTATAATTGGCTGTTTGTACAATATAAGCCTCATCAAAAAGATTATAAATACCAAAATTAATTTCCAATCCTTCAACTATTCCACTCGCAATATAGCTAATATAAAAATCTGAAACACTATAGCCAGGTTTATGTTCTACAAGTAGTTTTCCTTTAGGATCTTTTTTATCATAATTGGCAAAAACCAAAGTATTCCATCCCACCAAAACATCTATAGGAGTAATAAAATATTCTAAATTCAATGTATATTTATCTCCTGTAGCCGGTGCAATACCAGTCCCTTTATCTGTATTGCCAATTGGATATTTATAATTAATATCAGTGAGGGTATACCCCAAGCTTGCATTCAAATCATAAATACCCAATTTAATTGCTGCTTCAGCACCATACACGCTTGCTGCACCAGAATTAGACCGGGTATAAGATTTGGTTTTTTTATCTCTTTTTTCTAAAATCAGGTTGTCATAGAGAGTATAAAATCCTTTCACAATAAAATCAACTCGATAATCACCAAAAACTCCTTTATAAGTAACCCCACCTTCAAAATTATCTCCACTTTCAGGTTTTAATTTTTCTGTATCTACAAATTTAATGCCTGCCTCTGCAAATCTCTTTGCTTCAGCAATTCTAGGACCTTTAAAAACTTGAGTCCAATTGGTAAAAAAACCCAAACCTATATTAAACTTATACTCAAGTCCAAAAGCTCCAGAAATGTGATTATAATTGCTGCTCTGTTTAGAAAAATCCCCTAATCCTGAAAGGTCTCTAAGCATATTGATGTTATAAAATTCATAACGCACTCCCGGAACAAGCTTAAAAAATCCCACTTCAGCAGTCTGATAAGATAAAGCATACTGAAAATAAGCAGAAATATCATTTGCAGATTCAGAAGGTTTATTTGAAATAGGATCGCCCTCCTTTAATACTTTTGTTTTTTTATCCAAAGAAAGACTGCGATTATTGATAGTTTTTTCTATCGTGCCATAATACTCAATCCCATACAATAGATCATGCGACCCCCTATTTGTATGGAATCTTTGATTGAAATCCATTTTAGCACCATAGTTAGCTGTTAGTGCCTTCCAAAGCTCAAGTTTGCTATCATGAAAATAATCCAAATCATAATGTGTCTTATCCAAAACTACATTTGAATAATAAGCATTGGATTTGATATTAAAATCTTCACTAGGAATATAATCATAATGTAAAGTATAAGTTTGACGATCATATATCTGTGGCGTATAAGTCTGTATAGAGTCATTTTTACCAGTACTACTACCAAATTCACCCTTAATTGGAAAAAGTCCTTTGTATAAAATGTATTCTCCGCTAAGTTCTAGACGATGTGCATCAATTGAATAACCTGCTTTAAGCAATGTGTTTATTTCATAGCCATCTCCTCCTGTTCTTTGACCTGTAGCTACATATGGCGTCTTAGTCACAGTGATTGAGCCATCAGAACCCTGAGTCTGTGATTCATAATAAGAATTCTTTTTACCAAAACTAAAATTATGCCCTGTCAAACCAAAATCATGCTTTCGATAATTCACATAACCCAACACATCAAACCCACTCACTCTACCATAAACCATTGCAGATTCTTGAAATTGGTTATCATTTGAATAATAGCCGCTCTTCAATTTGAACCCAAAATGTTCATCGGCTTTCAACATATCTTGAGCACTCATAGTTTTAAAAATAACACTACCTCCCAATGCACCAGAACTACCTACAATAGAACTTGTCCCCACACTAACATCCACAGCTTTCAAAATATCAGGGTCAACTAAAAGGGATTGAGTATGATGATAAGGTGTCCCGATCTGTCTAGCACCATCAATTTGTATATTCAAAGCACTTTGATTCATTCCTCTGATATATACACGTTGATTTATAGCATTTGTCCCGCCAACAAAAACACCAGGCATATCACGTAAAATATCTCTTAAAAGGGCTGCTTGAGCAACTCCAATAGTTGTAGCATCTACATCTGAATATCCTGCTGCTGTTGCACTCGCATTTATTTTATTAAGCAAAACGGTTTGTTCCATATCTTCTGCATACAAATAAATATTCATTAAAATCATCAAATTTAAAATTAAAAACCTCATTTAAAAACCTTTTTTTATCTCTATATTTTTAATAATAATTTCTATTCTTATTATTAAATTATAAAATAATAAAACTATAATAATTAAAAAATACTTAAATATTGAAAATATAATGTCTAAAAATTGATTTTATATTCATAAGAAAATTAGAAAAAAAATTTACTCAGCCAATCTGTTTGAACCAAAAACATATATAAAATTGTCCCCACCACAATACTCAAAATAGACATTTTAAACACACATTGCAAAAAAACTACACACAACAAAGCTATGATTTCATTGAATCCAAATGGGGAATGGGATAAATCAATTGCCTTCAAACAATATACAATCAGCATACCTACAACAGCCATAGGCAATACCTTGCCTAAATAGAGTAAAAATTTGGGTGCAGGACGTTTGGGATTAAAAATAATAAAAGGAAGTGAACGCGTCAAAATAGTAGCTATTATAATGATGAGAACAATTAAAATTGAATCCATTTTTACCCCAATTTACGTTTCAAGAAACTTAAAATCAATGTTATGAGGCATAAAGCTGGTAACAAAAAATTTTCTGAACCAAATAAAATCAAACAAATCAAACTACAAAAAATCCCAATCATTGCAGGAATATGATTAGTATTGCATTTCCATTGTTCAATAAAAATCACAACAAATACAGCTGTCATAATAAAATCAATACCACGTGTATCAAAAACAATACTTGAGCCTATCAATGCACCCAAAACACAACCTATTATCCAATAAATATGATTTAAAAAGGCAATAAAAAACATAAAATAATTACAATCCACTCCACAAGAGGGCTTTTTTAAATTCAATAAAGCAAATGTTTCATCAGTGAGCGAATGGATCATATAAGGAAGCTTTTTACCCATTTTGTTAAAAGTTCCCAACATCCCAATAGCATAAAATATTTGCCTGGCATTCACCATCAAAGATAATACAAAAGTGCTCCAAATATCGACTCCTCCAGCTAACAAACCTACTGCCACAAATTGCATTGCTCCTGCATAAATAAAAACTGCCATAAAAAATGCCCACACAAATCCATAGCCAGCTTTTTGTAATAAAATACCAAAAGCTATGCCCATCAAAACATAGCCGAGCATAATAGGAATCGTATGAGGGAAAGCATCTTTAAATGCCCTCCATATTTCTTCTCTTTTTTGTCCCATCCAAATACTTTTCATTTTCTTTTTATTTTGATAACAATCACAGAGAGAATCATAAACAAAATACACAAACCACACAACCAATAAAAATGCCCCATCACCAAAGACAAACTAGCCCCCATTTGGTTCATACGGATAAAACCATTCACCCCATGAAATGCAGGCACAAACTTGACAATCCATAAGATATATTTGGGTAATAATTCAATAGGCCAAATAAAACCCATTGAAAAAACAAGAGGCAATGAAGAAATCAAAATAATTTGCGTACTGAAGGCTGGATGTTTTAACACTAATCCATACAAAACCCCTAAGCTTGCACAACACAAAATAAAAGCAATGCCAAAACACCAAAATGAAACAATACCAGAATGAATCTGAATGCCATACACTTGAAATAAAAACCCAAAATAAAGCAGAAAAAATACAAAATAAATAAGAAAAAAAACACTAATCCTAGCCATTACAAGTTTCAATGCCCCTACCTCATTCCAATAACCTACTATACCATTAGAGTTTTTCTGATTCTGAAAAGCCCCAAGCATTCCAGCTCCAGCAATCATTGTTTGATGTAAAATAAAGACCAAAATAGCAGCCAAAGCATAATTGATATACCCTTCACTTGGGTTAAATAATGCTATAGGGTTACTGACAATCAAATCTGTTTTGGTTTCTTTTACTCCGCCTTTTTGATATATCCTTTTGAGTTTAATCTTATCGTTTATAGCCTCTATGGCGGAATGTATTCCCTCAACTACAGCTCCATATATCAAAAAATATGAAGCGTTCACAGAATAAGAAAGTGTGGTTGGTACCTGTCTATTCACATCAGCTTGAAATCCATTGGGTATGTCCAAAATACCATAAATTTGACCTCGTTCAAGAAGCTTCCTAGCTTCTGTAAATGAATAAAGCGTATAGGCAACATCAACTTGAGGCGTTGAATGTATCAAAAAAATAAGTTCTTTTGACAAAGTGGTGTTGTCATTATCGACCACAGCAATCTTTTGAGAATCTACAATATCATTTTTATAAGGAGCAGGATACAAAAAAGCATACAAAAGCGAACCAATAATCACTACAAAGATAATAGAAGTATTGCTAAAAATTGATTTAAATTCTTCCAATACAATCCTAAAAAAACCCATTATTTTTGCCTCAAATTATGGATGAAAATCCCTAAAGGAAAAAATAATAAAAATGGTAGCATCTGTCCAATAATCTTCAAACCACTGACAATATCCAAACCATAATCAGCCTGTTGCAAATAAAATTTCATAAAATATGAAATTGGCAAAAGATGGCTCCAAAATAAAGCAAATCCTTCCATACTACCTTGTGGGTAAGTAATACCAGCAAATGCAAGACTAGGAGCTGTATATGCTGCAACAACTCCAACCGTCTTAGCAATATCGCCCAACAACGACTGGACAAAAATCACAACGCCACTGATTCCTGCAACCATCACCAAAACACCCAAAAATAAAATACTACCCTCCCCTTTCATTGAATACCCCAAAAACTCAAAAAATTTCAACATAACCATACCCCAACAACTAAAAATACTAACATTTAAAGAATAAGCGATAAGCAAAGCTTTTGTATCTAAAGATTTTTGCAAAAGATTTACCATCCCCAAAGCTATTAAAATCTGCCACATACAAGGTAAAATCAATGTCAATAAAAATTCTGAGTAACTATTGTTGCTATTATAAAGTGCATGAATTTCTGAAGAAATGGGCAAAGCCACAGACATTGCCACATCAAAATTAGAATCTTTAATCAAGCTTTTTAGAAAATTTGCTTTGGCATTGATTGTGCCAACAACTTTTAAAAAAGCACTATTAATAGCCTTGCCAATCAAAACAAATTGTGCATTATAATAAAAAAGAATTTTTGTTTGCATACCTATTTTTACTCGACGTTCCATATCCTTTGGAAGGACAACAAGCCCATAAATCTTACCAATACTCAAATCATTTTTAGCTGCATAAATAGAATCATAAACTTGAACAACCTTAAGCGTTGAAGTTGCATTAAGATCAAATTTTATTTGTGTACTCAATGCACTTTTATCCTCATCAATCAAACCAATAGGCAACTCTCTAGGCAAACCCATATAGAAAATACTATAAACAATCAATCCTAACATCAAAGGCAATACAAAATAAATCAATAATAAAAACTTATTTTGCATTATGCTTAAAATCTGTTTTTTGAAAATATCCATTAAAGTGTTTATCTCAATGTAACTAGGACACTCATCCCAACTCGCATACCAGAGATCTGACTCATTGGCTTTGCCTCAATTTCAAAACTCTTCATATCGTATCCATTGTTACTTGAAGTTGATTTCCAAGTTGCAAAATCCCCCATAATGGATGCATAAGTAACCTTAAATTCAACATTTTTTTCCAAAGCAGGGATATATGCTTCAAAGACCTTTCCAACTTCAAAATCTTTTAAATAAGATTCAGGAATGCTCAAACGTAACCAAGCATCCTTCATATCTGTCACCAATACGACCGGAAAACCACTAGGACTAAGCTCTCCACTATAAAGCAATATATTGCTAATCTCACCATCAATTGGAGAATATGCTTCAAAATCTTTTACATAGGCTTCTACTTCATTCACTTGACCTTTTGCAGCTTTTTCTTTTTCTAAAGCTGCTTTTTTAGTTTGTCTGCTTGCACCATCTAAAGCAAGTTTATATTGTTGATAAGCTGTATTTTCATTATATTTTGCACTTTGATAAGCAGCATAAGCCTCATCTCTTTTTTGCAAACTTGCTACCCCGCCATCATAAAGACCTTGTATTCTTTTGTAAGTTTTCTGTGCTAAATCAGCCATAGCTTTTGCACTCTGCCACAAATCCCTAGCTGAAACAATAGTTTCAACCCTTGCACCCTGATGTGTCTCATCACTGATTGCTTTTGCAGCCTCATAGCCAGCCTTAGCTTGAGCTAATTTAGCCTCCACTTCAGGACTTTTGATAGTATATATCAACTCGCCTTTTTTGACTTTATCACCTTTTTTTACAAATATTTGATCAATCCTTCCAGCAAGTTTTGAACTCACACTATATTCTCTAGCATCAATCTGACCTTGCAAAACCTGTGGTTTAGGGCTATATGCTATATAAAATGTAATCCCTAGCCATACTAAAATACACAACCCAAAAAATCCAATGAATACAACCTGAATCTTTCTTTTTTTCATATTTATAATTCCTTAATTTTGATAATCATAAAACATATCCAGGTGACCACTCAATGCCATTAAATTTGCCAAATGAATAATATATTTATAACCAATGGTTTTTTGTTCAATCAAAATACTTGAAAATGTATTCCTTGCATCTACTACTTGAGCACTTGTTGCTAATCCTTGAGTAAAAGCCTGTTCTTGAAGCTTAAGATTTTCCTTAGCAAGCTCAATACTAGAATCAAGACTTTTATATTCTCTAGCTGCAGAAATAACTTCTTTATAAACCTTTTGTGATAAAAGTTTCATGTCTTTTATAGCCTGCTCTTTGAGAGAATGCACTTGCAATACAGCGAGTTTTGCAGCCTGATACTTTTGTATCCTACCTTCAGGAGTGATGATGGGAAGTCTAGCCCCTATACCTATATACCAATCAGGAATCATTCTATTCAAAATAGAATTTTGTCCTTTCATTAAATATGATCCAAAAAGCCCTACTTGAGGCAAAAATTTACTCAACTGAAGTTTTTTAACCTCTTGAGTACTCAAAACCTGATTCTCCAAAGTCCTCAAAACTGGATAAGAAGATAAGGTTTCTTTGACAAAATATTCTGAATTTGGTAGAGTTTTGTTTGTATCTGGCGTTAAAGTAGAGCTTAGAAAAAGATTGGTTTGGGAAGACAAGATTGTATCAAAAGCAAGTCTTGCAACTTCCAAAGAATTTGCAGCTTCTGCAGTTTTAGTTTTTGCCCTATCATAAGCTACTTGTGCACTCAAAACTTCTATCCTTGCGATTTGACCAGCTTTTTGCATTTTGATAGCATTTTGATAATGCGTATAATGACCTTTTTCAATACCCTGAAGAACATCTAATACCTCTTGGTTCAAAACAACCCCATAATAGACCTTGACCAATTCTTCAAAAGTAGCCAATTTCCTTAGCCTCAAAGCCTCTAAGGCATCTTTTGCATGCAAAACAGCTATTTTGCTTGCATAAAACCTTGCCCCACCCATATATAAGGGATAAACAATATTCAATGCCCCTATGATAATATCCTGCTTAGACAATTCAATAGGGGAAGCCAATCCTTCAAAAATACTACCAATACCTGAAAATGCTGGCGGTAAGGAAGCAGTAGCTCCATTCAATGCAGCTTTATTTTGGAATAAATCCAGTTCAAGAGGTTTAGCTAAATGAATATAAAATCCAGTCAAATCAATAGATGGCAAAAAAGAAAGTTTACTAGCTAAACTAATTTTATTAGCCTTTTGTACTCCAAACTCCTCAGCCTTAATCCCTTGATGATTGTTAAGAACCCTCTCCCAAGCTTCTTTAATGCTAATCTTATTTTCTTGAATAAAAATAGCTTTAGGATTCAAATCAGAAGCGGATAAATTCAGGCAACTCATACAAAAACCAAACAAAATAATAATTTTATTCATGAACGCACCTGACTCATTTTGAAGCTTTAATTTTCTGTTTAGATTTTAAACTATAACATATTTTTTAAAATCCAACCCTAAATCATTCACTTTCTAATTTGATGCCATGTTCATCAAAATCTAAGATATTTTCATCCAAATAATAAATATTTTCTAACCCTACAAACACCAACTCACTCCCATAAATTGAAGCTGTATGTCCACTATAACAATGCAAAAGAATTTTTTTATTAACATTATCTTGAGCCACTTTAGCAATCTTATCCAAATCAATAATATTCAAAGCACCACAAATATGCCCCTGTGCATAATCATAAGGGTGACGAATATCAATAATGATATAATTTTCAGGTTCAAATCCTTCCAAATACACCGGATTAGCATAGCTTTTATTGTGCTTGCCCAAGAGCTTTTTATTCCTTAAAATTTCTGATTTTAAACCTTCCATATTTTCATCCTTAAATATTTTCAAATTGTAATTCTATAATCTTTTGAGAAATTCTTCCGTATGGATTTGTTAGAATAACAGAATTTTTTCAAAAGGAAATACTTGAATACATTAAAACACCTTGCTATCATTATGGATGGGAATGGTCGATGGGCAAAACAAAAAGGCAAAATGCGATCTCAAGGACACAAACAAGGTATCCATACCGTCAGGAACATTACCACTTGGTGTGCCAAAAATCATATTTCCTATCTGAGCCTCTATGCTTTCTCCACAGAAAACTGGAATCGACCCAAGAATGAAATTGATTTTTTGATGAAATTACTCAAACAATACCTACAAAAAGAGAGAAAAACTTATTTGGACAACGATATTAAATTCCTTGCTATTGGAAATATAGAAGCCTTTAGCAATCCCTTGAAACAAATGATTCAAAACCTACAAGAAGATACAGCAAAAAACTCTGCACTCACTCAAATACTTGCCCTAAACTATGGTGCTAAGGATGAAATAGCTCGTGCTTGTAAAAAAATAATACAAAATGACAACCATGACAAAAATATCAATATGAATGAACTCATCGCTGCAAATTTAGACACCAAAGGCATCCCTGATGTCGACTTACTGATACGGACAGGGGGCGAAATGAGATTATCAAATTTTTTACTTTGGCAAATCAGCTATGCAGAATTATTTTTCACCCCCACATTATGGCCTGACTTTACGCCTGATGAACTGTCTAATATCATCAAAGATTTCAAAACACGTTCAAGGACTTTTGGTAGCTTATAAAACAAATTTATCAAAAAAATTAAATTTATATAATATTTTTGTTATACTTCCAATACAAAAATATTTTGCTCAAAGGAAATAAAATGTTTAAAAACAAAATATCCCTAACACTTTCACTCTTAATTCTCGGAGGGGGGGGGGCATCATTAAAAGCTGACCCAAGACCAGATAATATATCATTACAAGACAATATTCGATCAGAACTTGATTTGCCCTTACCTAATCCAACCCTTAAAGATGTCTTCTCTCAGTCTAGAGTCTTATCACTCCTCCAAGACCAATTCGTTACCGTCAGCAATAACCAAAGCAAAGTCATTCAATACCAAACAGAATACACAAAATCTCTCCAACTAACTGATATGATTGCACAATCCAATGCAATCACTCAAACCATAAATAAGATCAATGAACAAATAAACCAAGATACCCAAACTATAAATGATTTGAATAAAACAACCTTACAAACCAATTTAGCCTGGTATCAAAAATTAATCAACATTCAAATTAATGAATTAAACAAAAATAAAAATAATTTGAAGAGATATGATTCAACTATAAACACTACTGCAATAAAATTGGAAAATGCGATAAAATCCTATCAAAATGCGGTAGATAATTCTGGTTATTGGGGCAATGGAATAGTTTGGGGATTTAAATATAATGGTAAAGACTATGGTTGGCCTTTTGCTCCGCAATTCGTTGGGGATCTAAAGAATTTTGAATTATATAAAGATGGGATAAATGATACCGATAAAATAAAACTTTATTCAAGCAATCAAGCTGAATATGATAATATTAATTATGCTATAAATCAATTACAAAACAATCTAACATTCCTCCAAGAAACCAAAGACAAAATAGCTCAATATGATAGTGCCCAAAATAATTTCAATAGCCTCACTGATATACTAAACTCTTTGACAGAACAAACCACAGCCTTGCAAAATAAAATCAAAGATTTACAAGACTCAATAATTACTACAGATTCAGATCAAATCAATAAAAATCTAAAAGATGCTAAATATACATATGAAAAAAGTATACTAACCTTAGGGGTAACTTTAAATCAAATAACCACCCTAGCTAAAATACAACAAAAAGCTATCTCTACTATCCATTCAGAACAAAAAACACTCTCATCTCTATCCAATGCTACCTATAATAATCTCTCTGCTTTGAACTTTTCTTCCAATCTAGCAACCAATACACGATTAGCCAAAATGAGTAATCCTTATA
>NZ_MLAS01000023.1 GCF_002272785.1 Helicobacter sp. 13S00477-4 | reverse complement strand
ATTTGATTTGATTGGATTATTTGATTTGAATATCTATTACCCCGTTATACCTACCAAAAAGCATCATTTAATATTTTTTTGCTTGAGATCCTATGTTATTAATTAAAGGGAGGGGTAAAAAATAAATGTTAGGTAGTATAGAGAATAGTTAAAAACCTATGGCGGAGAGAAAGGGATTCTATTATTAACTTATATAAACCCTTATTTTAGGACTTAAGATTTATTTCGTTCCCATTTTGTTACCACTAAAGCAAAAAAATGGTTCAAATATCGTATATGACGATGTTTAATAGGTGGGTTCGATTAATTGTTACGAACACACCCTGTTACAATGACCTAAAATACGATATTTAATTTTTAGTCCGTTCCCACTAAGTTTGATTTTTATCCTTCTCTAGTTTTTCTATGCGTTTTTCTAAAGTATTGATCCTAAAGATTGCTAAAAGCAATGCTATTGCTCCACATAATCCACCGATTGCACTAAATATTTCCATTTTTAACTCCTTATGGTATAATCATTAAACACAAGATAAAAAGCAAGACCTCCCCCTTTACTCTTAGAGGAGTTGTTTTACTAACACCAAAAGAGCGGTTAGAAGATTAATTAAGGCGATAATTAAGTCTAACTTTTTCATCTTGTGTTTCCTTCCATAAACATATTTCCTATGTTTATGTGAGAATTATAACATAATTATTATGTATTATCAATAATTTTATAATATATTTTATGTTTTTATATCATTATCAACTTATTAAATATGTTATTGCTTAGAAACTTCTCTTATAATATCTTCAAAAGATTTCCATTTTGATAATTTCTTTTTAAGCATTAAGGTTTCCAAGTAAAGTTCAATAGCCTTTTCCATTGATTTACTAACTTCACTTGTAGTAGCACTCTTGTTTATAGCACTTTCACTATACCCTATCGCTTCACCCAATTCCTTATAAGTCATTCCTAGCTCTTTGGCTGTTTTCTTGATAAGGTTTTGTTCATTGCTCATTTTTATCCTTTAATCCTTTGATTTTATTTTCAAGTTTATTCAAACGCCACTCATTTATTCCAACCCAGCCTGCCAATATGATGATTAACAAAAATTCTAAGTCCATTTTTTACCTCCTATGGTATAATAAGCTCACGATACAATGATAAGCTAAAATAACCCACTTAAGTGGGTCTCTTCCTAAAAGAAGAGTTTTATAATCGCTATCAAATAGAAAGCAATTTGTAAGATTAATGCTATGATTCTTAGCTTTTTCATTGTATCGCTCCTTTCTTTTTGGATTTAAAAACAATTCTAAATTGTTTTTATGCCATAATTATACAATAATTAATTGTTATTGTCAATACTTTTATAATTATTTTTAATTAATATTTCATATTTTATAATTTTAAGTTATGCAAAAGAGTTTTAAAATCACTCTTCTACAATATTTTTAAGGGCGTTTTTAAGAATTTCATAGTCTTGTAATTTTTTCTTCAGATTAAGGTTCTCAAGATACAAATCAATCGCTTTTTTTATTTGATTGCTAATTATTGCATTATCTTTGGAAGCCATATTGTTTAAACTATCACCACTATACCCTATCGCTTCACCTAATTCCTTATAAGTCATTCCTAGCTCTTTGGCTGTCTTTTTGATAAGGTTTTGTTCATTGCTCATTTGGATTCCTTCTCTAGTTTTTCTATGCGTTTGTTTAGACTTCTTATCTCCCACGCATTCCACAGAACTATTATCACTAAAACGATGTTGCTAATTTTGTCTAGCCATTCCATTTTTAACTCCTTATGGTATAATTTATTTCAACACAAGATGAATGCCTTTGTTTAAAAACAAAGGCAGGGATTACCCTGTCCAAATTTGAAAAATTTGGCTGATTGCTTGAATAATCAAAACAATCTCTAAAACTAATTTTGTAAGTTGTCTTAGTTTTTTCATCTTGTGTCTCCTTTCTTCTGGATTTAAAAGTTGTTATATTCAACTTTTATGCCATAATTATACTATTTTTATAAACTTTTGTCAAGTAAAAAGATGTAAATATCGATTATTTTATCAAAAAAGGTTGTGCAAATACACTTAAATGTTATTTAACATATCTTTGAAATTTTTAAGAGTTTCAATTTTTTTATGCAGCTCTTGATTTTCAACATATAAGCTAATTACTTTTTCTATTTGCTGGCTTACAGAGTTTGTAGAAACAACACTTTTAAGCGTTGCTTCACTATACCCTATCGCTTCACCTAATTCTTTATAAGTCATCCCTAACTCTTTGGCTGTCTTTTTGATAAGGTTTTGTTCATTGCTCATTTTTGTCCTTTTGTAGTTTTTCTATGCGTTTGTCAATCTTTTTTTCTAGCAAAAACACATATAAGGTCAATAAACTCACTGCTATGCCTAAAATCAAAGTTTCCATTTTTATCTCCTATGGTATAATATTTAAGAGTATCAATGCTAAATTTTTTTAGTAACCCCCTCCTCTCTCTTTTAGAAGAGAGATTGGATTTTGATAATCCAGTAAATCAACTGAATCATCAGGACTAAAATTCTGAGTAACTTTAGCATTTGATACTCCTTGTTTTGGATTTAAATTTCATTTCTGAAATTTATGAGTGTATTATATACTATTTTTGGAATATTGTCAAGTATTTTATTTTATTTTTGGGTTAAATTGTATAAATTACTTTCAAAAATGAAATTAAAGAGAGTTGATGATTTCTCTAGCATTTTTAATCGCTTGCAATTTCATTTTCAAAGCTTTATTTTCAAATAACAATTCAAAATATAATACTGCCATTTTTGGAATATCATCATTTGCCCATCGTGATATAGTGCTTTGTGGTATTTCAAGCTCTTCTGCTAACTCCTTTTGACTGATATTTAATTCTTGACAAACTCTTTTAATCAAATTCATTTCTTTTTCCATTTATTATGCTCCTTATAATAATTTTGTAATTATATAATCTTTGATTATTTCTTCTTATTTTTTATAGGCACTTTTGCCCACGCTTTAAAGCTAATCGCTCTTCTTAAATCTTTTAGCTTCCTTATTTGCTTGCTCAATACTTCCACTTCTAGCCCTACGATACTCCTAATACCCATTTTCATACTCATATCATTTAGCAAGTCAATCCCTCCGTTCAATCCATCAGATTCAATCCATTTAAAAAACCTCTCTCTAATCTGTAATGTAATCTCTAATCGCTTCCAGTCTACTAATTCAGGGTGTATGTTTTCTTTGTGATAAAGGGTTTGTTTTTTGTATTTGTCATAAAGTAGGATTCTTTTGAGTCCTTGTGTTGAAATCGTCTCATTGATATAGAGAGAATCCCCCTCATTCCTTATCCTAGCTCCTTTCATTGCATAATCCATCAATGTTGATGTTTGCCTGAGCAAATCTTTCAATCGACCCTGATAATCAAAATCGCAAGCCATATCTATGCTATGGACTTTGAAACGTTTCAAAAATGCTTTTAGTATCTTGAATAAATTAGAATCTATCTCTTTGCTAGGCTGGTGCAATCCTGCAAAGACGACTTCAACATAATGCTCATATCCTTTTTTATTGATTTTAGAATGATTATGACAAGCCATAGAATTATAAATGAGTAAGATTGTATTAGAGAGGCTTTTATTGCCTCTTTTAAGATTGATATAGTTTATACAAAAAGGGTGTTTTGGGTTTGAAGTTTTTTGAGATTTGAATTTTTGTGTTACATAATCGTGGATTTGTTGGTTTCTGGTTGTTTTGCGTATTTTCCTTGATAGCTGCATTTTTTTGATAAAAATACTTAGAGAATCCTTAGGTATTAGGAATCTAAAGGTATCTATTCCTATGCTATAAGGGTGATAATCATTAATTATTTTAGTTTCCAACACTTATCCCAACAAATCCAAATTCATCATTCTTGAAATAAATGATTGCTCAAATCAATGGCTTCTTTGATATTTTTCCTAGCTGTTTTATAATAGCTCTCTTTAAGCTCACTGCCTACAAAACCTCTATCTAACTTGATAGCACTCACCCCCTCACTACCTATACCCATAAAAGGACTATAGATGATTTCATTAGGATTACTCCAAAGCCCAATAGCCCTCTCAATCACATCAAGCTGTAATGGACACATATGACGTTCATCACTATCTTCTTTGGCAACTGATGTATTCAATACCCTTCCTTGCTCGATGTCAAACCACACAGGCGAAGCATATCTTTGCCATACATTGATGCTATATAGCCTCTCATAATCTTTTTCATCTCTAGTATTAAAAGGCTTGATAGCACTTGAACCAATATAATCATAAAATGCCTCTCTACTGACAGGTTCATTATTTGGCTCAATTGAGGGCTTTTTCAAAATCACTAAATAATCTGCCCTACCCTGACGGCTTGCAGTAGAATCTTTACAGACTTGTTTGTAAAGCAAGCCATTTGCTTTAGTGCGTTTCATTTCTATCACAGGGTCTTTCCATATAGTTATCCTAGAGTGATAGACAAAGCCTGCTTTGATATGTTCAGAAATGATACGACCAGGAAAATCCTTAAACCCAATCACTCCATCCTTGCCTTTCAATAACTGCATATCACAACAATGAATCGCTACAAGCCGATGAGGCTTCAAAACCCGATACATTTCTTTGATAAGGAAAGCATATTGTGCAAAAAACTCCTCATCATTTGCACAATTACCCATATCCATAATATTATCGCTATAGACAAACAAATCACTAAAAGGCGGGGAATAAATACTAAAATCTATGCTATTATCAGATAATGCTTTAGCCAACTCTACACAATCTTTATTGTATATAGCAACTTGTTTGTAATCATCAAAATATATATCTTTATGAAGTTCATCAAATCCTTCCATTTTTATCTCCTATGGCTATCTACAAAATCAACAAAAAGATATTTAAATCCTTTTTCATACGCCCTATCAAAGCTTAGTTTTTGATAAATTTTGCCCTGCCATACAAAAAAATATTTTGGGCTATAATCTGCACTCATGCCTTTGATAAGCTTATTTCTAATATTTTTAACTCGCATTTTCACTCCTTAAAAACGATGGGATAGGTATGATTTTTGGTTGTAAAAAATGAGTATTTATCTGTGTTTTTAGTCCACAGATAGATTGCGTCATTGATGATTTCATCTCTTGGTGTTGTTGCTTTTTCTTTTGTAAGGCTTCAAAAATAGAAGTTTCATTATCAGCTAATATGATATGCACATTCACAGGCTTCTTTTGCCCAAATCTCCACATCCTACGCACACTCTGGTAATAGCTCTCATATGAATAGTTCAATCCCAAAAAGACCATATTACAAGCATTTTGAAAGTTCATCCCCATCCCAGCAATAGAAGCTTTTGTGATGAGAATATCGATTTTATCCTCACTAAAATCATTTAAAATCCCAGCTTTAACATCAGGACTCATACTTCCTGTGAGTTCTATGATATTGAGATGAGGGAATTGATTTTTTAGCTTTTGATAAGTCTTATTTGATTCTAGGTTCGTATCTACCCATATGAGCAATGGCATTGTGCAATCATTCACAATCTCATTAAGCTTAGTGAGTCGCTTCTGCAAACTCATCTTTTTGTTCCTAGCTAGAGTCGTGGCATTTTGCTCAGAAAATACAAACAACGCCCCGTCTTTTAGGTATTGTAAATCATCAAATGCTATCTTGTGTAAGATTTCATTGAGTTTGGGTAAAACATGAGAAGAACCATCATAGCCCAAATCAGAAGGGCTACTCACACATTCCGCCCAGCTTGATACCCATTCCCAAAATCCATTGTGTGCGTGCTTTTTAAGCCTCCATTCACCTGTATTGAATGTATCATTGATAAAATACCTTGATAGCATCTCTAGTCTTGACATCACATTCAAAAACTCGCTATGATTGCCAAGCTCCATAAAGTCATTTGGACTAGGAGTTGCAGAACAAGCAAGTTTATAGGGTGTGTGTTTGAATTTATCTATCAAATTTTGCTTTGTCTTTCCCTCAAAAGATTTCAAAATAGAACTTTCATCTAGCACGACCCCTGCAAAAAGACTCACATCAAGCTTTTCTAACTGCTCATAATTAATGATATAAATCCCTTCTTTGAAATCTGTATTTTGTGTGATTTTTTCTAAAGGAATATCAAACTTTACTGCTTCTTTCATCATCTGAAACACGACAGCTAAAGGGGCTAATATCAAGACAGGTTGATGTGTATACAAACTGACTGCCTTAGCGAAGTTGAGCTGCATGATGGATTTGCCTAATCCTGTATCCACAAATAATGCATATTTTCCTTTCAAACAAGCCCGCTTCACGATGTCTTTTTGATAATCAAATAAATAAGGATTCAGCCATTCTTCTTTGAGTTCAAAACCACTCGCTATTGATTTTGGCTTTTTGTTTTGGATAAAATCTAAATAATCCATTTCTTCTCTCCTTATTTTGGGAACTTGAGGTCATTGCTAACCATCCATTCTGCAACATCATTTGCCATAAAAACTTTTTTGCCTCTTAGTTGAGTGTATTTAGGCAAATCCCTATCTTCATTACAAAGTTTATTTTGTAAGCCTTGTAATCCAATGCCTAATAATTCTGCAAAATTTTTAGCACTCAAAACCGCTCCATACTTCTGCACGATTACTTGAGATAAAGCGATGGTGAGTTGCCTTTCATAAGATAGATTCATCTTTTTGCTCCTTTAGTGCCTCTTGTAATGCTTTGATTTGCTTTTTTTGCTTATCGATTATGTGATAGACAATCTCTAAGCTCGCATTCATATCTTTTAGGCTCTCACTTTGGGACTTGATGATTCTTTTGAGTTCATAGATTGCTTGCATACTTTCACACATTTTTCACCTCAACGATATAGCCATTTTCTAAGAGTTTTTTAAAAGCTTTTCTATTCTTATCGCTCCTAAAAAAGACTGCATTCCTCTTCATAGTCTGGCTATAACTACTATAGCTAATGCCTAGCTCTTCGCACAATCTTCTAGCATTGCCAAAATCTAATTTCACTTTTTCTGTTTGTCTATACCTCATTTTTTCTCCTTCTCTAGTTTTTCTATGCGTTTTTCAAGACTGAATACATACACGCTTAACAAAGCGATAATAACGCCTAAAAGTAGATTTAACATTCTTTACTCCTTATATGGTATAATTCCTGCGATACGATGATTAAGCCTCCCCCTTTGGGGTTACCCGCTGAGCATTTTGTAAATGCTCAAAGCAAGATAAATGATTTCTAGGATTTTTAAAATTATCTTAAGCTTCTTCATCGTATCACTCCTTTCTTTTGGATTTAAAACCTATCTTTTGGTTTTATGACGATATTATATAGTATCTTTATTCCAAAAATATAGTATTTTTGGAATAAAGATATAGTATCTTTATCTAATTGTCAAGAGTTTTTATATAAATTTCTAAAAATTTCATCTTTTGTCCTTTTCTAGTTTTTCTATGCGTTTTTCTAAAATCCAGTTTTTGTAATAAGTGCAGATTAAAAACACAACTAAAGCGATATTCCCTATGGTATTTATCCATTCCATTTCTTTTCCTTTTTGGTATAATATGAAAGCACAAAATGTGAAAAGTAAAAAAACAATGCGGGGTTTACCCCGTCCACATCTTTATGATATGGTTAATGCTGGCGATTATCAAAGTGATTTTCCAAACAATGTTGATAATCTTTTCAAGCTTTTCCATTTTGTGCCTCCTTTCTTTTGGATTTAAAACCTATCTTTTGGTTTTATGACGATATTATATAGTAATTATTACTATATGTCAAGTAAAAAATACTAATTTTAAAAATGGAATTATTTTTGCTGGAATAAAATAAAAAGGGTTAAAATGAACGAGGAAGATAAAAATTTATTCCAAGAAGCTAAAAAAGCATTTAAAATTAATTCTTTAAAAGAACTAGCAATAAAAATGGGACGTGCTGAAACTAGTGCTATAAATTGGTATAAAACTGGCTTTCCTAAAAGTTTAAAACACGACTTATCAATTATCTTACAAAACTCTATAATCTCCAAAGAAGAAAATATCCATATCCCTTTATATGATGTTACGGCTTCTGCGGGTTTGGGTTTGATAAATGAAGAAAATATTATTGATAATATAGTATTTAATAAATCATTCCTAAAGACTTGCTATGGACTGACTTCTTTAACAGATTTATCCATTATCTATAGCAGAGGGGATTCGATGGCACCTACCATCGCCCCACTCTCATATCTATTGGTTCAAAAAGGTTCTGTAAAAGAAGGAGAAATATGTATCGCTAGGATAAATGATGAGCTTGTAGTCAAGAGGCTTCAAAAGTTTCCTAATCTCGTCCTTCTAAGTGATAATCCTAATTATCAACCCATCTCATTAGAAAAACTTGATTATGAAATCATTGGCTCTGTAGTAGGGACATTCAAGAAATTATAAAATATCTCAATCTCTCTATTAAGAGATAAAATCCTCCATTACATATCAATACAATGAGTATCAAAATATTAAATGAAACTATCCCAAAATGCTCTTTAAAGCTTCTTTGCCTTTTTTCCATACCAATATTCTTGATAAAATTAAAAAGAAAATAAAGAAGATTTGTGAATAAACAAGCAATAAATCCCATGACAAATATCAATCTATAAATACTGCTTTTATCAATGTTTGAAAATATGGAGGTTGAAAAAGTAAAAACACCTACAAACGCTAAAACAATTGAAGCAAATATTCCAAGTATCGTAATGTATTGATTTTTTTGATTTTTTAGGTCATTTTCAAGTTTTTTATTTATAGCTACTAAACTTTCCAAACTTTCTTTTTGTTTTTCTATGTCCTTGTAATATTGAACATGAATAAAATCAAGATTAATATGATCTTCTAATTTTTTGAGGTTTGTTAATAATTTTTTGTCTTCTTCTATTTTAATTTTATTCTTTTTATCTTGATTCTTGATTATATACGATACCATCCATCTTATATTTTGAGATAATCTTTCTATATCTTCATTATTCGTAGTATTCTTTAAAATATAAGTTGTTATCAACGAGTAAGGATGTCTATAATCATTTTTATATACATCCTTGGCTTCAATGATGACTTTTTGATAGTCTTCTTCTTCATTTAAATCTTTCGAAATATTTTTTAAAAACTCTTCAAATTTCTCATCATTCATTTTCTAATGCTTCTGCTTCTTCTTCAATGAGTTCAGAAGGTATGATATTTTTACTGCCCTCTTTGTATACTTTTATCCAAGCCCCTTGCGGGTTATGACTTCTTTTTACTAACTCCCAAGGTGGTAGCTCTGTAGACTCATCAATAATTTTATCAACAATCTCTTTTTCAGATTTATCCAAATCTAAATTGGAATCTTCTTCAGGGATACTGAGTGCATTACTACCAAATATCCTGTATTCATGATAAACATCTCTTATCACAGGACCCCATTGCCAAGCTTCAAAATCTTTGTCTGTAATGAGTTGCTTACCTGTTTTTTTCAAAAATCCAATATGGACAAAATAGATAATCTTTTGGAGCGGGAGATTGCTGATAGGTTTTTCTAATTCGATACATTTATTAATGATATATCTTGCTACCCTTAATGCTTCCATAAACACTCCTTTATTAAAATTTTAAATCATTTTATTATATCAAAAAATAATGAATTTAAAAGTTTTAAAAAGTATTTATAAGTATTTAAAAGTATTTATAAGCTCATTTTCTCTATCTCATAAACCTTCTTTTTGAGTTCATCATAACATTTTGCTTTTTGGTAATTCTCTAGCCAAGAAGCTACCCAAGTTGGAACAGGCTTATCCCTATCGTTCCAATTATTAACAGTATTATAAGAAATATCAGCAAGTTCTGAAAACTCTTTTTTGCTTATACCAATATGATTAAGCTTAATGGTAAGTTCACTTTTTTTCATTTTTTACCTTTTACATTTATTTAATATATAAATTATATCAAAAAATATCTTAAAGATGTAAAACCACTTGACAATAACAATTTTTAGATGTATAATTATGATGTTTTTATATTTAAAAGATGTAAAAACGGAAGGAGGACAAGATGAGAAAGCTAGTAGCAACAATACTAATTTTAAAGATTATCTATCTGATAATCAAAATCTTAAGTTCAATCACTTAAACTTAAGAAGCCCGCTTAAGCGGGTCTCATCATATGTCCAACTTTATTTTAGCACAAGGAGGTAAAAAATGGAAGCTTTAGGTTATATCTTAGAAATCGCACAAAGTCTGATTATCATCAGACTTGTTTGGCAAGTAGAAAAACTAAGCAAAAATGCCAAAAATAAGGATTGAAGGGTATCCCAATCCCTTCACCCAAACTCCACACGACTTATGCCATCTACTTGAGTCAATTTACTTTATCTATCCACAAAATCAATTTTTAGCTTTTTACCACAAGCTTGAGCGTATTTCATCAGTGTATTTAGGCTAGGAGGATTCGAAGAGCTTTCAAGTCTTGAAATATTGCTTACATAAGTATTGAGTGCTTTTGCTACATCTTCTTGAGTCAGCTTAGCATCATTCCTTGCTTGAAGCATTTTAGCTTTGATTTCAATAAGAGGTTCAAGAGCTTGATATTCTTTTAAAGCCTCTCCTTTTAAATACTTTGCTTTAAGTTCATTGATGTTGTAGGTTTGAAGATTTATTTTATTTTTCATTCAAAAGCTCCTTTTTTCTTTGTATGCAGATGTTTATATCTTTTAAAGGTGTTTTTTGAGATTTTTTAACAAAAGTATGCAAAATCACGATTG
>NZ_MLAS01000044.1 GCF_002272785.1 Helicobacter sp. 13S00477-4 | reverse complement strand
CAAAGCTAGGCAATATCAATCAATATGGAATGATAAATCTAGGAGCTAGATGGAAGTTCTAAAACCTTCAAGGTTTTGGATTCAATAAGTAGTTTTAGTTCATTGAAAGATTGGAAATAATAGATTTGGATTGATAGATTAGATAGTTTTAAGAGATTAGATAGATTTGATAGATTTGATAGGATAGATAGATAATCAATACATTTGATTGTTTGATTTAACAGATTTAACAGATTCAATAGATTTGATAGATTTGATAGTTTGATTTGATAGATTCAATAGGATAGATAGATAGATAATCAATACATATTGATAGTTAGATTTAACAGATAGATTTATTTTTAAAATAAATCTTTGTTTATCAAAAACATATTCTTTAATTTGTTTGGTTTTTTTATTTTATTTAGCTTATTTGTT
>NZ_MLAS01000022.1:1521-14316 GCF_002272785.1 Helicobacter sp. 13S00477-4 | reverse complement strand
GGGGTTTTGTCTTTTGATTGGAAATGAGTGGTTTTTTCACTTCACTTCATACAACACACTATAAGCTTCAGCATCCTTATCAATAGCTTGGACAATCTTATCAGCTTGATTTTTGTGTTCGTATACATCCTGCATATTTTTTAAAGGTCCTAAGAGGTACCTTTTAGCCTGCATTGTATTGCCTTTTTTATCTTTATAGGCAAAAGGGATGACCCGATAAGGATATTTTTCAAACAACTTCATTATGCTGCTTGAATCTTGCTGCGTCATTACCGCTACTTGTAGATACAAGCCTTTCTCAGGAGCACATCCTTGACAACCTACCTTAGTATTTTTGAACTCATTGGCGGTGATGACTTGTTTGTTTTTGAGCAAATCATTCAAGGTTTGGGCTTTGTTTTGTTCTTTTTCTTGATTGGCTTTGTCTTTTTTGTTTTGCTCTTCTTTGGCTTTGATGGCTCTTTCTTGTGCATTTTCTTTAGCACCAAAGCTAAACCTCGCTCCAATATTGAGGTTGTAATCAAAGTTATATACCCCTAAGAAAGTCCTAGAAATATCTGCATACATCCTCCAGCTATCATTGAATTTGATATTAGTGCCTAAAGATAGGTTGAGTTTGTTGTTGCTTGGAGTGGAATTGATGATAGCAGGATTGGTAGCACTCCCTGTTTGGATGATTTGGCTACTGCCTCCAGTGTTTATCTCATTGATATAAGAAAGACCCAACCTCACATCAGCAATCAAACCTGTGTTGGTCTTGAAGCTTTTGCCTAGCACAGCTCCTAACCTTGAGATGAAAGCATTATCACCTTCTAAGTTAGCATCAAAGGGAGTGCCATCGATTGCTTTGGCGTTGATTTGAGTGCCTCCAATATAACCATAAATCAATTCTAATTGAGGTTCAATGAAGTAACCTTGAGTGTAGATATTCTCAGGGGCTTTGAATACATTGTGCATCAAATTATCTAAATGATAACGATACCCCACTTCTGCTCCTAATAATATTGCATTGGTATAAATATTAGAACCTGAGTTTTGTAAATTTGATTTGGCTAAAGTTAAGCTATTGCCTAGATTCAAGTATTTGAGGCTAGAATCAACATAAAATCCATTGTCCATCAAATAAGTATTATAAATCCCTAAGCCCAAATTCCTACCACTGCCTTTATAGCCATCCCCTTTAGAACTCAGCAAGGTAGCTTCTGCATCCACCCCTACATAATCCACTCCCCCTAAAACATCAAAGGCATAATCATAGCCCGCTTGGATAGTGGTGTAATAATCAGTGTTGTTACTCTTATCACTGCCCATCCCATTGATGATCCTAGCCCAAGCTCCTTGTGTGTTTATCCCTCCTCTGAGTTCCCCCATCCTTAGGTTCAGGTTATTAGTCGCGATCCTAAAGCCACGATAAAAAGAACCCAAAGCCGATTGGACAGGTTGGGTTTGAGTAGTGTCTGCTGATAAATCAAACCCTGTGAGGTAATAAGAAAGAGAGTTGGTTGTATAACTAGCATCATCCCCATTTGCTTTGGCTTGGATATTGATGTTTTTAGTGGTGGTGTTATCATTGATGTTATCACTTGTGGTGATAGAAATTCCTTCTGTGCTGGTAGTGCCATCACTTGCTTTAACCGTTTTAGTCATATCCCTTTTGACTTCTAATGCAGGGGTATAAACATAAAGCCCTTTGACCGAAGCTGCTGCAGTAAAATAATTGTTCCTCATTTCTCCACCAGATTCTGATTGGATACTCGCTAAGAGGATAGGATTATTGACTTGTGCACTGCCTTTGTCAAGATAAACTTGCAAGATATTCCCAGAAGAAGGGTCAACAGAATCAATGAGGATTTTATCACCCACTGAGTTGTCTGTATCCACTCCAACCCTAACCACACCAAAGCCCATCGTGAGTTTTTTGACTTTTAAGGTATTGAAAGCATTTGTATTGGTGGGGATATCCGCACTGCTAGCCCCATTCAACACAGCGCTGCTAGAGCTAGATGGTGATAAAGAAGGTTGGTTAGCTGCAGCACTCGCATCCATAGCTGCAGCACTCAAAGCAGCTTTAGCCATAGGGTTCAAAGCAGAATCTTCAAAAGCTCTAGCCCCTCTGAGATCAATCACACTCACCCCTTGTTGCAAGGCAGTAGAATTGAGGGCATTGTTTTGACCCATCAAACCAGCATTATAAGAAACAAGGTGATCCACACTAGAATCAGCAGTCATCACCCATTGAGCTGCACTAGCCTTTTGAGGGTATGAATAATCATAGGTTCCAAAGGTATAAGTATTGTTGCTGACTACCTCTGTCTTGTTAGCCTCAAGAGGTGTATCTGTTGAGCCTGTACTACTTCCTCCTGCATCCTCACTACCTGAATCTTTTGCTAAGGCTAAAGGTTCTGTAGAAGGGTGATCAATATCATAATCTGCTTGGCTATCATAAAGGGTCTGGGTGCTATCTTGGATCGAACCTAACAAAGCTGTGGTTCCATCAAAGCCACTGATAGTAGCTTTGAGTATCCCATCTGAAGAGGTTGAATCTTTGATTTTGTCTTGGGTATTGAGGTTGATGACTGCAATCACAGGAGCTTTATTTGCTCCAAAAGCAGAAAAGTCATAAACAGAATTACTATTTTTGTTTTGGATATCTACCTTTGAACCCACACCAAATTTAGCATTGATATTTGCAGTGGTATTGATCAAAGAGAATTTGTCTCCGACCCCCCTCAGCACAGTCCCATCAGTGCTATTGACCCCTATAGCAATGCTTTGCACATCAGCTTTGGATTTATCTTTGAGGCTAGCATCCTTAGAATCCACTAAGTTACCTATCAAGACAGAACTCCCTTCAAAATCAAAAGTCCCTCGTTTGTAATGGGTATCATCACTGGGGCTTGAAGTTGGAGGTGTAAGAGTACCACTGCTTGAATCAGATGCTGCAGGAGCAGGACTTGTTGCATCTCCCCCTGTTAAGCTAGTTGTTGAAGAACTGGGATAACTTGAAGCCAAATCACTCACACTCACAGATTCTTGAGTGCTATCAGCTGTGTTGAGCAATTTGTCTAATTGAGATTGATCCCATACTCCTGTGTCTTTGAAGGTATAAACAGAGGTATTTTGTCCTCCTGTGATGTTGAGCTTATTTTTATCAAATGAATCACTGCCCTCAAAGCTTATTTTCTTATCCCCAGTGCCTCCAATATCACTTCCATTGAACTTAGCATCCTTATCAAAGTCTACTGATAGGGTGATGTTTTTGATTGTATTGGTAGTAGGAGTGTCAGTTGGAGTAGCTCCAGGAGTTGTATCAACAACCTTTTGAGTGAAAATATCCCCATCCACAGAAGTACCCCTCAAACCAATGCCTCCTTTAGTGAGCTGGATGACTTGTTTGGTAGAGTCGCTAAAATTAATGGGGTTTATCTTTTCATTCAAGGTATCAATGAAATCCCTTGTAGTGGTCGTGATGACACCTGTGGTGGTATCTTTTGAACTTGTAGAAGTATCAAGCGTGCCTAGTTTGGAAAAGACATACAAAGAACCATCTGTTTTAGCCGCATCAATGATAGAACCCCTCATCTTATAATCAGAAGCATTGTCTGTAGTGGTCTTATCTGCTCTATGCGCATCCCCACCAAAATCAAAGTTGATGAATTGTGCGTTTTGTTGAGCTTTGTATGTATTCTTACCCACTTTTGAGTACTCAACATCCAATAAAGTCCCATCAGCTTTGGTTTGATACACTTTAGAGAAATCAATGGGCATTAAGGAGTTAGCATGACCCAAACCATTGGTAACGAGTCCTATTTGATAAGTATTGCCTATCCAATTGATAGTCCCATTGAGGATTCCATTTCCATTATAAGTCATCAAAGATAAATCAATTGCTCCAAAGTCAATGAAATTGTATTGATTGCCCTCATTATCATCGTGGATATAAAATCCTGAAGCTGTGTTGGTGGTGTAGGTTTTTTCATCTGAGCCAACAATAGTATTTTCGGTATTAGCAGAGACAATCGAATCCTTACCGATGAAATTGAGTGTGAGGGCAGATTGGGTATAACCCACTGATTTATTCATTTGAGTTTGGTGGTTGAGATCCACACTCAATTTGCCACCTTGATAATCTTTGTAATAAGAATTGACCTTAGATTGGATAAATTGTGTGGCTTCTTGGCTCAATACTCCACCCACCAAAGGCGTACTCATACCTGGAAGGCTAGGTTCAGTCTCTGGAGTCGATGGGTTAGAACCCTCTGGGCTAGAAGGAGTATCAGTGTCTTGAGTGGGTTCTTTGTAATAACTCAACCCTCCTTGATTGAAAGTGATCTGGACACTCGCATTTTTTGATTGATCAGCATCAGTGTAGCTCCCATCAGTCCCATCAGCATTCTTAGCAGGAGTCAAAACACCATCTTTATAACTCAACCCTGCTTGGTCTTCTAGGTTAGAAGATAAAGGAGTGTTGAAGACAATCACATTGCCCTTAAAACCTTTGGTGGTATTAAAATCAAAGGAACCAAATTGTTGGGCATAGGCTTGTCCTGCTATGTTGAGTGAATCAGGATTACCCAAAGTAATGTCTGGGGTCGAAGTGGATGTGTCGCTAGAAGAGCTCGCAGAGGTGGTGTCTTTAGCATAAGACCCACTCCCATCAATGAGGACATAAGAACCGCTAGTCCCTCCTGTGATTTTAGCACCAGAACCCAAAGCATCTTTACCATAAAAAGTAAGGCTAACGGTATTGTTGTCCCCTAAAGCTAAAGTAGTATTGAGGGTGGATTTTTGCACTTTCAAAATAGGATCACCCAAAGCCCCAAAAGCATCGGTGGTGAGTGCATTGAAGCTTGGAGTTGGGGGTGGAGTGCTAGTATCGCTTGAGTCTGTATCAGGGCTTGAGCTTGCATCAGGGGAAGTGAACGCAAAGGCATAATCATCTGTGTCTATGCCTCTTTGATCAAATACCGCATTCAAGTTTAGCTTAGTAGCTGAGAGATCATTGCTCCCCCCTAAAGAAGTCCCTAATAAATTGATAGTGCCAGAGGCAGTGTTGGGATTGATGAGGGTTTTACCAGCATTGTCAGTTGTACCTGTAGGGGTGCCACTGAACGCAGAAAGGTTAAGGGCTTCATTGCTTTGGGTGGAGGTGCCTGAAGCGTTGATGAAATTCATCTTGGAATTGGCATTGGCAGTATAAAAGACTGAAGCTTTATTGGAAGCTGTAGTGTCGCTAGTGAAATTATGAGAATCTTTACCGATGAAAGTGAAAGTCAGTGCATTGTTTACATCAGAAGAACCATTTTCAAAGTCTTTGACCCCATAGCTACTTTGTTCGATATAGTCTTTGCCTAAATTGGCATCATTGAGGTTATAAGTAGAACCATCAGTTTTAGAAGTGTTTGCTACATTTGTAGAGAGGTTATCCCCATTAGCAAAAGTCATTTTGAACACAGGAGTGTTAGAAGGATCTTGTTGGGTGGTGGAATAATACACTGAACCATAAAATTTATCTTGAATCCAAGAAACCCCAGAAGTGTTCATGCTATAGAGGTAGGTCATATCAGCTCTTAGATTGGATACCCCAGCTTGTTGGTATGTCTGAAAGCTAATGCCTCCCCCTGTGTTTTTCATCTCCAAAGCCAATTGACCTGAAGGTTGGAGAGAAGTATTCATATTGTGCAAACCAATGATCAAATTTACATATGAAGCACTTGCATTTTTACCATTGCTTGAATCTCTGGCATTGATGAGATAAGTAGAGTCATCTATTTTCAAAGCTTCAGGGTAAGAAGATTTAAAAGAGCTGAGGTTACTAGCACCGTAACTAGAAGTATCTACAATGGTTTTGAGGCTTCCCCTGCCTGAGAAAGACAACTTAGAATAGCCATCTTTTTGATAAGTGTTGTTGGCTCCATAACCAATATAAAAACCTGCATAGAAGGAGTCAGGGACACTTGGAGGGATAATATTATCTGGGTTTGTATCCTCATCTACGAAGAGAGGAGAGCTTTGAGGGTTCACAGAAAAGGACAAGTCATAATGGGTGCCTCTTTGTGGGCTTTGAGCTGCTTTGGTTTGTAGGTTGCTGGTCCAAAGGCTACCAACGATAGAAGTTCCCCTCACATAGAGATCAGAACCATTTCCAAAGGTTGTGCCTTGTTTTTGATCCCAAGTGGTTTGAAGGTATGCCCTACCAGCATCAGCTGATAGAGTGTCTACTATGGTCTTTTGAGTGGAATTGATTTTGATGAGTCCTGCGTTGTTCAAATCAAGTTTGCTCACCCCATTCCCGATGATGAAAGTATGATCGATTGGAGCAGAATTTGATGGGAGGGTAGTATCCCCTGCATTGACTTTGTGATCAATGCTAACATCTAAGAGTCCATCTTTAGTGCCAAGCACAGAACTTTTACCCAAAGCATAAGTGTCATTGAACTGGGCAATGATATCCCCTCCCTTCCCACTGGCATCTTTTGAAGTGATGAAATTTCCTTTGAAACCTGAATGAGAAAGGTTCAAAGATGAACCTGCTTTGAGTGAAGTGATGCTTGAATCCAATACAAAGTCAGCAAACAGCTCATCATCACTCACACCATCACCCAATTTCCCCACTGAAATATTCAGCAAGCCTCCATCGTTTAATTTGAGGTTTAAGGTGCGATCCAAATACCCTGAGGAATCCCTAGTTGGGATAAAAGAACCCATCCCATTGAAGCTAAGAGAAAGGCTATTGCCTGCGGTAATAGAATCTGTATTGGTTAAGTAAGAATACTCCAAGCCTGATTTAAGATCGCTTAATATGATAGGGTCAGCAGCGATTTGTTGAGTGCTCCTACCATCAAAAACAAAGCCCAAACCATAAGCAGATTCGATGCTCTTGTCATCCCCTGCTTGGATGCTCGAACCATAGAAATTGAAGGTGCTATCTGGTGATAAGCTTTGAGCTTTCCCATCATAGCTATCCGAACCACCAGCTGCTCGTAAATGGACTCCAACATCTTGCAAGCTAGCAAAGACACCATCAAGACTAGTAGTGCCATCACTTGCTTTTTTATCATTATCCCAGAGGATAGAGTGATTGGGCAGTGAAGAATTTTCAATATAGCCAGAAGCATCTTTGGTTGGAGTGCGTTTGGCTTTTTGGCTCTTATTGTCAGTGAGGTTGATGAAGCTAAATGAAGAACCACTATCCCCAGCGATGAAATAATTTTTATCCTCACTGGCATCATTTTTGATTTTGTCTTCTTGGGTATTGCCAGTGAAATCAAAGGTGATGTTTTTGATATGAGGTTCACTGTCATTTTTAGTCACGATATTCCCTGTGAGGGCAAAAAGACCTTTTTGTGGGTTTTGTCCTGCATTGGGGTTGTTTGAAGGTCTGAAATCCAAAGTGGTGAGATCTGTATTCAAATTCCCCATCAAAAGGGTTTGATCATAAATCACTTTAGCGTGTGTCTTTTGGATTTGTGTTTCCTTGAGGTAACCTGCATTTTCAAACACAATGCTAGATTCAGTATTGAGTCCCCCTAAAGTTCCTTTATAGAATTGATGCATCGAATCAGGGTTGCTATAATCACCTTTGAAAGTCAAATGATAAATAGCAGAAGTATTATCTATATCATAAGGGGAAGAAGGATTGGTGGGGTTAGAGATATTGAAATCAACTGAAGTATTCCCCTCACTATCTGTAGTTCCTCCCCAAAGGCTAGCATTAGCATTATCAATGGTCGCAGTGATGGAGAGATTGGATTTGAGTGCGAGTTCTTTAGAACTTCCAGATGTATCACTCAAAGACAAAGCACTTTGCCCATAAAGGTTGAGTTGGTTGTCAGTGCCACTGACATCTTTCAAATTATCTGTATTGAGTATGCCTCCATCAATGACATTGATGGTTGCATTGGCTAGATTGCTATCAAGAGTCGTAGCCTTGGAAGTGTCTGGTGAGTTTGTTTGGCTGAAGGCATTGGAATCCTTGCCAATGAAAGTATAAGTGAAAGCAGAAGTACTCGCTAAGCTTCCTGCTGCAAAACTCCCTCCATCACTGATACCTGTATAATCCAAGCCCCCAACATCAGAAAGGTCATAGAGGTTTGTTGTTTGAGTAGAGCCATAAGATTTGAAAGCCAAGACATTATTGATGCTAGCAGAAGGAGTGGTGGTGCTAGCTTTGAGTCCTTGAGTTGATATGGTTGTCTTTGAACCCAAACCAGAGAATTTCCCACTGCCTTCTATGGCATCCAAAGTGGTTTTGCCTGTAAGGTTGATAGAATTATCAAAGCTTAAGTTGGTGTGAGAAAAACTAAAGGTTGAAGCCACATTCGCATTGGACGCATTGATAGTGGCTCCTTTTTGGAGGGCATCTTTACCAATGAAAGAAAGGTTAACCGTATTGTTAGCTCCAAAACTCAAGGTAGCATCATGCAATAAGGCAGAACTTTGCACTTTCAAGATAGGATCACTCAAAGCCCCAAAGGCATCGGTAGTGGCTACAGAACCATCAAGGTTATAGGCATAAAGGCTATCAGAACTAGAAGTATTGTTATTGAATACCGCATTCAAGTTTAGCTTAGTGGCTGAGAGATCATTGCTCCCCCCTAAAGAAGTCCCTAATAAGGAAATGGTTCCTGAAGCACCACTCAAGGTTAGGTTTTTTATGCCTGAGGAGGTATTGATTGTACCTGTAGGGGTGCCACTGAACGCAGAAAGGTTAAGGGCTTCATTGCTTTGGGTGGAGGTGCCTGAAGCGTTGATGAAATTCATCTTGGAATTGGCATTGGCAGTATAAAAGACTGAAGCTTTATTGGAAGCTGTAGTGTCGCTAGTGAAATTATGAGAATCTTTACCGATGAAAGTGAAAGTCAGTGCATTGTTTACATCAGAAGAACCATTTTCAAAGTCTTTGACCCCATAGCTACTTTGTTCGATATAGTCTTTGCCTAAATTGGCATCATTGAGGTTATAAGTAGAACCATCAGTTTTAGAAGTGTTTGCTACATTTGTAGAGAGGTTATCCCCATTAGCAAAAGTCATTTTGAACACAGGAGTGTTAGAAGGATCTTGTTGGGTGGTGGAATAATACACTGAACCATAAAATTTATCTTGAATCCAAGAAACCCCAGAAGTGTTCAGGCTATAAAAGTAAGGGAGTTCTGCCCTGGTTGTTACTCCAGCTTGTTGGTATGTCTGAAAGCTAATGCCTCCCCCTGTGTTTTTCATCTCCAAAGCCAATTGACCTGAAGGCACAACAGAGCTATTCATATTGTGCAAACCAATGATCAAATTTACATCTGAAGCACTTGCATTTTTACCATTGCTTGAATCTTTTGCATTGATGAGATAAGTGGAGGTATCCACAATCATGATTTCTGGATGGGTGGATTTCAAAGAAGAAATGGCCGAAGCATCCATGGAAGAAGTATCTACAATGGATTTGAGGCTCCCTCTTCCTGAGAAAGACAACTTAGAATAGCCATCAGGCTTATAAGTGTTGTTTGATCCATAACCAATATAAGAACCTGCATAGAAGGAGTCAGGAGTGTTAGAGTCAGTTGTGCTCTGGAAAGATAGGTTGTAATAAGTCCCAATATTTTTAGAAGCAACAGGATCGCTGACTTGATTAGAAACATCATTGGTGATGATATCGCCGATGAGCGAAGTGTTGTTAGAAATCAAAGAAGAACCATCGGCTAATTGGATCAGCGGTTTAGAGCCAGAGGCTTTTTGTAACCCTTTGATCTGGAGGATACCTCCTGGATTGTTCAAATGCAAGACATTGTTAGAAGCAGTGGTGGAATTGAACACCAAAGTTGGGACAGAAAAAGTAATAGGAGTATCCCCTCTACCTTGAGTGGACAGAAACCCATCATAATTGGAGCTGATTTTAGCATAATCAGCTGAAGTGATGTTGGTAGGATCAAACAATGCCCCTTCATTCAAAGTGATGTCCATTTTAGTGGTAGTAGTATTGCTGAGCTGACCATAAAACTTAGAAGAAATACTCATAGGGTTGTTATCACTACCTGTGATGAGATTGCCATCCTGATCGCGTAAAAGGGTTTTTCCAAATTTAGCTTGGATGTTGCCTGTGAAATCCCCTATCAAAGAAGTCCCATGTATTGTAAGCTTAGAACCCTCTTTAGGAGCAGTATAAGTGATCTTATTGTCTGCATCTTTGGTAGCTTTGAGGTGCAAGCTCAATGTGGAATTGGTGTCGATGAAAATGAGGTTGTTTTTCCCTGTGCCTAAATAAAGGTTGAGGGCTTTTGAGCTATCAGCTTTCCAAGCAGAACCTTGTGCATCAATACTCCCTTCAATGGGTTTAGCACTAGAGCCTAACAATGGGTTCATCGAACCTTCCCCTATGAAAGTGAGGCTTTGGTCATAAGGGTTGGAAGAAAGATCAATGGCATCCCCAGCATAATAAGAATCATTAGGGGCAGAAGCAAAATGATTGTTTGAACCTAATTGGGTGTTGTAAGCAGAATTGGTTGAAAAATGCAAATCCAATGCCATTTCTTTTTCTTGGAGGTTGCCTGTGATAGAAGAACCGATCAAAGAAATGGTTGAACCTTTTGTGATATTTTTAAAATCATTGCTTTGAGAAGATTTCAAATCATCAAAACCATTGATATTTTGAGTGCTTGAAGCACTTTGTTTGGGGGAGAGGTTGTTGAAACCTAAAAAGCCAGCTTGACTCATCGCATAGGAAAGGGAATGTTCATCAGTATCACTAGAACTTGCATCACTTGGACTTGGGCTAGTATTGGGTGTGATGGATGAAGCATTGGCTTGGATGCCATCAAGGTTCAAGAAACCATAAAAATTCTCACTTGGGTTAGCCTCATCCCCTCCTAAAAGAGAACCTGCGAATTTGATGGCTTGGGTATTGCCTGTGAAATCAAAGGTGATGTTGTGTTTTCCTTGACCCACGATCGCTAGACCATAAGCAGGGATATCATTGCCTGAATAATCCAAACTCAAGCTCACAAGAGGATGGGTTTCTGGGTTGGAAACATCACTCGAACCATAAGAAGTGCTTTGACCGATCAATCCATTCAAAGAAGTCCCTACCAAAGAAAGGGAACCGATCGCTGAATAGACTTGGGTGACATTCAAAGAACCTGCGTTATAAAAGCTGTATTTAGAATCTGATGTCCCACCTGTGATGTTGCCTGTGTAACCACTTTGATTGCCAGTAAAAGTATTGGGGGTAAAGACAAAAGAAATGTCTTTTTTCAAACCATCGTCTTTATAACCAATATCCACATCTGAACTCTTGCCTGATACAAAGCCATCACCATCAGTATGGGTTTTATCCTTGTAGGTGAGGGTATAAAAAGAAGTGGGATCATTAGTGTTGGTAGGGTTGTTGGCATTGATTTTAGCATTACCACTCTTATCATAAATCAAATTCCCTGAAGCATCTTTGGCTAAAGTAGCATTCCCAAAGGTAGCGTTGAGTGAAGTGATATTGCTATCTTGAGGCAAAATACCTGTGGAGTTGGTCGCATTGGATTTGGAGAAGACAGGTTGAGTATCAGAAACACTATCTGCTCCATTAGCTAAGGTGATGTTAGTATGGCTGAAAGAAAGCCCTCCTGTGTAGGCATCATCAATGCCAATCCCTGTATTAGACTCAATGGCTTCAAATACATGGTTTGAAGCTGGAAGACCTGAGGTTGAAGGAGTGGGGGTTAAATTCAAAGTGCCAATGGCATCAAAGCTAAGGTTGGAAGAAGCATCCCCTCCCTTGATGACCACAGGGGTAGTTTGCTTGCCAATGACAGAGCCATCAGTTTTACTCTTGTCTGTCCCTCCAAAATCAAAATTGAGATCAAGTCTATTGGCAAAAAGGTTTCCAACCTTTAAGGTTGAGCCATCTGTTGTAGGGTTGAAATCCAAAGTCCCTTCCAAAGAGCCTCCAAAATTATCTGTTGTGCTGTCCCCTGAAATATTGCCTATGCTTTTGCCTTGCATCCCAGCAAAGATTATCTTTGAGGTGGTTTTAGAGTTTTGGATATTAGCTAGGGAAATATTGAGGTCTTTGGCTTGGATGTCTCCTCTGAAGTTGATGTCTCCAATACTAGAACCTTCAGCAATATGGTTGAAGCTCAGGCTAGAAGAAGTATTGTTATTGATGATAGAGCCAATGGTGAGTTTGGAATCATCAAAGCTTGCTTTGAGGACTCCATTATTGCTATCTGTGCTGATAGAACCTTCAAAGGTAGAATTAGTGAAATCTACATTCGTGGTGTAGGCTTTAGCTTGGATGTCTCCTTTGAGGCTTGCGTTGTTTTTGAAATGGATACTGAGGTTGTTGTTTGCTCTTACATTGTTAGATTTTTGGTTGTTGATATTCCCTACCATTGAAGAATCATCAAAAGTAAAGGTTGGGGCTGCAGAATTGCCTTGAGAAATGTTATTGGTGATAGAACCATTGAGTTTGGATTTGTTTTGGAAGGTGAGTCCATTAGAAGCATTGCCATTAATATCAGCAAAACTCGCAACACCATAAGTGATATTGCCTACATTTGAATTGTCTAAAGTAGCCCTGAGGCTCCCCCAATTATTATTCAAAGTAGTGATGGTAGAATCTTTAGCCAATAAGGTAGCACTCGCTTGATTGTTTATCAATAAAGAAGATAGGGTGGAGGAATTCAAATTGATGTTTGAAGCTGAACCTGATTTGTTTGTAGTGTAATTAGAGATAGTTGAACCATCATTGGCAGTGATATTAGTAACACCACCCGTTGCATTACCAGCACTTAGGGTAGAATTGTTTAGGGTGAGGTT
>NZ_MLAS01000022.1:0-1137 GCF_002272785.1 Helicobacter sp. 13S00477-4 | reverse complement strand
CTCCATCGTCTGTACTGGCAGTGCCTAGAGTAGAATTGTCTAAGGTTAATTTGGTAGTACCTCCAGAACCGTAATTGATCTTGATAGTGTCTAATTTAGAGTTGTTATTGGCAATCAAATTAGTAGTACCGCCATTTGAATTCAGCGTCCCTACGAACTCTGAATCATCAAAATTCAAATTGATAGTGGTTGTTCCTACCGTAACACCCCCATTCAAAATAGACTTATTTTTGGCAGTAAAGTTAAAAATTGGCATTGCAAGAAAAGAAAAACCATCAGTAGTTACACTGATATCAGCATATGCTTTAGCTGCATTATCCAGATTGAGGTTGATGGTACCCCTAGTTGTAGAAATCTTTGCATTAGAAGTTCCATCTAGACCTTTGAGGGCAAAGCCTTTGGAAGAATTGCCAGAGAAATTGAAGGTTTGGCTCAGAGCATGTTGATTTCCCCCTCCTCCTCCACTTGCTGTGTAATTATTTATGTTACCTTGGAATGATGAATCAGTGGAATTGAGATTTATCATTGGGGTTGCAAATCCTTCGGTAGAAAGTTTAGAATTACCTACCCAAGTAGCATCATTTTTCAAAATGATGTTCAATGTTTGTTGAAAGATAGAAACATCTCCCTTGAAACTTAAACCTTTCAAAGAAGCATCAGAATCTCCTTGATAAGAACCATCAAAAATCAGACTCAAAGCTGGAGCATTATATCCTCCACCAGAATAGTTAAAATTTCCAACATAAACTGAATCTTTAAAATTAATACCAAACTTAGCACCTTGGGTTACATTTATTTGGCTTAAAGCTTTTACTATAGCTTTATTTGATATTAAATTTGCAGAAGCTGATGGATTCCTATTGATAACAGGACTGAAGTTATAGAGATCTGTTAAACTTGTATCTTGAGTCAGAGTATTGTTAGCACCACCAAGATTGATAACACTGGCACAGGAATTTGCATCACCAAGTGTGCAATCAAGAGATGTATCATCTGCTTTGAGCTGTGCAGTGAAGGAAGTTAAAAAAGCAGATAATACAAGAGAAATGATAGGGATAAAATGTTTTTTAGATTTTAAAGGTTGAAGATTATTTTTTGAAGGAGCATTGAAGGGAGTCATATTTGACCCCCCCCCCC
>NZ_MLAS01000021.1 GCF_002272785.1 Helicobacter sp. 13S00477-4 | reverse complement strand
GATAGATAATCAATACATATTGATAGTTAGATTTAACAGATAGATTTATTTTTAAAATAAATCTTTGTTTATCAAAAACATATTCTTTAATTTGTTTGGTTTTTTTATTTTATTTAGCTTATTTGTTTATTAAAATACAAACCACCCCGTTATACCCAAAAATGCTAAAAATTCATAACTATGCTTGAGATCCTATGTTGTTAATTAAAAAAAAATGGGGAGGGGTAAAAAATAATGTCAGTCAGTATAAAGGATAGTTAAAGGGGTCTGCCTATGAACATCAATACCTCATATTCTACTTTCTTATAAGGTACTTCATTCCTGAAAATTTTTGCCTTATTGTAATCCAATACTCCCCCACCCAAAAGACCCAAACTTTTTAAATATGACAAAAACTTAACTCTATCTTCAAACCTTTGCTCAAAATTTTCCAACCACATTTCACCAATAAAATATTTTTTCAGGCATTCCTTTAAAAAATCTGCACTTTTCAAAGGAGAATCTGTATTTAGAAAATTATGCACTGAGGATAAACTCTGATTGGTATGAATACCAAAAGCAACTTTAGAGCAAGACTTTGAAATATTTTCCAACAAAGATTCAATATCTTTAGCCCATTGCAAAGATGAAGCAGCAATCCCAACATCATATTCCTCAAAAGCAAATTTTTCAAAATCATCACAAATAAGTGAAATATTATCAATATGTTGTATTTTTTTTGGGTGTTGACTTAGCATTTGTGCTGAAATATCAATCCCTATAAAATCTTTTACAAAAATCTGAGCTTTTTGAATCTGTAAAGCTAGATTACCACCCCCACAACCAATATCAATGAGAGTTTCAATATAGTTCAAATCAAGATACTCTAAAAGTCTTGAAGCTATCAAAGCCTGTATAGAAGAATTACCTTGATAAGTATGAGCTTTTCTGGAAAATGAATTTTTAATACTTAAATGTTTTTGCATTTGAGAATTTTATATTTTACTCAATAAAGTTTTGGTAAAATTTTAGACTAAAAAGCTCAAAATTCAAATTATTCTGGAGAAATTTTAATGATTAACACGCTCCTTGTGATTCAAATCATCTTAGCAATCTTAATTGTAATCGTTGTTTTATTACAAAAAAGTTCAAGTATCGGACTTGGTGTCTATAGTGGTAGCAATGATTCTGTCTTTGGAGCCAAAGGACCTGCAGGGTTTATGGCCAAACTCACAATGTTTTTAGGGTTATTGTTTTTAATCAATACGATAGCTTTAGGTTATGTCTATAATAAAAATCATAATAAAAGCATTATTGATAATACGATACAAAAGGGATTAGCCCCTGTAGAGCCTGTTGGGAATACACTCCAACCAGTCAAATCTATCGCTCCTTTAGCTCCACTAGATACTCAAGAAAACCAAGCCAAATGACAAGGTACATAAAATGACAGAAGATATTTATAAAAATACAAAAAGCCATATGGAAAAAACTTTAGAATCTCTTCGTAGAGACTTCAGTACGCTCAGAAGTGCTAAAGTCTCCATCAATATACTTGATAATATCAAGATTGATTACTATAATTCACCCACTCCTTTGAATCAGGTAGGTTCTGTTATTGCTCAAGATGCAACAACAATCATCATCACTCCTTGGGAAAAAAGTCTTTTAAAAGATATTGAAAGAGCCATACAAGAAGCAAATATTGGAGTAAATCCAAACTCTGATAGCGAATCAATAAAGTTATTTTTCCCTCCAATGACACAAGAACAAAGAAAAGAAATTGCTAAAGAAGCTAAAGGGATGGGAGAAAAAGCAAAAGTAGCCATTCGCAATATCAGACAAGATTCTAATAATCAAGTTAAAAAACTTGAAAAAGATAAAAATATCACAGAAGATGAAAGCAAAAAAAGTCTTGATGAAATTCAAAAATATACCGATGAATTTGTTAAAAAAATAGATGAAATGACAAAAAATAAAGAAGAAGAGGTAATGAAGGTTTAAATCTAAAAATCTATTCAATTTCAAAAAGGATTAAAATGTTGGATGTAAAAAAATACTATACAGATGCTAATGCTCTTCTTGTTGGACATTTTTTACTTAGCAGTGGGAATCACTCAGATCACTATCTGCAGTCCGCAAAAGTATTAGAAAATCCAAAAATTGGTGAAATTCTAGCTAATGAGCTAGCACAGCAGATTCGAAAAACTAAAATAAAAATAGATTGCATTTGTTCACCTGCACTTGGAGGTATTCTAGCTGGATATGAACTCGCAAGAGCATTACAAACACGTTTTATTTTTACTGAACGTGTTGAAGGTGAAATGAAATTAAGGAGAGGATTTGAAATCAATCCTAATGAAAAAATCCTTATCTGTGAAGATATTATCACCACTGGAGGCTCTGCACTTGAAGCTGCAAAATGTATTGAATCTCAAGGCGGACAAGTAATAGCTTATGCAGGGCTAGCAAATAGAGGTTTTTGCCAAAGAGTTGGCTCAACTCTTGAAAAAAAACCCGAATGCAAGCTTCCAGAAAATATACCATTATTTGCATTGGAAGATTTCATTTTTAACATGTATGATCCTAAAGATTGCCCTTTGTGCAAAAATGGCACACAAAAAGCTATTAAACCAGGCAGTAGAGGACATTAAGGCTTATTTTGAAAAGTAAAAATCCAAAAAGATTGAAATCTTCCTCTATAATGCCCAATAAAAAACCATCTTTACTACAAATTTCTAGTGAAATTTATGCTTTTGAGAGGATAAAAGCTCTTATTACAGATATTTTTATGATATACACACCCATTTTATACATCACAACCTATTTGATACTAGGAAGTGCAAATGAATTTCGTCATAGCCAAACAAGTATATTTATATGTCTATGTCTATATGGAATCATTTCTTCAATTTTTATTTGTATATCTTCACAAACACCTGGATTAAGGTATATGAATCTGGTTTTAATCCGTACGCAAGGCGATAAAATCAGTTTCCTAAGGGCATTAATACGATTTTTCATATGGGTATTAGGGATATCCTTGCTTATTGGTATCATTACACCTTTTTTTCGCAAAGATAAAAAATTCCTCCACGACATACTCTGCGATACAATCATCATAAAAAAGCCAAAACCAATCAATATGCCTTAATTATTTATAAAAAATTAATTGTTTGGAAAGTTTTGATTTTTTTAAAAAATCTGCTAGAATAAAGAGTAAAATTCCAAACATTAAAATTAAGTCACAACAAAAAAGGCATTATCTATGGAACATAGGCTTTTTACCTTCGCAAGTCTGATTAATCCTGATCATGATTTTATCATCAGTTTTTATACTATTTTGTGTGCAATTATCACTATTGCTGTAAGCAAGATTGCGACAAAAAAAATGCAAGTAATCCCCTCAGGCATACAAAATCTATATGAGAGTGCTATTAGCGGTATGTTATTAATGGCAAAAGATATTATTGGTGAAAAGCTTGCTAGAAAATATTTCCCATTAGCAGGCACTATTGGAATATTAGTATTTTTTTGTAATATGATTGGCATAATTCCAGGATTTGAAGCCCCTACTTCAAGTTGGAGTTTTACTTTAGTATTGGCTTTGATTGTCTTTTTTTATTATCACTTTGAAGGCATTAGAACTCAAGGATTATTTCATTATTTTGCACACTTTATGGGTCCTGTTAAATGGCTTGCACCTTTAATGTTCCCCATTGAAATTATTTCACATTTTTCAAGGATCATTTCGCTTTCTTTCAGACTTTTTGGTAACATCAAGGGTGATGATATGTTTTTATTAGTGATGCTAATGTTAGTCCCTTGGATTGTCCCTATTGCACCTTTTATTATCTTACTTTTTATGGGCATATTGCAAGCTTTTGTATTCATGATACTGACTTATGTTTATCTGGCTGGAGCTGTTTTAGTAGAAAATCAAGATCAATTATAGATAATGAAAAAAGTTTCCATTATTAGACTCTTAGAGTTTTTTACAGGAGTATTTTTTGGAATTAGTTTTTTTGGGAGCTTTTTATGTTTTTTTGTTTTAAAAGATTTTAGTCCAATCATTGCTTTTATAGTTTCTATTGCTTTTTTTGGCATTTTTAGCTTCTTTGGAATCATATCAAAGGCTATCATAATTTTACTCAAATCCGATGAATCAAAGTAATTTTGAAAGTTATTTCATCACCTCAGAACAAATTTATCCAAACAATTCCATAGAAGTATTTGAACAAAAATTAAAATATATATTTTCTAAAAATAACATTCAAAAAGCTTGTTTTAGAGATAATTCAGAAATTATCCCTATTGAACTCATCAAAATTTTTTCATGCTATTGCAAACAATATAATATAGAAAGTTTTATTAACCTCTCACACATAGATTTAAGTATAAAATTTGCCAAAGAATATCATTTTGAAGGTGTCCATATCAAAAGCAATCAGCTCAATGAAACAAAAAAAATCACCAATTTAAAAACTTTTTATAGTGCCCATCAAACTCAAGAAATTTTGCAAGCATATCAAATAGGAATAAACTTCATAACCATTAGTCCAATATTCGCCACACCCAACAAACCAAAACCTCTTGGTATCAACTATCTACAAATACTCCAAGAAGAACTAAAAAAAAATCTATTTGCATTAGGCGGTATCCTTACTGAAAAACAAATAAAATCAATCAAAGAAAATGGATTGAAAGGTTTTGCTTCTATAAGATATTTCTTACCAAAATAAATATCTTACTTCTATAATTTTGATAGAATATAAAATCTAAATTTAAATACAAGGAGTTTTGATGAAAACACTCATCATACTTGCTCATCCAAACCTCAAAGATTCTAAAATCAATAAAACACTCATTCAAAGTATAAAAGGGGTTTCTAATATCACTTTGAACGATATTTACTCAACCTATCCTGATGGAAAAATAAATTTAACCAAAGAAATTGAGCTTTTAAAAAACTCTAAGCATATTATTTTTCAATTTCCTTTGTATTGGTTTAGCACACCAAGTTTACTTAAGGAATATCAAGATGTAGTATTCAGTGGTATCTTATACAGCAATGAACCAAAAATCCTTTCAGAAAAAACTTTTCAAATCATCACTTCTGCAGGAAGTCCAGAAGAAAAATACAGTCTTGATGGAAGGAATCAAAAAAGTCTTGAAGATATCCTACTTCCTATCTCTATGTCTGCAAAATATTTAGGTATGCAGACAAAAGATATACTTTGTATTTTTAATGCTATGGGGATGACAGATGAGTTGCTCAAACAAGCTATCAATAAATATCAAAAAGCACTTGGAATCTAAAATTCAGGAATTCCTCAATGCCTGATAACCTGTTGGAATAAAATAATCTTCGCATTCTAATAGAACATCATAAATTCCAGCCTTGAACCCAAGTTCAAATAATTTGTTAATACCTTTTTTTTGCAAATCATTCAAACTAATAGAATCCTTATTGGCATAAAGATCTAAATAAATATCAAGCTCTTTTTCATCTACACGAATAACACCTCTCTCTATAAGCATTTTTGAGAGAATCTTCTTGTTTTTTACTGCAACTTCAACAGCTTTGGTCAAGGTAGATTCTATGTTAATAGCCTTATTCAAAGGAATAGAACGTCTCAATGCCATCCCACCAAGCGGCAAGGGCAACTCTTCTTGTGCCTTTTCACACCAAATATCCCATATCTCTCTTTCAACTTCAAGTGAAGTATCAAAATTCAAAATAGATTCATGAATCAATACACCTGCATCTACCTCACCACTAATAACAGCCGATTCTATTTCAAGAAAATTTTTATAAACAATCCTCGCCTCTGGATAAGCAAGTCTAAAAATAATTGCATTAGTTGTATGCACTCCGCTTAAAGCAACTCTAAAATTTTTTTTCAATTGTGTTGTTTTTTTTCTGATTAGCTTTGGCCCATAGCCATCACCAAAACTCACCCCCGTCTGTAAAAGTGCAAAATTCTCTCGCACAAAAGGATAAGCCCCAAAAGAAATTGCACTTACATCATAAATCCCTTGAATTGTAGCGATATTCAAAGTTTCTATATCTAATGCTTGGTTTTCAAATTTTTCTTCTAAATCATCACCAACCCAACCAAAAACAATTGCATAATACATAAACAAATCATCAGCATCTGGACTATGTCCTATAGAAATCATGACTTTTCCTCTTCATCATCAAATTTATCTTAAATTATAATGCACTTCATCTTAAATATTTTTTGATTGATGATTTTCAAAATATAAGTTTGATTCAATCAAGACTTAGATAAAATAGACATTATTTTTAATCCTAAAAAAAGAAAAAAGGAAATTGATGGCAATTGATGAAAAAAAGCAAAAAGCAATTGATCTAGCACTCAAGCAGATTGATAAAGCATTTGGTAAAGGAGCTTTAGTCCGCTTGGGAGATAAGCAGATAGAAAAAATTGATTTTATTTCTACTGGTTCTCTGGGATTGGACATGGCACTTGGGATTGGAGGTATACCTAAAGGAAGGATTATCGAAATTTATGGACCTGAATCCAGTGGCAAAACAACATTGAGTTTACAAATCCTTGCAGAATGTCAAAAAAATGGTGGGATATGTGCTTTCATTGATGCTGAACATGCACTTGATGTATATTATGCTAAAAAACTCGGTGTAGATACTGAAAATTTGCTTGTTTCACAGCCTGATACAGGAGAACAAGCTTTAGAAATCCTTGAAACATTAACCCGAAGTGGTGCGGTTGATCTGATTGTGATTGATTCTGTCGCTGCTCTAACACCAAAAGCTGAAATAGAAGGCGATATGGGGGATCAACATGTTGGATTGCAAGCAAGATTAATGAGTCATGCTTTGCGTAAAATCACAGGTATTTTACATAAAATGAATGCAACATTAATATTCATCAATCAAATCCGTATGAAAATAGGCACAATGGGCTATGGAAGTCCTGAAACTACCACAGGTGGAAATGCTCTAAAATTCTATGCTAGCGTTAGGATTGATATACGTCGTGTAGCGACACTCAAACAAAATGACCAACAAATAGGCAATCGAGCTAAAGCAAAAGTAGTCAAAAATAAAGTTGCACCACCCTTTAGAGAGGCTGAATTTGATATTATGTTTGGTGAAGGCATCAGCAAAGAAGGTGAAATCATTGATTATGGGATTAAGCTTGACATTATAGACAAAAGCGGTGCTTGGTTAAGCTATGGGGACAAAAAACTTGGTCAAGGCAGAGAAAATGCTAAAATACTTCTAAAAGAAGATAAAGCACTCGCTAATGAAATCACAAGCAAAATCAAAGAGCAAATTGGTTCTACAGAAGAAATACTTCCTTTGCCGGATGAGCCTCTTGATGAAATGAGCGAATAAGGAATTTTGATGATTTATATAGAAAATATTTACTCCCAAGAAGTCATAGATAGTCGAGGCAACCCCACCATCAAAGCAAGTGTTGTACTCAGCGATGGCAATATAGAATCTGCTATTGTTCCAAGTGGTGCAAGCACAGGAAAAAGAGAAGCTTTAGAGCTTAGAGATGGGGATAAAATGCGTTATTTAGGAAAAGGTGTCCTCAAGGCATGTGAAAATATCGACACAACCATTTCAAATGCACTAATTGGAAGCTCACCTTTTGATCAAAGCCATATTGACTCATTACTCAAAAGTCTTGATGGAACTAATAATTATTCTAACTTGGGTGCAAATGCAGTATTGGGAGTCTCTATGGCAACAGCTCGTGTTGCAGCAACATCTTTAAAAATCCCACTTTATCGTTATATTGGTGGAATAAATGCAATAAATATACCCGTTCCTATGCTAAATATTATCAATGGTGGCTCTCACGCTGATAATACTGTAGATTTTCAAGAATATATGATAATACCCTTAGGATTTGATACCTTTAAAGATGCCCTAAGAGCAAGCACAGAAGTTTATCATCATCTAAAAAATATCCTCAAAGATGCACACCATATCACAAGTATTGGCGATGAAGGTGGCTTTGCACCCAACCTCAAAAATAATGCAGAACCAATAGAATTTATCTTAAAAGCTATTGAAAAAGCTGGTTACAGGCCAGGTTCTCAAATCGCTATTGCACTTGATGTAGCAGCCAGTGAATTCATACAAGAAGATAATACTTACCACTTGAGTGCAGAAAACAAAAAGCTTACCTCTGAAGAACTTGTATCTTATTATGAAGAATTAGTGGATAAATACCCTATCGTTTCTATTGAAGATGGTTTGAGCGAAGATGACTGGAGTGGCTGGAAATACCTGACTCAAAGACTAGGGAATAAAATCCAACTTGTAGGGGATGATCTTTTTGTGACTAATAAAGAAATTTTAAAACATGGTATTGAACAAAATATCGCCAATGCCATCCTAATCAAACCCAATCAAATTGGTACAATTTCTGAAACAATCCAAACTGTCCAACTTGCTCAAAAGAATGGTTATAAATGTATAATGAGCCATCGAAGTGGGGAAAGCGAAGATACTTTTATTGCAGATTTTGCCATAGCACTCAACACTGGAGAAATAAAAACTGGCTCAACGTCTAGGAGTGAAAGGATAGCTAAATACAACCGATTGCTTCAAATTGAAAGTGAAATATCCAATACAGAATATTCAGGAAAAGAACTATTCAAAAACAAATGATAGAAAAGTTTTTTCAAAAATATAAAAAATCAATTCGACTTATCTATATAAATCGTGTGGTCATTATTATATTTTTTATCTTGATGATTATTGGAGCTTATACTGGATATTTACTATTTGGAACCAATTCTCTTGAAGTGTTAATTTCTGTAAAAGACAAAAGAACATCGCTTCAAGAAAATGTTCAAACCCTTCAATATGAAAATGCCAAATTACAAAAACAGCTTTTTGAACTCAAAGGATTAGAACCATGAAAAAAATTTTCATTTTTTTATCATTACTATCTATATTAATGGCGAGAGAAAATCCATTTGAGCCACTTTTGACACCAAAAGAAAGTCAACATGATACAACCAAAAACTCTAAAGAATATTTTGAATCTTTTGATTTTAAGTTACCTACAACAGCTAGAATACTTAAAACCATAACCATTACTTATCAAAACATTGATGGCTCATTAGATACTAAGACGATTGATATTGATCAAAGCATTGATTGGCATTATCCATTAAGCTTAAACCAAAAAAATGCAATCATTTCAGAGCAAACTAAATATTATACGATCGCACCTTTTGAATTTTTTGTCAAAAAAAATAAACTTTATATCCATACTCCTTATAAAATTCAAAGGAACTTTATCTTGCCTGCACCTCATCGTATTGTCATAGATATAGATAGAAAAGAGCCTAATATCAACCAAAGCCTACAAATAAATAAAAAATATTTTACAAAAATATCTATAGGCACACACAATACTTTTTATCGTATTGTTATTACTCTTGATGGTCAATATGAATACAAAATAATTCAAGAAGATCAATACTATGTCATAAGTGTTCAATGATGCAAAATATTGTTCTGGTAGGATTTATGGGAAGTGGAAAGACAACCATAGGAGCTAGATTGGCAAAACATACAGACAGATACTTGATTGATACTGATATAATGATTGGATTACAAAATTCTCAAAGTGTTAAAAATATTTTTGACAACCATGGTGAAGAATATTTCCGTCAACTTGAAAGACATTTTATAAAATGGGCTGAAAAAAATATTCAAAATGCTATCATTGCTACAGGTGGAGGAATGCCTGCATTCAACTCTATAGAAAAACTTGGAAAAATCTTTTATCTTAAGATAGATTTTGAGTCTATCAAAAAACGTTTGACTCAAAATGAATTATCTGCTAGACCTCTTTTTGAAAATCCAAATAAAGCTTATGAACTTTATGAAAGTCGTCAAAATATCTATGAAAAATGTGCAAATATTTCAATAAATGCAAATCAACCCATAGAAAATATTTTAATGGAAATTTTAAAATATACAATATAAACATCAATCAATCTTAAGGACAGCCAAGAATGCTTCTTGTGGTAATTCGACCTTACCAATTGCTTTCATTCTTTTTTTACCTTCTTTTTGCTTTTCTAAAAGCTTCCTTTTCCTTGTAATATCTCCACCATAGCATTTGGCAGTAACATTTTTACCCATTGACTTTACAGTTTCCCTCGCAATGACTTTATTGCCAATACTCGCCTGAATAGCGACTTCAAAAAGTTGTCTAGGGATAATATTTTTCATTGACTCCACTAATGCTTTGCCTTTTTCATAGGCTTTTGTTTTATCGACAATGATTGATAGTGCATCGACTACTTCACCTGCAACACGCACATCTAACTTTACAAGATCACCTTCCTGATAACCAATAGGTTCATAATCAAAACTAGCATAACCTTTGGTGCAAGATTTTAATTTATCATAAAAATCCATCACAATCTCATTACTAGGAAGAGTATATACAAGCATCACACGAGTTTGATTTAAATATTCCATTTTTTCTTGAATACCCCTTCGATTGCTCAATAATGTGATAACATTCCCTAAATATTCACTTGGTGTAATTATTGATGCTCGAACACAAGGTTCTTTAATAAAAGCAATTTTTTGCTCAGGTGGAAGCTCGCTTGGATTTTGCACCCATACCTTTGAATCATCTGTAAGATAAACTTCATACACGACCGTAGGAGCTGTAGCTATCAAATCAAGTCCAAATTCCCTCTCTAGTCTTTCTTTAACCACTTCCATATGCAACAAACCCAAAAATCCAACTCGAAATCCAAACCCTAATGCAACGCTTGTTTCAGGTTCAAAACTCAAAGCAGAATCATTCAATCTGAGTTTATTGAGTGCATCCCTAAGTTCCTCGAATCTATTTGTTTCAATAGGATAAAGACCTGCAAATACAAATGGTTTTGCAGGTATAAAACCTTCTATTGGAGTTGTGGTAGGATTTTTTGCATCAGTAATAGTATCCCCAACAGCTACATCATTAACACTCTTTAATCCTAATGAAACAATACCAATTTCGCCACATTTTATTTCTTTTGTGGGAATCTTATGTACAGGATGAGGATAATATAAAGCTAAAACTTCATGTTTTTTGCCCGTACTCATCACCAAAACCTCTTGACCAACACAGATTTTCCCGTTCTTTAGACGCACAAGAGCCAATGCACCCAAATAATTATCAAACCAAGAATCATAAATCAAAGCTTTTGTTTGAGCATTCTCATCCCCATTTGGTGCAGGGACTTGGGCGATAATTCTATCAAGTAAATCTCTAATACCTATCCCACTTTTCGCACTCACATAAATAGCATTACTGCATTCAATACCAATGGTGCTTTCAATATCTTCTGCTACACTCTCAGGATCAGCAGCTGGCAAATCAATTTTATTAATAACAGGGATAATTTCAAGATTATTATCAAGAGCAATATAAACATTTGCAATTGTCTGTGCTTCTACACCTTGAGAGGCATCGACAACCAATAAAGCACCTTCACAAGAACTCAAAGATCTTGAAACTTCATAGCTAAAATCGACATGACCAGGCGTATCAATCAAATTCAAAATATATTCTATATCATCTTTTTGATATCGCAATCGAACTGATTGAGCCTTGATAGTAATACCACGTTCTTTTTCAATATCCATTGTATCCATAATTTGACTCGTCATTTCCCTCTCATTAACACCACCACATTCTTGAATCAATCTATCTGCCAAGGTACTTTTTCCATGATCAATATGAGCAATAATGGAAAAGTTTCGTATATATTTCATTCTTGACATTCTTGAGTGCCTTATTTTTTGCTTATTGTATCAAATTATTAGGCTTTGATTCTATAGACTTTAAAGATTAAATCTGTATGATTATAGAAATTTTTTGGAGTCATCATATGAAAATTTCAATTATGTGCCAATCGCTCCTACTGCAAGAGAGCTTAAAATATTATCTTAAAGATATTGATAGTGATGTTGAAGAATGCGATTTTATCATTTCTGATACATTGATTGATTCCAATAAGCCAATATGCTTGATTGGGGATTCTTCAAATTCTGATATTAAAAAACCTTTTAATCAAACAAGACTCTTTAAAGACATTAATAATTTTTATCATTCTAAAATCAAAGCCTCTACCATTATTGCGAACCCAATGCCAGACTTCTTAAACATTAAAAATCCAGAACTGAAAATGCAAATTGATTCAATATTAGAAGAATTTTCAAGAAAAATCTATCAAACCTTAAAAAATCATAATGAATAATAAGCGTCATTTCAAGATCATTGCAGGCAAATTCAAAGGGGTTTGCTTGGAATTAACATCTTCTGAAACGACTAGATCAAGCAAGTCTATCCTAAGAGAATCTTTATTTAATGTACTTGGAAATAATATTATTGATAATTGCTTTATTGAAGCTTTTGCAGGGGTTGGATCAATTGGGCTAGAAGCACTCAGTAGAGGAGCTAAAAAAGTCTTATTTTTTGAAAAAAACAAAGAATCTTTTGGCATACTCTCTCAAAACATTGCCCATCTGTATTCAAAAAACCCCACAATATTAGCCAATAGCTTTTTTGGTGATACATTTGAACTATTACCAAAAGCCATCATGGATATTAAAGAAAAAAAAATCCTTTATTTTGATCCACCTTTTAATATAAGAGAAAATTATACCGATATATATGAGAAATGTTTCTCCTTATTAAGATTCATTTTGAGTTCAATAGATTTATTTTTAGTCATTTTTGAACATTCAAGTGAGTATAAATTACCGGAAAATATTGGACATTTGAGTATAATAAAACAAAAAAAATTCGGCAAAAGCTCTCTAAGCTATTATGCCTCATCTCTCAAGACATAAAGGAATAAAATGCCTGAAGAAAAAGAAAATACTGAACAACAACAGCCTCCTAAAAAAAATAAAGCTTTACTTTTTATCATCATTGGTGCGGTCATTTTTATGCTCATCTTGATTATTGTCGTTGCAATACTCCTTATGGGAGGAAATAATGAAAATATTCAAGATAAAAATACTCCAACAGCTCAAATATCTCAAAATACTAAAAAACCATCAAATTCAGGCACAAGGCAGTCTGATCTCTTAAATATAGGTCCATTGTATGCAATCCCACAACCCTTTGTTGTCAACTTGATCACACAAAGTGGCAGGAGATATCTAAAGACCTCTATTACACTAGAACTGAATAATGAAAAACTCAAGTCTGAAATTGATGCAAAATCTACTATCATTCAAGATACAATTATAGAAATACTCTCTTCCAAATCAATTGAAGAAATTGCCACCACAAAGGGTAAAGAAAGGCTTAAAGATGAAATTGCTAATCGTATCAATGACTTCTTGATTGATGGACAGATAAAAAATGTATTTTTTACAGAATTTGTCATCCAATGATTGGGATTGATATTGTCTCTATTGAAAGGATTGAAAAAAATATCCAAAAATATCAAGAGGGTTTTTTAAATAAATTCCTCTGTATTGATGAAATAAATCTTGTAAAAACACAAAAAGGATTCAAAATCTCTACTATTGCTGGATTTTGGTCTGCTAAAGAAGCTTGTTCAAAAGCTTTAGGTGTAGGGATATGCAATGAACTCAGATTTTTTGATATACAAATTTCAAAAAATTTCAAAAATGCCCCGCTCCTCACACTAAGGAAAGATAAAATGCAAGCATTTAATATATCTTCAATCTATACAAGCATCAGTCATGATAGTGGTTTTGCCATAGCAGTCGTGATGATACAAACCAACTAACCAAACCTTCTTCAACACCTTCAAAACAAAATAATTTTCTCTAAAACCATATTTGTAAGTACTCATCAACAACTCTTCTTATACAATCAATTATTTATTAAAATAATAATCATCATATTTTATAAATCAAAAATTAAATAATATCAAAAGAGTTACTGCAATGCTTTGTTTAGAGTTTTGTAAAAAATGCAGATGTATTTCATAAAAATGATTCAGGTGAAAATATATTACATTCTATTATTTTAAGATTAGATTTTTTACTCACAGAATATCCAAAATTATTTCACTTATTGATAAGACTTATTGATAAGGCTGATAAAAATAAGATTAAGCCATTATCTTATTCTATAATGTTGGAACAAAAAGTTTTTTTGATAGATTTTTACAAATTGCTACAAATCCAAGATTAAAAACAAAGTAATTACCCTCTAGCAATGCCTATAAATCAAGATTTGAACGATATTATAAAATATTTATTTGATATTTTATGGGGTAAATGGATAAAAATCTGAAATTTTAAATTTTAGTATTTCCGTGATAGAAAATTCTCAAATATTTACCCGTCAAATGAGCAAATATCAATTATGATGATACTTCTTTTTCCTTATATATATCCTAAAAACTTATCAATCATTAAAATCTTTCATTAAAATCTTTAATTTCTTTGAAAGCAATTAATTTACTATACCCCCCCCCCATAAGTAAAAAAATCAATTTTATATTGACATTTATGAAAATAAGTTTTATAATATTCTAAACATTTGACAAAAA
>NZ_MLAS01000020.1 GCF_002272785.1 Helicobacter sp. 13S00477-4 | reverse complement strand
AAGAATTGCTCAATCAAAATAATGCAGAAAATACATCTACTAGTGTGAACAAACAAAGTCAAAACATTAAAACAAAAAAACCAGATTCTAAGAATGGATTCTTCATTGGAGTTGAAGGGGATTTGGGAGGTTCAGATATGACATATATTTATGAAGAGGAAATGATATCATCAGATATGACAAGTCCATTACATGCTGCAGGGACTACAAATAAACAATCAACCACTTTTGATGCAGGATTAGTGGGTGGTTATCAACATTATTTTGGTGAGTCTCAAAGGCATGGGATAAAAGTATCAGCTCATATTTATAGTGGTTTTGGGAATAGTTGGGTTATTCATAAAGATAAATATGGCTTCAATACCTTATCTTATGTTCCAATCAAAGCAGGTTTAGATGTTAAATACCTTTGGGATTTTTTCTCAAGTGGAAAGAATATTTTAGGTTTGAATGCAGGAGTTGGATATCAATTCAATGCATATATTGATGGCAAAGATACTTATACAGCTTCTCCTGATTACAAAACTAGTTATGATGGTGAATCAAAAAAACACAAAAGTATTTATGAAAATGAATTTTATCCTGTCATAGGACTGCATTATTATTATGGGCATCATCAATTTGAATTGATGTATCGATTTGGCGGGATATGGAGTAATTCAGGAAGAGAACATGAAAAATCAACTGACGACGATACTACTTATAAAGACACGCTTGATTTAGATTTTACTATATATACAGCTTCTTATCTATCATTCAACTATACCTATCGATTTTAAAAAAGGAGGAGAGGATTTGGATAAATCATGCCTTGATTAAAAAAATTCAAAATAAAGGAAATAAATGAAATTACTTGGTAATTTGATTTGGTTGGTTTTTGGTGGTTTGTGGGGTGCTATATGTTGGGCATTGGGTGGTCTTATTTTTTGCATCACTATCATAGGTATTCCATTTGGATTGCAGTGTTTTAAGTTTGCATCCTTGTGCCTGACTCCTTTTGGGATGCAAGTGCAAACAGAAGCTTCAAAACATCCTATTGCCAATATCATATGGTTAGTGTTTTTTGGTTTGTGGATGGCGATTGCATATTTTATCGTTGGTATTGTGTTTTGCATCACTATCATAGGCATCCCTTTTGGATTGCAATATTTTAAGTTTGCTAGACTTAGTTTATTTCCTTTTGGAGCATTGATCACTTCAAAAGAATTATTAAAATCTGAAAATAAATAAAGGACAATAATGAAAATATTCAATAAAATAATTTTAGCTTCCCTATTAGGATTAATACTAGTTGCTTGTTCTTCTCCTGAAGATAAAAAAGCAGAAGAAATCAGTGGATTTAAGATTGGTGAACTCAAGAAAGCCATTAAATTATCTAGGGAATTTGATAAGCTTCAAGAAAATATTCCAGGTAGCATGGATGAAGCAATGAGGATAGGTAAAAAGATTCAAGAACTCCGAAAAGAAATTCACGAATATAGTGATCAGCTCCATGGCATACAAAAAATCCTTCGCACCGATCCTGAAGTCTACAAAGAAGTATTTGGAGAAGATAAAGATTACAGACAAGTCTTGATTGCTAAATTACAAGACAAGTTGAAAGAATCAGCAAAACAAGATCCTCAAATGCAACAAATAGTCAAAGATATAAAAGATTTCACAAACAGCTTAGATAAAACAAAACTTAGGGATTATGATTATAAAAGCTCAATGAGGAAAGAATATGATCTGAAGATAAAAGAACTCAAGAAAAGGTATAACGAACTTGTCGAAGAATTTATTGAAAAACATAAAAAACTCAATTTGACAAAAGATGAAAAGAATACCCTAGAAGATAAGTCATGCCTTTTTAGTTGTCCACCAATGAATCTTTTTGAAATTGGTTTTCCAATTTATTGAAAAACATAATATCTTTTGAATACTATACAGATTTTCTTCCTGTATAGTGCTTCAAATTTTATATTACATAATATTCTTTCTTTATTATTTTTAATCATTATTTGTTATAATATTTTTTAAATTTATATAGCTACATATCAGCTACTAAATATCAAAACGTAAAAATATTCATACAAAGGAATACAAATAAGGAGATACGATGTATCATCCCTTCAAATCCTCTTTTCCCTTAAATATAATAAGCATGGTTTTGGCATTAAATATCACAACCAATACTTTAAGTGCTACTGGAATGTTGATTGATGATCCAATTACACAGGCTAATACTGCCCTCACTGCTTCAAGGATGGCAGAAAATATTGATAAGCTAACCAAGCAAATAGAACAATACACTCAAATGATAGAAAAAGCCAAAGAACAAGTCGATCAACTCAACAAAGTCAATACAATGATGAACAATGTCAATAGTTTTTTAAATAGTTCTACGATTGCTATTGCTAACCCTATGGATATTATTGATGATTTTAAAGACATCACTAGCAGGATGGAACATAATGCCAAAAAACTTGCTAAGACGATTGAACAATACGATATCAGAGATAAAATCCATTCAAGAAGGCTTAATGAAGCCTATCCTTGGCTAAACTATAATCAAATTGCTCCACAAGAAACAAATCTACCTTTTACTAAAGTAGGCAAAGAAACTCAAACAATCAAAAGCATCAAGAACCTGATGAATGCACTCAGTGATGATATAGTTGGCAATACTGAATCTATAATGGGGACATTCAGCGGGAGGGCAATGGCAATAGAATTTTGTAAAAATGCTAATAAACTTGAACAAGAAGTTAAAGACAATAAGCTTTTCTTGACAGAAAAAGAAGCCTTGCTCAACAAAGATTTTGAAAAATATGCTCAAATCAGGAAAGAACGTATCAAGAACAAAATCGCTTATAAGAAAAAAATACAATTTTTAGACAATGCAGGTATCAATCCACTTTTGAATCGATCCAAACAAATGCTAGAAACAGTAGGCACAAAAGATAAAAGTTATAACAAAAAAAGCAAAGATGGCAAAACTGAAATGATTTATTGCAAAGAAACTAGAACTGATAAAGGAGAATTCTGTTATCCAGAATTCTATGATACCAAAAGGCTCAATGATGATTTTCTACAAATCCAACAAGAACTTGCCAAAAAACTTCAAAGTGCAGGCAGCGATAAACAAAAACAAGCAAGTGCTTATGCAGACATCAAACAAAAGACTGATAATTTAATGCTCTCTTATATCAAAGATATCGCCACTAATCTATCTTTTCTTAATGAAACAATGGCACTCACTGGAAATCTTATCGCTAGAGAGATTATAAACACAAATATGGAGATATGGATTCATCAGATGAACTTGATAAAAAAATAGATGAAGCCATGCAAGATTCTGAAGATAAAATATCAAAATTCAAAGGTGTTTATGATTATAACGCTAAACTTGATAAATACGGATTCCCTATCATTAGCTTCAGTAAAAAGAAGAAGGAAGATTGATATTTATTTCCTCTTTTTATCTAAAACTTCTAAAACAATCTTGATTTAAAAAACAATCCATAAATTTTTAACAATATCATCTTCAATTCTAAACTTTCTAAATACATGTTTTTTCTTTTTTGACTCTTTTTTATAAGGGGAATAAAGGGTTATGAATAGCCTTATTTGGGTCATTTTAGATATGTCTTGCTGGTAAAATATGTGCATAAAAAGCAAGGAGTGTTCAGATGAAAAATAAGATCATAGGATTAGATGAATGGGAAAAAGATTTGGTTGAAAGCTTTAAGGATTATATTTCAAGTGGCAAAAGACCATTTGTTGTATTGAAAAAAATATCAAGGTCTAAAATGAGGAGAGTTTTTAAGGTTTTGTTTGTTTATGATGGACAAGTTACCGCTTTCCCTTCTATCATTGTTAAAAAGATCAATAAGGAAAAGATTAAGGGATTCAGCGAGGATTATATCATCAATGGATGTGGAATGGATATGTATTGGGTAGTAATTGAAGAAATATATAAAGCTTTGGGGATTGAAAATGAACCTAGTTATAATATGGGTGTTTGATTTTAATGAAAACCCACATTATAACTTGTTATATATTGCTAGAAGAGAAAATTAATATAGCTACTAGATTCTAAGAGTATTCATAAAATGTTACTAAACTCTACATATCATAAAAAAATAATTGATGATTTGATTTTAAATCTCTCAAGTATTTTTATCCTTTCTAAATCCTCTATAGATTGAATCTGATTTTAAAAATATATATTTCAGATAAATAATTTTATTGAAGATATATATTTTTAGATACCAAATATTTCCTAATATCTTTTTTGTTCAGCTATAGAAATAGTTGATTGATCGAAGTTTTAAAAGCTTCAAAATAAAAACAAGGAGAAAATTATGGATCAAATCAGTCATCAGTTAAACAAAGAAGAAGTCATAGAACTTTTCAAATACGGCATCCCTATGGAAAGTGAAAGCGAAGCTTATGAAAAAATCAAAGCAGAATTAGAATGTATTGAAGAAGGAGAAAAATAATGGTAGCACAAAACTCAACACTCAATCAACCTGAAAAGAAAAAATGGGAAGAATTTACTTTAGCAGAGAAAAAAGAAAGTTATCTTAAATATGTGATCAAAGAAATTTCACAATCCATTAAAGGCAAGTACGCCCCTTTCACTGAAGAATCACAAATCCTCCAAAAGGCTTATAATGCTAGCAATGGTTTGCCATATACTAATCTGAATTCTTTGATACTAGACATCAAACAAAAAGAACATAACTATAAAGAAAATGCTTGGATAACACTCAAAGATGCCAGATTTCTAGGAGCAGAAAATCAGGAGATTAATGAAATATTTAAAAACAAAGATATCCCCAAAGCTCAAATTTCTTATATCAAGACTTTTGAAATTAATTTTATTGATAAGCTTGATAAATTTGGAAATAAAATCCCCTTGAGTGATATAAATGGCAATCCAAAGCTAGATAAGAATGGCAATCATCTTTATCAAAAAGAATTAGAACCTCAAAGAGATAAAGCAGGCAATATTAAAGTCAATCCTAAAACCAATGAACCTTATATGAAATATAAGACACAAAAAACCATAATAGAGCCTACACTAGAGACACAAATACTTTATAATATTTCAGAGTTCAAGACTCTTGATAAAAAAAGAATCAAGTCTTTAAATCAAGACCAAGAATATAAAAATTTTATCCGACACAAACAAGACTTTGATTCAACTAAATCTAATTTGATTTTCCAAGATATAGAAGCTAATTTATATCCACAGACAGCCTCACAAATTCTTACTTATCTCAAAGCTCAAAATAACAATACTAGTTACACTCCACCTATAAAGCTCAATGATTTACAGCAAAGACAAGTAGAGCAAAAAATAGAAGGAATCTTGGAAGAAAAGGGTTTGAGCAAGCTGATTAAAGCTTCAGATAGCCCAAAAATCAAATCAACCAAAAATAAAAAACAAGAAAGTGAAAAAACCAAAAAATCAAGCAATCCAAAAAGACGATAAATCTTTTTGGATAAAGGAGGAAATATGCCATTGGATTTAAAAAACTTTCTACAAAGCTTCTTATATTTTTATAATGCATTAGGAGATGAGAGCAAGGTATTTTTCGAAAGACTTTTGAATGAAATAGACCATACCAAAAAAAATAATCTTAATGAAGAAGATTTTATCAATTTGTTTGAAAAAGAATTCACAAAAATTCAAAACAAAGAAATCCAAAAAGAAAATAAGAAAGAACAGATTCAAGAAGCCAAGCAAGATTCTTTTATTGATAATGTTCCTAGTGATTTACCTTTAAAAACATTTACTTTGCCAATGAATTGGGAAGATTTTGAATTGAATTTAGGATCAACAACTAATAAACTTTTAGAAAATAACCTTGATGAATTAAAAAACCTCAATCTTTATAAAGAACAAGCATTTATGGGTAATTCTTTGGGGCTTTATGCAAGGGATAATTTGCTTTCTATTGAGGCCATTAAGAAACTCCAAAAAGATTATATACAAGTTTATTTGAATAAATTATCTAAAGAAATAGGGATAGGATTAGAATTTTTAGATTTTAATAAAAATAATGATGTGATCATTCAAGCTAAAACTAATCTTTCTACTATTGACTTCTTAACCCTTATAAAAGAACACAATAATAAATTAAATACTCGAATCGATCTAGATTGGAATTTAAATATTTCTGATGTAAAAAAATTTCATAAAGAATCCAAAGAATTTATTGACACATTCACAAATGAAGCACAAGATTCAATGTATAGAAAAAATATTTCAAACCAACAAGAAAATATTAATGAAACTCTCCCAATTAAAAAAATAAATCAAAATGATTTTTCAAGTCTATTGGATTTCTTTGAGAAGAAACGGATTGAAAATCAAAATATGGCTATTTCTAAAGATGAGTTTAAAAAAGACTTTTTGCATTATTGTAAAACTAATATGAATCAACTAGAAATGAAAACTCTTCTCAATCTGTATCACAAAAATCCAACCAAACTCACTTATGAACACAAAGAAATGATCATAAAAGGAATGAGGTATACGCTTGTAAATAATAATCTTTTAGATAAAGAGCTTGAACTTCAGATCAAGTCAAGTCTCAAAATACCTTTAAATAATGAAGAAAAAATTTCAATGGAAAAATATAAAAATCAAGAAATCAATAATACTTCCAATCAACAAATTCAAAAAAAATCAATTACTGGCAATATAGCACAACCAAAACCTACCCCTAAAATTCACAGAGGAAGATAATAATGGAAGATTTATCTTTATTGCCTCTTCATGAGGTTTTAATACACAATGGTTTTAAACTCAACCGTGCTAAAAGTTCAAGAAATAATCCTGTTGTATGTAATGATAAAGAGATGCTTGTGATCTCTAAAAGAGGACAGAACTATTTGTATTTCAATACCGATGGGAGCAATGATAGGGGAAATATCATTAACTTTTGTAAAAATAGAAATTTAGATGTCAGGGTATTAGTGCAAAATTATCACGATGGTGGAACTATAGATATCAATATCCCAAAATATTTTGATAGAGAAGATAGTTACAAAAACATTGAAGAAAATTATAAAAATCTCAATCCTTATGATAGGAATAAAAACGATTTTTTCATCAATAAAGGGCTTTATGATGCAACTATACAACCGTATAAAAATAGTTTCAAACAAGATAATTATGGCAATATTTGTTTTCCTCATTATAAATTATTCAAATTATCCTCTGGAATTGAAAATCTTAGCATTTGTGGCTATACCAAAAGACTCACTATTCCACTATATAAAGATAAACAAGGAAATTTACGAGAAAAACCACTTAAAAATATTCATTATGGCAACAAAGGACTTGAAATCCTCAATATCAATAAAAAACCTTCTGATATTAAAAAAATTGTTTTTACAGAATCAATTATAGATGCTTTAAGTTTCATACAACTTCATAAAGATAAATATCTACCACAAGATTTAATTTTAGTTTCTACAGGTGGTAGTTTTCATATCGATGGAATCAAACCTACTTTAGATAAACTTTTAGAACTCTGTAAAGAAGCTAGTTTTATTACAGGTTTTGATAATGATGAAAAAGGGATTTTGTTCACAAAAAATATTGATAAATATATCCTAGAAAAGACAAAAAAAGTACTAGTATTTATAAGCCATTTTGCAAGGATATAAATGACGATCTAAGACTCAAACAAACCACTCAAATCAAAAATCTCAATCAAAAAAATTTGGATGATTATTTACAGATTCAACTTATAAACTATAAAACATCAATGAATACAAGTAAAAGAAGAAATATTTTAGAAAAAATTAGGAAAATTGATAACCTAAAGCCTTTAGATATTGCTTACAAAGAAAAATTTAATCAAATCCACAAGCATAAAGCTATCAAAAAAATCTAATAATATATATAAGGGGAATAAAGGGTTATAAATAGCCTTATTTAGGTCATTTTAAGTCTTTTTAGTTGGTAAAATTGTGCATAAAAAGACTAAAAAAGGTAGAAAAATGATCAAAATGAAGGTTAAAAATCAAATCCTATTACTCAAGTTTCAGTCCTCTTTGACAAATGGTATATTAGTAAATATCTATGATAGCCATTATCGATTACTTTTTGATCTTGCCTATGAAAATCCTCCAGATATTGATGAACTCAAAGAGGTTATAAAAATCCAACTTTACCCCAAAAAAGAAGCTCAAAGAATGATGCATAAAAAGGAAGAATTTGAAAATGAATTTAATTTATTGGGTGATTTATTTTCACCTTCTTTATTTGGATATTTTGCATTAAATAATAAATAAAGTAATCAAATTAATATCAATTTATATAAAATAAAATTTTAATTTTTCAAAAAAGGATACGATAATGAAAAAAATCAACACTAAAGAGTTGTCAAAGGAATTTTTAGAAGAAATCAAATGCTTTTATGATTTTAAAAGCAAGGTATTATCAAAATATTCAATCAAAAATATGGAATCTTTTAAAGAATTTCAAAGTCAGATATTAAGCCTCAAAAATATGCAAGAAGTAATAAAAATGAGGCTTAAACTTCATCAATTAGGAATGATAGGGATTAAATCTTATATTATCATAGAAAAATTGTATTTTTATGTATTAGAAAATGCTATAACTCTACAAATCCCTGCACTGAAATTCTTTAAAGAAAATCATTTGATTGATTTTATTTATCAAAAAAGTCTTAATCATAAAGCCTCTTCTGTCAATCTATATAAAACCGTATTGGGTGATTTTTTTAGATTTTTAGATAAAAAAAGGGGTTATAATTTTGATTTTAATCTTAAAGGTTTGGTATTCAATAAATCTAAACCCTTGCCAAAATATTTAGAAAAAAATAAATTTTTATCACTTATTCAATACCTCCAAAATACAAAATTCACAAAAGACAATGATAAAAAGAATCGCTTGATACTTTTGTTAATCGCTTTAAGTGGTATGCGAAGTGCCGAAGTAAGAAACCTCAAATTAAGTGATTTGCAAATATCTTATAAAGATGGTGAAGAGTTTTATTCTATCTGCATAACAGGCAAGGGGAATAAACAAAGGAAAGCTGGGATTCGAAAAGACTTGATTGAAAAATACCTCTATGAATGGTTAAATTGTAATTTGTGCAAAAGAAAATATAATAAAGAATATTTATTTATCAATCCTCTACAAAAAGGTACAGATACAACTAGAAGATTTTTATTAAAAACACTTAAAGAACTAAAGTTTATCAAAGAAAAAGAAAATACAGGTTTACATATGTTACGGCATTCTTTTGCTAGTTATATATATGACAATACAAAAGATATTATCCTTACTCAAAATCTTTTAGGGCATTCCAATATTGAAACAACAAAAATTTATGTACACAGCACAACTGATTTTTCTAAACAGATATTACATTTATTTTAAAAAGGAAAAATATGAATAAAATCTTGTTGATACTAATACCCATATAGACAGTTATGATAAAGGCATTTTTTGTTATATCTATACATTGAAATCTGGAATCTTTAAACAATTATCAATAATATATTTATTGATAATATTTATATTATATTGTATTTTTTGTATTAATTATTAATATATTTATTTGTAATTGTTATATATTAACAATTATATTGTATTATACTTACATTTTATAGTTATAAAGGAAGTATTGTTATGACAAGAATAGATATAGATAATAATATAATAGAAATCAAGCATTCGACAGCCTTAGAAGATGCCTATTTATTATTAAGTTATGCGCATCAGCAGGAACCTTTCAAAGATGAAAGTCCAGAAGAATTTATCAAAGGCTTAGCTGAATCTTATGAAATATTTTTACAAAAAAATAATATTTTTGAAAGATTTCGAGATAAGTTCAAAGAAATCAAACAGCAACACAAGAATTTAGAAAAGGAATTTGATAAAGCATTCAAAGTATGGGATGTTAAAAAAATGCAAAAAATAAAAAAAGAACTTTTAGGAAGGTAGAAAATGATCATTACCATCGCCAATCAAAAAGGTGGAAGTGGGAAAAGCACTTTGTGTCTAAATATTGCAATGAAATTTTTCCTTGATAAAAAAGATATAGTTGTGCTTGATACCGACGTGCAAAAAAGTATAGAAACCTTTAGCGATATTAGGTTAGAAAAAGGTATGGAATGTTTTCCATTGTTTAATCGCACAGGTAATATCACTGATATTGTCAAACAAATGATGTCAAAATATGAAAATATCCTTATTGATACTAAAGGTGAAGATAGCCTAGAGAGTAGAAAAGCAATGCTTTTATCTGATCTTATCATCATTCCAAGCACGCCATCCCAACTAGATGTAGCAGTTTTGTCTGAAATGTTTGAACGCATAGAAGAAATCCAAAGCATAAATGCAAAAACAAAAGCTTGCGTCGTGATGAATCGTATGCCACCAATCCCTTATTTGAAAGAAAAAGAAGCAATGAAAGGATTCATTTTGGAGAATAAAAAAAATTCGCATATAGAATTGCTAGAAAGAATCATTTCAGAAAGAATTGCTTTAAAACGAAGTGTATCAGAGGGATTGAGCATCTTTGAATACAATGATTTGAAGGCAAAAAATGAATTTTTGAGATTTTATCAAGAAATTTCTAGTAAATTTTTACAGTAAGGAACAAGCTTATGGAATTCAAAAAAATAAAATCAAAACAAACTAGCCTCGAAAATCTAACTAAAATAGATGAGATCAACAGGCTTTCAAAAAAACTAGAAGATAAGCTTGGGATTAATGCAGAAGAAATTCATCAGAAAGAAATAACTAAAATGAATATGGAATTAGAAAAGCAAGAGAAAAAAAATTACACTATTTCTCTATCCAAAAAAGTCATTATAGAGCTTGAAGAATTCTTAGGAGATTTTGGAGATTTTGGAGAAACTAAAAGTTCCTTTATCCAAGAAGCCATAACCCAAAGTATTCAAAATAGAAAAAAACAAATGAAAGAAAGACTATTAGATAAAATCAAAAAACTAGAAGGATAAGCAATGATAAAATACAATCCAAGTTTTTTAGAAAAAACAAATATTTGGAATCAAAATGAACTTGATTTATTACATAAAATTGAAAAAAATATGCCCATAGATGTATTTTTGAATTCAAAAGGTGACAAAGGCTTGATTGAAGCTTACGGATTTGATTTTATCTATACTTCTGCCAAGATTGAAGGCAATAGCTATGATCGATTTGAGACTCTTGATTTATTAGAAATGGGCATTACAGCTGGTGGAAAAAAATATAGCGATGCTTTAATGATACTCAATCTAAAACAAGCGTATGAAAATATTTTAATCAAAGATTACCCCATCAATAAAAATACTCTAAAAGATATGCACAGTATTATTGCTAAAGATTTGGTTCAAAAACAAAATTTAGGTTCAATGAGGGATAAGGAAGTCAGAGTAGGAGGGTGTGATTATATTCCATTACCCAGTGGAGAGCAATTAAATACTGAATTAGATTATTTATTTAAAATTTATCAAACAATCAGTGAGCCTTTTAATAAAGCCATTTATTTGCACCATAATTTAGCCTATCTGCAATATTTTGAAGACTGCAATAAAAGAACTGCAAGAACCATGCAATTTATTTCATTCAAAAATGATAGGATAATGCCTTTTGTCTTGAAAGATTATAATGAAAGTTCCTATTCACAATACAGAAAATCTCTTGTGCAATATTATCAAGAAGGGGATTATGAACCTTACAAAGAATTTTTTATCCAAAACTATGAAAAAATACACCAAGATATGCTTTTATGGCAAGGAATAAATTAAAATATAACTCAGAAAACACAAAAATACATCAAAAATCTTTAAAAAATTAAGTAAGTTGATTAGAATTGATTTTTAGCACTTTTAAGTTTATTTAATCCTTGAGAACTTTTTTGCATAGTCTTGATTTTATATTCAATCTCATTTTGATTTTCCTGATTGATTCCTTTAAACACTACTGTATGATTAATGTCTTTGAGTATTTTTTTAGCCAATAAGAGTTCTTTATGGATAAAATTTAATCCTTTAAGATTTCTCAAATGGATACCTGATAATTTGATTATTTCAGTAATCTTTTCAAGAGATAAAGATGACAAATCGCTTAAAGATTGATCTATTGTATCATTTTGTTTTAAAACTTCTGTTTTGAGATTTTTATGAAGTGCTATTAGTTTATCAACCCTTAGCTCAATCAATCCAAAAACTTCTTTTTCTTTTTGATGGATATGATCAAAAATTAGCATTAAATCAAAGTCTTTATTTTTCTCATCAGTATCAGATTGAAATTTTTTCAGCATAAGTCTATAAGTCTTTAGTTGTTTGAGGTATTTATTCAAAGCAAATATATTAGTTTTAGGATTTAAAAATATATTTTTATCAAATCCTTCTTTGATATCATTGAATTGTCCTTGAATATAAGTTTTTTCATCTGAAAGTTGATTTTTTAAAATACTCAAATGCTTGAATAGAACTTTTGAAGCATTTGGTTTGATTTTATAGATAGAATCATATAAAGCTTTTTTCTTTTGATAGAGATCAAAAGACTTGCTGAAATGAACAAAGTTTTCGTTCCAATTCACTAGATTTTTCATATCTGATTGTATTTTTTTGATGTTTTTATAACCAGAAGAGATTTTATTTTGAATACTTTGAGTTTTATGGGTTTGAGATTCTAAAGCTTGAATAGATTTTTGGATACCAACATATTTTTTATTTAAATCCTCAATACTTTTTTTATAAAAGCTTTGATGATTAAAATCAACAGAAGCCTGATTAACACAATCAAGTTCTTTAAATATTGAATCTAACTGCAACCTGATATCATTTTTATAATCAATTTTGCCTCCACTCCAATAATAAAGTTCATTTTTAAAATCTTCTTTAAGTTTAAAGAAAAAATCCCTACAATCTGATTTTTTAGCAAAACGCAATTTATTACCAGTGTAAGTATTGGTTTTATTGATAATACAATGAATATGAGGATTATTCTGATGACTATGTGGAACTAATATAAATTGATATTCATTAAAGTTATTTCTCATTGTTTCATACACAGAAGTTTTCAATAATTCCATTATTGAATTTGAATGAGGCTCTTTGATTGAAAAAACTAAATGCATACCTTCCTTAGTATTTGGATTTGAACTAAAATCATCTTTCCATTCTTGAATGATTTCTTTGAAACTTTTTTGCTCAAAATATTCATTCAAACCTAATTTACCATCCGAATTCTTTAAAACATAATTCAAAGCATTTTTAAGATGGTTTTGAGTCATATTTCCAATATTCTTTATCACAACATTTTTATGATAATTTTTAATATTTGCATAAGGATATTGGTTTTCAAAATTAAAGTTCTTAAAAACAGAAAAAAGCCTTAATGAATAATCAAAATCAGAAGATTGTTTTAATGTTTTGCTTGCTCTTTTAATAGGAATAAATTCAAATAATTCATTATCATCGTTTTGATAATCTGAAGGTATTTTTGTGATGACTTGCACTGAATTTATTCTCCTATCATTAATTCAACTTTAAAACTTAATATTTTCAATAATCAAAAATATTTTAAATTCAAATTCTATAATTTTAATTCAAACATTTAAAGATATTTATTTTTCAAAATCTGTTCTTAATCTGACAAGAAGAAATATACTGATGAATATAAAATCATAACTATAGTGATACTTCTTTTCCCTTATATATATTTAATTGTTAGAAATAGATTTCCAATGCAGAATCTACAAACAAAAAATAAAAATATCTTGTTGGTAAATGTCTAAATTTCTCTGCAAAAATTCTTCTAAAACATCATGATAAATTTAAGATATTATAAGGGAATACAAGAATCAAAAAAGAGTAAAATTTCATCAGATTTTTATATAAAAAATATCTTGAAATCAAAAATGAGGCAGGATAACACAAAAAATATATATTTTTGTTTGTAATGCCCTATACAGGGTATTTGTAAAGTTTAATATCAAAATACGAGGTTTGAAGCACTTTAAGATTGAATTAAGATAATAAAAATCAGATAGAAAATTTGATATTTTAAAGATGATTTTTGAATTTAAAAATCAAATCAGATTTTGAACATAAATTCATTGCTTGATGACTTAAAATCAACATCAAAAACAAATCAAAATTTATAAAATCTCATCAACTCTACAATCAATATAAAATTGTAAATATTTATCAAAACAAAATAATTTAAAAAACAGAATGAATTTATTTAAAATTCTATATCTTGACAAATAAATTTTTTTTAGTCAGAATATCAATAATTTTTTAGCTTGCAGTTTGCTTAATGTTTTGATTATAAAAATTATCAAATCTATCTTGATAGTATGTTTGGAACACTAAAGCAGTGCCATAGGATTTTAGAAGATGGGAGGTTTATCCTCATAAATGTTTCTCCTGTTATTACTAAAAGACAGGGGAGAGAATTTGAATCTTTGCGTTATCCCATTCATTTTGATTTTCACAGGATCCTTACAGATGCTGGGTTTTATTTTATTGATGAGATCATATGGATAAAACCTCAATATTCAGTTCCTAATAGAATTGCTGGGTATTTACAGACAAGAAAACCTTTGAGCTATAAGCCAAATTGTATTACAGAAAGTATTATGGTTTATCGGAAAAATTCACCTTTTTTATTAGATAAAAATATTAAAAAGTATGATAAAAATCTTAAAAATGACAAAGAAATAGATCCAACAAATTGTTGGTATATCCCACCAAGATCTGATAAGACGCATCCAGCATTTTCCCCAAAGAGCTTTGTGAGAAAGTATTAAAATATTATTCATTTGAGGGCGATGTAGTGTGTGATCCTTTTGCTGGGAGTGGTACATTTGGAAAGGTTGCTAATAAAATGAAGCGAATCCCTTTGCTTTGTGAGCAAAATTTACAATACATTGATTATTTAAAAAGGAATGGTTTTGATGAGATTTGATGGCATTGTTATTAATAATACAGTTGCAAAATTGATAAAAGGGCAGGATTATAGAGAAGAGATTATCAATGCTATTAATTTAGATTTTTTAGATTTTGCATTGGATTTTTTTAAGAAAATTTTTGAAGCCAAAATAAATCAGACAAGTATTGGCTTTATAATTTTGATAAGACTAAAGAGTATCGAGTAGAAGTAAAATTGATAGGGAAAGGAAATCCTGAATCTGCTGATGTTGTTATTGCAAGGGATACTCAAATTTTTATAGCTGATACTTTAAGCCAGCAAAATAAAAATCAGTTGAAATCTTTGAAGATTTGTTTTTTAGAATTAAAAAATAATCAAAATTGTATTGATGATTTTAGAAAGATCTTAAGAACATTACAAGTTCCTTTCAAATAAATATAGCCTAAGTCTATGATTTTGAGATGATTTCTAAAGTTTGTATAACTCTTAAGATATGCTCCTTTTGTTTTTGTGTATAGTCTTGATTTTGGATATCTGAAAAAAATGTCTCAATAGAACAATCCAAAGCCATAAAGTTTTCTAAAATAGGTGTTTCTTCTACCCCGAGTTTGTATTCAATCATTTTTTGATACAAGCTATTTTTATCAAATTCATCTTTGATGATGACCCCAGTGTCAAAAAGGGTTATTTTGTTCTTCTTTGTATCATCATAAATGGCTGTTTTTCTCTCTCCTCCAATAATCATTTCGCGTACTTTTATTGGAGAAAGCCAAGAGACATTTATTGTGATAATGATGCCATTATTGAGTTCTAAGTTTATATTTGCAATAGCGTCGTGAGGGTATTTTTGGTATTTTTTTTTGAAAGTTTTTGATTTTTTAATGTCTAGCTTTACAAGATAATCAATGATAGAAAGATCATGTATTGCCAAATCCCAAATAACATCAACACTGCTTTGAAAAAGACCAAGATTGATTCGGCGTGAATTGATATAGACAATATTACCGAATGTATAGATATTTTCTTTGAGCCATTTTAGTGCAGGGGAATATAAAAATGTATGGTCGCAATGCAAAATACATTCATTTTTTTGAGCGATTTCATAGAGTTGGTAAGCTTGTATGATATTAGTCGTGAGGGGTTTTTCAACAAAAGTGTGTTTTTTTGCTTCTAAAGCTTGTTTCGCTAGAAAAAAATGTGTATGTGGGGGAGTGATGATAAAAATTGCTTTTATATCTTTGTCATTAAGGATGGATTTAAAATCTACATAATCAGAAAAATCATAGATTTTTTTAGCTTCAAGGATTCGTTCTTTATCTTCATCAAAAATAGTTTTTATATTGAAATTTGGATTTTTATGTAAACTTTTAGCGATATTGATGCCCCAATACCCATAACCAATAATTGCTACTTGCATTGATTTTTATCCTGAAGCGAACGGATTTTTTTTGCAGGGTTGCCAGCATAAATACCTGATTGTGTAATGTCTTTTGTAACAACACTCCCAGCACCAATTACTACATCATCACAAATCCTCACAGGTAGGATTGTAGCATTTGAGCCTATAGACACATTATTCCCAATAGTAGTCGTTTTCCAGCCTTTATCATCATTTGATGGATAACCATTTTCAAAGAGATCATTGATAAACATTACTCCATGCGCGATGAAACAATTTTGCCCTATATTGACCAAAGAGCAAATAAAGCTATGGCTTTGGATTCTAGTATTCGCACCAATTTTGACATCTTTTTGAATTTCTGTGAATGGACCTATAAATACATTGTCTTCAAGAATACATCCATATAAATTTGTAGGAGTGATGACACAAACATTTTTTCCATAAATGACATTTTTTATTCCTGAAGCAATGTTTTTCATTCGTATCCTTTTAGTTTTAAGATTTTATTTTCAGTATTTTCAAGTTCAAGGGCTAGTTTTTGGAGAGCTTCAAATATTTTTTTAGAATTTTTATTATAATCTTTAGGTATATTTAGGTGATGTAGATTTTGAATATTGACAGTGTTTTCACCACTTTGTTCATAAATTTTTTTCAGTGTATTTTCTCCTTGAGTTCGAAAAAAATAGCAATAAAGTGCGATAGCCATTTGTTTATTTTTAGCCCTTAATATGATTATCCCTGCATTGGCAACACACAGGTGATTTAGCTTACCTAGAAGCGTGATTTTTGGTGAAATTCCTCTTAAAGAAAGCAAAATATCATAAGATTTTAAGGCGTATTTTTTAATTTTAGCAATATCGCCATGATTTTTTTTGTTTTCAAAATTTTGTGTCATCCCATAAGGTCTAAAATCTGCGATTCCTACATCATAATATTCAATTTTTTCATCTTTTGGACTCCCATAAACACGTTGTCCCCTAAAGATTTCAATCCCTAAAGATTCCAATGTATTTTCGGAGATATCTGAAAAATCTCGATTTACATAATTTTGTGCTCTTAAATCGTGGACTTGGATTTGGTTTAATGGAGTGAGTTTAGAATAAGGTGTTTTGGATTTTTGCCTGAATATATGAGTAAGTTCATCAATGTTCAATAAGCGATTATATTTACCATCTTTTTGATAAAAATGCTCATTGTTAGCATTGATATGCAAGATGTTTTCATTGTTTGGAGAAATGACAAGGATTGAAAATTCGTGATTTTGATGAGGAAAAATATTTTTAGGCAGTTCAATAATAGCTTCTATCATTTTTTCTTTGCAAAGTTTTTCACGAAGTTTTTCTTCAAGAGATGTTTTTTGTAAGGTTTGGTTACGGATGATAAATACACCACGTGTTTTGAGGTGAGTCAAGGCATGGGTTAGAAATATTAATTCAGGATAATTTTTTACCAATATGCCCATTTTGCCAAATCTTTCGTCTTCTTTGAGGTATTCTATTCCCATATGAGCATATAGTGGTGGGTTGCATAAAACTTTATCAAATTTTTCAAATCCATTTTTAGATTTGAAAACAGGTTGTTTCAAAATATCATTTACATAGAGTTTGGTATTTTTTATTTGAGCAATTTTAGCAACTAAATGGGCTATATTAGAGAGTTTTTCATCAAGTTCTTCTCCATAAAGGTTGATATTTTTTGTTGTATTAGCTATGCTTAAAAATACACTTCCAATCCCATAACAAGGATTATAAATCCCATCATTTTGTTCAATATCTAAAAGTGATACTAAAAGTTTATTGATTTCTAATGGAGTAGAGTAGTAATAAAGCTTATTGGTTGTTTTTTTTTGGGTGATGGTATGAAGGAATTGTTCAATGATTTGATTGTCTAATGAGGTTTGGTAGATTATCTTGAGGATTTTTATGATGTTAATGTTAGGGTTGATTTTGACATAAACAGAAGGTTTTAAGAGATTTTTTATTGTGGATTGAAGTTCTTCATAGATAATATTTTTTTTTGTATCTTTTTTTTGTATGAGTGATTCGATAAACTTTGGCTTTTGGCTTTTTAAGATAAAAAGTTCTAACATAATACTGATAGTATCAAGTACATCAATGTGATAACGTTTTAAATATTCAAAACAATCTAGTAATTTTTTCATTTATAATATTTTAACCTTAAGTTTTTAGTATGTATAGTTATTCTAAGCCTAAATTTTATCACAAACTCTACTCAAATATCATATTAAGAGGGTTTGATTTTGGTAAAATGATTGATAATCAAAGCAAAAAGAGATGTGTAATGTTAGAAATATTTCCAGCAATTGATCTTAAAGAAGGTCAGGTAGTTAGGCTTTATAAAGGTAAAATGTCAAGTGCAAAAGTATATGGTAGCCCGATTGATTTTGCTAAAAAATTTGAAAATATGGGTTCAAAATGGATTCATATTGTGGATTTGGATGGTGCATTTTGTGGAGAACCAAAAAATCTTGGAGTAATACACAAAATCAGAGAATCTACAAATCTTAAAATCCAACTAGGTGGCGGTATACGCAGTGAAGAAAATATCAAAAATTACATAGAAATAGGTATTGATCGATTGATATTGGGTTCTGTGGCGATGAAAAATCCCGATTTTGTTGAAAAAATGGCACTCAGATATCCTATTGCAGTTGGTATTGATGCAAAAGATGGCAAGGTTGCTATAGAAGGCTGGGCACACACGGAGCAATTAGAAGCTACCCATTTAGCAAAGAGATTTAAAAATACTGGGATTGAAGCTGTTATTTGCACAGATATTAGTAGGGATGGAGCATTTGAAGGCATAAATGTGGATTGGACTTTAAGTATTGCTAAGGCAAGTGAATGTTTTTGTATTGCGAGTGGTGGATTTAGAGATGAAAATGATTTAATTATTTTAGATGAAGCATTCAAGGAAAACAAAGTGATAGGGGGTGTGATTATTGGGAAGGCATATTACGAAGATAAGATAGATTTAAAATCAATTTTAAAAAGATTTTTATAGCAGATTCTGTATTTGAAAATTTTGGGTATTTGATTGAAAATGTGTTATTATTCTAAGATTATCTGACTAAAAAATATTAGGATACCTTTAATGAACTTGTTGATTGCCTTGCTAATTATGAACTTGAATATTTTTGAGGAGTAGAAGTTGAAATTGCTAGTAGTAGATGATAGTTCGACAATGAGAAGGATTATAAAAAATACGCTTCAACGTTTAGGGTATGAAGATATTTTAGAAGCTGAACATGGTGCAGAAGCTTGGCAATTATTAGACACAACAGATGGGATTAAAGTTTTGATAACAGATTGGAATATGCCTGAAATGAATGGTCTTGAGCTTGTCAAAAAAGTCCGATCAGATTCTAGGTATACGGATATACCTATTATAATGGTTACCACGGAGGGTGGAAAAGCAGAAGTTATCACAGCTTTGAAAGCTGGTGTGAATAATTATATTGTGAAGCCTTTTACTCCACAAGTATTAAAAGAAAAGCTTGAAATTGTTTTAGGCACTAACGAATAAAAATTAAAATTTTATGCAGGAAGACTATTTTGAAACAATCATAATCCCAAATCATTATGAAGATAATTTTGCTGATTTTTTACTTGAACTTACTCAAGAGGCGATTGAAGAAAGAGATATAAATCTTGATGTTTTAAAAGTGCTTGATAAACCTTCTTATATCAATATTCCTGATTTGAAATTTGTTAAAAAAGTTTTTATTGTTTATTCGCTAAATGATCCAAAAATTCACCTCATTCCTCATTTGGAAGTTTTTTGTACAATGCTTTCTAAAAGGCTCAATGAAGATATTGGGGTTGCCTATGAAACCAAAAAATACAAAAATCAAGATTGGATAAGTAATTATAAAAACAGTATTACGCCTGTTGTATGTGGGGATTTTTATATCCGACCAAGCTGGTATCCTAAAAAAGAAGATTTGCTAGATATAGCCATTGATCCTGCTTTGGCTTTTGGATCAGGTCATCATCCTAGCACTTCAATGTGTCTTCAAATGCTCTCAACATTACCTTTGAAGGATAAGGAAGTGCTTGATGTTGGTTGTGGTAGTGGGGTATTATCAATTGGAGCTAAAAAATTGGGAGCAAAAGTCCATTTATGTGATACAGACGCTCTTGCAGTTAATGAGAGCAAGAAGAATTTTAGTTTGAATGGCTTGGATATGGATTTTATTTGGGAGGGTTCTATTGACAAAACAACACATCGTTATGATGTTATCATTGCAAATATTCTTGCTGATGTCCTCAAGCTCCTTCATAAAGATTTCTTGAATGCTTTGAAACCACAATCGGTATTGATTTTATCCGGTATACTTGAGGAATATAAAGACTCTGTTTTGAGTACTTTTGATGATTTTATAGTGCTTGATATTTTGGAGAGAGAACAGTGGATAGGACTAAAACTTACACAAAAATAATATAATAATATTTTATACAGACCAGAAATTTAAAATATAGAGGAAAAAATGGCACAGAATAACAATCAAAATCCAAATAATAAGAAACCATTCACTCAAAATCCAATGATCTTATTTATCATTTTTGTTGTGGTGGCTTTGATTGCTTTTCGTATTATGGGTTCTGAAGGGGGGGGTTTGAGTGATCGTTTTGGAGCAAGCAGTACAAAAAATATTAATTATTATGATTTCAAACAGCTCATAAAAAATAAAGAAGTTACTTCAGTTAGTATCGGGCAAACAATTGTAAAAGCTGTAGGCACAGGTTCAAATGGACAAAAAGTAATTTATGTTGCTAAAAAAGTTCAAGACTCTTCTCTTGTCCCTTTGTTAGATGAGCAAAAAATTGATTATAGTGGTTTTAGTGAGTCTAATTTTTTTACTGAATTACTTGGTTGGCTTATCCCTGTATTTGTAATTCTTGGGCTTTGGATGTTTATGGCTAATCGTGTGCAAAAAAATATGGGTGGAGGAATTTTTGGTTTAGGTAGTTCTAAAAAGCTTGTGAATGCCGAGAAGCCAAAGGTAAAATTTGATGATATGGCGGGGAATGAAGAGGCAAAAGAAGAAGTAGTCGAAATTGTTGATTTCCTCAAATACCCTGATAGATACTCTTCTTTGGGTGCAAAGATACCTAAAGGTGTTTTATTGGTAGGTCCTCCAGGAACAGGTAAAACACTTTTGGCAAAAGCAGTTGCTGGTGAGGCAAATGTACCTTTTTTTTCAATGAGTGGTAGTAGTTTTATTGAGATGTTTGTAGGGCTTGGTGCTTCAAGAGTAAGGGATTTATTTGAAATGGCAAAAAAAGAAGCTCCAAGCATTATATTCATTGATGAGATTGATGCTATTGGTAAATCGCGTGCAGCTGGAGGAATGATAAGCGGGAATGATGAGCGAGAACAAACTCTTAATCAGCTTTTAGCAGAAATGGATGGTTTTGGTTCAGAAAATTCTCCAGTGATTGTTTTAGCAGCTACCAATAGACCAGAAGTTCTTGATCCTGCATTGCTTAGACCTGGTAGATTTGATAGACAAGTTTTGGTTGATAAACCAGACTTTAATGGTAGGGTAGAGATTTTAAAGGTTCATATCAAATCAGTCAAACTTGGCAGAGATGTCGATTTACAAGAGATTGCAAAATTGACTGCAGGGCTTGCGGGTGCAGATTTGGCTAATATAATTAATGAGGCAGCTTTACTTGCAGGAAGGGCTAATCAAAAAGAAGTCAATCAAAAACATTTAAAAGAGGCTGTAGAACGTGGTATAGCAGGTCTTGAAAAGAAATCACGCAGGATTTCTCCAAAAGAAAAGAAAATCGTTGCTTATCATGAAAGTGGACACGCTGTAATAGCAGAAATGACACAAGGGGCTGCAAGGGTCAATAAAGTTTCTATTATACCTAGAGGAATGGCAGCATTGGGATATACTTTGAATACTCCTGAAGAAAATAAATATTTAATGCAAAAGCATGAATTGATTGCCCAAATAGATGTTTTGTTGGGTGGGCGTGCAGCAGAAGATGTATTTTTAGGGGAAATATCTACAGGTGCTAGCAATGATCTTGAAAGAGCTACAGATATTATAAAATCAATGGTTAGTTATTATGGTATGACTGATGTGAGTGGTCTTATGGTTCTTGAGAAGCCTAGAAATGCATTTTTGGGAGGCGGTTTAGGTAGTGTTCGTGAATTCAGTGAAAAAACTGCTGAAAATATGGATAATTTTATTAAAAAAACTCTTGATGAACGTTATAGTCATGTAAAACAAACCCTACAAGATTATAAAGAAGCAATTGAAAAGATGGTCAAAGAGCTATTTGAAAAAGAAGTAATTGAGGGAATAAGGGTTAGAGAGATTATTTTGGATTATGAAACGCAAAACAATCTTTCTACTAGATTGGTAGAAAGAGAAGAAAATTAAAGAATGACAAATACACAATTTATCGCAAAAGAGGGTTATAAAGGTGCTATGATTCTGGCTATCACTATAGTCTTTTTTATGTGGTGGGGCAAAGATTTTTTCGTATTTTTATTCCTTTTGTGTTTGATTTTATGGCTTTTTGCATTCAGGAATCCTGAAAGACTACCTGAAGATAGAATCAATGATGGTGTATTTGCTCCTATTGATGGAAAAATTACAAATATTTTTGCACAAGATGATTTTATTGAGATTTGTATTGATGTCGATTGGTTTGATGTTGGTGTATTGAGAGTTCCAGTAGATATTTTAAGTTATGAAGTATCTAAAAAAAATGGTCTTTTCCTTAAGAGTGCAAAAGATGGAGTCAAACAAGCTTTAAATACGAAGATAGTTTTTTTTTCAAGAAAAAACTATAATTTTAAGTTAGAGCTTTATCCGGAAATTTTTTCTTCTGCACAAATTTATAAAAAAACTGATTTTGTTGCCAATGATAGGATGGGCTTTATGAAAATAGGATGCCTTTGTTTTTCTTTCCCAGCAGAGTTTTTAGATATTAAAGTCAATGTAGGTGATAGGATAAAAGGCGGACAAACTTTAATAGGATACCTCAAATGAATATCAATCCTTTATATGCACTCCCAAATTTGTTCACAGCTGGCAGTATTTTCTTGGGTATTATGAGTATTATGTTTTCTTCCAATGCGATGTTTGAATGGTCTTGTTGGCTTATCATTAGTTCGATGGTTTTAGATGGTTTAGATGGTCGTGTTGCTAGACTCACACACACTACTAGTAAATTTGGTGTTGAATTTGATTCCTTAGCAGATATTGTTTCTTTTGGTGTGGCTCCTGCAATGCTTTTGTATTTTTATATTGGTGGTGAATACTCTCGATTCGGAGTTGTTGTATCTGCTTTATTTGTAATTTTTGGAGCTATTAGGCTAGCTAGGTTCAATATAGCTACAAATGAGAGCGAACCCAATTCTTTTATTGGCTTGCCAATTCCATCTGCAGCTATTTTGATGGTTCTTTGGATACTCCTAGACATCAAGTATAATATTTTTGATGCAGATTATGGTTATTGGCTTTTGGTTGGGGCTTTTGTTTTAAGTATTTTAATGGTGAGTAATATTCGTTATCCAAGCTTTAAAAAAATCAAATGGAATCTCAAGACTTTCGTGATACTTTTGATTTTATTATCTATTGCATACTTACGACCAATAGAAGTTTTAGGTACGTTGATGTCACTTTATATAATCTATGGTATTTTGCGTTGGTTCTTTTTGATTATTAAAATGCTTTTGAAGACAAAATGAAGATAAATCAAAAGACTCCCCCAAAGTGATCTCAGATTATAACATTGGTATAGATGGGTAAATGGGATGAGGTATTATGGTAGGAGAACTTCAATCCATAAAGATTGGATAAGATTGCATCCTTATGCAATCTATTGAGTTTGATGGGATACTCTATTTGAAATGAACTTAATAAATC
>NZ_MLAS01000001.1 GCF_002272785.1 Helicobacter sp. 13S00477-4 | reverse complement strand
TATAAGGATTACTCATTTTGGCTAATCGTGTATTGGTTGCTAGATTGGAAGAAAAGTTCAAAGCAGAGAGATTATTATAGGTAGCATTGGATAGAGATGAGAGTGTTTTTTGTTCTGAATGGATAGTGGAGATAGCTTTTTGTTGTATTTTAGCTAGGGTGGTTATTTGAGCGATTAATGTATCATATTGAGCTATTTTGTCTTTGGTGGCTTGGAGGTTTTTTAGATTGGATTGGATTTCAATTGTGATTTCTGATCTCTCATTTGATTGGTTTTGTAAGTTGGCTAGATTACTAGACAGGCTATTAATTCTGTCTTTAATCCAGGTTGATTTGGTTTGTATGTTAGTTATATTTCCTATTCCGTTTTGATACAAATTACTATCTATTATACTCTTCAATGCATAATATGTATTTAAATTATAATAATTATAATTGTTTTTAGCATCTGTTCTTCTTTTAAAATCATTTATCCAATCTCCTAATTGATCTGCATTAGTAAGATCTACTTGAGCGTAACTTTTTATATCATGTATATTATTAGATATTTGATTAATAATCTTGATGGAATTAATTTTTATTAAATTATCTTTGATAATCAACTCTGAAAATTCTTTTTCTATTTGAGCCTTATGCTCATTGAGAGCTTTGAATTGCTCTTCTATGCTTGATTTAGCTTTGTCTTTGGAGAAAGAGAGTGCAGTTTGAAGGTTTATATCAAAGGACTGGATTGGTTGAGTTGTTGATACAGAGATAGAGTCAGCTTTTAATGATGCCCCCCCCCCATAAGCAATCAAGCAAACTATTGTTGAGATTTTTAAGTATGTTTTTTTCATTGTAGAACCTTTTTTTGTCAAATGTTTAGAATATTATAAAACTTATTTTCATAAATGTCAATATAAAATTGATTTTTTTACTTATGGGGGGGGGGGTATAGTAAATTAATTGCTTTCAAAGAAATTAAAGATTTTAATGATTTAAAGATTTAAAGATTTAAAGATTTAATGATTTAATGATTTAATGATTTAATGATTGATAAGTTTTTAGGTTTTTTTATAGAGTAGGGATAAGCTGACCACCCAATGGGTAAAATCCATAAGGGTGGATATGATGTGAAATATCTTAAACTAAAAAAATTTAGTTTTTATTCAAATTTTCTCCATCAATGATTTCATCAACAGCTTTTGAAAGTGCTTTTGCAGCTGCTTTATCAATTTTCTTGCTTTTAGCTAGATTTTCTTCTAAAAGTTTTGTATCTAAATGATCGACTTTGACAAATACCCATAAAGTCCCATCTTCACTAATCCAAGTTTTGATTCTTTTTGAGCCTGAAAGTGTTGTATCTACGCTATTTCGAATGGCTTGGACGCTTTCTTGTGAGGCATTATTTTCATCACTTGTGCTTAATTCTTTGTATTTGCTTTCTATTTTTGTAGCAATTTGAGAGGCAATTTCTGCACGAGCCATATTTGTAGCTTGTGTAGTTGCAAATCCAATGTTATTGTCTTTGATTTTTGCACTTCCAGTTGCACTTAACATATCTTTATTTTCACCTAAGACCCAGTCTGGAGCATCTTTGAGTCCATAAGGTGCTGTATTTCCAGTTTGTTGATTTTTTGAAACGCATCCAGCTAAAATCCCAACTACAATAATGAGTCCAATCCAGTATTTTTTTTTCATAACTTTGTCCTCTATGATTTTTAATGATAAAATGATTCTATTTAATTGTATTGGAAGTTTGATTAAAAAAATATAAATTTTAAATTTTTATTTTAATTTTTAATAGTAGTATTTTCATCAAAATTTATTGCTTCATATCGTTGATTTTAGAGTCCTAGTGCATTCCTTAAAATTAAGTGTAAAAACAGTAGAATAAAAATTCTAAGTCAATAAAAGGTGAGTGAATGAATAAAAAAAGAGTATTTTCAGGTATTCAACCTACAGGACAAATCCATCTTGGGAATTATCTTGGAGCGGTAAAAAATTGGGTTGATTCTCAAAGTGAATATGAAAATATATTTTGCGTAGTGAATTCTCATGCCATAACTACAGCACAAAATCCAGTAGAACTAAGGGAAAAAACTTATCAACTTGCTAGTATGCTTTTGGCTTGTGGGATAGATATGAAAAAGTCAAGCTTATTTATTCAGAGTGAGATTGATGAACATCCTTCTTTAGCTTGGATATTAGATTGCAATATTTCAATGGGTGAAATGAACAGAATGACGCAATTCAAAGACAAATCTCTTAAAAATCCTACGAATGTGAATGTAGGACTCTTTAATTATCCAGCCTTGATGGCAGCAGATATTTTACTTTATCAAGCTGATGGAGTTCCTGTGGGAGAAGATCAAAAGCAACATTTGGAACTCACTAGGAATGTAGCAATGAAATTTAACAGAGATTTTGGAGAATGTTTTAAAATACCAGAACCAATTATCCCAAAAGTTGGAGCAAGGGTTATGGGACTTGATGATCCAAATAATAAAATGAGCAAATCCGCACTAGGAACCAATCATGCTATATTCTTGTTAGATACTCCTGAAGAAATAACAAAAAAAATAAAAAAAGCAACTACAGATTCCTTGAATTCTATTGTTTTTGATAAAAATCGTGCAGGTTTATATAATTTATTGAATATTTATCAGATTTTAACGAACAAAAGCACAGAAGCAATAGAAAAAGATTTTGAAGGTAAAGGTTATGGATTGTTTAAATCTGCAGTTGCTGAAGTGATTATTGAAAATCTTAGACCTATCCGTGAAAAGTATCAAGAGTTGAGTGCTGAAAAAGGTTACATTGAAGAAATCCTAAAAACCGGAACCCAAAAAGTTCGACCAATAGCAAAAGCTACTTATGATAAAGTCAAAGAACTCGTTGGTCTTATCTAAAAAACATAATCAAGAGCTTTTATTTAGTTTTTTTGATAGAGATTTTCCATTCAGCATCTCCAGTTTGGATGTATTCGGTGACTTCATACCCTTCTTGTGCAACCCACTCTGGTATGCTTTGCGTCGCTTGTGTGCAATCAAAATATATAATAAGTTCTTCCCCAATAGCTATTTCTTGCATTGCTTGTTTTGCTTCAACTAATGGAAAGGGACAAACTAACCCATTTGTTTGTAATATTCTTGGCATTCATGTTTCCTTTTTAGATTTTATGATTTTATTTTATTTGCCATTTTTTTATTTGGCAAAACGATGGTTAGATAAGTGGCAATATAAGAACCTAGCAAGAAAAATATCACAGCTACCCAGCCTTGATAAGTAAACATTGCTGTTTCTACAAGACCATTTCCAATAGTGCAACCTCCTGCCAAAGAAGCTCCAAATCCCATCAATAAGCCGCCTAATGCATTTTGAGAAAGTGTTTTTTTGTCAGGCAATCTGAATCTGAATTCGTTAGCTCCTTTTGCGGCAATAAAACTTCCTATAAAGATACCCAATACTAAGAAAACTCCCCAATCAATATAGCCCATATCTCCATTGATCAAAAATCCCATAATCTTTCCAGAAGGAGTTGTGATACCTAATCCGAAATCTCTACCTGTAGCAGAGCTAAGTGGCCAGGCAAGGATTGCAATGAGTCCAACAAATATTGCAGTGATGAAAGGGTGCCAAGGTTTTTCAAAAAGCCAATGAGCGATGCCTGATTTTTTTGGTTTTAATTGAGCTATTTTGAGTTTTGGTTTTTTAAGTTCTTTATATACAAAAAAACTTATTATTATAAATAATATCATAACAAGTATCCAAGGAGAAATCTCTAAGGTCTGATAAAAAGTTGAATCTTGTATTTGATAAGATTTGAGGTTTTCATTGATAGGGCTTAAAATACCAAATTTTGTCATAGCAGCTCCAAGCATATAGCCAAAAAGAGCGATATAGCTTCCAATAAAACCTTCTCCAGCACGATACCAAGTCCCTGTTGCACAACCACCTGCAAGCACCATTCCAAAACCAAAAATGACACCGCCTATGATTGTTGAAAGCCAAAAAAAAGGCTGGTAATTTATTTTGATGATTTGAGCATCTTTGAGCAGAAATATCCCAATGCTTTGTATCAAGACCGCAATAAAAAGTGCTAGAAAAATCAATGTTTTTTTATTGAGTATGAGATCCCTATAAGCCCCTACCATGCAAAATCGACCTCTTTGAAGTACAAAACCAAATAAGATTCCACAAAATAATCCTGTTATGAGCATTTGATTCCTTTTAATAATTTGACTTTAATTAAAGGTTGTTTTGAGACCCTAATCATAAGGTATAAAAGTAAATAACACAATATGTATTTTTATATTTTCTTAATAGATTTTATTGGGTTTATTTTGTTAAACTAGCAAAAAATGTTTTGAGAGAATAATGTATATTTTTAAATTGATTGGGGTTTTTTTAATAGTTTGTGTATTTTGTTGGGGAAAATCTTCTATATCTTTAGGTGAACCTGTAAAATATAAGGATTTTAAATATTTTGATTATGTCAATCCTATTGCACCAAAAGGTGGAACATTAAGGAATTATTCTTTAGGAACTTTTGATAGCCTTAATCCTTTTGTTATTAAAGGTACTCCTGCAGATGGTCTTGAGCTTGTTTATGATACTTTATTGGTCCAGAGTATGGATGAGCCTTATGCTGAATATCCTTTAATAGCTGATGATGTAGAAGTCGCTAAGGATAATTCATTTGTGATTTTTCATATCAATAAACTTGCAAAATTTAGCGATGGAATACCTGTGAATGCAGATGATGTAAAATTTAGTTTTGATATTTTGATGGAAAAAGGTTCACCTGTTTTTAGGCAATATTATGCAGATATAAGAGAAGCTATTGTTTTGGATAAACAACGTATAAAATTTATTTTTAAAACAACAAAAAATCGTGAATTGCCTTTGATTTTGGGGCAATTGCAAATCTTACCTAAACATTATTATGGGCAGAATCCTTTTGGAGAAAATCCTTTGCTTGTGCCATTAGGAAGTGGTCCTTATAAAGTAAAATCTTTTGATGTTGGGAAAAAGATTGTTTATGAAAGGGATGAAAATTATTGGGCTAGTAAATTACCCTCAAGGATAGGGCAGTTTAATTTCAATACTTCTATTTATGAATATTATAAAGATGATACTGTGGCTTTGAGGGCATTTTTGAGTGGGGAATATGATTGGAGAATTGAAACCAGTGCAAAAGTATGGGCAAGAGGTTATGTTGGAAAGGCTGTTGAATCTGGAAAAATTACAAAAGTTTCTATAAGGCATTATTTACCTAGCGGCATGCAAGGATTTTTTTTTAATACGCGAAGGAATATTTTTAAAGATATTAGGGTTAGGAAAGCTTTATTTTATGCTTTTGATTTTGAATGGAGCAACAAGAATTTGTTTTTCTCACAATACAAACGTACAAAGAGTTATTTTGATAATTCTATTTTTGCCTCTTTTGGATTGCCAAAAGGTGAGGAATTGAATATTTTAGATCATTATAAAACCCAACTCCAAAAAAAATTTCCAAAGATTTTTACTATTCCTTATATTATCCCTAAGACTAATGGAGCCAAAAAAATTGGTGAAAATAGGAGGGAGAATCTTAAATATGCTCAAGAATTACTATTCCAAGCAGGTTGGGAAGTAAAAAATAATCGTTTGGTTAATTCTAAAACTAACAAACCATTTGTTTTTACTTTGCTTTTGGATAACGCAGCTTTTGAACGTTTAGCATTGGCTTATGCTCAAAATTTGAAAGTTTTAGGCATTGAAATGAAGATACAACGGGTAGATTTGAGTCAATATATCAATCGTTTGCGAAATTTTGATTATGACATGATTGTTGGAGTTATTGGGCAATCTTTATTCCCAGGTAATGAGCAAAGGTATTTTTGGGGTTCTTTGAGTGCAAAAACTCCAGGAAGTAAAAATTATGCAGGGATTTCTGATCCTGTTGTCGATGCTTTGATAGAAAAATTAATTCATGCAAAAGATAGAAAAGAGCAAATTGCTATTACAAGGGCTTTAGATAGAGTTTTATTATGGGGCTTTTATACAATACCGCATTATTATTTGCCTAATTTTCGCATTGCTTATTGGGATAAAATCCAAATGCCATCTATCAATCCAAAGTATGGCTTTTCTCCATATTTATGGTGGGATAAAAATATAGTATATAAGGCAAAGGAGCCTTGATGTTGTATTATATTTTTAAGCGAATTTTGTTGATCATACCTACGCTTTTTGGCATCATTACTATTAATTTTTTTATTATCCAAATGGCACCTGGTGGTCCAATCGAACAGATGGTTTCAAAGATTGAACATTTAAATGTTACTTCCGAATCACATACAGGAAGTGTTGGTAATAGTTTTTATCGGGGTGCTCAAGGGATAGATGAAGATTTGATCTTATCATTAAAAAAACTTTATGGTTTTGATAAACCTCTTTGGCAACGTTATCTTTTGATGATCAAAAATTATTTGACTTTTGATTTTGGTGAAAGTTTTTATCGTCAAATATCTGTGGTTGAACTTATCAAGGAAAAGTTACCAGTCTCGATTTCTTTAGGCGTATTTAGCACCCTTTTGATTTATATTATTTCCATACCTTTGGGTATTTTTAAAGCTTATCGAAATGGTTCAAAGATTGATGTTCTATCTAGTTTAGTGATCGTTATTGGGAATGCAATACCTGCATTTTTATTTGCTATTTTATTGATTGTGCTTTTTGCAGGCGGTAGTTATTGGAATATATTTCCATTGAGAGGACTTGTGAGTGATAATTTTATGGATTTGGATTTTTGGGGAAAGATAAAAGATTATCTTTGGCATATTACTTTACCTGTTATTTGTCTTTCTATTGGAGGATTCGCAACACTTACTTTATTGGTAAAAAATTCATTTCTTGATGAAATGGGCAAGTTTTATGTGAGTGTAGCTAGGGCAAAGGGTGCAAGTGAAGGTAGAATTTTATATAAGCATATTTTTAGAAATGCGATGCTTTTGGTGATTTCAAGTTTTCCTGCAGCATTTTTAGGAATGTTTTTTAGTGGAAGTTTGTTGATTGAAATTATTTTTAGTTTAGATGGTTTAGGGCTTTTGGGGTATGAAAGTATTTTAAATCGTGATTATCCTGTTGTATTTGGCACTTTGTATATTTTTACACTTTTAGGTCTTGTGATTGGTCTTATTAGCGATTTGACTTATACGCTTGTTGATCCTAGAATTGATTTTGAAAGGCACTAGGGAATATTTTTTCATTTTTGAAAAGGATTTATTTTTCAGATAATTGATAGTAAAATTTAAAGAACAAAAACAAAAGGGAAATGATGGAAGAAATTATCCTATATGATCCACTTGATATGCATTTACATCTAAGAGAAGGTGAAATACTCAAAGATATTATTGATTTTACAGCCTCTTCATTTAGTGCAGCCGTCGTAATGCCAAATCTTTCAGTCCCTATCACTTCAACAGATTTGGCATTACAATATAAAAAAGAAATTTTAATGAATGCTAAAAATAAAGATTTCATTCCCCTGATGACAATTTATTTGAATGATTTTCTTGATGAAAATGAACTCAAAATTGCTTATGACAATGGTATTAAAATCTTAAAACTTTATCCTAAAGGTGCTACAACAAATTCTCAAAACGGTCTGGATGAAATCTTGACTCCTCATACATTGAAATTATTTGAAATAGCTCAAGATTTAGGTTTTATATTGTCTATACATGGTGAAAGTAAAGGTTTTTCTTTGGATAGGGAATATGAATTTGGAAAAGTTTTTGTCTCTATTGCTGAAAAATTTCCTAAGCTTAAAATTATTATTGAACATATGAGTGACCATCGTAGTATTGAGCTTTTAGAAACTTATGAGAATATTTATGCTACTTTAACCTTACATCATATTACAATGACGCTTGATGATGTTTTAGGTTCTGGACTCAAACCCCATCATTTTTGCAAACCAATCCTTAAAACACCCAAAGATAAAGAAATGCTTTTAAAACTCGCTTTGCAGGCTCATCCTAAAGTCAGTTTTGGCTCTGATAGTGCTCCTCATTTGGAGAAAAATAAACTCAACAATAATGCAGCTGCAGGCATTTTTTCATCACCTTTTATCCTCTGTGCTTTGAGTGGTTTGTTTGAAAAATATGATAAACTTGAAAATTTACAAGATTTTATTAGTAATAATGCAAAAAATATTTATGGTTTAGATAATTTACCGAAAAAGGCTATTAAATTACATAAAGAGAAATCTTGGATACCTACACAAATCAAATCAAATCAAAATAATATTGTTCCATTGAATGCTGGAGAAGTTCTTGATTGGAATCAAGTTTTATGAAGAAAGTTTATTTTGGTTTGATTGTTATTATTTTAGGGAGTGTTTTTTTATACCTCCAGCCTCAAAAAAAATCTATTTATTTTCAAATAGCACTCACGCCAATAGCATATAAAAAGGCTTATTTTTCAAAAACAAATATCCCTATGCCGCAAGGCGTGCCTTCTGCACATTCTGCAACATTGGTTTATTTAGAAAATGGTGATTTACTCAGTGCATTTTTTGCAGGGAGTAGAGAAGGGGCTAGGGATGTTAAAATTTATGGGAGTGTTTATAATGTAAAAAAACAGATTTGGAGTAAACCTTTTGTAATGCTTAGCCATGAGGAATTATCTCAAAAATCTCATCAGTATATAAAAAAATTGGGTAATCCAGTGCTTTATAGGGATAAAAATCGAATTTGGCTTTTTGTTACTGCCACTAATATTGGAGGATGGGCAACAAGTAAGATTTATCAACTTTATGTTGATAATTTTTCGCCTCAAAAAAGTTTTGTATATCAAGAAACACTTAAATTGAGTCCTTTTTTAAATATAAGCAATCTTGTCAGATCTGTTCCTCTCAAGACTAATGATGGAGGATTTTATTTGCCTGTTTATCATGAGCTTGCAGATAAATATGCTTTGATACTTAAATTCAATAGTCTTGGAAAGCTGGATTTTATTGTCAAGCCAAATGATTTACACAGGCAGCTTCAACCAAGTTTAGCTCCCATTTCAAATACAAAATGTTTGGCAGTTTTTAGAAACCATAATCGTTATGACAATACAATGTTTTCTCAAATTTGTTCAGATGGTGGAGAGGAGTGGTTTTCTCCTGAAAAAACTAATATTAAAAACTATAACAATTCTGCTAATTTGATTAGTTTTAATAAAGATATTTATTTGATACATAATACATTCAACCAAAATACAAAACTCCAAAGAGGTACATTGACACTCTCAAAAATGGTATCTCCAAATAAATTCAAAAAAATACTAGACCTTGATCACACAAATGCTAAAAATGGAGAAGTTAGCTACCCCACTACAATCAGTGATGGTGATAATATTGATATTGTTTATACATATAATAGAAAAAATATTCGACATATTCGTTTGAATAGAAGTTTTTTAAGGTCATTAAAATGAATTATTATGTATTTTCAATAACCTATATGGCTATTTTTGGTTATTTTGGTCATTTTGCAAAAATATCAAAAAACACTAATATTATTTTAATTCTTTTAACTGGAATTGTTGTGAATATACCGATTGATAACATTTCTATCAATATGCTAACTTATAGTTTTTTTGGTGAGATGAGTATATTAACATTTGCATTGAGTTTGATGTTACTTTTTGAGAGTTTTAAAATTCAAAAAATACAAAATAATTTTATGGATATAAAAGCATTTATATTTATTTTTATATTTGGTTTGATTTTATATTTGAGTGTTCTGAATATCATTCCTTTGAATTTATATTATCAAAGTCCACAAATTGTTATTATTATCTGCTGTTTACTGACTTTTTTAGCTTATGTTATTAATAAATCTTTAGGGATGATTTATTTTATCTGTCTTTTAAGTTATGGATTAAAGCTTATGGAATCAAATAATTTATTTGATTATTTGATTGATGTCCCTGTTTGGATATTTTCAATTCTATATATTTTTGTTATAATCGTTAAAAAAATAGTGTCTAAAAAATGACCAATAATAAGGTTAAAATAAAATGTATAAACCAAAGATTCTCAATACTCTTTCTCAATCCATAGTTTTTGTACTTTTTTTGAGTTGTCTATTTATATGTATTCGTGTTGCCTTTATTTTGTATGTTGGTATAGCTGAAAATAGATTGGGAGGTGAATTTGATTCTCAAGATATTTTTTATTCTCTTTATAATGGGTTTTTGTATGATAATAGGACAGCAGCCTTTTTTAGTCTCCTTTATTTTTTATTGAGTTTAGTTTTGATTTTTACTCGTTTTCAAAATAAAATTTTATTCTATTATGCAAGTTTAGTGATTGTGATTTGTATTTTTTTAGGTATTGCGAATATGGAATTTTATGTTATTTATGGTGATACTTTTGATAGGAGATTGTTTGGGCTTATATCAGATGATCAAAAAGCTATTTTCAAAACAGGTATGAGTGGAACTTATAATCTTAGTTTTAAGCTAATTTCTTTTATTTTATCAAGTTTTATAATGATTTATCTATATAGAAAATATTCAAATCTTATTGAAAAAATAATTTTTAAAAAATCTTTTATATCAAAAATTTCTATTCTAGTAACATTTTTTTTATTTGTTGGTCTTTGCTTGTTTTTTATAAATTCTCAATTTGGTCTTAAATCAGCAAATTTATTGAATATAAAAAATTCTAAGAATGTTTTTTTAAGAAGAGTTACATTAGGTGCTTTTAGAGATATTTATTTGATTTATAAAAATTATCAAAAAGTAGCACACTCAAAATTTTCTAATTATTCAGATCAGACTCCTGTGCAAGTAGCAAAGGATTTTTTCAATCTTGATAAAACTGTTGAGCCTCCATTTAATTTATATGAACTGCTTTCTCAGGTCAGTTCAAATACTTCAAAAGTTAAAATAGAGCATATTTTTTATATTGTTTCAGAAAGTTTAAGTGAATGGGCTTTTGACCCTGAATTTGACACGATTGGTTTGACTTCTGGACTCAAGTCTTTTATTGACAATCAACATGGTTTTAAAATCCAAAATTTCCTTGAAAATGCTCCTAGAACTATTGAAAGTCTTGAAGTTCAAATCACGGGTTTGTATAATACAGATATGCTTATGAATCCAATGCTTGGTAGTATGCCCTTATTTCCAACAGCAATTGGAGGGATTTTAAAGAGGCTTGATTATGATACGAGATTTTATTATGGTGGGTCTGCATTTTGGCAAAAAATTGACAAGCATGCGACAACTGAAGGGTTTAATGAGATTTTATACAACACATTTATTTTAGATTATGCAAAAGATAAAAATTATCTACCACCTCTTGAGAATATGTGGGGTGTCTATGATAATGTTTTATTTGATTATATTATTGATAATACTTCAAAGGCTAATCATCCAACTTTCAATATGATCATGACGACATCAAATCATCCTCCCTATGACGTGTCTTTAAATTCTTTTGATGTTCCCCTCAAAGAGATTAGGGCATTTATTGATGAACATTTTCCAAAAAATAAGAGATTTTTAGAGGCTAATGAAAATATTTTAGGGCATATTTGGTGGTATGATAAACAAATAACTCATTTTATCAGAGAAGCTGCAAGAAGGTTCCCAAAATCTTTATTTATCATTACTGGAGATCATTTTGACAATATGTATCCTTTAGCCAATAGGAATAATAGGATTGTAAAATCTATCCCTCTTATTGTTTACTCACCTATATTACAACCTAAACAGCTTTCAAATGTTGGTTCTCATATTGATATTGCTTCAACTATTGTAGAGCTTGTTTCGCCAAAAGGTTTTAGGTATAGCAGTTTTGGAAAACCTCTTTTTAGCAATAATCATTCTTTAAAATTTGAAAATAAAAGGTATGCTTTAGGATTTTATGTTGTTGGAACACATCGTTTTATTTATACCGTTGATGGAGGACTACAATATATAAATGATTCAAAACCTCAATCAGATGATAAACAAGAAGCAGAAAAACTTTATAATCGTTTGCAAGAAGCAAAAGCTTTGAGCTGGTGGATATTGATGAAGGGTAATGAGATTGAGTGAAGACAAATTTTGAGGCTTTTGATGTTATTATTGATGTTCGAACTCCCTGCGAATATGATTATTCTCATATTCCAGGAGCTATAAATTTACCTGTTCTTAATAATGAAGAATATGCAAAAATAGGCACAATATATAAGCAAGAATCACCTCTAAAAGCTAGAATAATAGGTGCTGCCATTGCCTGTAAAAATATTTCGAATTTGCTCCACCTGCTTGAATATGATGAAAAATTACAAAGTATTTTGAACCATAAAAATAGATTTTTAGTTTATTGTGCAAGGGGAGGGCAGAGGAGTGATTCGGTATGCACTATTTTAAGTCATGTTGGTTTTAGAATACAAAAGCTTTCAAATGGCTATAAAGGTTATCGTCATAATGTAGTTGATTATTTTTCGAGTCCAATGAATCATTTTTTTATGACACTTTGTGGACATACAGGTTGTGGCAAAAGTGAACTCATACAGAGCCAGTCATCTTGGAGCATTGATTTAGAATCATTAGCCAAACATTATGGATCTGTTTTTGGGGGTACGGCTTGTTTTGATAATGGAGGGCAGCCTACTCAAAAGATGTTTGAAAATATGCTTTTTGAAACACTTTTGAAAAAAAATAATGAAAATATTTTATTGATTGAAGCAGAGTCTAAGAAATTAGGTAATATTGTTATTCCAAACTCATTATTCAGAGCTTATCACCAGCATTGTGTTATTTTAATAGAGGCTGAATTGTCTGATCGTATTCAAAGGATTGTTAAAATGTATCGAAATATTCCTGAGCATATATTTGAGTTTGGGATTAAAAAGATTAAGCCTTATATTTCAAATAATATTTTTACTGAAGTCGAAAAACTTTGGCAAAAAAGAGATTTAAATAAAATAGCAGGGATTTTGATAGAAAAATATTATGACAAGGTCTATAAAATCCCAAAATATAGCCATAAAATAATGAATAAAGATATGATGGGGAGTGTTGAAGAAATTTTAGAGATTAAAAAATCAATACAAAAGACTATAAAATCTAATTTCCATTGAAATGAACCAGTGCCGATCCCCAAGTCAAACCACCACCAAATGCATCTAAAAGCATCAAATCACCATTTTTAAGTTTCCCATCTTCATAAATATCATTCATAGCCATCGGGATACTTGCTGCTGAGGTATTACCATATTTGTGGACAGTTACGACAACTTGTTGAGGAGAAAATTTTAGTTGTTCTCCGACAGCAGATATAATGCGTAAATTTGCTTGATGAGGTATGAAAAAATCAATACTATTAACATCAATATTATTTTTTTTCATGATTTCTTCTACATCATTAGTGAGTGTTTTTACTGCTAATTTAAATGTTTCATTCCCTTTCATTTGCAGATATTGCGGGATAAGATTTTCTTCTAAAAAATGACTCCCTTTTAATGTTCTTGGTGTTAATAGATAATCTGAATAAGCTCCATCTGAAGAAATATGCACATCTAAGATAGAATGTTCTTTTTGTGTGGTTGTACTAATAATCGCAGCTCCTGCTCCATCACCAAAAAGAACTGAAGTGCTCCTATCGGTAAAATCAAGAATACTACTAATTTTTTCTGCTCCTACGATCAGTATATTTTCATAGGTTCCTGATTCTATAAAAGATTTTGCCAATGCAAGGAGATATATAAATCCTGAGCATGCTGTAGAAATATCAAAAGCTGGTCGATTTTTTATACCCAATTTTGTACTCAATAAGCAAGCTGTAGAAGGCATACCTAAAAAATCTGGACTCAGTGTGGCGACAATAACTAAATCAATCTCTTCAATTTTTAAATTTGAACGTTTTATAGCCAATTTTGCTGCTTCTACGCCCAAATCACTACTATTTTGTTCTGGACTAGCAAAATAACGCATTTGGATTCCTGTACGTTTTTGTATCCATTCATCGCTTGTATCTAAGATTTCTTCAAAATCAGAATTTTTTATACATTTAGGAGGGATATAAGAAGCAATTGATTTTAAAGATGCATATTTTTTTGTCAAAATTATCTCCTGTTGTGAGCAAAGGTATAGGCTATTTTATCGCATACTTTAGATTCTATTGCTCTGATTGCTTGATAAATGGCACATTCAATGGCTCTAGCATTGCTTTTCCCATGACTAATAATAACAGTTTTATTGACACCTAAAAGGGGTGCACCACCGTATTCTGCATAATCCATCTTTTTTTTGAGGTTGCCAAAAGCTTTTTTGAGCAATAGCCCTCCTAGCATACCATTTATTGAAGATTTTATTTCTTTTTTCAGGATATGGGTGATTGAGCTTGCTACACCTTCGCTTGCTTTTAAGACGATATTCCCGCTGAAGCCATCGCACACAATCACATCAACGCTTCCATTGAAAATATCATTTCCTTCAACATTTCCTTTAAAAAAATCATAATTCTTGAGCATTTTGAATGCTTCTTTAGATAATTCATTGCCTTTAGAGTCTTCTTCTCCATTTGCTAGAAGTCCTACTCTTGGTTTTGGATAGTCCATAACACTCTTTGCATATTCATACCCCATTAATGCAAAATCTACCAAATATTCTGGTTTGCAGTCAGTATTTGCACCTGCATCTAAAATCATGCTTGGATTTGATGTGATTGAGGGCATTAAAGTACAGATAGCAGGACGAGAGACTCCTTCAATTCTGCCTATCCGTAGGGTTGCTAAACTCATTGTAGCTCCACTATGCCCTGCAGAAACTATAGCCTCAGCTTCAGAATTTTTAACCAATTCAGTGCCTATGTAGATAGAAGAATTTTTTCTCTTCGGTGCGACTGAAGCAGATTCTTCCATTTTGATAAAATCTGAACAATGCACTATTTCAATCTTACTAGATATATTTTCCGGTATCAATGGCTTGATGCCTTTTTCATCGCCAACCAATATAGCTTTAAATTGTTTATTTTCTAAAGCTCTTTTTGCACCCTGAACAATAGGTAAAATACCATTATCTGCACCCATCGCATCAATAACTATTTTTAGCATAAATAATTCCGATTATGTTGAAATATTTGTTTTTATTTATAATGAATTTTTCATTATAGTTTGAAAAACTTTACTTGTAAGAACCTGTAAATTTATTGATATGATGAGGCATTTTCCAACTCCCATCTTTATCACGAATAGGTCGTGCTAATGTTACTTTGTAATGAGTCCTTCTTTTTGCTGCTCTGGTTTTACTCACTCGTCTATCGGGTACTGCCATGTGAACTCCTTGTTATTTTGTATGATAATCTGTTTTTATGGATTCTATCTCGCTTTGTAAAATAAAATTCATATCAACAAAGCCATCAAAAAACTCAATGACATCAAAATCATTAAGATGATGATTTTGGCTTTGCATATCCCAGAATCCATCTGAAATATACAAAACCAAAGGCTCATTAAAAGATTTTAAGAAATTCTCTCCGCTCACATCACAAATCAATTCTAAATCACCAGTTAAAAAACCTTTCAATTCAAATAGCTTAGTCGTTTTGCGAGAAATTTCACCTGCAAATCTAATTCCTGCTGATTCTATCAAAAAAGATTTAGGGATTTGGGTGATTTTTCTCATTTCTATTTTCATTTAAAAATATCAGCATATTTCTTTTTTTGAAAAGAAAAACCCAATTTCATTTTTTGCATTTTCTAAACTATCGCTCCCATGAACAGCATTGGCATCAATGTTTTCAGCAAAATCAGCACGGATTGTTCCTTTTTGAGCTTCTTTGGGATTTGTTGCTCCCATCAAGTCACGATTTTTTTTAACAGCATCTTGTCCTTCTAAAACCATCACGACAACCGGAGCACTTATCATAAATTTTACTAAATCATTATAAAAAGGTCTTTCTTTATGAACACTATAAAATGCTTTAGCATCAGATTCTGAAAGCTGGATTTTTTTTATTGCTGCAATCCTTAATCCATTAGTTTCAAATCTATCAATGATTTTACCAATGACCATTTTTTTTGTTGCATCAGGTTTGATGATTGAGAGTGTTTGTTCCATATGAAGATTTCTCCTTAGACCTTGGATTTTTTAGCATTTTTTGAAATCAAACCTTTATTATACATAAAAAAATTTTTATAATGCTTAAAAAACATACTTTTCAAATCATTTGGATGATTTGAAAATACTCTTGCTTTGATTAAAATTTAAGAGTTTAAATTTTAATAGATGACTATTTTAATGAATAATAACAATATGCTAAATTGTTTTGTCTATTGCTGTGAACTTTAAAGTTTTTGAGTATTATAAACCTAAAAATTCTTTGATCTCACTGACTTTGTCAATTTTTTCCCAACTAAATTCAGGTAATTCTCTGCCAAAATGACCATATGCAGCTGTTTTTCTATAAATAGGTCTGAGTAAGTCCAAACTTTCTATAATGCCTTTTGGCGTTAGTCTGAATACTTTTCGCACACAAGCTTCTATTTTTGAATCTTCAAATTTTGATGTCCCATGAGTATTGATATAGATAGATACAGGTTCTACTACTCCAATTGCATATGCTAATTGTACAGTTGCTTTTTCACAGATACCGCTAGCAACAAGATTTTTTGCTACATATCTAGCCGCATAAGCTGCACTCCTATCAACTTTACTTGGATCCTTACCGCTGAATGCTCCTCCACCATGAGGACAGCTTCCTCCGTATGTGTCTACAATGATTTTTCTTCCCGTAAGTCCAGCATCTCCTTGTGGTCCTCCAATAACAAATTTTCCTGTAGGATTGACATGGTATTTGATATCATTATTAAGATACTCTTTAGGCAAAACTTTATGTACAATTTCTTCAATGACAGCTTCTCTAAGGTGTTTTTGTTCTACTTCCGGGGAGTGTTGAGTGGATATTACTATTGTATCAATAGATACAGGTTTGCCATCTATATATTTAACAGTTACTTGGGATTTTCCATCAGGTCTTAAAAATGGAAGAGTCCCATTTTTTCTGCTTTGTGCAAGCCCTTCAGTTAATTGATGTGCCAACCAAATGGGTAGAGGCATAAGAGTATTTGTTTCTTTGCAAGCATAGCCAAACATCAAGCCTTGATCACCCGCACCAATTTCTCCATCGCTTCTATCGACTCCTTGATTGATATCTGGACTTTGTTCGCCAATACCATTAAGTACAGCTGCACTGCGGTAATCAAAGCCATATAAAGCATCTGTATAGCCAATGCTTTTGACTACTCCTCTAGCAATCTCTTGCATAGGTGCATATACTGAAGTTTTTAATTCTCCTGCAATGACGCAAAATCCATTAGAAACAAGTGTTTCACAAGCTACTCTAGCATTTTTATCTTTTGCTATTATGTAGTCTAAAACTGCGTCACTAATTTGGTCTGCCATTTTGTCAGGATGCCCTTCTGTTACAGATTCTGAAGTGAAAAGAAACTCATTTTTCATAAACTCACCTTGTATTCAAAATTTTTTTGGATTCTACCACCTTATTTATAAATATGACTTAAAACAATTTAAAAGTTAACTGAGTTTTAATCAACATTGTTTTAAATGTGTTAACATTAGCAAGTGATAATTATTATCCTATTATCAAATAAAAACAAGGAGAATAAAAATGTTAGTAACAAAAAAAGCCCCTGATTTTAAAGCAGCAGCCGTCTTGGGAAATAATCAAATTGTAGAAGATTTTGAATTATCAAAAAATCTTGGCAAAAATGGTGCTATTTTATTTTTTTGGCCTAAGGATTTTACTTTTGTATGTCCTTCTGAAATCATTGCTTTTGATCATAGGGTCAAGGATTTTGAAGAGAAAGGTTTTAAGGTGATTGGAGTATCAACTGATACTGAGGTTGTTCACTTTGCTTGGAAAAATACACCTATAAATCAAGGTGGTATTGGTCAAGTAACTTTTCCAATGGTCGCAGATATAACAAAACAAATTTCAAGAGATTATGACGTATTATTTGAAGCTTCTGTAGCTCTTAGAGGATCTTTCTTGATAGACAAAAATCAAATTATTCGTCATGCAGTTATCAATGATCTTCCTTTGGGTAGAAATATTGATGAAATGATTCGTATGGTAGATGCACTGTTGTTCTTCCAAGAAAATGGAGAAGTATGTCCCGCTGGCTGGAGAAAAGGAGAAAAAGGTATGAAAGCTACTCATGAAGGTGTGGCACAATACCTCTCTCAAAATGCAGATAAACTCTAAAAAATAGAATCATTGGGGGGATATTTTCCCTGATGATTTAAGATTAAATATCAAATCTCATTTCATTCCCATATCCACAATCAAGCAGACCTCCTAAATGCAATATTTTGCAGCTATTTTCTATTAAAGCAATTGTTTTAGCTAGCGTATATAAATCTCTATGATATCCATAAATACCATAACCCTTGATAAAAATAAAATTTTTTTTACTTTGTTTGAAGTATCTTGAAATATCAATATCAGCTCGTTCATACCAGCTATCATAATTTTTAGGGTCAAAAATATCTACTTGCTTGCCTAAAAAACGATAACCAAAATAATCTTTTGGTAGTAAAACTTCATGTTTTAAAGAATAGGCTATGCTGTAAGGAGGCATACTATAAATGATAAATCGAGCTTCTGTAAAATTTTGATAAATATTTGAATGGATGAAAGCATCAATGCTTGCTTCCTGCCAACGATAATCCTCTTTGTCATATAGCATTATGAGTGAATCATTTTCAATCTTATCAAATATGGCATCTTTTTTGTTGATTAAAAAACGATTTTGTGAAATCCTTGTTGATATAGAACCATGAAAGATTCCAAAAAAACTTTTTCTAAACATTGCTAAAGAAATACTGCTGATTTTGTCAATCAGATACTGGTCTATATTTTTTGTATGGATATTCATAAGATTATTTTACCATTTTTGTCTTTGATAAATCCAATTTTCTATAAAATCTACATAGTATCAAAAATATTATAAGGTTTATTTAGTATATTTTATTATAATATCTTATATAACTAGACTAAACTTCTATATTTTTTAGCAATATTTTTATATGAATGCTAATTTTGTTTACATTTTTTGGTATAATTGAGTTATATAAATTATGATTAAGTATGTTTAAGGTTTGAAGAGATGAATCGAAAAAAAGACTTGTTATTAGATGGAATTATCCAAGAATATATCCGTTCTCAAGAGCCTATTGGTTCAGAAGCACTTAAAATGTCAATGTGTATAAAAATTTCATCTGCAACAATTAGGAATTATTTTAAAGTCTTATCAGAAGAAGGTATTTTAATGCAGACACATATTAGTAGTGGCAGGATACCTACTCATTTAGCACTTAAAAATTATTGGAGGAGTAAGCTTGATTATCAAAATTCAACTTTACACACAGATATCGAAAAATTTAAGGTAGGGTGTGAAAAAAATGGTATTTTTGGTATTATTAAGGAAAAATCTCCCCAAATCCTTCAAGAGGTCATCAACCATCAAGACAGATTTTTGATTTTAGATTTTCAAAATCAGGCAATTACTTTACCCTATAATCATTCTCTTGAGAGATTTCTTAGAGAACTCGTTGGTTTGCATACTGAAGATATTAAAAAAATTGCCAACCAAGTTTGTGCTATCAGTTTGGTTAAAAAACTTAATGAAGAAAGTAGTGATATAAAAATATCTTATTTTGGCATAGAGTTCTTGGGTTTTTTGCTTCAGCATAAGCAATTCCAAAAACTATTTTTTGAAATTGTTAGTGGTAAGATATTTGAACGTCTTGACAAGGGTATTTATTTTGAGACTACAATTCCTAAGGGTAATCTTGCAGTTATTCAAGATATAAAATTACAAAAAAAAGATGCAAAGATGTTTTTTATGGGTGATTTGAGTCGGAATTATATTGAGTTCTATGAAGACATTGCATCATAAATCACATATTAAAGGAGTAAAAAATGAAAAATGATGAAGAAATCAATGAGCAAATGCCTCCAACTGAAGAGAATGAAATTCAAGTTGAGGATAAAGAAATTCAAACTACACAGGAGGATTATGAAAAGAAATATAAAGAATTATATGAGGATTATATTAGGACTCACGCAGATTTTGAAAATACTAAAAAACGTCTTGAAAGGGATAAATATCAAGCACTTGAATATGCTTATGAAAAGATAGCTCGTGATTTGCTCCCTATAGTAGATACACTTGAAAAGGCTTTAGAAAGTGCTAAAAGTACTTCTTCAAGCGAAGGTATTATTGAAGGTTTAGAGCTTACTATAGATAATTTGCACAAGGTTTTAGCAAAACATGGTATTGAATGTATTGGTTGTAATGAGGATTTTGATCCTAATATTCATGATGCAATCATGCAAGTCCCTTGTGAAGAAAAACTAGATGGTCAGATAGTGCAAGTTTTGCAAAGGGGCTATAAATACAAAGAAAGAGTGCTAAGACCTGCAATGGTAAGCATCGCAAAAAATTAATCTTAAAAACATAAAAGGATAACAAATGGCAAAAGTAATTGGAATCGACTTAGGAACAACAAACTCTGCAATGGCAGTATTTGAAGGCAATGAATCTAGGATTATTGCGAATAAAGAAGGCAAAAATACAACCCCTTCAATCGTAGCTTTTACAGATAAAGGCGAGATACTTGTAGGTGAACCTGCTAAAAGGCAAGCCATCACCAATCCTCAAAAAACTATTTATTCAATAAAGAGGATTATGGGCTTAATGTTTAATGAAGACAAAGCCAAAGAAGCTGAAAAAAGGCTTCCTTATAAAATAGTAGATAGGAATGGTGCTTGTGCTATAGAAATTGCTGATAAGGTCTATACACCTCAAGAAATTTCAGCTAAAATTTTGATGAAACTTAAAGAAGATGCAGAGGCTTATTTGGGTGAAGAAGTAACAGAAGCTGTTATCACAGTGCCTGCATATTTTAATGACAGTCAAAGGAAAGCAACAAAAGAAGCTGGGACTATTGCTGGGTTAAATGTATTGAGGATTATCAATGAGCCTACTTCGGCTGCATTGGCTTATGGACTTGATAAAAAAGAGTCTGAAAAAATTATGGTTTATGATTTGGGTGGGGGTACTTTTGATGTCACTGTATTGGAAACTGGTGATAATGTTGTAGAAGTGCTTGCAACAGGTGGGGATGCATTTTTAGGTGGAGATGATTTTGATAATCGTATCATTGATTGGGCAGCTAAAGAATTCAAAGATGAAACTGGTATTGATATAAAATCTGATGTTATGGCACTTCAAAGGCTTAAAGATGCTGCTGAAAATGCAAAAAAAGAATTGAGTTCTGCTCAAGAAACTGAAATCAATCTACCTTTTATCACTGCAGATGCGAGTGGTCCAAAACACTTAGTTAAAAAACTTACTCGTGCAAAATTTGAAAGTTTGATTGATGATCTCATTGATGAGACTATCAAAAAAATAGAGTTTGTTATTAAAGATGCAGGATTGAGTAAAAATGATATTTCTGAAGTTGTAATGGTGGGTGGTTCTACTAGGATTCCAAAGGCACAAGAGAGGGTAAAAGATTTTATCGGTAAAGAGTTGAATAAATCTGTCAATCCTGATGAAGTTGTGGCTGTTGGTGCTGCGATACAAGGAGGGGTATTAAAAGGTGATGTTAAAGATGTATTATTGCTTGATGTAACACCATTAAGTTTAGGTATAGAGACACTTGGTGGTGTGATGACAAAAGTCATTGAGAGGGGTACGACTATCCCATCAAAAAAAGCTCAAGTTTTTTCAACTGCTGAGGATAATCAACCAGCTGTTTCCATCCATGTATTACAAGGAGAAAGAGAGTTAGCTAAGGATAATAAATCTTTGGGTAGATTTGACCTCACAGGTATTCCAGCTGCTCCAAGGGGTGTGCCTCAAATTGAAGTTACCTTTGATATTGATGCTAATGGTATCCTCACTGTTTCGGCAAAAGACAAAGCGAGTGGCAAATCTCAAGAAATCAAAATTTCAGGTTCTAGTGGCTTGAGTGATTCTGAGATTGAAAAAATGGTTAAAGATGCTGAAATGCACAAAGAGGATGATTCTAGACGCAAAGAGGTCATTGAGATTAGGAATCAAGCTGATAGTTTGGTATATCAAACTGAAAAAAGCCTCACTGAATTGAAAGAAAAGCTTGAAGCGAGTGAAGTTGAAAAGATTCAGAAAGCTTTAGATGAACTCAAAAATGCATTGAAAAATGAAAATGCTACCAAAGAAGAATTAGAATCCAAACTTAAAGCACTCACAGAAGCAAGTCATAAGCTTGCAGAAGCGATGTATTCTAAAGACAACAATGCACAAAATCCAAATTCAAACAATACGAATAAAAAAGATGATGATGTTATTGATGCAGAAGTAGAGTGAGATTTTCACTCTACTTTAGATATTTGAAATAATTATCCAACCACTCCAATCCACCTTTTTCTAAACTTCCAAAATATTATAAAATTGTCTTCATGATGAATAATTAAGTTTTTGTTAGTGTTATCAAAAAGTAATCTGTTTATTCTAAAGTCTGTTTTGTAAATCATTTGAAGGACTTGGAATGAGGTTTATATTTTTTATATTCATAATGTTATTTCTAAATGCTTGTATTTCGCAGGATCAAAAATCTTCATCAAAGACTTTGACTATCTATTCTGCTTTTGAAAATGAAGAGGTGAAGCAATATATTGATGCTTTTAGGCAAAAATATCCTGATATTAAAGTAGAGATGATCGTGGCTTCAAACGGAGTTTTGACAGCACGACTATTAGCAGAAAAAAGTCATCCTAGGGCAGATATTATTTATGGGCTTTCAGCTATGAATATGGAAGAACTCAGAGATATAGGTTTGTTGGAAGCTCATTATTTAGCAATAGAGCCTGCCATAAAATTAGATTTTCAAAATCCATATTATATAGGGCTTAATAATGTCGAAGGTGTGATTTTAGTTAATACCAAAGAACTTCAAAAAAAGGGTTTGAGTACACCTTTGAGTTTTAAAGATTTGACTAGAGCTGAATATAAGGGTTTGATTACAATGCCAAATCCAACATTTTCTGGTACTGGATTTGTAGATGTAGTTGGTTGGATAAGCTTGTGGGGAAGGCAAAAAGCTTTTGAATATATGAAGAAGCTGGATAAAAATATTGGTATTTATACACTTTCTGGCTCAAAGCCTGCTTATTTTGCAACTAGTGGAGAATATCCTATTGCTTTATCTTTCAGTTATAGAGGGTTACAGATAGTCAAAAAAAATCCTATGATGAAAATGATTTTTCCTAAGGAAGGATCACCCGCAGATTTGGAATCAATTGCTTTAGTCAAAAAACAAAATGAAAATGTCAATGCGAAAATATTTTTTCAATGGGCAATTTCTCAAGAGGCTATGAGGTTGTATGAAAAAAACAATGCTCATATAGCGATCAAGCGTAGCACTCCTTTACCTTCAGGATATAGGGATGTTTTTCCTAAAGTTATTTTGATTGATTTTGCTAAGTTCGCTAGAAATAGGGGAGAGATTTTGGATGAGTGGAATAAGCTTTTTTCTAACAAAAGTGAAGGCAAACAATGACTTATTTACAACTTCAGGGAATTTATAAGGGTTTTGATGATCAGAAGGTCTTAAGAGGGATTGATTTTTGTGTGAATGAAGGAGAGTTTGTGTCAATGTTGGGACCAAGTGGTTGTGGTAAAAGCACTCTTTTAAGGATAATAGCTGGATTGGAGTATCCTGATAAAGGAAAGATATTTTTAAAAGACACAGAGATTACTTTTGTCCCACCTATGGGGAGAAAATTTGGGATGCTTTTTCAGTCTTACGCACTTTTTCCAAATATGAATGTTTATCAAAATTTGCAATTCCCACTCAAGGAATGTGGGTTTGAGTCAAAAAAAATATCATCTTTAATCAATCAGAGTCTGGAGTTAGTAGGTCTTGAAGGCAGTGAACATAAAATGCCTTTTGAGCTCAGTGGTGGTCAACAACAAAGAGTAGCTATTGCTAGGGCTTTGTCTTTGAAGCCAAGAGTGTTATTGCTCGATGAGCCATTGAGTGCGTTGGATGCAAAGGTGAGGGTCAAACTACGTAGAGATATCAAAAAGATACAGAGGGAACTAGGAATGACAACTATAATGGTTACCCATGATCAGGAAGAGGCTATTGGTATATCTGATAAGATTGCTATTTTAAATAATGGAAAGATTTTACAGATAGCTACACCTAAGGAGCTTTACTTGCATCCAAAGGATTATTTTAGTGCAGTTTTTATTGGTCAGAGTAATCAAATACGATTGAAAAAACATATTTATGTCATACGACCTGAAAATGTAGAGATTTCAAGGATTAGAGGAAAATTTGAGGCGAAGATCAAAGATATTGAATTTTTTGGGAATTTTTTTAGGGTTACACTTAAACCAAAATGGAAATGGGATAAGGCCATTATCAGTAATCTTTTTTCTAGGGATTTTTATAAACTTGATTTAGAGATAGGGGAAAGGGTATTTTTTAATATTGAAAAAAAGTATTTTTTGAAATATAAGGTTCCTGTATGGTGATAGAAAAAACTTTATTCTTTATCTCATTGATTTTAGGGGCTATATTTTTTGTAACTCCATTGGGGTATTTATTTTTATATTCATTTATGGATAATCAGGGTGGATTTGTTGGTTTAGAAAATTTCATCATTTATATGAGTCGAGAATCTTTATTGATTTCTCTTTGGCATACATTATTTGTTTCTTCTTTTGTGACTATTATTTCAGTAATGAGTGCTTTTGTTTGTGCATATACTTTGAGTCGGACTTTGGTGATTGGTAAAAACATATTATATTTTTTATGTTTGATAGCTTTGTTTGTTCCTAGTCTTATACAAGGGATTGGGTTGATTTATTTATTTGGTCATCAAGGGATTTTTACTCAATTTTTTGGTTTTAGGCTTCCTTTGTATGGACCTTTTGGGATTATATTAGCCCAGAGTATTTATATTTTCCCTCAGATTTTTATTCTTTTGTATTCTGCATTGCATAAAGTAGATTTTAGACTTTATGAACAAGCAAAAATAATGGGGATTTCTAATATAAAAGTTTTTTTAAATATTACTTTGCCAGCTTTGAAAAATACTTTGATGAGTGCATTTGTGATTGCTTTTAGTTTATCTTTTAGTGATTTTGGTGCACCTGTTGTTGTAGGTGGGAATTATAGTGTGTTGGCTACAGATATTTATAAATATATTATTGGTCAGCAAAATTTTGCCATAGGTGGGGGTATTGCTATGATATTGTGTATACCAGCTATTGGAGCTTTTTTTGTTTTGAAAAAAATCAAGGTTCAAGAAATCAGTTCCAAAGCCACACCTTATAGGATAGGGAAAAATATATATAGGGATCTATTTTTAGGGAGTCTTACGAGCATTATTTTAGGTTTTGTGGTTTTGATTTTATGTGCCATTATTTTTACTTCTTTTGTGAAAAATTATCCTTATGAATTAGGTTTTACTTTCGAGCATTTTAAATTTAAATCTGAAGTAGATGGATGGAATATTTTTTATCATTCTTTGTTTGTTTCATTTTTTACAGGTTTGTGTGGGGCTTTAATTGTTTTTATGCTAGCTTATCTGAGTGAAAAAACAAATTTTAATAGATTTTTAAAATTTGTTTTAAAATTGATGATTTTATTGCCTATGGCTATTCCTGGATTAGTTCTAGGGATTGGTTATGCTTTGTTTTTCAATCAAGCAAATTTTAAGATCGCTTCAGATCTTTATGTGCATAATTGGTTTTATATCCTTTATGGTGGGTTTGCTTTGATGATTATTTGTAATATTGTGCATTATATTCCAGTGCCGTATTTGAACAATACCGCAGTATTTCAAAAAATCGAAAAAGATTTAAAAAGCGTAGGGGAATGTATGGGTATTTCGAAAATCAGTATGATTAAAAAAGTATGGTTTCCTTTATGCTTCCCTATAGTGATGGATAATTTTATTTATTTCTTTTTGAATGCGATGGTGAGCATATCAGCTGTTATTTTTATTTATAGTCCTTCTACGAAACTTGCTGCTATTAGTCTTGTACAGCTTGATGATAAGGGGTCATTGCAGGAAGCTGGGGCATTGTGTGTGTTGATTTTATTGGTAAATTTATTCATAGGCATTGTTTACAAGATGATTAGAAATAGATTTTATCAATTATTGAAAGGAAAAAAATGAAAATTCAAGCAGTGATTTTTGATTGGGCAGGGACAACGATTGATTATGGATGTTTTTCTCCACTTGGGGCTTTTGTAAAAAGTTTTGATGAAGAAGGTATTTTACTGAGTATACAAGAAGCAAGGAAACCTATGGGGTTGCTTAAAATTGATCACATTAGAGCTTTGCTTAAGATGCCTGAAATTTTGGGACAATTTTTAAATATATATGGGTATCAGCCTAAAGAAGAGGATATTTTAAGGATTTATGAACGATTTGAAAAGAATATTTTTGAAGTATTGAGCGATCATGTAATTTTGAATCCTTATGTATTTGAAACTACAAAAGAACTTGAAAAAATGGGCATAAAAATAGGTTCGACTACTGGCTATACAAAGTCAATGATGGAGATTGTTTTGCCACTTGCAAAAGATCAAGGGTATGTGCCTGAATGTTGTGTTGCCTCTGATGAGTTAGGTTATGGGAGGCCTTATCCCTATATGATGTATGAATGTGCTAGGAGGCTTAATGTTTATCCCCAAAATTCTATGATAAAAGTAGGGGATACGTCTGTAGATATTGAAGAAGGAAAGAATGCGGGTTGTGTGAGTGTAGGAATTGTTTATGGAGGTTCAGTTTTGGGTCTTAGCGTTGATGAAGTGGCAAGATATCCTCAAAAAGATCTTCAATTTTTGGTAAATCAAGCAAAAATTGAGCTTTATGATGCTGGAGCAGATTATGTCATTGATGATATGAGGGATTTGTTGCCTATCATTGAAAAAATACAACAAAAGGCTTGAAATGAAAAATTATGATTTGATAGCAGATAATGATTATTTACTATTGACACCAGGACCACTTTCTACGAGCAAAAGAGTTCGTTTTGCGATGCTAAAAGATCTATGTACTTGGGATGATGATTATAATCAAATTGTTCAAGATATACGTAATAAACTTCTTGATATTGGTTTTGTTGATGATAACTATACTTCTATACTTATGCAAGGGAGTGGGACTTTTGGGGTGGAAAGTGTATTTGGAAGTGTATTGCACTCAAAAGTTCTTATTTTGTCAAATGGTGCTTATGGAAGACGGATGGCAGAAATCGCCAAAATTCTAAAAATCCCTTATTTGCTCAAAGAATTTGATGAAAGACAGGTTGTCTCAGCAGAATCTGTTCTGGAAATATTAGAAAAAGATAAAGATATAGACAGTGTGTGTTTAGTGCATTGTGAGACCACAACAGGTATATTAAATCCATTGGAAGAAATAGCAGCAATTGTAAAAAGCTTTAATAAAACCTTAATAGTAGATGGGATGAGTTCTTTTGGTGGGATTGAGATTGATGTGCAAAAATTAGGGATTGATTTTTTGATCTCTTCGGCAAATAAATGTATACAAGGTGTTCCGGGATTTAGTTTTGTGATCGCCAAGAAAGAGGAGTTAGAGAAAGCAAAATCAAAAGCAAGAAGTTTGAGTTTGGATCTTTATGATCAATGGAGATGCATGGAAAATGGTAATGGAAAATGGCGTTTTACTTCTCCTACCCATAGTGTCAGGGCATTTTATGAGGCTTTGGGTGAGCTTGAAGATGAGGGAGGAGTTGTGAAACGTTTCAAGAGATATTCTTCAATGCAAAAACATCTTGTAAAAGGAATGAAAAAAAATGGTTATGAATGTTATATTGATGAGAGATTGCATTCGCCTATTATCACAACTTTTCTTTACCCAAGTATTGGTTTTATATTCAAAGATTTTTATGTTTTTTTAAAAAGCAAAGGCTTTGTGATCTATCCGGGAAAACTTAGCGGAGTAGATACTTTTAGGATAGGAAATATTGGGGCTATTGAGCTTAAAGATATAGAATCTTTATTGAAAACAATCGCTTCTTTTAGGCAATAGTTTTGGATTCAAGAGATCCAAATCATTAAATATTTCATAGCATAAAATCCAACTAGAGAAAAAATATAAGCCACAATAGTAGTGAAAACAAATAAATATAGGATAAAACGACTTCCCCCTGCTTCTCTACCAAAGGTAATAGTTGCTGCAAAGCAAGGTATATAAAACATTATGAAAATAATAAAAGCAATTGCAGTTGGCATACCGATATTTTTATGCAGGATTTCTCTGAAGCCTTCAGAGCTTTCATCAATAGTATCTCCAAGCGAATAAAGTACCCCAAGAGTAGAGACAACCACTTCTTTTGCTGCAAATCCTGCAACTAGTGAAACTGAAAGACGCCAGTCAAAATTCATTGGCTCAAAAATAGGTTTGATAAAAATCCCAATTTGTCCAATGTAGCTTTGCTGTAAAGATAATTCTTCAAGTTCATTTTTTAGCTCTTTGATTTGTTTTTGTTTTTTATTTTCTTTGATATTTGGATCTTTTTGTACAAAAGTGATTTTGGCGTGGTATTCTTTTTCTAGTTGATGACTTTTAGGATATTGAGAGCTGAACCATATAATCATTGAACCTATTAGGATAAAAGTGGCTGCTTTTTTCAAATACATCAAGGATTTTGTATAAATACTAAACCAGACAATTTTGTAGCTTGGAAATCTATATTTTGGCATTTCCATTACAAAGGGTTCATCTTTTCCTCTAAAAACACTTAATTTGAGTAGTTTTGCCATAAAAAGAGCAATCAAAGCTCCAAAGATATATATCCCAAATAAAACAATCCCAGCATATTTATCAGGGAAAAAAGCCCCTATGAATAACACATAAATTGGAAGTCTAGCACTACAACTCATGAAACCGATAATAAAAAGAGTGATAAGACGTTCATTTTTATTTTGGAGCGTTCGTGTTGCCATATATGCAGGTACGCTACAGCCAAATCCAGTAACCAAGGGTATGAAACTTTTGCCATGCAATCCAAATTTGTGAAAAATACCATCAAGCAAGAAAGCTACACGAGACATATAACCTGTAGCTTCCAATAAAGAAATACCAAAATATAAGATAATAATTAAAGGTAAAAATGAAATTACAGCTCCCACTCCACCAATAATACCATCACCAATAAGAGATGCAATATCTTCATTGTCAATAACTGTTTTTACCCATTCTCCAAGCCAAGCAATGCCATTTTCTGCCCAGCCTTGTGCCACTCCTCCTACGATGAAACTGAGATAAAATAGTGCAAACATAAAAAACAAAAAAATTGGCAATCCTAGATATTTATTCAATAAAATAGTGTCAATTTTTTGACTTTGTTGGAGAGGTTTTTTAGGTTTTAAAGTAACTTCTTGTGCCGCACCTTTGGCGAATGCTAAGGCATCTGAAGCGAATATATTATGCAGGTTGTTTTCTCCAGAAGATTTATAAAGAACTTGGAAAGAAGCATTCAGAAAAGCTGATAATTCAAGCCAGCAGGGCTTGTCATGTAAATAAGCATAGATCTGAGCTTGTTGTGATAGCAACATTATAGATATTTGTCTCAAAGAATAGGGTTCTTTGTTTTTTTCGCCAATCAAAAAAGTTGAAATTTCAGGGTAGTTTTTTTGTGCTAGGAATTCATTAAGTGAAATGATTTGAGCTTCAATAAAATCTGTATAAATTCTTTTTGAATGGGTAAATTTTGTTTCATAAAGCTTAATAATAGATTGAAGTAGTAGTTCAATATTGAGGCTTTTATTTGCTGAGGTTGGGATACATTGAACTCCTAAAATTTCTGAGAGTAATTGATGGTTGATGAGGATATTTTCTTTTTGAGCCTCATCCCACATATTCAGTGCAATGATGGTTTTCTTATTGAGTTCAAGGACTTGTGCACTCAGTGCTAGATTTCTTGCTAAATTCGTTGAGTCTATTACATTAAGGACAATATCATAAATACCATTTTCTAAAAAATTTTTAGTGACTTTTTCCTCAAGGGTAAAGTCATTCAAAGAATAAGTGCCAGGAAGGTCAATAATTGTGATCTTTGTATCGTTGTAATATAAACAAGCCTCTGCTTTTTCAACAGTCACGCCACTAAAATTTCCTACTTTGAGGTGAGCACCACTGATACTATTAATTAAAGAACTTTTTCCAACATTAGGTTGTCCTACAAGTGCTACAGTAATTTCTTGCATTTTTGTCTCTATTTAAAGTTTAAATTTTTTACAATCATAGCAAATTAGTATTAATTATTATTATTTTTTAAAAATATAGTCGAATCCCTCCATTTATTTGTGTGGTATTGGGGATGGATAAATTGTTTTTATGTGTATTGAGGATATTTAATATTCCAGATACATTGTGTGTGAATCCAATTTCTGTAGAAAAATCAATTTCATTTTGCCTCTGTCCAATTCCAAAGGATGTTGTTCCATAGATGAGTGAAAATTTGAATCTTTGCACATTGGCTTGAATGCTTGCATAAAATAAATTTCCATTATTTTGTGTTTTTATTGCTTTGCCTCCCCAAACAAAGAATGGGTCAATGCTATCACCCATAATATCAAGGTTTCCCCAACCTGAATCTTTTCCTGTGTGGATATAACCTGCTGCAATTTCAAAAAACTTCATTCCAAAAAAGATTTTAGCATCAAGTGCAGAAGCATTGTGTTTGTAGCGACTATAAAATTCTTTTCCTTCAAAACTATAAGCATAGCCAACATTCCCACCGATAAAGAAACTTGATATATTGTATTTTCCTTCAATTCTAGCTCCAAGTGCGGTAAAGATTTTAGGGGTGAAAAAAGTATAGGCTTTTAGAGTAAGCGTTTCTGTGATGTAATATTTAGCAGCTAAGTTGAGTAGTCCAAAGCTTGCATAAGGGTTTACTCTATCGAATTTTGTCATTTGATAATATGCCACTCTCCCATAATCATTTATCCAAAAACCTTCAAGCATTAAGTTTGTCAAAGAGCGGTTGCGTATCCATATCCCATCACTCATTGTATTTATCCATTCGTTCGGAATGATGAACCTTCCTGCTTTGATGTTTGTATCCCCATCAAAATATTCAAAAAATGATTCTGCAAGGGTAGCTTGATTGTGGTTGAAAAAGTCTTTAGAGGCATCGCCTTTACCTGAATCCCTTATATTTGGTATGGCTGGTATGGATAAATTTTTATGTGCATCCCAAAAAGGTGTAGCTGCCCTGAATCCAATAGCCGCACGTATATTTTTATAAAATCCTGATGTGTAACTCAACCCCACACTACCTAAAAGATACCCAGTATTACCCAAATAACTATAAGTAGCAAGACTATTTCCAATAGAGGTTGCTTGTCCATGATTGAGACCTTGATAATCACCATAAAAAATCACATCACCTTTAGATACTCCATTTTTGAGTGCCTCATCAATGCTATCATAAGCATAAACAGAACCAAAAGCCAAGCCATAAAAAAAGATAAAATTTAAAAGTTTTTTCACTATTTTCCTTATCATATCCAGAGGTTATCAATCAGTCTTGTTTTCCCTGCTTTTGCAGCTAAGAGTGCAAGGCTTTTATTTTTTTGGACTTTTGAGAGTGGAGTTAGATTATAGTCGCAAATATCAAAGTACTCAATATCTAGACCTTCAAGTATTGTTTTGGCTGATTTTATCAAAATAGAAGTTTTGTTTTCTCCTTTTTTTATAGAATCACTTATATGCTTTAGTGCTAAAGGGATTTTGATAGCATTTTGTCTTTCTTCTTTATTCAAATAAATATTCCTTGAGCTTAGGGCAAGACCATCAATATCTCTTTGTGTTGGACAAGGAATGATATTTATAGGTAAAAATAGGTCTAAAACTAGTCTTTGTATGAGTAGAAGCTGTTGAGCATCTTTTTGTCCAAAGTAAGCATTAGTTGGATAGATAAGATTAAATAGCTTTAAAACAATCTGCAAAACCCCTTCAAAATGTCCTTCTCGTATAAAACCTTCATAAACATAGGCCATATTTTTGGGTGGTAGTATGGCGATTTCATCTGTATTATGATATATTTCAGAGGCTTGTGGGGCAAACACTATATCCACTCCATTTTCTTCACATAACTTGAAGTCTTTTTGTAAATCTCTAGGGTATTGTTCAAAATCTTCATTTGGTCCAAATTGTGTTGGATTAACAAATATTGAAACAAAAGTACAGGCATTATTTTGTTTTGAAGCTTCAATCAAACTCAAATGTCCTTTATGTAGATAGCCCATTGTTGGCACAAAACCAATGCTAGAATTTTTAGTTAATTTGTTTTTGTAAGCTATGAGATCATTGATTGTAGTGATGAGTTGTGTTTTCATTTAAATTTTCCTAAGTTTGTTAATATTTTTTGAGTTATTTTTAATGGATCATTGGATTGATAAATAGGTCTCCCAATAACGATAAAATCTGAAAGTGCGTTTTTAGCTTCTTTGAGATCAGCAACTCGTTTTTGATCATCTTTGGTTTCATTAAAGGGACGAATACCGGGTGTGAGTGTGAGGAAATTGAAATTTGTAGCTTGCTTTATCAAAAGGCTTTCATGCACAGAGCAAACCACCCCATCAAGACCGCTTTGATAAGCAATTTTAGCTAGGTTTATCGTATGTGGTTGTAAAGAAGAATTGTAAATGCTCTTAAAACTCTCTTCATCAAAACTTGTTAAGGCTGTAACACCCATAACAAGAGGTCTTTTTAGGTTTTTTGATAGATTTTGCATTACTTTTTCCATTGCTTCTGCTGCACTGCTTGTATGTAAGGTAATCATATCCACACCAATTTTTGCACATTCTAAGGCTGCATTAGCCATTGTATTAGGGATATCATAAAGTTTAAGGTCTAGGAAAATTTTAAAATGTGAATCAATTTTTTTTATTTCTTCAATGAAACTAGCACCATCTCGAATATAAGCTTGTAAGCCAACTTTTATCCATATGTTGAGTCCTTTAAGTTCTCTTAAAAGGGATATATTTTTAGATTTTTCTTCAAAGTCCAAAGCAATACACAACTGCATTTATTTCCTTTTTTTTCGATACAAGATATATATCAAAGCAATAAAAATCACTATACCCAACATTGTAAGTATAATATAATGCAAATAAGATTTAATGTTAATTTCCACACTATTCAAAGAAGAAGTATTGAAAGTTTGTATGATTTCTTTAATATTTATTTCATTTCCTAGCCACACTCCAAGATAATAACCAAAAAATGTTAAAATCATAATCCATATGCCTGCCCCAATAGCAGTATAAAGACAAAACTTATACAAATTCATTTTTGCTATACCTGCTGGTAGGGAAATATATTGCCTCACACCCGGAATTAGCCTGCCTAAAAAAGTACTGATTTCGCCGTGTTTTTTAAAAAAAGATTCCATTTTTTTCATTGAAGATTCTGTAAAAAAAAGATACCTCCCATATTGAAGGATAAATCTCCTACCCAATTTCAAAGCAATATAATAATTAAAAAATGCCCCAGCTACACTGCCTAAAGTCCCTATAATAATTGCAATATAGATATTGATTTCTCCTTTATAAGCTAGATAACCTGCAGGTATCATTGCTATTTCAGAAGGAAAGGGGAAGAAGCTTGATTCTAAAAACATCATCAAAAAAATACCAAAATACCCCAGATTCCCTACTATTTTTACGATAAAATCAATAATTTCTGACAAATTTATCCTTTAAATTAGTCTAAGGCTAGATAAGCATCAATGTTTAATGTTGGTATTATATGCTATTAGTTTGGTATAATTCAAGACTTTGTTTGAAAAATAAGGGAAGGGATGAGAGAGTTATTTGAAGGGGCATTGAGATTTCAAGAGGATGATTATACTAAGTATAAAGATCTTTATGAAAGTTTAAAAAAACATCAAGAGCCTCACACTTTATTTATTTCTTGTGTGGATTCTAGGGTGGTTCCTAATTTGATTACCAATACCTTGCCTGGAGATTTGTTTGTCGTGAGGAATATGGGGAATATTATCCCCCCTTATAGAGAAAATGATAATATGATGCGTGCAGGATATTTGGCTACGACAGCTTCAATAGAATATGCACTTAATATCTTAGGTATTAAAAATATCATTATTTGCGGGCATAGTAATTGTGGGGCTTGTAGTGCGATTTATCATCCTGATGAGAGGCTTGAAAATACCCCATATGTAAAAAAATGGATAGAGCTTTTAGAACCTGTGAAGAAAAAAGTCCAAGCACTCAAGCCTACGAGCAAAAGTAAACAAATTTGGCTTACTGAACAAATCAATATTGAGCAACAGCTTGAGAATCTTATGACTTATCCTTTTGTAGAGGAGAGATTTGATAGAGGAGAGATTAATATTTATGGGTGGTATTATATTATCGAAACAGGTGAAATATTCAATTATAATATGATAACGCGTGAATTCAAACCTATCAATAGGGAGAAAAAATGACTAAAATGATACTTTTGAGTGGTCCTTGTGTGATAGAAAGTTATGAAAATTTATATGATGTTGCTTTGGCATTGAAAGGCTTGGCTCATAACCCTAAAATAGATTTTTATTTTAAAGCAAGTTTTGATAAAGCTAATCGTACTAGTCTTGAAAGTTATCGTGGTCCGGGTCTTGATGCTGGTTTGGAAATGCTAGCTCAGATTAAAAAAGAATTTGGTTACAAAATCATCACAGATATTCATGAAAGTTTTCAAGCCCAAAAGATTGCACAAGTAGCAGATATCATTCAAATACCTGCATTTTTATGCAGACAGACTGATTTGATAGTCAGTGTAGCTAAAACTGATAGGATTATCAATATCAAAAAGGGACAATTTATGAATCCTGCAGATATGAAATATTCTGTACTTAAAGCCATTAAAACTAGAGGTGGTGATAGGGTTGAATATGATGAGGCACAAAAATATAATGTTTGGCTTTGTGAACGTGGTTCGAGTTTTGGGTATGGCAATTTAGTCGTGGATATGAGGAGTTTGGTTATAATGAGGAGATTTGCTCCGGTTATTTTTGATGCTACTCATAGTGTGCAAATGCCTGGTGGTGGGGATGGAAAAACTAGTGGTGATAGTTCTTTTGTCCCTTACCTTTCAAGGGCTGCTGCTGCTGTAGGCGTAGATGGATTTTTTATGGAAACCCACCCTGATCCAAAAAATGCACTTAGCGATGGACCTAATATGGTTGCTGTTGATAAACTACCTGCATTGATTGATGAAATTTTATATATACAAGGAGGTTTGAAATGAATACAATAGAAGGCAAAATTAATTTAAACGGGGATGAAAAAGTCGCAATCATTGCTTCAAGATTCAATCATATCATTACTGATAGATTGATAGAAGGGGCTCAAGATAGTTTTTTACGTCATAATGGTGATGAGAAAAATCTTGATTTGATTTTAGTCCCTGGTGCTTATGAGCTACCATTTGTTTTAGACAGGGTGCTTGGTAGTGCTAAATATGATGGTATTTGCACATTAGGTGCTATCATTAGGGGTGGGACACCCCATTTTGATTATGTGAGTGCTGAAGCCACCAAAGGTATAGCAAACACGACGCTCAAATATAATATACCTGTGAGTTTTGGTGTTTTGACAACAGATAGCATTGAGCAAGCTATTGAGAGAGCAGGGAGTAAGGCAGGTAATAAAGGTTTTGAAGCGATGAATGCTTTAATAGAATTGATAAATCTTTATAAAAAATTGGTTGAATATGGCGACTAGGACTCAAGCTAGAGAAGCGGTAACAGGACTTCTTTATGCTTATGATAGTGGCAATACAAAGATTGATAATTTTGCCAAAAGCCTATTAGAGGAGAAGAAAATAAAAAATAAGCAACAAGAGTTTGCATTAGAACTTTTTAAGGGTGTTTTGGATCACTTAGATGAGCTTGATGAGCTTATCAAAGCACACTTAAAGGATTGGGATTTTGGAAGGCTTGGGGGTATGGAAAGAGCAATATTGCGTTTAGGGGCTTTTGAAATAAGATTCACACAAACAGATTCGCCAGTTATCATCAATGAAGCCGTAGAATTAGGCAAAATATATGGTGGGGATAACGCACCTAAATTTATCAATGGAGTCTTAGATGCCTTGCATAAAATCTGCAGACAAGACATAACAGACTCAAAAAAATCTATTTAACATCGTCTGAAATCATCTTCTATACGGATAATATCATCTTCTCCTAGGTATTCTCCGACTTGGATTTCAATCACTTCCAGATCAATTTTTCCGGGATTTTCTAAACGATGGGCTTGCCCCATTGGAATATAAGTAGATTCATTGGCTTTGAGGAATATTTCTTTTTCTCCTATGGTTACAATAGCACTCCCACTCACCACGACCCAATGTTCATTGCGGTGAAAATGTTTTTGTAAACTTAGACGAGATTTTGGTTTGACAATGATTTGTTTGATTTTATATCCGTTAGATTCAAGCAAAACGCTATAGTTTCCCCAAGGGCGATATGCAGTTGTGTGAATTTTAATTATTTCTGGATGATTTTTTTTGAGTTCTTCGACAATATCTTTTATCTTTTGTGATTGCCCTTTTTTTGCTATCAGTAAAGAATCTTTTGTATCAATGACAATCAAATCATCTATGCCAATAGTAGCAACGATTTTATCTGATATCACAAAATTGTTTTTAGATTCTTTTGCGATCAATGTATTTTTTGAAGCATTATCCTGAGCATCTTTTTCCCATTCCTCGCTTAAAGATTCAAAGCTTCCTATATCATTCCACAAAAATTCTCCTATTACACATTTTACATTAGAACTTTTTTCCATCAGGGCATAATCAATACTAATATCAGGGATTTTTTTTGATAATTCAGGGTCTAAACGGATGTATCCACCCTCTTTTTTTGAATGATCATAGACTTTTTTGCAGGTTGTGAGTAGTTCTTTTGCATATTTTTCTAATTCATCAAGTAATACGGAAGCTTTGAAGCAAAACATCCCACTATTCCAAAAATAATTTTTTTCTTCAAGATATGTTTTGGCAAGTTCAAGACTTGGTTTTTCGACAAATTTCAAAACATCATTTTCATTTTGGCATTGGATATATCCATATCCTGTATGCGGGCTTGAGGGTTTTATACCAAAGGTTACTAAGTGATTTTTTCCTGCAAGTTCTAGAGCTTTTTGTATAGCTTTTTGATAGTTTTTCATATCTTTTATTAAATGGTCGCTTGGCAAAGCTAAAATGATTTCATCTTTTCCATATTTTTCAATGCTATTGAATGCACTGAATATCAAAGCAGGTGCAGTATTTTTGCCAATAGATTCTAAAATATAGTTTTCAATCTCAATACCTGTGTTTTTTGAATGGTCTTGAGCAAGGAAGTAATGATCTTGATTGGCTATGATTTGAAAATGTGTATCAAAAGTTTTTGTAAGCATTGCATTGCGTCGTAAGGTTTGTGTAAAAAATGAAGTATCATCAAGCAATGGAGTAAATTGCTTGGGTAATAAAGAACGTGAAAGTGGCCAAAGCCTTGTGCCAGAACCACCACAAAGGATAGCTATTGTCATTTTGGATTCCCTCAATTATAATTTAAAATTATATAAAAATATAGATTAAAGTATCTATATTTATGATGTTTGATACTCATGCTTGTTTGTATTCAAAGTTGTGGATTATTGGATTTTATTATATAATAATCCAATGTATAGTGAACCATTATTTGATAATACCCCAAAAACGGATTTATTAACCATAAAAGAAGCTAGCAAATTTGCAACTGAATTTATGGGAAGAAATATTACTATTTCTAATATATCTTATCTTATTCAGTATGGACGAGTTAAAAAAATAACAGATGATAGTGGCATAGTTAAAATCAATAAATATGATTTGACAAAATATTATCAATCTTATAGGGATAGTCGTGAGATAATCTATAAAGAGGAATTAGGTAGTGATTTGAATTGGACATTATCTTTTGATAAGTATAAAGAAAGTGAAACTACCAAGCATGTACATAGATTGCATCCATATAAAGGTAAATTTATCCCTCAATTAGTTGAGTATTTTTTAGATAGCAGGACTGATAGTTTTAAAACTGAAAGTTATTTTGAATCTGGTGATATCGTGCTAGATCCATTTAGTGGCAGTGGTACAACTATGGTGCAAGCAAATGAATTGGGACTTAATGCCCTTGGAATAGATATATCTGCTTTTAATGCTTTGATAGCCAATGGCAAGGTAGCTATTTACAATTTGATTGATGTTGAGCAAGAGCTTAATAAAATAACTACTCAATTAAATATATTTTTAAATAATTCTTCTATTATTGAATTTGAAAATGAATTGTTGAAAGAACTCTATGAGTTCAATAGTTTGTATTTTCCCTCACCAGATTATAAATACAAACTCAGACAAAAACAAATCAATGAGACAATTTATGGAAGAGAGAAAGAAGAGGAATTTTTATCTATTTATCATAAACTCATTGATAAATATAAAATTGAGCTACAACAAAGTAGCATAAATAATTTTTTAGATAAATGGTATTTGGTTCATATTAGAAAAGAAATCAATATAGCACTTGATGGAATCAAACAAATCACTGATTCAAACACTAAACAAATAATTAGCTTAATTTTAAGTCGTACTGTACGTAGTTGTAGGGCAACTACTCATGCTGATCTTGCTACTTTGATAAATCCAGTTATAGCTCCTTATTATTGCAGCAAGCATGGAAAAATCTGCAAGCCACTTTTTTCTATTTTGAAATGGTGGCAAACTTATAGCAAGGATACCTTAAAGCGACTTAAGCACTTTGATACCTTGCGTACGAATACTTATCAATATTGTTTGACTGGTGATAGTCGCACGATAGAGATTTTATTTGAATTACAAAAGAAAAAATCATTTTTAGCAGAATTGATAAAAAAACAAAAAATCAAAGGTATTTTTTCATCCCCTCCTTATGTTGGCTTGATTGATTACCATCAACAACATGCTTACGCATATGATTTGTTTGGTTTTAAACGCAACGATGATTTAGAAATTGGACCCCTTTTTAAGGGACAAGGCAAGGCAGCTAGAGATAGTTATATCGATGCTATAGCAGATGTTTTGAACAATAGCAAAAGATTTTTTGCTGATGATTATAATGTATTTTTAGTCGCCAATGATAAATATAATTTATACCCTACCATCGCTAAAAAATCTGATATGAAAATAGTCAATGAGTTCAAACGACCCGTATTGAATCGCACTGAAAAAGATAGAAGAGCTTATTGTGAAACTATTTTTCATTTAAAATCTAAAGTGAAAATCTAATGTTTTTGACTCATCAACAATCAGAAGATATTAAAAATGTTTTGAAGAATAGTTTACGTAATAAATTTCAAAATTATCAACCTGAAACAACTTTTATGCCTTTTCATATGAGATTGTTAGGCAAAGATAGAATAGCTTTGTTTTCTTTTATCCATTCGCTTAATACTAATTTTGGCACTACAATATTTGAGCCAGTTGCTTTAGAATTAGCCAAAACTCAGTTTAAAGAAGCAAAATTACAAACCGTGGTTGGTTCAGCGATTAGCACTCAAGCACAACGAGTTATCCAAGATATTATGGATGATTTAACCGTGGCTAATTCAAAACCAGATAAAAATCATGAAATCCAATCCATTAGAAAGGTTTGCAGGAGTGGTGAAATAAGAAAGATAAAGCCTACTAAAGTTGATATTTGCTTGCATACTCATGATGATAAAATTTATTTGATTGATATAAAAACTGCCAAACCAAACAAGGGTAGTTTTAAAGAGTTTAAACGTACACTTTTAGAATGGGTAGCATGTATATTGTTTGAAAAACCACAAACAGAAATCAACACACTCATTGCTATCCCTTATAATCCTTATGAGCCTAGAGCATATAATCGTTGGACAATGGCTGGTATGTTAGACCTAGATAATGAGCTTAAAGTAGGTGAAGAATTTTGGGATTTTTTGGGTGGACAAGGGACATATTTAGAATTATTGGATATTTTTGAAAGTGTAGGCTTAGAACTTAGGGCAGAGATTGATGATTATTTTAGAAAATACAATGAACTTATAAATTAAAATATCATAATTAATCATGCTCAATATTCATACCCTATTTGTATCCAAAATTGCCTGCCTAATTGATAAGTATTGCTTGCAATGATATTGATATTATCCAAGAGGTTGTAAATATCTAGATTAAAAAATAGCTTATTTTTCCCACTCATTTTTATTTCTGTTCCTATATGTGTATCCCAGCTGAAAGAATCTCTGAAATATATTGTTTTGTATTCATCAAACCCGCTTTGACTTAATTTTTGATTTTTGTTTGTCGGTTTAGCATAAGCAGTTTGAACGGTATTTTTAAATCCGGAAGAATAATTGAAAAAATTTGTCCACGTGAATATAAAAGGTGTTAGAGGGAATTGCGAAATAGTTGTAAATCTTCCTGTCCAAGGTTTGGCAAAATTGCTAGCAGGGAGTTGTGAAAACAATATTTTTTTTCCATCATAGAGGATTTGAGTGTCTTCATATTGGCTTTTGTTCATACTTTCAATGTAGTTTTCAAAATCCCTTTTGATGATGCTAAAATCAATCCCCATTAAGAAAGAATGGTAAGTGTGCAAAAATTCAAATGGTTTTGTTGTAGAAAGATTGAACGTGAAGATGTCGCTATTGCTTTTGCCATTATTGGTATAAATAGAATATCTTGGCAAACAGGTTTTACCAATGCAAATCGAATCATAATCTGGAGTGATAGAGAGCTTAGCTATATTGGCACTTACTTTTGTGATTTGATCGCGTCCATTCCTCCTGACATATTTAAAATTACTTTCAAAATTCCAAAAATTTTGAGAAATCCCCGCTACAAATTCATCATTATAAGGGACTTTGAGTTGAGAAAACTTTACATTACTTTTATTGGTTATGAGTGTGGCATTTTTCCAGTCGGTGAGTGGAGAAGTCCTTATGTATTCTTTCATTAACGCATTCCTGCCATCATAGAGTCTATAAGCAAAAAGATTCCTGCCATAATAGCGATTGTATCCTGCGATCAGATTGGTGCTTGTATATTGATTTTTAAAGACTTCATAACGCACTGCCATTCTTGGAGCAAAAGTGATTTTATCCATATAAGTATCGCCATCAAGTCTTATGCCTGGACGAAAATGAATTTTATATATTTGCATATCATCTTCTATATAAGCAGCATAACTCAAGTTATCAAGATTGATTTTGCCTTTTTCATATACATTGAGACGTTTGAAAAATTGCCCACCTGCATATTTGATGAAAGTTTTTGTTTTTGGATTGAGTCTTATGCTAGGTGAATTAGAACAAAACTCATTTTCAACACATTTATCCTCAACATTGAGGATACCAGTTTGTTGTGATCCACTATAGGCATCTTGGATCCTTTGATAATACGCATTTGTATAACCTATAGAGATACCGAAGTTAAAGTTATGTGAGCTATGCCAAAGTGAGATTTCATTAAAGTTGAAATCACTTTTGAAATTTAAAGTCATTTGATTTTCTTTTATATTTCCCCAAGAGCCTTCTGAGCTAGACTCACCAAAAACAGGAGAGTAATTTTTTTCTGCTGAATAAAACCAAGATTTATAATAATTTGTTTTAGATTTTCTATTGTTTGAGAGATTTGAAAAATTCAAATCATTGCTCCAGTTCCCAAAACTAAAGATATATTTTTCTTTCAGTGTTGCTTGGATACCTCCTGATTGGATATTGAAATCAGAATCTTTTGTATTCATGATGAAGTATTGATTGTCTTGAGGTGCATAGGTGGCAATTGCTTCTAAAAATAGATTTTGTATAGGGTTATAGGTCAATTTGAAAAAGTAATTATAAATGCTGCGATGTTGGTCTTTGGTTGGTGGATTGGGGTAAATTTTTGAATTATAGTGTTTTAGAGGGATGGTTGATTGGGTAGTGGTAAAACTTGCGATAAGCCCAAGATTTTCACTCACATATCCATTGACATTTGCACGGATGATTTGTTTGACAAATACAGGTTCTGCTGAGCTAGTGGTAGAATTATTGAAATCTTCTTGTGATAAGGAGCCAATATGGTATTTAGTCATCGCTGAAGAGGTTGTTTGATAAGATATTTTAGCACTAAAATTTTTATCAGGGTCTTTTGTGATAGCTTCCACAACCCCACCTTCAAAACCCCCATAGCTTGCAGATACATTGCTATCATAAACATTGATTGATTTGATTAAGGACACATCAATGTCTAATCTTTGAGACAATCCAGGCACATCTGTAGCACTATTTTGATTTTTAAAAGCAGGATTGAGATCATTATTGATACTCACTCCATCAAGCATAAAATTATTTTGATAATAAAGTGCCCCATTGATAGAAATATTTGCCGGGTCTATTTCGCCCGGATTCCTTGAACTTGATTGATTGTTGTCAAATTGTATATTTGGGTTGATTTTTAACAAAGAAGTAATATCACCATTCCCTTTGAAGAAATCATCAATGAAATTTTCATTTATTTGCCCACCTCCGCTTAAGTTGTAGCTATCTTTAGGGTTTGCTTTCAAAGTGATAGTTGGGAGTTGAAAGGATTGGATTTTTGTAGTGTTTAGATTGCTTGCAACGCCAATTTTTGATGAGATAAATAGGCTAAAAGCTATCACAAAAAAGGTTTTTTTCATCAGATTTTATCCTTCATATATAATATTAATAATCAATATTATAATTATTTTAAATAAAATTTTTTTTAAAGTTGTTTGGAACAATGTTTTCAATGAAATGCTCAATAGCACTTGACAAAAGATTTATAAATATATTATAATTCCGCCCTTACATTTACTTTAAATAGATAATAATTAATTGTGAGTGTGTGCTGGTTTAGCTCAGTTGGTAGAGCAGCTGCCTTGTAAGCAGCAGGCCGGGGGTTCAAGTCCCTTAACCAGCTCCATAGTATTTTTTTCAAACCTTAAACAGATATTCTCTGAATCAGTGTTTGACCAGTGTTGTTTTACTATAAATTATCGTTGTATTGGTGAGATACTCAAGTGGCCAACGAGGGCAGACTGTAAATCTGCTGACTATGTCTTCCGTGGTTCGAATCCACGTCTCACCACCACTTATACTATCTTAAAATGTTTTTGAGGTGATTGAGTGTTGATTTATAGTTGTTAGATTTTAAAGATGCGGGAATAGCTCAGTTGGCTAGAGCATCAGCCTTCCAAGCTGAGGGTCGCGGGTTCGAGCCCCGTTTCCCGCTCCATAACTGGGAGCTGAATTTCTACAAAAAGTCATTATAGCTCCAAAATTGCCCATATAGCTCAGTGGTAGAGCACTTCCTTGGTAAGGAAGAGGCCGGCGGTTCAATCCCGCTTATGGGCTCCAGTTTTTCTAGATTTTGGTATTTTGTTTTTAATGCGTTTTTTAACATTGCTATAAGAACATCTTTATTAAAATCAAAATTCAAATTTTAATTTTCAGGAGAAAACAAATGGCGAAGGAAAAATTTGTCAAAACTAAACCCCATGTTAATATTGGGACTATTGGACACGTCGACCATGGTAAAACTACATTAAGTGCCGCTATTTCTGCTGTTCTATCTCTTAAAGGTCTTGCAGAAATGAAAGACTATGATAATATAGATAATGCACCCGAAGAAAAAGAAAGGGGTATTACAATAGCAACTTCTCATATTGAATATGAAACAGAAAATAGACATTATGCTCACGTAGATTGCCCTGGACACGCTGACTATGTAAAAAATATGATCACAGGTGCTGCTCAAATGGATGGTGCGATTTTGGTTGTTTCAGCAGCTGATGGTCCTATGCCACAAACTAGAGAGCATATCCTTTTGTCAAGACAAGTAGGCGTACCTTATATTGTTGTGTTTTTGAACAAACAAGATATGGTCGATGATCAAGAGTTACTTGATTTGGTGGAAATGGAAGTTCGTGAGCTTTTGAGTGCTTATGAATTCCCTGGTGATGATACTCCCATTGTTGCAGGTTCTGCACTCAAAGCATTAGAAGAAGCCAAGAGTGGTAATGTTGGTGAATGGGGTGAAAAAGTATTGAAATTGATGGCAGAGGTTGATAATTATATCCCAACACCACAAAGAGATACTGATAAGACTTTTTTGATGCCTGTTGAAGATGTTTTTTCAATTGCAGGTCGTGGAACTGTTGTTACCGGCAGGATTGAAAGAGGCGTTGTAAAAGTTGGCGATGAGGTTGAAATCGTTGGTATCAGGGATACTCAGAAAACAACCGTAACTGGTGTAGAAATGTTCAGAAAAGAGCTTGATAAAGGCGAAGCTGGAGATAATGTTGGTGTCCTCTTGAGAGGTACTAAAAAAGAAGATGTTATCAGAGGTATGGTTTTATGTAAACCCGGCTCTATCACTCCTCACAAAAAATTTGAAGGTGAAATTTATGTCCTCTCAAAAGAAGAAGGTGGTAGACACACTCCATTTTTTGACGGATATAGACCACAATTTTATGTTAGGACTACAGATGTAACAGGTTCTATCAAATTACCTGAAGGTGTTGAGATGGTCATGCCTGGAGATAATATCAAAATCAATGTTGAAATGATCAGTCCGATTGCATTGGAGCTTGGAACTAAATTCGCCATCAGAGAAGGTGGACGTACTGTTGGTGCAGGCGTTGTTACAAAAATCATTGAGTAACTTGGGAAAATACTATGAAAGTTAAAATAGGGCTAAAATGTTCTGAATGTGGTGATATTAACTACAGCACAACAAAAAATGCAAAAACAAATACGGAAAAACTGGAGCTCAAAAAGTTCTGCCCTAGGCTTAATAAACATACTATCCATAAGGAAGTTAAGCTAAAAAGTTAGGATTTTTTCCTAGCTTGATAGGTCAGTAGCTCCAATGGTAGAGCGTCGGTCTCCAAAACCGAGTGTTGGGGGTTCGAGTCCCTCCTGGCCTGCCATTTTTAAATTGGGTTAAATTTAGAAGTGAGATTTTAATGAAAAAAATATTTTTATATTATAGGTTGGCTAAAGAAGAATTATCAAAGGTGATTTTTCCTACAAAAGAGCAGATAAGAAATGCTTCAATATCTGTTGTTATTGTTGTGAGTATCATTACTTTGTTTTTAGCATTAGTTGATCTTATTTTGTCTGCTTCTGTATCTAGTATTCTGTAATAGGAGATTTTATGTCATTAGATTGGTATGCTATACAGACTTATTCGGGTAGCGAGCAGGCTGTTAAAAGAGCAATAGAGAATCTTGTCAAAGAGTACAATATTGGTGATAGGCTCAAAGAGATTGTTGTACCTACAGAAGATATTATTGATATTTCTAAGAAGAGTAAAAATAAAGTAACCGAACAAAGCTTGTATCCGGGCTATGTTTTTATAAAAGTCGACTTAGATACAGCTCTTTGGCATAAAATACAATCTCTCCCTAAGGTCGGTAGATTTATAGGTGAGAGTAAAAAGCCTACTCCATTGAGTGAAGCTGATATCAATCATATCCTTGAAAAGGTTAAAAATCGTGCAGCTCCCAAACCAAAAATTTCTTTTGATTCAGGTGAGGTTGTTCGGATTGTAGAAGGTCCTTTTGCAAATTTTACAGCAACAGTTGAGGAATATGATATTGAACATAGAAAACTAAAATTAAATGTTTCTATTTTTGGTAGAAATACTCCTATAGAAATACTATATTCACAAGTAGAAAAAATAGTATAGCTTGATATTTTTTTAAGGAAGCAAATATGGCAAAAAAAGTTATTGGAGAGTTAAAACTTCAAATCCCTGCTGGTAAGGCAAATCCTTCCCCTCCAGTTGGTCCTGCTTTGGGTCAAAGAGGGGTTAATATTATGGAATTTTGTAAGGCTTTTAATGAGAAGACAAAAGATATGGGTAATTTTAATATCCCTGTTGTCATCACCGTTTATCAAGATAAAAGTTTTACTTTTATCACCAAAAAGCCACCTGTAACAGATCTCATAAAAAAGACTGCAGGTATCACAAAAGGTTCAGACAATCCATTGAAGAATAAAATTGCTAAATTGTCTCAAAAACAAGTTGAGGAAATAGCAACGCTTAAAATGGAAGATTTAAATGCAAATACCCTTGAAGCTGCTAAAAATATTGTTGCAGGTAGTGCTAGGAGTATGGGCGTAGAAATAGTTGATTAAAATAATAAAATAAAGATGGAGTTTAAGGTATGGAAAAAAAGGTAGCCAAAAGATTGCAAGGATTGCTTTCAAAAATTGAACCCAATCGCATATATGATATAAGCAGTGGAGTGAGTACTGTGAAATCTTTAGCATCTGCTAAATTTGATGAAACAGTTGAAATAGCTCTTAGGCTTGGCGTAGACCCAAGACATGCCGATCAGATGATAAGAGGTGCAGTTGTATTACCACACGGTACAGGTAAAAAAGTCAGAGTCGCTGTATTCGCAAAAGGTTTGAAAGCAGATGAAGCTAGAAAAGCAGGAGCTGATATTGTTGGAGATGATGATTTAGCAGATGAAATCAAAAATGGCAATTTGAATTTTGATATGGTGATTGCCACTCCTGATATGATGGCTCTTGTTGGAAAAGTAGGTAGGATATTAGGACCTAAAGGTTTGATGCCAAATCCAAAGACTGGTACCGTTACAATGGACGTACTCAAAGCTGTTAATAATGCAAAAAGTGGACAAGTCAACTTTAGAGTCGATAAAAAAGGGAATATTCACGCTCCTATTGGCAAGGCAAGTTTTGCAGAAGATAAGATAAAAGAAAATATGCTAGAGTTTCTTAGAATGGTTAATAAACTTAAGCCTGCGAGTGCAAAAGGAAAATATATTCGTGGTGGTATTTTATCATTAACTATGTCACCTTCTATTAAATTAGATTCGCAAGAATTGATGGATGTTAAATAATTTTTAGATAAAAGTTTTATCTTTGGACTCAAGACTACAAGGGCATTTGCTTAATTGATTTTAATCTCCTTGTATAAGTCTAGTCTGGAAAGGAGGAAAAAATGACCAAACTTCAGAAAACTCAGACGGTACAATATTTGACATCAGAATTCAAGGATGCAGCTGCATTGATTGTTTGTGATTACAAAGGGTTGAGCGTGAAGAATCTTGAAAAGCTTAGGCATTCTGCTAGGGATTTAGAATTCAAAGTCCAAGTAGTTAAAAATACTTTAGCTAATCTTTCAATGAAAAATGCACAATATCCTGATTTGGAACTCAAAGAGACAAATATTTTTATTTGGGGTAATGATCAAATAGCATTATCAAAAATGGTTGCTAAATTTGCTGAAGAAAATAAAGAAAAATTCGTCGTGAAGTCAGGCTGTTTTGACAAAGAAAAAGTTGATTCTGACCATATCATGACTATTTCTAAATTGCCTAGCAAAGAAGAGCTTATTGGAATGTTGCTATCTGTTTGGACAGCTCCAGCAAGATATTTTGCAACTGCAATGGACAATCTAAAAAAACAAAAAGAACAAGAATAAAATAAAAGGAGCCCATTATGGCGATCACAAAAGAAGAAATTTTAGACTATATCGGAGGCTTGTCAGTCCTTGAATTATCAGAACTTGTAAAAGCTTTTGAGGAAAAATTTGGCGTGAGTGCTGCACCTACAGTTGTAGCTGGTGCTGTTGCTGCTGGTGGAGCTGCTGCTGCAGAAGAAAAAACAGAATTCAGTGTTGTTTTGCTCGATAGCGGTGCTAATAAGATCAATGTCATTAAGGTTGTGAGAGAAATCACAGGACTTGGTTTGAAAGAAGCAAAAGAAGCTACTGAAAAAACACCTCATAATGTAAAAGAAGGTGTAAATAAAGAAGATGCAGAAGCATTCAAGAAAAAACTTGAAGAAGCTGGTGCTAAAGTTGAGATCAAATAATCTTAGCATTAAAAAATGTTGCTGCCCAAAGATAGATTTTTCTATCATTTGGGCTATTTGTATTTATAAAGACATTCTAAATAATCTTAATTTTATAATGAAGATTAAGCTTATTTGGAGTGTTTGACTCTTCTAAATTCTACTGAGCGAAGGTTAAGAATATGCTGACAAAGATAAAAACAAAAAATAGATTACGAATAGATTTTACAAAATTGCCCCAAAGCTTAGAAGTTCCAAATTTATTGCTTTTGCAAAGGGATAGCTATGATTCTTTTTTGTCCCCAAAAGCTGATAAAGAAAGTGGAATAGAAAAAGTTTTTAAGTCTATATTCCCAATTCAAGATGCTCAAAATAGAATCACATTGGAATATGCTGGGTGTGAATTTGGAAAACCAAAATATACAGTTCGTGAAGCGATGGAAAGAGGGATTACCTATGCGATTCCTTTGAAAATAAAAATCAGGCTTATTTTGTGGGAAAAAGATGAAAAAGGTGAAAGGACAGGGATAAAAGATATCAAAGAACAAAGTATTTTTATCCGGGAAATCCCTTTAATGACTGATAGAACATCATTTATTATCAATGGCGTAGAAAGAGTCGTTGTCAATCAGCTGCATAGAAGCCCTGGTGTTATTTTTAAAGAAGAAGAGTCAGCCACTTCTTTTAATAAGCTCATTTATACAGGACAAATTATCCCTGATAGAGGTTCTTGGTTGTATTTTGAATATGATGCTAAAGACACTTTATTTGTCAGGATAAACAAACGCAGAAAAGTCCCAGTAACCATACTATTTAGGGCAATGGGGTATAGCAAACAAGATGTCATTAAAATTTTCTATCCACTCTTGAAAGTCAGAGCTGAGAAGGGAAAATACCTTATTCCATTTAACCCAAGCGATTTTGATGGTAGGATAGAATTTGACATTAAAAATGCAGATGGAGAAATTGTTATCCCCGCAGGCAAAAGATTGACTGCTAAAAAAGCCAAAGAGCTTTATGAAAAAGGACTTGAATGGATAGAATATCCTGTAGAAGTTTTGTTGAATAGATATTTATCTGAGCCTATTATTGAGAAAAAAACAGGTGAAGTATTGTTTGATACTCTCACACAGATAGATGAAGGTAAACTCAAGAAAATATCTGAAGCAAAAATAAAAGAATTTGAGATAGCCAATGATCTTGCATTGGGTTATGATGCTTCTATTATCCATTCTTTTGTAGCAGATGCAGAATCTTTGAGGTTGCTAAAGCAGGTTGAAAAAATTGATGATGAAAATGAATTAGCTGCTATTAGGATTTATAAAGTAATGAGACCTGGTGAGCCTGTCACAAAAGAAGTAGCAAAACAATTTGTCAAGCAGCTATTTTTTGAACCAGAAAGGTATGATCTTACTCGTGTTGGTAGGATGAAGATGAATCATAAGTTAGGCTTGAATGTCCCTGATTATGTTACTGTTCTGACACATGAAGATATCATTGAAACCGTCAAATACCTTGTCAAAGTCAAAAATGCTCAAGGTAGGATTGATGATAGGGATCACTTAGGGAATCGAAGGATAAGAGCCATAGGTGAGCTTTTGGCTAATGAGTTGCACACCGGATTGGTCAAAATGCAAAAAGCCATTAGAGACAAACTGACTACTATGAGTGGGGCTTTTGATACGATCATGCCACATGATTTGATCAATTCAAAAATGATAACAAGCACTATCATGGAGTTCTTCACAGGTGGACAGCTTTCGCAGTTTATGGATCAGACAAATCCTCTCTCAGAAATCACCCACAAAAGAAGACTTTCTGCTCTTGGTGAAGGTGGTTTGGTGAAAGAAAGGGTTGGTTTTGAAGCCAGAGATGTTCATCCTACCCATTATGGCAGGATCTGCCCTATAGAAACACCTGAAGGTCAAAATATTGGTCTTATCAATACTTTATCAACTTTTACAAGAGTGAATGATCTAGGTTTCATCGAAGCCCCTTATAAAAAGGTCGTAGATGGAAAAGTAACAGATGAAATCGTTTATTTGACTGCTACTCAAGAAGATGGACACATCATTGCCCCTGCAAGCACAAAGCTAAATGATAAAGGTGCTATCATTGAAGATTTGATAGAGACTAGGGTAGGCGGGGAGATCATGTTGAATGAAAAAAATAGGGTTACGCTCATTGACCTTAGCCCTAGAATGCTCGTAGGTGTTGCTGCTTCTTTGATACCTTTTTTAGAGCATGATGATGCCAACCGTGCCTTAATGGGTTCGAATATGCAACGACAAGCTGTGCCTTTGCTCCATCCTGATGCTCCTATTGTCGGTACGGGTATAGAAAGCATTATCGCAAGAGATTCTTGGGAAGCTATCAAAGCTATCAGGGCAGGTGTTGTAGAGAAAGTTGATGCAAGGAATATCTATATTTTGGGTGAAGATGAAAACGGAGCTTATATTGATACTTATTCATTGCAAAAAAATCTACGAACCAATCAAAACACGAGCTTCACACAAAAACCTATCATCAAAGTAGGTGATAATGTCCAAAAAGATCAGATAATTGCAGATGGTCCGAGTATGGATAATGGAGAATTAGCATTAGGCAAGAATATTCGTGTTGCTTTCATGCCTTGGAATGGCTATAACTTCGAAGATGCGATTGTCGTGAGTGAAAAAGTCATCCGTGAAGATGCTTTTACCTCTATCCATATTTATGAAAAAGAAATTGAAGCTAGGGAGTTGAAACACGGTATTGAAGAGATCACTTCTGATATCCCAAATGTACGTGAAGAAGAGATTGCACACCTAGATGAGAGTGGCATCATAAAAATTGGTACTTATGTGAGTGGTGGGATGATACTTGTAGGGAAAGTCTCGCCAAAAGGAGAAGTCAAGCCTACACCAGAAGAGAGACTTTTGAGAGCTATTTTTGGTGAAAAAGCAGGTCATGTTGTGAATAAATCACTTTATTGCCCACCTTCATTAGAAGGCACAGTTGTAGATGTGAAGATTTTTACCAAAAAAGGTTATGAAAAAGATTCAAGGGCTATCAGTGCTTATGAAGATGAGAAATCTATTTTGGATATTGAGCATCATGATCGTTTGACGATGTTGAACAAAGAAGAAATGCTCAGGATTGGGCTGATGCTTTCAAAAGAAAAATTGAATGCAGATGCGATGATAAATGAGAAAAAATATAAAAAAGGTGAAATGATACCAAAAGAAGAGATAGCCAATATCAATCGTTTCGCCTTAAACACGCTTATAAAAAGTTATTCAAAGAATGTCCAAAGCAAATACGAACAAATCAAAACAAACTTTTTAGAGCAAAAAAAGACATTAGGTGAAGAACACGAAGAAAAGCTTTCTATTTTGGAAAAAGATGATATTTTACCTAGTGGTGTTGTCAAGCAGGTCAAAATCTATATCGCTACAAAAAGGAAACTCAAAGTAGGCGATAAAATGGCAGGAAGACATGGGAATAAAGGTATTGTTTCAAATATAGTCCCTGCTGTTGATATGCCTTATACTGCAGATGGTGAGCCAGTAGATATAGTTTTGAATCCTTTAGGTGTGCCAAGCCGTATGAATATCGGGCAGATACTTGAGGTGCATTTAGGGTTGGTAGGTAAGCAATTTGGAGAACAAATTTCTGAACTTTTACACAAACACAAAGGGATGTTCAGTAAAAACCTCAGAACCAAAATGATTCAAATCGCAGAGCTTGTCAATCAAAATGAACCTGAAATCATTGATGTATTAAAAAAATCCACTGATGAAGAATTGCTAGATTATGCCAGAGATTGGAGCAATGGAGTTAAATTTGCTATCCCTGTTTTTGAAGGCATCTCTCAAGAAAAATTCAACAAGCTTTTTGAAATGGCAAAAATCTCTATGGATGGCAAAACCGATCTTTATGATGGTAAGACTGGCGAAAAGATGAGAGAAAGGGTTAATATTGGTTATATGTATATGCTCAAGCTTCATCATCTTGTCGATGAGAAAGTCCACGCAAGGAGTACAGGACCTTATTCACTTGTTACCCAGCAGCCTGTAGGTGGGAAGGCATTATTTGGAGGTCAGAGATTTGGAGAAATGGAAGTTTGGGCACTTGAAGCTTATGGAGCTGCCCATACTCTAAAAGAAATGCTCACAGTCAAATCTGATGATGTCAAGGGTAGAGAAAATGCCTACAGAGCCATAACCAGAGGAGAACATGTAGGAGAATCTGAAATACCTGAAACTTTTTATGTTTTAACCAAAGAGCTCCAGTCTCTAGCTTTGGATGTCAATATTTTTGGTGATGATGTTGATGAAGATGGCAACCCTAAACCTATCGTAGTCAAAGAAGAAGATAGACCCAGTGATTTTAATTGTTTCCAATTAGTTTTAGCAAGCCCTGAGAAAATTGCTTCTTGGAGTCATGGAGAAGTGAAAAAACCTGAAACAATAAACTATAGAACCCTCAAACCTGAAAGGGATGGTTTATTTTGCACTAAGATTTTTGGTCCTGTGAGGGATTATGAATGTTTGTGTGGCAAATACAAAAAACCTCGTTATAAAGGCATTGTTTGTGAAAAATGTGGGGTTGAAGTTACAAGTTCAAAAGTCCGTCGTTCCAGAATGGGGCATATTGAGTTAGTAACTCCAGTGGCACATATTTGGTATGTCAGTTCTCTGCCTAGCAGGATAGGTACATTGCTTGGTGTCAAGATGAAAGATCTAGAACGTGTATTGTATTATGAAGCTTATATTGTCAAAGAGCCCGGTGAAGCTTTTTATGACAATGAATCCACAAAGCCTGTGATGAAATATGACGTACTGAATGAAGAGCAATATCAAAATATCCATCAGAGGTTTGAAGACAGAGGATTTGTAGCACAAATGGGTGGTGAAGCAGTCAAAGAATTGCTCGAGCAGCTTGATTTGACCCTTTTATTACAAAACCTCAGAGAAGAAGTCAAAAACACAAATTCAGAAGCCAAAAAGAAAACAATCATCAAACGTCTCAAAGTCGTTGAAAGCTTTTTGAATTCTGGAAATCGTCCTGAATGGATGATGCTCACCGTCTTGCCTGTCTTGCCACCAGATTTGAGACCTTTGGTCGCTCTTGATGGGGGGAAATTTGCCGTCAGTGATGTGAATGATTTGTATCGAAGGGTTATCAATCGAAACCAACGATTGAAAAGACTTTTAGAACTAGATGCTCCTGAAATCATCGTTAGGAACGAAAAGAGGATGTTGCAAGAAGCAGTAGATGCACTCTTTGATAATGCTAGGAATGCAAATGCTGTCAAAGGTGCAAATAAACGACCCCTTAAATCGCTATCAGAGATCATCAAAGGGAAACAAGGTCGATTCAGACAAAATCTACTTGGCAAACGTGTCGACTTCTCTGGTAGGAGTGTCATCGTTGTAGGACCCAATCTGCATATGGATGAATGTGGTCTGCCTAAAAATATGGCTTTAGAATTATTCAAACCCCATCTTTTAGCAAAACTTGAAGAAAAAGGCTATGCCACGACACTCAAGCAGGCTAAAAAAATGATAGAACAAAAAACCAATGAAGTTTGGGAATGTTTACAACAAATCACAGAAGGTTATCCTGTGTTGTTGAATCGTGCTCCTACTTTGCACAAACAATCCATTCAAGCATTTCACCCTAAATTAGTCGATGGCAAAGCTATCCAATTACACCCTCTTGTTTGTTCTGCATTCAATGCTGACTTTGATGGGGACCAAATGGCAGTCCACGTACCATTATCTCAAGAAGCGATAACAGAATGCAAGGTTTTGATGTTAAGCTCAATGAATATTTTGCTCCCTGCAAGTGGAAAGGCAGTCGCTGTCCCTAGCCAAGATATGGTTTTAGGATTGTATTATTTGTCTTTGGAGAGAGTGGGTGTGAAAGGTGAGCATAAATTATTTGGGAATATCAATGAGATAATGATAGCCATTGAAGCTGATGAGCTTGATATCAATGCTAAGATACGCACCGTGATTGACAGGAGAGTATTGCATACGACTGCAGGTAGGCTGATTTTAAAATCCATATTGCCTGATTTTGTCCCTTCAAATCTATGGAATCATGTGATGAAGAAAAAAGATATCAGTGCCTTGATTGATTATGTTTATAAAGAAGGCGGCATTGGTATCACAGCGACTTTCTTGGACAACCTAAAAAGCTTAGGTTTCAAATACGCTACCAAAGCAGGTATTTCTATTTCTGCAGCAGATATTATTGTCCCTAACGACAAAGAAAAAGTTGTCAATACTGCCAAAGCTGAAGTCAAAAAGATTCAAGCCCAATACGATCAAGGTCTCTTGACAGAACAAGAAAGGTATAACAAAATCATCGATATTTGGACAGATACCAATAATAAGATGGGCAAAGAAATGATGGCATTAGTCGAGGCAGACAAAGGAGGGTTTAACTCCATTTATATGATGGCAGATTCTGGAGCAAGGGGTTCAGCAGCCCAGATAAGACAGCTTTCTGCGATGAGGGGATTGATGGCAAAACCAGATGGCACTATCATCGAAACCCCTATCATCTCAAACTTCAAAGAAGGCTTGAATGTATTAGAGTATTTCAACTCCACACACGGGGCTAGAAAAGGTCTAGCTGATACAGCACTCAAAACAGCCAATGCTGGATATTTGACAAGGAAACTCATTGATGTTTCTCAAAATGTAAAAGTTATAATGGAAGATTGTGGCACGCACGAAGGTATTGAAATCACTGATATTACTGTGGGTAGTGAATTGATAGAGCCTTTGGAAGAAAGGATTTTTGGTAGGGTATTGGCTGAAGACATTATCGATCCTATCACGAATGAAATCCTCTTGAGTGCAGGTACCCTCATTGATGAAGAAAAAGCCAAAAAAATCACAGAATCAGGTGTGAAATCAGCTATTATCCGCACACCAGTTACTTGCAAGGCTCAAAAAGGTGTTTGTGCCAAATGTTATGGACTCAATCTAGGTGAAGGTAAAATGTCCAAACCCGGCGAGGCAGTCGGTGTTATCGCAGCTCAATCTATTGGAGAGCCCGGTACGCAGCTTACCTTGAGGACTTTCCACGTCGGTGGGACAGCCTCTAGGAGTCAAGAAGAGAGAGAAATCTTAGCAGAAAAAGAAGGCTTCATAAGGTATTACAACCTCAAAACTTACAAGAATAAAGAAGGCAAAAATATCGTTGCCAATCGTAGGAACGCAGCTATATTAGTCGTAGAGCCAAAGATAAAAGCTCCTTTTGATGGTATCCTTAGGATTGATAGTGCTCATGATGAGATCATATTGAGCGTGAGCAATGCGGAGCAAGAAATGAAATTTGTCTTGAGGCGAGGAGATGTCGCCAAGCCAAATGAGCTTGCAGGTGTGAGTGGTAAAATCGAGGGCAAAATCTATTTGCCATATGCTACTGGGCATCAGGTCAAAAAAGGTGGTAGTATTGTTGATATCATCAAAGATGGTTGGAATATCCCCAATCGTATCCCTTATGCGAGTGAAATCATCGTTGATGACAATGCTCCAATTTCTCAAAATATCCATGCCAAAGAAAAAGGTATCGTCAAATACTATACCCTTGAAGCTGATCACCTCCAAAGGAACAAAGAGATCAAGAAAGGCGATATAGTGAATGAAAAAGGTATTTTTGCAGTTGTAGCTGATGGCAATGACAGAGAAGCAATACGGCATTATATCGCTAGGAATTCAAAAATACTCATAGGGGATAATAGCCAAGTAGATATTGAGACTTTGATAGCCAAGCCAGATTCTAATACAAGGAATGTCGTAGCCACTTGGGATCCTTACAACAATCCTATCATCTCTGATAAGCCTGGTGTCGTAAAATTTGAAGACATCATACCAGGCGTTACTGTCGCAGAAAAAGAAGATGAAAGTACAGGCATCACAAACCTTGTAGTCAATGAATATGTGCCTGCAGGATTCAAGCCAAGCATATTAGTCGAGGCACAAGATGGTCAAACATTGCGTTATATCCTCGAACCAAAAACTTCTATCTCTGTATCAGAAGGTTCAAAAGTTCATATAGCTGATATTTTGGCAAAAACGCCTAAAGCAACAGTCAAGTCCAGAGACATCACAGGAGGTCTTCCAAGAGTTTCTGAACTTTTTGAAGCACGCAAGCCAAAAGACGCAGCAATGCTTTCAGAAATCGATGGTATCGTAAGCTTTGGTAAGCCTATTAGGAACAAAGAACGTATCATAGTCACAGCTGATGATGGCAGGAGTGCTGAATACCTTGTGGACAAAAATAGGCAGATTTTAGTCCACGCAGATGAATTTGTCCACGCAGGCGAAGCGATGAGTGAAGGAGTCATTTCTAGCCACGATATTTTAAGGATAAGTGGTGAAAAAGAATTGCACAAATACATCGTGAGTGAAGTGCAGCAAGTTTACCGCAGACAGGGTGTGAATATCGCTGATAAGCATATTGAAATCATTGTATCACAAATGCTCAGACAAGTCAGGATAGTTGATAGTGGCAATACCAAGTTTATCGAAGGAGATTTGGTCAGTAAAAGACTCTTCAAAGAAGAGAATGAAAAAACGATGCGTCTAAATGGTGAGCCAGCGATAGCAGAGCCTATTTTACTTGGTATCACCCGAGCAGCGATAGGGAGTGATAGCATCATCTCTGCAGCTTCTTTCCAAGAGACTACAAAAGTCCTCACTGAAGCAAGCATCGCTGCGAAAAAAGACTTTTTAGAAGACTTGAAAGAAAATGTGGTCTTAGGTAGGATGATACCTGTAGGGACAGGACTTTATAAAAATAAAAAAATCATCCTCAAAACAGAGAAACAAGACTAATCTTTTGTTTTTCTAAGATAAACAAAAGATTTTTTAGTGTAGAATTGTGCTATTTTTATTTTAAATTTTTAAAAAAGGAATTCAAGAAGTGCCAACCATCAATCAGTTAGTCAGGAAAGAAAGAAAAAAAGTTATCAAAAAGACGAAATCCCCAGCTTTATTAGAATGCCCTCAAAGACGAGGTGTTTGCACACGTGTTTACACAACAACGCCAAAAAAACCTAACTCTGCTTTGAGGAAAGTAGCCAAAGTAAGGCTCACGAGCAAAGTAGAAGTCATCAGCTATATACCTGGTGAAGGACACAACCTTCAAGAACACTCCATTGTCTTGGTCAGAGGCGGCAGGGTAAAAGATTTACCAGGTGTGAAATACCACATTGTCAGGGGTGCTTTGGATACAGCAGGCGTAGCGAAGAGGACAGTATCTAGAAGTAAATATGGTGCCAAAAAAGCAAAACCCGGCTCAGATAAAAAATAACGGAGGAAGGAATGAGAAGAAGAAAAGCCCCAATCAGAGAAGTCTTGGGTGATCCTATCTATGGGAATAAAGTAGTAACCAAATTCATCAACAAAATGATGTATGATGGCAAAAAAAGCATTGCTGAAAAAGTCATTTATGCTGCACTGAGTAAGATTGAAGAAAAAAGTGGTGAAAAAGGCATTGAAATATTTGAAAAAGCCCTTGAAAATGTAAAGCCTCTTGTTGAAGTCAGGAGCCGAAGAGTAGGGGGTGCGACTTATCAAGTCCCTGTAGAAGTCAGACCTGTGAGGCAGCAGTCTTTATCAATCCGCTGGATTCTAGAAGCCACAAGGAAAAGGAACGAGCGAACGATGACTGATAGATTGGCAAATGAACTCTTAGATGCTGCTAGTGATAAAGGAGCAGCGTTTAAGAAAAAGGAAGATGTGCATAAAATGGCAGAAGCAAACAAAGCGTTTGCTCATTATCGTTGGTAATTTGAGTGAGTTTTCACTCTCCTTCTTTTTGACCTTCATTGATTGCATATTGATTGAATATTAAAAACTTTTAAAAATATTAAGGAAACAGATGGCACGGAAAACACCATTAGATAAAATCAGGAATATCGGCATAGCTGCCCATATCGACGCAGGGAAGACAACGACTTCAGAAAGGATACTTTTTTATACAGGAGTCAGCCATAAGATAGGTGAAGTCCATGATGGTGCTGCGACAATGGACTGGATGGAGCAAGAAAAAGAAAGAGGCATTACCATCACTTCTGCTGCGACGACTTGTTTTTGGAAAAACTATCAAATCAACCTCATAGACACTCCAGGACACGTCGATTTCACCATAGAGGTCGAACGTTCTATGCGTGTTTTGGATGGAGCTGTGGCGGTATTTTGCTCTGTGGGTGGTGTGCAACCTCAAAGTGAGACCGTATGGAGACAGGCTAATAAATATGGTGTCCCAAGAATGGTATTTGTAAACAAAATGGACAGGATTGGAGCCAATTTTTACAATGTAGAATCACAAATCAAACAAAGGCTCAAAGCCAACCCTATCCCTATCAATATCCCTATTGGTGCTGAAGATACTTTTAAAGGCGTCGTTGACCTCATTGAGATGAAAGCCATTGTTTGGAATGATGAGACAATGGGGGCAAAATATGATGTTGAGGATATACCCACAGATCTGATGCCAAAAGCTCAAGAGTATAGAGAAAAACTCATCGAGGCAGCTGCCGAACAAGATGAAGCCTTGATGGAAAAATATCTTGGGGGTGAAGAGCTTAGTGTTGATGAGATAAAAAAAGGCATCAAAATTGGTTGCCATAATATGAGTCTTATCCCTATGCTTTGTGGTTCATCATTCAAAAATAAGGGAGTGCAAACGCTTTTAGATGCAGTCGTGGATTTCCTCCCTGCTCCTACTGAAGTCATTGATATCAAAGGCATTGATCCAAAAACTGAAGAAGAAGTCTATGTCCAGTCCACTGATGATGGTGAGTTTGCAGGACTTGCTTTCAAAATAATGACTGATCCTTTCGTCGGGCAGCTGACTTTTGTACGTGTGTATCGCGGTATGTTAGAATCAGGTAGCTATGTGCTGAATTCTACAAAAGGCAAAAAAGAACGAGTCGGTCGATTGCTCAAAATGCATTCTAACAAGCGAGAAGACATAAAAGAAGTTTATGCCGGTGAGATTTGTGCTTTTGTGGGCTTGAAAGATACTTTGACAGGGGATACACTTTGTTCTGAAAAGTCTCCTGTCATCTTAGAGAGGATGGAGTTCCCAGAGCCAGTCATCCATATCGCTGTGGAGCCAAAGACCAAAGCAGATCAAGAAAAAATGGGTGTCGCACTAGGTAAATTAGCAGAAGAAGACCCAAGCTTCCGAGTCAGTACCCAAGAAGAGACGGGTCAAACCCTCATCGGCGGGATGGGTGAGCTGCATTTAGAAATCATCGTGGATCGTTTGAAAAGAGAGTTCAAAGTAGAAGCTGAAATCGGACAACCTCAAGTTGCCTTCAGAGAGACGGTCAGGGCTTCAGTGAATAAAGAATGCAAATACGCCAAGCAATCAGGTGGTAGGGGTCAATACGGTCATGTCTTCATCAAGCTTGAGCCAAAAGAAGCTGGTAGCGGCTATGAATTTGTCAATCAAATCTCAGGTGGGGTCATCCCCAAAGAATATATCCCCGCAGTAGACAAAGGGATTCAAGAGGCAATGCAAAATGGTGTTTTAGCTGGCTATCCGGTCGTGGATTTTAAAGTAACGCTTTATGATGGGAGTTATCACGATGTGGATTCTTCTGAAATGGCTTTTAAAATCGCTGGTTCTATGGCTTTTAAAGATGCTTGTAGGAGTGCTAGCCCTGTTTTATTAGAGCCGATGATGAAAGTCGAAGTCGAAGTCCCAGAAGAGTATATGGGTGATGTCATCGGTGATCTCAATAGGCGTCGAGGTCAGATAAATTCTATGGATGATAGGATGGGGCTAAAAATCGTCAATGCCTTTGTCCCACTCGCAGAAATGTTTGGTTATTCTACTGATTTGCGTTCAGCCACGCAGGGAAGAGGGACTTATTCAATGGAGTTTGACCATTATGGTGAAGTCCCAGCCAATATTGCTAAAGAGATAGTAGAGAAACGAAAAGGCTAATCCTACCTTTTCCCTTAGCCCTTCGCCTTTTTTCTCCCATTTTTTATTTTTAAGTCTTAATCCTTTTTAACTTTTATACAATGAGTTGTGTTAAAATAAATTTTATAGTCTAAGGAGGATTTATGTCTATTGATAAAGGTTTCTTGCCACAGGAATTACCCATACAAATCAATCTTACCCCTCAGATTTATCAAAAACTAATCAATGCTTCAAGAGCTTTAGGAAATCTAAATGGTTTTATGAAGATTATCCCTAATCAAAATATTTTGATAAACTCTTTAATCCTTCAAGAAGCAAAAGATTCAAGTGAGATTGAAAATATCATCACTACACATACTGAATTATTTTTAACCCAAGCTAGTGATGAAGCAGTGAGTCAAAATGCAAAGGAAGTGCAAGATTATAGCAGGGCACTCAAAAAAGGATTTGAACTCATCAAAAAAGATGGCTTGTTTTTAAACAAACATATTTTAGAGATACAGCAAGAACTTGAACAAAATAACGCAGGTTTCAGGAAACAAAGTGGCACGATACTAAAAAATCCTTCTACCAATGAAGTCAAATATATTCCCCCTCAAGACTATAATGATATTTTGCACCTTATGAAAAACCTTGAAAAATATATCAATTCGGATATGGATTCTCTTGATCCTCTTATTAGGATGTCGATGATTCACTATCAATTTGAGAGTATCCATCCCTTTTATGATGGGAATGGTAGGACTGGAAGGATATTGAATATCCTTTATCTTGTTTATATGAAGGTTCTTGATTTGCCTATTTTATATTTGAGTGCTTATATTATCCAGACAAAAAATATTTATTATGATCTTTTACAAAAAGTCAGAGAAGAGAATAAATGGGTTGAGTGGATAATATATATCTTAGAGGGTGTTGAAAAAACTGCTATTGAGACAATAAAAATGATAAAATATATTGATGAACTCATCAAAGAAACAAGTGATTTGATTCAACTCAATGCACCTAAAATCTATAGTAAAGACTTAGTTGAATTGATTTTTTCACACCCTTATACAAAAATCAATTTCATATTAGATAAAATAGATATTTCTCGACAAACTGCTTCAAAGTACCTAAAAATCTGCCAGAAACTTGGCATTTTAGAGTGTCGTAAAATAGGTCGCAATCATTTTTATATCAATACAAAGCTTGTAGAAATATTCCAAAGAGGAATATGTGTTAATGAAATTGATTTTTTTTAACTTATCATTCATATGTGTTAATGAAATTGATTTTTTTTAACTTATCATTCATTCAAAAATACCTTCTTTTTTCCCAAAATTTCCAAAAATTTTAATCTCTTGGTTTTGTCTCAAATAGGTCTTTGAAACGATAGTTCTACTCAAAATTTGGTTCAAAAAAATTAAATGTTTAAGTTTACTTTAAATAAATTTATGTTCTAATCCCACCCTCAAAAAGTTTTTTTGTATTCACATCAAAAATGACTTGAAAATAAAATAATAAGGAAACTTAAAGATGATGACTCAATCTAAAATCTTGACTCCAAAAATACCTATGGGGGGGGGGGGCTAAATCCTTAAAAAGCCTTTCTCCAAAGTCTCTTCAAACTCAAAAACCCAAAAATAAAAATTTTTTCCCTATTGTTTCTATCGTCTTATCTGCTTTTTTGCTCCCATTCACTGGAGTGCTCAAAGCAGATGAAGCCACCCCTTCAGCCACTATCAATCAAAATTCGAATGTCCTTAAAACTGGTATCAAACTCACTCCAGATAGTTCAAAAAATGATGTTTATACCTTGAAATATGGAGGAAGTGATCATCAATTCGCTTCTACTAATCAAACTATTAACCTCAAAGCCACAAATTCTGTAGTCAATGCTGATGATTTCTCTTTCCTCCAAGGGAACTTTAGTTTACTTAGAATGCATGATAAAATTCCTGGTTACTTTGATTTTGATTTTAAAAATTCTCTCTATAAAGGAAATATCACTTATCAGCTGGTTTCAAATGATGGAAAGGATTCTAATTTGAAATTTGATGGAAGTTATACTGGTGCTAATGCAGGTGAAAATAAAAATTATGCCTTTGTAGGGAATATAACATCTGGTCTTAACACGCTAGTTGAAGGTTTATCATATTATGGGTTCAATGTATTCCTAAGCAATGGAGCTAAATGGAAAGGGGATTTATCACATTATGGTAACCCAAATAGAAATCTTCTAAAGACTATTTCTCTGAGTGGTGCTGGCACTGAGTGGGATGGGAATTTTACAGATCAGGCTGCACATTATCAAATCCTTGTTACTGATGGTGCGAAATGGAATGGTGATTATAAGAGCTTATGGAATGCTTATTATGGTTATGGGGATAGATCGCCAAGTCCTAGTATCAAGATAAGTGGTTCAGATAGTCAATGGAATGCCAAAGATGTCTATTTTGGATTCTCTTCCAATACTTCAATTGATATTTCAAATGGAGCTGATTTTTCATTTCAAAATTATGTCGATAGGAACAGGAATAAATCTACATTCAACCTCAACAATGCCACTATCAATAAAAATCAAAGCAAAGATGAATCCAACAAACTAATATTCGTAGCAAACACATTTAACCTCACAGCGACTAATAATAGTAATATCAAAGCTCATTTTTACCTCTTAAGCTCTAATATTTCGCTCAAAGATTCCAAGATAGAAGGTAGTATAGACACTTCTACTCCTAATGAACAATCTAATTTGATAAATAATATCGTTCTTGATAATTCAAAAATCTCTCAAGTAAAACTAAATGGCACTTTCAACAACGTGACTTTGAAAAATGGTTCAAAAATTGATGATTTGCAGTTCAAATCTGGAGTTAAAAATTCAAGGATTACTAATTCACTCTTAGTTGATAATGCAACAATAAATAAATTTAGTATAAGTGGTGGAGATTACTTCAAAAAATTTGATATGACTATTGAGAATAATTCTACTGCGAAAATGGTCAATTTGAATGTCAGTGGTATCCAGGATTTTAATCTTTTGGTCAAAGACTCTAATTTTGAAGTAAATAAAGATACTTCTTTAGGTTTATTTTTTATTGCAAATAATCATAACAAAGTAACTTTCCTTAATTCTAAAATCAAAAACGACGGTGGAATGTTATTTCATGGTAAAAATTCTGCTATAGATTTTGAAAATACTACAAGTGAATCAAATATAAGCATAAAAATTGGAAGTATGGGTTTTGCAACTATTAATCTCAAAGATTCTGATTTGTCTAACCTATCTCTAATGAGAGAAAAAACTGATCAAAATTCAAATATTAATGCTACTTTTGATAATAGTTCAATAGGGGATATTAAAGGTTTTAAATCCTCTACTTTATTGACTTTCCTCAATACAGCAGGAAAGAGTATTGGGAATATTGGTGTGAATAATAGTAATTCATATTATTATGGGATTATTGATGGGACTTTTGATTTCAGGAAAACTACAGATTCCAAACAATTAAGTATGGGTAATATCTATGGGAATAATGCAAATTTAAATATGAATTTTGTATTTGGCGGAGATGATGGCTCTGGTAATACAAAAGACAAGTCATCTAAACTCGTAGAAATCTATGGAGGCTCAAAAAGCTCAGTCGTTAATTTTGATAATATTGGCACTTTGGATTTTTCTGCCACTAATAAAAATATCATTGATTTGATCAAAGATAAGACGAATATATCACTCTTAGGCAGTCCAGCAGTGTCATCAACTGACAAACAAGCAACCTATACTGTCTCACTCACTAGGACTAATGTAGTTTTGGATTCTTTTGCTAATAATCAAGCAAAAATCCAAGGCACAGGATTCCAATTTGGTGAGCTCAACATCTCTCAAGGAAATCTCATCTCTGGACTCAATGCCACCTTTGGGAATGGCAGCCTTTCAAAAGATGATGCAGGCAATACCATTGTCGTGGCAAACAATACTGATGATGCACAAGATACTTCATCATTTTATAGGCTAACTCAAAAAGATTCTATCTTTTCATCTGATGCTAGTTTTGTGACTGCAAAGAGTTCGGATGGGGATATTGGCTTTAAAGACGATCATTTCAAAAAGAACATCACTTTTGCTTTCACTAAAGGCACTTTTAGCGTCAAAGACAATCAATCTGGCTATACTGGACATATCTATGGTGGTACAGATGACTCAAGCTATAATTTTTATAACGCAGGTGTGCTCAAATATGACCAATTCAAAGAATCTGTAGGGAGTCTGAACTTAGTCAATACTTTTATCAATGGCATCATTGGTCAAACCACAAAAGTAGATTCAGTTGATAAATTTGTAGATGTAAATATGAACCTTGATTATTCAGGTAATGATGTTTCTACTTATGGATTGGTTATCGTAGGACAGGGCAAGCATAATATCAACCTTGATTTTACCGATAATACAAATGCTGTGAAGTTTGCTGGGAGTATTTTGGGCGGTAGTGCAAGTGGTGCTAATCAAATCTCTGTATTCAACCTAAAAGGTATCAGCACTTCTTCTGATAAAAATACAATTCAGAGTGCATTCCATAATGCTGGATTCCTTGCATTCAATAATAAATCCCCTCAAATCTCTTCTGGTAATACTAGCAATGTAACTGGATTTGATGGTGTAAGCTCAGATGACAAAAAAGACATTACAAAAGGCACTAAGATTGTTTTAGCAGGTTCTTCATTCACTGGAAGCTTAAAAGATAATGATTATGCCTTCAACTTTGCCTTCGATACTGCCCCTGATAAAAGTATCACTTATTCAGGCTTGAGTAATGCACTCCAAGCTTCTGCATTCAAAGGGGATATGATTGATCTTTCAAGCAATTCTTATGATCAGTCTTTTTCTTTTAGCCATTCAGGCTCTATCAAAAGCCAAAGTGGCACTAACCCAGTTGAAATCAAATTGGGAACTGGAAAGACTGATTTGAGCTTCAAGGATACAGATGGCACTGTCGCACTCAAAAACACAACAGGCATCAAAGAAAACTCTAGCCTCATCGCTACAGCCACGAGTATCATAGGTGATTTTAAAGGCAATGTGAATGCAGTCTTTGGGGATACTACAACCACAGGTGCTGATGGCAAAGCGAATACTTCACATTCTAAATTTTATGGAGTCTTGGAGAATGGAGCTTCTGATACACTCAATGTGACCCTCAATCCTAATTCGCTCTATAGCAAATCTGATTCTATCATCACTTATAATTATGATGGCTCTGCGAGTAATGTGACTCTAAAATTTGCTGGCACTCAATCTAAACAAAATATCCTCAATATCAATAATCCGGGGGGGTATTGGAAATTCAAGGTTTGAGTTCGACTATCACACTTGCCCCTGACACTTCATTGATAGCGAATAATACCTCTATTATCGGGGATATTTATGGCAATATCACTGGAACTAGTCCTAAAAAAGTTAGCAGCACTTTTGCCAACTTGAGCTTTGATACTACGGGTGATAATAAGACTTATTATAAAGGCTCTGAGATTTCTTTGCTAAAAGATGGTTCGAAGCTATCTTTCAAAGGCAAAGGATCATTACTGCCATCTAATCCTACAGGAACTGATGCCAAAGACAAAATGACTACTATAACTTTAGCAGGGAATGCAAGCTTGGATTTGACTTTGGACAATACAGCAGCGACTGTGTCTATGAATCAAGATATAACCAATACAGGTGGTGCTGCAAAAGGGAATTTTTATGTCAGGGGGACTAATCTGATTGTAGAAAATGGTTTATATTCTGCCTCAGATAATATAAACGCAACAATGATATTTGCAAAATCTTCTGAATCAACCAAAAATAAACAGCTCTTAACTTCTGATAATTCATTATTGACTGAAAATAGTTATATTTCAAATAGTGAGGAGCACAAAAAGGATTTTAAAGATTATGTTGAATCTTCTTCTCTTGTGATGAAAAAAACTGTGGCTTTGGCAGGAGGAGACAATCATTTTACCTTCATAGGGGATAGTTCTATAGTGCCTATGAGTAAAGAGGATATGATCGAACTTTCTGGTAATGCTAAAGCTACTATCAATCTTATCAATATGGGTTCTGCCCTGACTACCAAAGATTCTACCAATACAGATGCGACCACAGAACACCTCATTGCTGATAAAATCTTTGCTTCAAAAGCTAATATTGGAACAGGTACTGCTAATTATGTCTATAATGTATTTGGCTCTGATATCAAAAATGCTACGATCAAAGCCCCGACCAAAACTACTGATTCTAAAACTCAAACCATAAACACTACTTTCAATGCGACTTTTGATAGTAGAAATTTTAATGATAGGGTTTATGATGAGCAAAAATACTGGAATGATCCCTCTATCATAGGCGATACAAAGCTCATCAAAGCTACTTCAAGCCTGAGTGGCAAACTTGATTTGGGTGGTAGTGATGCAGATGAACAAGGAAGAGTAACTGCCAATTTATATTTTTATGGTCAAAATGCTTTTGGCAAAGATGCTTCAATTTTGGGTGGGAGTGAAAATTCTACATTACTCATCGATGGTTTTGATAATAAAAATCCTTCTACCACTGATGATAGTGCTTTGAAATTTGATGCTTTGAAAGGCTTTAATGGTTCTATCAATATCATCAATGAGCAATTTAGCGGCAATATAGAGGATAAAGCAGGGGTAAGTTACAAAAATACAGATGGAACTTGGAGCACTTCTATCTCATCAAGTGATAGCTATGAAGCAAAAGATAAAAGCAAGTTCAAAAATTTCCAAATCACTTTCAATGGGACTGATTTGGCAAAACTCCCTGGTGAATCTAGTGATGAAACAAATACTTTGTCTACAACAGCTCAAAAATTTGTAGATGATAATATCCTCTCACATACAAAAGATAGTGCTGGGAATACCCAAACACTTGACTTGAATACCAAACATCAGTTCAAAGGTCAAGTAGGCTATACCAATAAGGCTGTTACGCTTAATTTCATCGGAAAAGATTCCATTTCAAGCTATGGTTACACAAAAAGTGATGGTTCTTATTCAAAAGCTACTTCAGGTAGTGGATTTGTCATTTCAAATGACAATCAAGACAATATATATAATTTTATTGATTTTGGTTCTTTGGATATAAATCTTTTTTCTGATAGTTCTAGTAAAATCAATGGCTCTGTGATTTGGGTAGGTAACACTTGGCAACTAGGTAAAATCACAAATTCTTTAGGCTCAGAAGATAATGCACAAAAGATTGATTTGGATAATCTACCTGATGAGGAGATGAGTAGCAATATTTATCAAGCTCAAGATGGAGACCAGCATATTGTCTTTGATTTTGGTGGGGATGTGCTTAAAGCTGATAAAACAGAAGGAAATGCAGCGAGTGATTATAAAATGGATGGCTCTATCCAAGAGAGTGATGATTCTAAAGATTCTTCTTATATCTTTTCGCATCTACCTAAATTAGACTTATCTCAAAGCGGATCTGAGACTGAACCAAAAAATATCATAGACGTGCTCAATACCACTATCAATCCTAAAAATACTGATAGTGATAAAAAACCCATTCAAGTGTCTCAAGGCACAATTGGTGTGGCTGGTACAGAAATCACAGGGGATATTTACCTTAAAAATACAAATACAAGCGATCTATCAAAAAATATTGCCTTAGATTTGAGGTTTGATAATACAGGGAGATTCAATGGGCATAAAATCTATGGAGATGCTAAGAAGACTGTGTATTTTGATGGAGACAATAGCTTCAATAAAGATAGCTTGAAGATTTATGATGGCTCCAAAGATTCTTCATATACTTTTGACAATGTCGGTGATCTCAATCAAACAACGATAAATAATGTTATGAATGGTAATGGTAGCTCATATACAAAAGGGGATTTTAACTTCAGTGGAGATAGCACTTTGATAGGTAATATTACTGATATGTATAATGAAACTTCAAAAGATCAAAACATCAGTATAGATAATGCCAAAGTCATAGGACAAATTTCTACTATTGTTAAAGTCGATGCGAAGTTTGGTGTAGGCTCTAGGGTGGACATAGCGAACAAAAATGGCAACTCTGTTTATGACTTCTCTGCCTTTGCTAATAATAAGGCTCCTGTCATTGCTAATATTGATTTAGATTCTAATAAGAAAGCAGCGACCATAAAAGGATTTGATGGGAGTACTAGTTTGATTGGATCTATCAAAGATACAGATGTCTCTGAGCTACAAAATACTACTTCTACTGATCACGCAACGATTCAAACTTTTGTAAAAGTAAAAACAAGCAATAATAAATATGTATTTGGAGATATTGGAAAGAAAATATATGGTGGGAAATGGATCGTAACAGATAACTCATTTGTCAAAGAGCTTATTATGTATGGTAATCCTAAGAACTTCAATACAAATGGTTTAGAGCCTATTGGTTTTGTGCCTGATGATATCAGCTTGATAGATTTGCGTGGGGGTAGGGCATTAGGCTCTAATACATATTCAAATACCACTGGGGCACTCTTGAGTGGAGCTGTGAGTGATAGCACTATAGCGTCTAATGATAGTTTCCATTCCCTTTATGTAGATCATTTGACAATGGGCTTTGGTCTGATTCGTATGGGTGTAGATACAGCTGATGGTGTAGGTGATAAGTTGAGTGTTAATAAAGTAGAAGCAGCTAGCGGTAATAAACTCCAAGTATTTTTAGAAGGTGGTGATTATAAAGGCTTCACTCCTATTGTCTTGGCGGATTTTAACAGTGATATTAGAGATAATTATTTTGTGCCAGAAGGTTATACTACTGGTATATATGATATCACTCCTATCATATCTGTGCATAAATATAAAAAAGATGATACTAATGAAGATATCACCAAAGAAGCAGCTTATAATCCTACAACAGGAGCATATAATCGTGATATTGATAATAGTCAATATACATTGGATGGGTTTTTGATCAATGCTGATACAGCTAGAGTAAATCCTCTTCAAGAGTCTTTGAATACTTTTTATCGTGGCTTTAGGATCGCGACTAATAATCTGAACCTAAGGATGGGAGAACTCAGAGGTATAGGAGCTAATCAAGGGGCTTGGGCTAGAGTCATCAATGGTTTGGGCAGTGATAAATCTGGTAATGAAGATTTCTATACCACACTCCAAGCTGGGTATGACTATAAGTTTGATGTTTTGGGCGGTGTGAATTATCTAGGTGTCGATGCAGAGGCTACTTTACTCACTTCAAAAGGTTCAGGCTATAGCAATTCAGGCAGGAATCTTGGTCTTGGGATTTATAATACTTATGTGATGGACAATGGATTTTATGTCGATGCGAGTATGAAATACCTCAACCTAAGCCAAAGGATTTCAATCAAAGAGCCAACCATCACTTCTCCGGCTGATAGTGTTTATTCTAATGCTTTCTTATTGGGTGGTGAGGTAGGCTATCGATATGGGCTTGATACTTTGATGACTCAAGTATTTGGGGCACCTAAGAATATCTATACATTAGGGTATTTTGTTGAGCCACAAGTTGAGCTTATCTATGGCTATATTGGTAGTTCTCAATACAATATGACAGTTTCAGGTTCAGATTACTCAGCGACATTGATGGGTGATAATGCACTTATTAGCCGTGTTGGAGCTGTGTTAGGCAAAACTTTCAAGACCAACACAGGTTTGAGTGCTGATGTGAGGTTGGGTCTTTCTTATATCAATGAGATAAATACAGGGGGAGATACTAAGATTATGCAAACTGGTTCTGCTATATTGCCTGCTGTGCTTAGCAGCACTCCAAGCAACAACAAACTCAACCTATCTTTAGGCACTAACATTGCCTTCAATGATAGCTGGAGGATGTATGCAGATATTTCTAGGACTTTCTTAGGGGTATATAACTTTGATTACAACCTCAATATTGGAGCGAGGTTTAGCTTTGGTGCTAAAGAAAATGCAAGGGCAAAAAATATCAGGTATGAAAAACAACAACAAAAAGATCAAAGATTCAACACTGAGATAAATCAAATCATCAAAAATAAGCAAACTTATCAATCAAACAAAAGTCTAAAAGTAGGTTGCCAAGGATGTGCTCCTGAAGAAGGATTGTATCTACAAGTAGCGGTATTAGTCCATCAAGACCCTAGCATAATGAAGTTGTTTGAAAAATATTCTTATCGAGTGATTCCTTTTGCCTATAAAGATAAAAAAGGCAATACAATGCAGGCTAAAAGGTACCTCATAGGACCTTTCAAAGATATACAAGCTGTATATTCTGCTAAGCCTCAAGCTGATAGGATTGTCCAAGCTATTGATAAAAATCCTAAAGCTTATTCAGTGATGTGGGAGGTCAAATAAATTTATCAAAAGCTCATCCCATTATGACCCGTTTGTGTGTTTGTGCATGGAGGTTTAGAGAGTGCCTCCATAGAAAAACAATAGTAAAACCTAATATTTATATTTTCTTTATAATCCTTTTTTTGGGGAGGGATGGGGCTTATACAGAGTAGAGATTTGGATTGAGTATCAGAGATTTATGCCCGCTAATACCCATTTATCTTTTTGTCAAATATGAGATGAAGACACAATGTTATTTTCGAGATCCTGACGGGGAGGGCATAGATTTAATGATAGAAATTATTACCTGAAAAAATGAATATAAAGAGGAGAAATAATGAAGTTTGTCTTGATAATATTTAGTTTAGCTATTTTGACTTATGTGATTTATGTTATCAAGAGAAAAATCATTGATGATTGAGATATAATTTTTATTCCTTCATATTATTTTTAACAAACAAGCTCATTTAAAAAAGATTAATTATGTTACAATCACAGCTAGATTATCAGGAGAAGCGTATGGAAACTAGCAATTATGGTTATGAACCCAATAAAAGAGTTTATGATGCAATTTATGCGAATTTTCCTGATAAAAAGCAAGCTGATACAATCATATTTGTTTTCAAACAAGCACTATCTGAACAAAAAGAATTTATCAAGCAAACTATCAATAATAATATTCAAGAGATTATCTATCACTTGAAAGCTGAGCTTGGACAAGAGCTTAGCACGAAAAAAGATTTAGAAGTCGTGCGTGTTGTGATAGAAAAAGAAATAGCAGAGCTTAAAACTGAGCTTGAAAAAAGATTTAGCAGGCTTGATAAAAAAGTTGACAACTCTAAGACTGAACTCAAAGAAGATATTATAGCTGTCGAAAACAGACTCAATGAAAAAATCACTTCAGTTGACATAAGGCTCACTCGAGTTGAAGAAAAGATTGAAGGATTAGAAGATAAAGTTGATAGACTTGATACTAAAATCGATAATGTGAGGACTGAACTCAAAGAAGATATCAATGAGAAGTTTCAAACCTTAGATAAGAAGATTGACACACTATTCCAAACCCTAGACAAAAAGATTGATACACTTTTATCCTCAAATTTTAATGATAAAATTGGAGCATTCAAATTTAAAATCATTGCTTGGATAGGGGGATCAATCATCATTGGTTTTGGACTTTTAGGCTCTATGCTCAAATTTTTTCACTGAATCAAAAATATAATCAAAACATAAATTTTAAAGAAGCTGTTGTAGCGATGATGAATGTTTTTTGATTAGAGACTTTGGCTATGGCATTCATATTGATAAAAAATCTTTTATCAATGGGTAGCTCTGTGCCTAAGATCACTGAAGCAAAGTTTTCTTTAGCTGGGGCAGGGATGGATATGATAGAATCAAGGAAGATGATTTTAGTGGATTTTAGATCGCTATAAAAGGTATATTCTAAGCTTGGGCGGATGAAAAAATAGCCATTAGAGATATATTTTTGATATTCTAAGCCTATCATTCCACTGAGAAAAACATCATTTTTGAAATCATATTGAGCATCAAAAGGAGATGTGGTTTCTGTGATGGGTTTGTTAAAATCCATATTGAGTATCAGTCCTAAAAAAGGCTTGATAGTATGGCTGCCAAATTTAAATTTTGGAGCAGTTTGTGCCAAGATATTGAGTGAATTTGTATTGTATAGGGCTTTGGCAGAGTAGGTATTTGATGGAAGAGAGGTATTGCGATTGGATTTATTAAAGCCATAGTTGTAGCTTACAATCAGATTGCTTTCAAAAATTCCTGTATTGATACTGCTATAAGCACCGATTTGAAAACCTTGGGTTTGGATGTCGAGTGAATCTAGTTTTGTCCCTCCTCCTATGTAAGAGAAATATGTACCTAAGAATAAATTTTGATTGATGATTTTATCATAGCCTATATTGATGCCATATCCATACCCTAGAGCTGAAGTATTTCCCTCGTATGCACCTAATAAGCCCACATAAATAGCATTTTCAAGTGATTTTTGTTCTGTTGCTTCAGGAGGGGTATATGTGAGGAGGGATTGATTTTGGATTGTATTGGCTGCGTATCGCACATAGGGTTCATAAAATGAGGTTTTGAGTTCATCCCTTGATTGGATTTTAGCCATACGACCAAAAATAATTGTTTTATTGATGTCAAAATTCAATCTTGAGGCTTTATTTTTGTTATCAGTAAAATTTTTAAGTCCTGATTCAATATTTGTAGCGAGATTTTTGATTTGTTGTGTGCCTAGATCACGAATGTTAAAACCTGCAATAGGTTTTTGTGTGTCTATGGCATCAATGATGATTTTTTCATTTTGAGTGATGGATATGTGTTTTGAGAGGATATCAGAGGCACTCTCTTGAGTGCTACCACTTCCTCCACTAGAGTCTCCACCACTCCCTCCACCACCGCTAGAACCACCAGAACCCCCCCCTCCTATAGGAGGATTTTTATCTTGAAAGGTTATTTGGAGTTGGTTGCCATTTTGAGATATATTGGCTTTATAGAATATATTCAGGGTGCCATCTTGGGCTATCACATCTTTTATGCCCAACACAGAAAGATCAAAGTTCAAAGAAGTCGTTGCATCTAGTAGGGTATAAAGGGTATCAGCCTTTGCACTACCCATATAAAATATCATTTTAGAATCTTTGACATCGATGTTTTTAGCAGTGATTTTTCCATAACCAGAGGCATTTCCACTGAAGTAGATGTTTGTATTGATAGTGCTGGTGAAGTTTCCAGTTATGTTGATTGAACCTCCATTATTGACATAAATATTACTATATTCTCTGTTGTTAAAATCACCCCCAATATTTATCTGTCCTCCATTGATAGCAGAGACTTGAGAATAAACGATATAGGAGGCAAATTTTGCCCCCAAGCCTTTGCCTGAGCCTTCTGAAGCTAAATTATTTTGCACATTGATTGTCCCATTATCAGCGATGAGGTAGGCTGCCCCAGAATGGTATATCCCATATTGTTTATAACCTATTCCATTATAGACATCTGGTGCGTTTAGGTTGAGCGTAGAGCTAGAAGAAGATTTTAGCACAGATACTGCATTCAGGTGAGTGTCAGTGGTAGGATTGATGATTTGACCACTATTGTCAACATCATATGTATAGCCAAAATTGTTGATTTCATTTGCATTGATAGAAGTCGTAGCATTGTTAGTGGTTTCAAAGATTCCATAGGTGCCTTTTCCATTATCCCAATTATCGTTATTGAATCTATCGGTATTGATGATGAGTATACCAGTGGAATTGCTAATATTTCCAGAATTATTCAAAGATGATGAGAGATTGAGGGTGGTATTGCCTTGATTGGAGAATGAAGTCCCCTTGAACATAGTGAATTCTTTGCCATTTGCTTGAAATGAGGCATTTTTATCAATATAATAAGCACTCCTCCCGCTTAAGCCCATTATATAACTCTGAAAATTTTTTAAAGTGAGTTTTGAGTTGGCTTTGATATTGATTTTTCCTTCATTGTAAAATGATTGGTTTAGACCTGTGGCTTGAAGGATGAGTTCTGAAGAAGGGGTACCATTTGTAGAATAGCTGACATTGCCACGACTATAAAAAGGATTTGAGCTGACATCTATAGTCTTTGTCTCCCCGCCATTTAGCAGGATATTTGATGGCATAGTAGTCCATTGTTCTGCATAGAGGTTGAAAATACAACCAATTATCAAAAATATTTTTTTCATAAATTTTAACTTTTTAGATGATATTATACATAAAAAACATTGAGTTCTAATCTGTTTTATTAAAATTTCAGGTCAAGGTTTTTTCTTGCCCTAGTCGATAAAGTGCAAAATCATATTTTATCGGATCTTTTGGATCAAATATTTTGAGTGATTGTGTTGCTAATATGGCTGATTGGAGATCGTAAGTTTTCCTTTTGAGGAGACCTAGCTTTTGACAAACTTTGAAAGTATGTGTGTCTAGGGGGAGTATGAGGTGGGATGTATCAATATCTTTAGCCCAGTAGCCAAAATCTAAGCAATCTTTCCTGACCATCCAGCGTAAATACATATTCCAACGTTTTAATGCGGATGCACCTTTGGGATTTGAGGCACTTTTACCGATAAGGAAATCCAATCCATAGCTTTTGCTTTGAGGGATGAGGCTTTGCATACTTTCTTTGATGTGTTCGATAATACCATAGATTCCAGCTATGATGTTGTTTTCTTTTTTGTAATGTTTGAGGATGATGTCTTTGAGGCTTGTGGTTTGAGTGATATGATAGATGATGATGAAGAGATTTTGAATATCACAAGCTTTTTGGAATCGATAAGAGGGAAATTTTGCTTTTTTGATAGAATCTAGCGAAGTTTTTAGCAGGGAAAAATCGAGTTTTTTGAGTGTGAGGACGATTTGTTTTGCATTTCCATAAGATAAAAGGGCACAAATAAGTGCGATAGCTTCAAAAGACTCATCATTTTGATAATCCTTAAGCACGATGAGGGGATCAGGTTTGTCCTGTGTGAGTTCTGAGGGAGTGTTTTTGAGCCTATAGTATTTGTCTAAAAGTTCTTTGAGGTTTTTCCTCACTGTTTGATGCCTAAGAGGGTATCTATCATCCTATCGATGGCTGTGATGACTTTTGCATTAGCAGCATAGCCGCTTTGGAATTTGATGAGGTTGACCATTTCTTCATCGATGCTGACTTGTGAAATAGCAAGGTGTTCTTTTTTGATCGCTTCAAGGACAGATTTTTTTGTATCAAGGGTTTGCTGTGTTTTTTGCGTGTCGGTGGCTAGTTGGGTGTTGAGGTATTGATAAAATTCACTGAGTTTCATTTGATTGATATTGAGTTTATTGTCATAAAAATCGACTTTTTCATACTGGAGCTGCTGCATCATATTAGCAATATCGAAGTTTCCATTGATAGGTGCTAGCCATGGACGAATATAGGTAGGGTCTTTTTTGTATTTGGTATTGAGGCGAATGGTTTGGGCATCCTTGCCTTCAAAAAAGGCATTGAGTCCTAAGGCTCCTGTGAAGTTAGTGCCATTGTCTTTGATAGAAACATAATAGCCCTTAGATGGCTCTTTTGCCTGAATAGAAAATTTTTTGGCATCATTATCAAAATAGGCACGGAAATAATCATCAAAGTCATTGGAAGCATTGTTATCATGATTGTCATCAGTATTGGCATTGATAGCTTTGATGATATCTTTCATCGTTGTGATATTGTTGATATTGATGGTTTTTTTTGCGATTTGTTCGCCATTGGTGTTATAGGCTATGAGGTCAAAACTACCATTTTTGATATTGTAATTAGTGTCTTTGAGCGCTTCATCATTTTCAAAATCTACTTTTTTTCCTTCGATTTGGTGGCTAGCACCTTGTGCATAGATAGCATTAGTCGCTTCGATGAAGCCCTTTGCGAATGAATCCAAAAGATTGATATAATTTTGCAGTTTACCGACTTTTGTGCCATCATATCCAGTGTTGTAGAGATTGATGAGGGCACCAATTTTTCCTTCGTTTAACTTATCAGTTATATCGACATTTTTGAAATCATAGCCACGAAAATAGACTCGATTGAGGTGTTGTGCGTTATTTTGTTTTTCTAGTGCGAGGGGATGAAAATTCACACCATCTACGATATTGAATCCATTTGCGATATTCAAAACATACCCATCATCAAAATCAGCTACTTTTTTATCATTGATAGAATTAGTTTTGATGTTATTTTTAAAGACATTACCCCCTACTATTTCTCTGAGGTGGAATTCTAGCTGATCCCTTCGGTCTCGTAGTTCATTGGCTTGTTTGAGGGTTTTGGCATCTTCCATTTCTTTGAGACGTTGATTGATTTTGGCTATTTGAGAACCTAGGGCATTGACTTCTTTTACAGTGCTTTCTAGTTCTTCACTTGCTTTTCTTTGCAATGTGGTGAGTTTTTCTCTTGTATCTTTGATGTTGTTGGTGAGGATTTCTGTATTTTCTGCAAGTACTTGTTTTTGGGCTGCATCACCAGCATTTTTAGATAAATCTTTCCAAGCATTGAAATATTGTTCCATATCATTATAGATACCTACTCCATCTACATCTGGGAAATAGGCTGAAGCTTCTCTAAGGTTGGCAAATTCTGTGTCATAAAATTGGTGTTCTTGGGCTGCTTTGGAATATCTGGAGAAGACAAATTCATTATGAATCCTTTGGATAGATTCTACATCTACACCCCTGCCGATATTTTTATCACCCATAGGGATGGGTTTTTCAGGCTTAGCGATGACTCTTTGCCTGCTGTAAAATTCATCACTCGCATTAGAAATATTGTTGCCTGTAACATCTACCATTGCTTGATGGGCTTGAAGCCCAGTATAAGAAGTGTTGAGTGAAGATAAAATACCGCCCATACTCCCTCCTAAGCCCTGACTTTTAAGAAGTTGCTTTGAGGGGTGCGAGTATTTTTATAATCAGCGACTTCATGAGGGATGATTTTTTGTATCAAAGAAGAATAAAACTCAGATACTGCAAAAACAGTCCTCGCATAATCGGCATTGAGTGTTTTGAGTGTTTTGAGATTTTTTTTCATTTCTCCTAAGAGATCGCTAGAAGTATCATCAATAAGATCAGCGAGGCTTTTGTCTGGGGATTTATTTTTTAGGTTGAGCATTTCTTGATCTATGAGGGATTTTTTGCTTTCAAAAGCTTTGAGCAATTCTTGTTTTTTGGCATTGCGTTGGAAGATATTTTCATGATTGGCTAGCTTTATATCTTCAGTGTCAGCTTCTGTAAGTTCTATGAGGGAAGCGAGATCGTGAACGGCACCTTTTAGGTAATTATGCAACATGAAGTCATCCTAAAAATATTTTGCTATTCCTCCATTTATGTATGGAGAAGCTTTTTGTATTTTATAGGTTAAGCAAATTCAGTGCCATTTTTTCAGAAGTTTTTTGCAGGTCGATTTTATAATTATCTTTTTTGATAGACTCTTTGATTGTATCTGTTTTCTCAGAAATCTCTTTTGTTTCTTGAGCTTTCATATTGTCAAAAAACTTTTTATTCTCATTGGCTAGCAAGGTTGGGGTAGGGGTTCCTATTGACTTTATCATTTTTTGAAATCTCCTTGAAAATCTATAATTTTGAAATCATACAAACAATATCGACAAAGATATTAAATATTTTAATTGATCTTTTTGATTTGCTTGAGCATTTCTTCTTTGAATTTATTGACATCAGTTACCCCTGATGGAGTTTTGTTGTTGTTGAATAGCGAAACATCGGCATTTGAAGTATAAGTATAAATCACAATGAATGCCATCCCATAGCAAAAAAGCAAAAAACAAATAGTTGGGAAAAACCATGTTTTAAGGTCAAAGTCTTTAAAATTCATCTTCAAGCCCTCGTTAAAAATTTTTATGATTTTTTGTCATTAAAAGCCTATTGTATCAAAAATTGACTTGTTTTTAAATTCAGTATTTGTTTAAATGGTATATAATTTTAGCTTTTTACTCCAAAAGAGAAGCAGGGAAGATTGAATGAAGAAGATTGTGCTTTTGTTTTTTTTGTTTTTTTCTCTGAGCTTTGGAGCTGTAGGGGAGAGACTCATATGGGACAAAGGCTCTACTTTATTGACTTTTTTTGAACAAAATAGCATCCCTTTAAAACTGTATTACAACCTTTCTTCTCAAGACAAAGAACTCACTGCAGAGATTTATGCAGGAGTTAATTATTATACCCTTAGGGATGAGAATGGAGATTTGCTCCAAGCCCTCATCCCTATCAGTGATGATGTTCAGATACAGGTGTATCAAGATAATGGCGATTATAAAATGGATTTTATCCCCATTATTTCTGTCTCTACTCAAAAAATCCTAAGCCTTTCAATCCAAAAATCACCTTATCAAGATATTGTAGATGCAACTCAAGATGTCAATCTTGCCAATGAATTCATCAATGCTTACAAAAAAAGCATTAATTTTAAAAAATTTGTCCTCAAGGATGATAAACTAGCTATTGTCTATAGTAGGAAATACAGATTAGGCAAGCCATTTGGTTCACCTGATATCAAAGCAGCTGTGATTGAGACAAACAAAAAATCTAATTATATTTTTTCCTATAATGGTAGATTTTATGATAAAAATGCCAAAGAAGTGGCTGGATTTTTGCTTGAAGTGCCTGTGCAGTATACAAGGATTTCATCTCGATTTTCTTATGGTAGGGTTCATCCCATACTCAAAATCATTCGCCCTCATTATGGTGTGGATTATGCTGCTAGGGTAGGGACTCCTGTCCATGCAGCTGCGAATGGGAAAATCATATACATAGGGGTGAGGGGTGGTTATGGTAAGACCATTGAGATAAGTCATGGCAATGGACTTAAAACGCTTTATGCCCATATGAGTGCTTTTGCCAAAGGGATGAAAGCTGGTTTATATGTCAAAAAAGGTCAAGTCATAGGGAAGGTTGGTAGCACTGGTATGAGTACAGGACCACATTTGCATTTTGGTGTGTATAAAAATAATCGCCCTATCGATCCACTAGGTCGTATCAGGACTACAAAAAGTGAACTCAAAGGCAAAGAAAAAACCAAATTCCTCCAAATGGCTAAACAATACAAACAAGAGCTTGATAAAGCCATTGGGCAGTTTTCTTTTGAAGAGCAAAAAGCTTATCTTTCAGATAGGAGTTAGGGTAAATGCAATATTTTTCTGAAGTCAAATCAAAAGTTGATTTTGACTCTATTGGTTTTGAAAAATGCACAAATTCACTTTATATCCAATCAAAACGTATGTCTTATAAAGAAAATGGCAAGAAAAAGACTTGGGATATTATCAGCTCTCTTGATAGTGTTTCAATCCTCTTGTATCATAAAGATTTTGATAGTTTTTTGGTAGTTAGGCAGTTTCGTCCTGCTGTTTATCTCAACAATAACGATGGCTATACTTATGAATTGTGTGCGGGTTTGGTTGATAAGGCTGAAAAATCCCTTGAACAGATAGCTATTGAAGAAGTTTTTGAAGAGTGTGGATATCAAATACAGCCTCAAAAGTTAGAAAAAATAGCTAGTTTTTATAGCTCTACAGGTATAAGTGGTAGCAAGCAAACCATATTTTTTGCTACGATTTGCCAAAAGGATAAAGTCAATGAGGGCGGAGGTATTGATGATGAATGTATAGAAGTTTTGTTTTTGCCAATCAATCAAGCACAAGCTTTTATTGATGATGATTCTATAGCCAAAACCAGTGGTCTTGGCTATGCTTTCAAATGGTATATAGATAAATTTAAAGGATTTTAAGTGTTGAAAAGATTTTTAAATATTATAGTTTTTGTGAGTATTGTTTGTGTTCAAGCTCAAGCTAGCTGGTTGAACGAACCTCTAAGGGTCAATATCCAAGAAGTCAATAAAGATAAAAAAACCATTAGTTTCCCAGCCTATGACCTGAAGGTCGGAGAAAGTGGTTTTGTCCTTGTGAAACTTGCTGATTATAGTGCTATTTCTGCGAAACTTCAGATAATATCTATTGATAATGGAGTTGCAGTAGCAGAATTTTCTCCTTTTGATAGGATGAAACAAAAATATTTGCCCACACCCCGTTTAGAACCTAAGGTTGGCGATATGGCAGTTTTTAGAGACTTAAACAATAAAGCTTTTTTGATAGCACCTGATTCGACTACTTATGAAAAGATAAAGTCTCAAATCAAAGATACTACTTTTATGAGTTCAGATTTATTGATGGGGTATTTGAATGATTATGGAGGGTTTGATCCAAAGCCAAAATTTTTAAGGAAAGCTTGTGAAGTTTATAGTGTGGGTTTGCTATATGTAGTGGCTAGTAATGGAATCAATGTTTTGGATTGTGAAACTTTAGCGACTTTAGATACTTTTGCTTTTGATACCTCAAAAGTTAGCAAAACAAGTGCTCCTTTTTTCTCTCGTTTGGAAGAAGTCAAAACAGGTAGCCTAGCAAGTCTCTTTTATAGTAAGAAATCCAAGCAGTATTTTCAATATTATGATGCCTTAGTGCAAAATAATCAAGCAAGCCCAAAAGAAGAAAACCCTAAAAAAAGCAGACCAAAAAAGGAACCATAATGCTACAAGCATTCCATTCTAGCGTGCTCAAAGGAATTGTCGGTGAAGATAATTTTTATGATGACAAAGCCCATTTGCTTGCTTATTCTTATGATGCTACAAGGGAGCATTATGAGCCTGAATGTATTGTATACCCTAAAGATGAAGAGACAGTATCAGGGGTATTGAAATTTTGTAATGAGCATAAAATATCTGTAATAGCACGTGGTGCGGGGAGTGGTTTTACTGGAGGGGCATTACCTGTTAGAGGTGGAGTCATCTTGGCTATGGAAAAATATTTCAATCAGATTTTAGAGATTGATGAAAAAAACTTGATAGCCAGAGTCCAGCCCGGTGTGGTCAACAAACATTTTCAAGAAGAGGTTGAAAAAATAGGTTTATTTTATCCTCCAGATCCTGCTAGTCAAGAATACAGCACATTAGGTGGGAATGTGAGTGAAAATGCTGGTGGTATGCGTGCTGCTAAGTATGGTATCACCAAAGATTATGTGATGGCATTGCGTGCAGTATTGCCCAATGGTGATATCATACGAGCAGGCAAAAAAACAATCAAAGATGTCGCAGGTTATAACATTGCTGGTATCTTGATAGCGAGCGAAGGGAGTTTAGCAGTGATAACTGAAATCACTTTAAAGCTCATTGCCAAGCCTAAACTCAAAAAATCTGCAATGGGAGTTTTCCCTGATATCCAAAGTGCGATGAATGCTGTTTACAAAACAATGTCAAGTGGTATAGTCCCAGTAGCAATGGAGTTTTTAGATAACCTTACGATAAAAGCTGTCGAAGAGAGATTTCATAAAGGTTTGCCTGTTGAGGCAGGTGCTATACTCATCACTCAAGTAGATGGAGATATCTTAGAGCAAATTTCTTGGCAGCTTCAAAGGATTGAAGAAAGATTTCAAGAAAATGGTTGTATTCATTTTAAGGTAGCTCAAAATGAGCAAGAAGAGGCAGATTTATGGTTTGCTAGACGCAATGCATCCCAAAGCATTACCATTTATGGCAAAAAAAAGCTCAACGAAGATATTACAGTCCCACGATCAAGGCTGCCTGATCTTTTAGAAAAAATTTCTGAAGTTAGTAAAAAATATGGCTTTAAAATCCCTTGTTTTGGACATACTGGAGATGGAAATGTCCATACAAATGTAATGGTACCCAATCCAGACGATAAAACACAGCTTGAAAAGGGCTATCAAGCCATTGAAGAGATTTTTAAAATCACAGTTGGGTTAGAAGGCACTTTGAGTGGAGAGCATGGCATAGGTCTTTCAAAAGCACCTTTTATGCCTCTGGCTTTCACGTCTTCTGAAATGGAGCTTTTTAGGAATATCAAAAAAGCATTTGATCCCAATAATATCTTAAATCCCGGTAAAATGGGATTGTAAATGAAAAAGATGGTTGGATTGTATGATTATTTTATGCCAGCACCCTTAGGGTTAAAACATCCTTATATTCATATTAGTTGTAATGATATTGGGATAAAATCCATATCTTTTGTAGATAAAAAACATTGCGAAGAAAAACCAAATGCTCTAGCATTTGATTGTGCTGATAGTTTAGAAAAATATTTCAATGGAAAGCTTTTTTCATTTGATTTGCCACTAGATCTGCAAGGCACTCCTTTTCAGATAAAAGTTTGGCAAACTCTTCTTCAGATTAAATTTGCACAGACTTGGAGTTATAAGGAGCTGGCTTTAAAAATTGGTTCTATAAATTATTGTCGTGCTGTTGGTGGGGCAAATGCAAAAAATCCTATTTTTATCATTGTCCCTTGTCATCGTGTAATAGGCAATAATGGAAAATTGGTCGGTTATGCAGGTGGCTTAGATATTAAACAATGGCTTTTAGAACACGAAAAGAAAATCCTCTCAATTTAGATTTCAAGATTTTAAAATATTTTTACAATATCAAAAACCCCAATAGATTATGATATGAATATGAAAAGAAAGTTTTTGTGCTGAAGCTTATCAAAAAATGGATAAAAATTATAAAGATTGCCTAATATATTATTTAAATTCATTAGAGTAGGGGAGTAAAATTAGAAAAGAAACTAGAAGGAATTTTTTCAAAAGTATTATCAAATACTTTTGAAAAAATTAAAAAATAATCTTGAGGATTGAAATTAGGCTTGATATTTTATTCATCATCTGTGGCATAACCATCAGTTGCATGTGCTTTGAGGTATTGAATAATAATATCAGCTTCTTTGTCTGTAGGCATCGCGAATGCTCTCATTGTAGTGAATAGACCATCCCATTCCATCATATTGTGTTCTTTTGGTGCGTGTGCTGCATGGCACATTGAGCAAGTGTCATAGTATAAAAATTCTGCATCAGCCCAAGCTTGAGATTGATCGGGATTGAGTTCATTTTTTGGCAATGAAATTTCAATTGAATCAGAATCTATTTCACCAGTTTTGAGTTGTATGAAAGGTAGTTGAAGGTTTTTTGTACCATAGAGGGTTTTTTTGTCACCATCTTTAAGATAACCTTTGACTTTAATGATTATTTTTCCATTTGTTTCGCCAATTTTTTCACCCGGGGTGCCTCTTGCGATAGTACCTATGATTTCTTTACCTTCTTTATCATAAGCATTAGTATTATCCATCACATAAAGAGTTTCTGCCCATAAAAAAGTGCTTAGGAATGCCAAAGATAAAAGTAGAATTTTTTTCATTTTATGCTCCTGTGATATCTGGGACTGATATAGATTTATAAGGTTTGATGACTTCGTTTTTGGCTAATTTTTTTATACCAACAAGGGCAGTGTTGACTGAAGTAGCTTGTGCCATTTGGCTGGTAGGGCGAGAAGAAGTAAGGACATTTACATGCCCTGCATTGCATCTTGGATTTTTTTCTTGAGTATCTTGGGGATCATACCATGCACCTTCTTGGATGGCTACTACTCCTGATCGGATATTGTCAGTCACAAAAGCTCCTGCAAGGAGTCTACCTCTGTCATTATATACTTCGACAATTTCACCATGTTTGATATTGAGGTTTTGAGCATCTTTAGTGTTTATCATGACAGGTTCTCTACCTTGTATCTTATAAATATCTCTCACCCAAGTGTTGTCAAGCTGTGAATGGACACGATATCTTGGATGTGGAGAAACGAGATGAAAAGGGTATTTTTTACTTTCTTTGGCACCTAGCCATTCAGCTGGTTCAAACCAAGTTGGATATCCTTTGAAATCTGGGAGATTGTAAGAGGCAAATTTTTCAGAATATATTTGGATTTTACCACTCTCTGTGGCTAATTTATTAGCTATGGGATCTGCTCGAAATTCAGCGTGACGGACATATTTTCTTGCTTCTTGGGGTATGTCAAATTCTACATAGCCATCTTTCCAGAAATCATCAAATTCTTTGAAGGCAGAGCCATCACTTTTTTCATAAAAACCTTTGATCCATTCTAAGTAGGTTTTGCCACCTGTGTAACGTTTTTCGACTTTTTCTCCACCAAGTTTCAAGGCTAGGAGTCTAAAGATTTCAAAATCATCTTTTGACTCATAAACAGGTTCAATAACTTTTTTCATTGCATAAATTACATTCCTTGAGTAGGTGCCTCCTGATGTAATATCATCACGTTCCAATGTGCAAGTTGAAGGAAAAACAATATCAGCCATTTTTGCCAGGGGAGTCCACCAAGGTTCATGAACAACGACTGTATCTACGCTCCTGAGAGCTTCTATGAGTTCATTGGTATTGGGATGATGACCTAATAAAGAAGCACCGCATACATAAACCATATCAATTTTTGGGAATTTGATTTTTTTGCCTTTGAAATTGATTTCTTTACCAGGATTTAAAATCGCTTCAGAAATCCTTGAGGCTGGGATCGCATTTTCGACTCTGTTTCTCCCTTGTGATAGTCCTGGAGTGGTCCGATAACCAGAATTGGCTTGCCCACCACCACCGTAATGCATAGAAAAACCAAATCCACCTCCAGGAAGTCCAATTTGTCCTATCATGCTTGCTAATGCGATGAGTGTCCAATCAGCTTGTTCGCCATGTTGTGCTCTTTGCATTGCCCAATTACCAGCTAGAAAAGTTCGTGTTGAGACAAAGAGATCGGCAAGTTCTTTGATTTTGTTTGCAGGGATTTCTGTGATGTTTGCAGCCCATTGGGGTGTTTTTGGTGTTTTGTCTTCACCTTTTCCCAATAGATAGGGTAAAAATTTATCAAATCCATCCGTGTAGGTTTGGATAAATTTTTTGTCATATTTACCAGAATTATAAAGATAATTCATCATTCCAAGCATTAAGGCGACATCTGTATTGGGTCGGATTTTTATCCATTCTGCACCAAACATTTGGGCAGTTTCTGTATAGATAGGGTCAATGGAGATGAATTTAATCCCAGCTTTTTTGTATTTGGGATAATAGCTGTCATTGACATGATTGGGTACTACATAATCAATGCGATTGCATTTGAATAAGTCTGTTCCCCACATAACATAAACTTTACAATTAGCTATCATTTCTTCGTGCGATGTTTGGAGTGAATAGACCTCCATATCTCCCATAATGGTAGGATTAACTCTGCCTGCAGCTCCATTGCTGTATTCACCATCTGTTCCTACAGCTCCTCCTAAGGTAGTGTTAAAAAATCTACCTGCAACAATATTAGAATTATGGAGTCTGCCTACATGTCCCCAACCTCCATAACTGCCATTGTAAATATTTTCTCTAGGGATTTCTTTTAGTTTTTTTCCTACTATATCCAAAGCAGTCTCCCAACTTACTCGCACAAATTCTTCTTTGCCACGTTTGGATTTATTGTTCCTTTTGCCTTCTAGGTAGCTTTTTCTCACACAAGGGTATTTTACTCTAGTGTCAGAATAGACACGATCAATCATTGCTTTTATCATGATAGAGGGATTGACATCAGTTTTTTGGGGGATGATGTCTTTGATGATTCCATCTTCAACTTTGGCTATAAATGGTCCAAAATGCGTAGCATGTGGTATCATCTCTGTTTTTTTAAATACTCCTACTGCATTCAGAGGTGATGATCCTAACATGCTAAGGGCTGCTGCACTTGCTGATCCCTTAAGCATATCTCGTCTTGAAACGGGCATAAAATCTCCTTGTTCGTTAAGATATTTTGTTATGGTGATATTTTATATGAATTGGTTTCAAAGTGGTTGTATAAAATTTTATACAATGGTTTTTGAAGGATATAACAAGTTATCTGTATAGATTGCAATGAAATATTTTATTTAAGTAGTATATATACTTATTTATATGTAAATTTAATTTAATTTTTTAAATATCATTTTTCCTAAAGGTTGTTTGAGATATTTAGCTACAACATTGCATTTGATTTTAAATAGTAGGAATATACGTGGGTCATTTTTATCTTCAAGGCATTCAAAATTGCCCATTCCTTTAGCTAAAACAATATCTGCATTGTCGTATAAATTTTGAGCTTTTGTACTAGCTATTTCTTTGATAAAGCCCGGACTTTTAACCCCACTATCAATTACTTCAGAAATATCAAATATCTTTTGGCATTCAGGATGGGTTTGTAAATCTTTCAAAGTGATGTCATTGATGATTGGAGTGCCTCTGACAAAATAATAAATATGCAAGAGTGGGTATTGATTTTTGAGTATTTCTATGAATATTTCATCAAAGAGATTTTCTCCAGCATTGTCTGCAATATATACTAGGGTTTTTGCATTTTTGAGTTGCTTGGTGAATTCATCTATGTCAAAAACAATAAAATCTAGTTGATCTAAATTGAAACAATAGCTATTGATGTTAAAAGCACTTTCACTCCCATAATCTATAACGTTCCCTAATGCAGCAATCTTTATACCCCATTCTAATTCATTTATAGGGCTTTTGAAGATTGGTTTATTATTTTTGAGGGTATTGGTGATTTTTTTGGCTTTTTGAATACATTGAGATTTGATATTTTTATAAATATCTGAATTTTGTGTGATTGAAGCGATTATTCCATAAATATCAATGGCAGTTTGTGGTGGAGGTGTAGTAATGTTTTGAATAGTTGTGATGAATGAACTGATGGCTTGGGAAGTTTTTTCTTTGATGGTTGGGGATTGGTGAGTCAGATCCATTACCTGAACTGATTGATTTTTGAGGCAGGTAAAACATTCTTTTTTTATTTTCATTTCAAATTTATTTCGTCATTTTGAATGTTATGGCTAAGGGAAGAGACTTTTCCCCACATCAAACGATATTTTCTTTTTATGAATTCAATTTCTTCTGAAGCTTTTTTTAGCTCTTCGCGTAACGTATCAATGGTTTTTTTGTCATCTTCATAGACTTCTTGTGTGGATATAATTGCATCTTTTAAGAATAAATTTTCATTTTTATAAGCAGAAATGGTTTCATTTTTAGCTGCTATAACTTTGTCGTGCAAGCCTAAAATTGTATTGATGGTTTTTTCTACAAATATAGGATCTAAATTTTTATTTGACATATCTGCAGAGACTAGATTATTTTCAGTCCGTTTGATGATAGCATCTGTAGCACTTGTGGCTTCAATGAGTAAAATATCATTATTTTTTTTGCTCTCAATAGTTCCTTCTTCTATCAATTTTAGAACTTTTTCTTCTTCTAGTCCGCTAAGTTGCACAAATTCTTTGAGTCCCATCCAGACAGTATCAGTATTTTTTTTATTTTCCATTCCTATTCTTTCATGATGGATTTGAGATTTTAATTTCTATGGATTGTGAATCTGATTGGATTTTTTTAGCTTTTTGGATGCGATCTTCTAAGAGCTTTTGATAGAGATCATTGTTTTTAAGGCTAAGGATTTGTATAGCCATATAAGCGGCATTGATAGCTCCAGCTTTGCCTATTGCAAGTGTGCCTACAGGCATTCCTGCAGGCATTTGTACTGTAGATAATAATGCATCAAGTCCATCAAGAGCACCTCCTGTAAGTGGTACGCCAATTACAGGTTTGCAAGTTTGAGAAGCGATAGCTCCTGCTAGGTGGGCAGCCATACCTGCTGCAGCGATAAAGACTTGAACTCCTTTTTTTTCTGCTTCGGCGACATATTCTTTTGTCCTTTGAGGTGTCCTGTGAGCTGAACTAATGATAACTTCGTATTTGACATCAAATTGTTTTAAAATTTCTGTGCATTCACTCATGATTGTCCAGTCGGTTTTGCTACCCATGATGATTGATATGAATTCCAAATTGAACTCCTTATTGATTTGCTTTTATCCTTAAAAAACTATATGGAGGTAGTTTTTTTGGGAGTTTAACAGGATTGATGTTGCCACTATGAATTTCTTCTAGTTCTTTATTATCTTTGAGGATGATTTTATTCAAAATCAGATAATACCTATCATTGTATTGATATATTTTGCCTGTATCATTATTAAAAGGTTCAATTTTTATATGAGCTGGAGCAATTATTTCATAAGCTTTTCCTATTTTAGTTGTGTATTTGCATAAAAAATATTCTCCACTTTCATCAACTTCTCCATTGACTTGATAATCCCCTTCACTTATAGCTGTGGAATGATTTTGCGTATCAAGTCGTTCAAATGGACGTCTGATGAGGTAGCCATCTGTAAAACCACGATTTTTAAGTGTTTGGAGTTCAAATTGATAGATTTGAGGTCTTTGTTCGTTGTTATAATAATCATCAATAGCCATTTTATATGTTCTTGTTGTTATACCTGCATAGTAAGTAGATTTAGTTCGTCCTTCTATTTTTAGTGCATCAATAACACCAGAATCAAGAATTTCTGCAATATGGCTAGAGAGATTTAAATCTTTAGCATTGAAGATATGCGTCCCTACTCCTTCTTCCTCTTCAAGTCTCATCATTACGCCATTGTCGGGATTTTTGACATAATACTCATAGTCAAATCTACAATCATTCGCACAACTGCCACGATTAGGGACTCTACCATTTTGTAAGGCAGAAATCAGACATCTTCCAGAAAATGCAAAACACATACTCCCGTGTACAAAAATTTCAAGTTCTAAATCCGGGATATGTTTTTTGATTTGTGCAGCATCGCTCAGACTTAGTTCTCTTGCAGCAACGATTCTTTTTACCCCCATTTCATAAAAGACCTCTGCATCTAATACATTCAATACATTTGCTTGAGTGGATAGGTGTATAGGGATATGAGGGGCAATTTTTTTACTGAGTTTTACAACACCTGGAGTAGCAATGATAAAGGCATCTGGATTGAGTTCAGCCATTTTTTGTATATGGGTTTCAAGGAGTTTGAGTTGAGAATTAAAGGGAAAGCCATTGATAGTAACAAATACTTTTTTATTCAATGAATGTGCATAATCAATCCCTTCTTTGAAACTTTTTATATCAAATTCTTTGCTTGCACGGTTTCTAAGTGAAAAATGGCTTACTCCGCCATAAACAGCATCTGCTCCATAATTTAATGCAATTTTAAGTTTAGTAAGATTGCCTGCAGGGGATAATAATTGAACTTTTTTTGGTGCTATTTGAGGCATTATTTTTTGCCAAATGAGGCAATGAGTGCTTCAATATCATCTTCATTGGCTAAATCATCTTTGCTATCGCCGGCTATATAGGTTGCTGAACTAGCTCTTTTATCATCATCAATCTTTCCTTCAAAAAGTGAATTCATATATTGAGTTAAAGCCCTCATTACATTGATGACACGTTCAATTTTTTGTCGATGTATATCTTGAAATTGCATTATATCCATAGCTTGCATTGATGAATCAAGACAATCATTGGCACTCTCATCAATAGATTTTAATGTTTTGAGTATTGCAGTGGTTTCTTCCAAAGAAGTTTGAAATGTATCGACTTGAGGGAATTTTTTAGATAATTTTTCAAAAATTTCTTGATGTTTTTCAAGGTAATCTTTGATTTCTTTTGAGGCTTTGATGATATTGTCTGATTGATGGTTTATATAGTCAAGTTGATCAAATATCTGGGTAGCTTTGACTTCAGAATCTTTTGTAACATCATCAAGTTGATGAACAACTTTGTGTTCATCAGTAGGGGGTGGGGGAGGCCATTTTTTCCCTGCTTCTATTTTGTAATTTTTGGCATCCATAAAATCAGTATTTGAATCTTGATTTTGCTCTGTAATATGTTCTTGTATGTTTTTTTTGATATCTGTGCTATCGTCTAAATCTCCAGACATTATGAGTGCGTCTAGTTCTTCTTGAGTCATTGATTCTCCTTATAAGGAATTTATCTTAATCATTATAAAGTTTTTTTAGTATATTTTAGATTAAATATTAAGATTTTGATACTAATACCCCTTCAATAATATCATCAATATCGCCATCAAGGATTGCTTCTACATTGCTATAGGCTAGATTACTCCTTGCATCTTTTACTTGTTGATAAGGAGCAAGTACATAACTTCTGATTTGATGTCCCCATCCAATTTCGCTTTTTTCTTCACTTGAGTTTGCAGTGTTTTGTTTTTCTAGTTCTAGTTCATAGAGTTTGGATTTTAGCATTTTGAGTGCAGTGGCTTTGTTTTTATGTTGACTCCTGTCATTTTGACATTGGACAACAATTCCACTTGGCAAATGTGTGATACGGATTGCAGATTCAGTTTTGTTCACATGTTGACCTCCTGCACCGCTTGCACGATAGGTATCAATCCTCAAGTCTTTTTCTTCAATCACAATATCAATATCATCATCAACCTCAGGACTTACTTGCACGCTTGCAAAACTAGTATGTCGCTTTGCATTTGCATCAAAAGGAGAAATCCGAACGAGGCGATGGACACCATTTTCGCTTTTCATATAGCCATAAGCATTTTCACCTTTTATTAAAAAAGCAACTCCTTTGATACCCGCTTCTTCTCCATCTTGATAGTCTAAAATCTCAGTTTTAAACCCTCTGCGTTCAGCCCATCTTAAATACATTCGATACAATATACTCCCCCAATCTTGACTCTCTGTTCCTCCAGCACCTGGCTGTATAGTAACGATTGCATTTGCTCCATCATTTTCACTGCTTAGCATTACTTCTATTTCTACTTTTTTTATGCTTGATTCCAATGAATGACCTTCTATAAAAAGCAGTTCTAAAGTATTGGTATCATTATCCATTGAAGCAAGCTCAAAAAGTTCACAAGCATCATCTATTGATGATTTTGCATTGTTGTAAGTTTGTAGGAGTCGTTGGATTTTTACTTTTTCTTTATTTATTTCACCAGCTTTTTTTGCATCATTCCAAAACTCTGGATTTTGTTGGGCTTGTTCAATTTCTTGGAGTCTTGTATTTAGTTTATCAGGCTTGATGATTTTGGTAATGTTTTCACATTTATTTTTTAATTCTTTGAGTAATTCGCTGTATTCATAAGAATCCATTTCAAGCCTTTAGGTTATGTTTGATATGAAAGAATTCTACAAAAATATTGTATAGTTAAAAATAAAATTCAGTTCAATATTAGGAATAAGATATTCTAAAATATGATTAAAAAATTTTATAAAATCTCTCAGGATTTGACCATAAATTACAAGTATTAAAAAATAATGATTTTTTTATGATTATCATGAGGGTTTATTTTTGTTAGGATAGAATAAAACCTTAAATGAGTTCAAAAACTAAAATAAGGATCTTTAATGTATGTAGAAAATGTGATTGAAAAAGTTAAACTCAAATATCCTGACCAAAAAGAATTCCATCAGGCAGTCCAAGAAGTTTTTACCTCATTAGCTTTGGTCATAAAGAAAGACAAAAAATATCAAGAAAGTGCTATTTTAGAGCGGTTGGTAATACCTGATAGGGAAATTTATTTTCGTGTTAACTGGGTAAATGATGTAGGTAAAATCCAAGTCAATCAAGGCTATAGGATTGAGTTTAATGCTGCTATTGGTCCTTATAAAGGCGGTCTGAGATTTCATCCTAGTGTGAATGCAGGGATTATCAAATTTTTGGGTTTTGAACAGGTTTTTAAAAATTCTTTGACTACGCTTCATCTTGGTGGGGGAAAGGGTGGGAGTGATTTTGATCCAAAAAATAAAAGCGATGGTGAAGTGATGCGATTTTGTCAGGCTTTTATGAATGAACTTTATCGTCATATTGGTCCTTATACAGATATTCCTGCAGGAGATATTGGAGTTGGCGGAAGAGAGATTGGTTATTTGTTTGGACAATATAGAAAATTGACTAATCGTTTTGAAGGAGCATTGACAGGAAAACGATTTGATTGGGGTGGGAGTTTGATGAGACCAGAAGCTACAGGATATGGATGTGTTTATTTTGCAGAAGAAATGTTAAAAGAACGTGGAGAAACCCTTGCAGGAAAGATTTGTACAATTTCTGGAAGTGGTAATGTAGCGATTTATACAGTAGAAAAACTTTATCATTTGGGTGCTAAACCTGTCACTGTGAGTGATTCAAAGGGAATGATTTATGATGAGGCTGGTATTGATGTTGCTTTATTGAAAGAACTCAAAGAAATAAAACGAGTCAGCTTAGAAGAATATATTAAATTTAGAACCAATGCCAAATATATTAAAGTTGGTGATTACAAAGAAGATACTAATGCAGTCTGGAGCATTCCTTGTTTTGCTGCATTCCCAAGTGCAACAGAAAATGAACTCAATGGAAAAGATGCTAAAACTTTATTGCAAAATGGTTGTAAATGTGTTAGTGAGGGTGCTAATATGCCTTCAACTTTAGAGGCACTTGATTTATTCTTGAGAGCTAAGATTTGTTATGGACCTGCAAAGGCTGCAAATGCTGGGGGAGTTGCAGTCAGTGGATTGGAAATGTCTCAAAATGCAAGTATGCATCCTTGGGATTTTGAAACAGTGGACAAAAAACTTCATAATATTATGGAAAATATCTTTAGTATTTCTTCCCAGACTGCCAAAGAATTTGCAGAACCTACCAACTTAGTTTTAGGTGCTAATATAGCAGGTTTTAGAAAAGTTGCAGATGCGATGATTGATCAGGGGGTTTGATTCTAAACTATTAATATTATATACAATACCCTTTAAAATTTTATTTAAGGGTATTGTAACATTTTGTATTTTCTAAAAATTGGAATTTTAAGCTTTAAGCTAATTTTGATTATAAAAAATGAATTTTTACATATAGCTTATCATTATATCAGCAAATTCAGAGCATTTGATTTCTTTTGCATTCTGCATTAACCTTGCGAAGTCATAAGTTACTTGTTTGGATTCGATAGCTTTTTTCATTGATTGGACAATCAAGTCAGCTGCCTCTATCCATCCCATATACCTTAACATCATTTCAGCACTTAAAATAAGTGAACCTGGATTTACTTTGTCTAGTCCAGCATATTTTGGAGCAGTTCCATGAGTGGCTTCAAACATTGCTACACTATCATTCAGGTTTGCACCTGGTGCGATACCAATACCTCCAACCATTGCAGCAAGTGCATCAGAAATATAATCACCATTGAGATTCATCGTAGCTATGACATCATATTCTGCTGGTCTGAGTAGGATTTGTTGCAAAAAAGCATCAGCTATCATATCTTTTATGATGATTTCTTTGCCAGTTTTTGGATTTTTGAATTGACACCAAGGTCCTCCATCTATTTCTATTGCATTAAATTCATTTTTGGCAAGAGCATAACCCCATTTCATGAATGCACCTTCAGTGAATTTCATGATATTGCCTTTGTGTACTAGAGTTACTGATGACCTGTCATTTTCAATAGCATATTGGATAGCTTTCCTTATCAATCGTTCGCTTCCTTCTTTGCTGACAGGTTTGATACCTATGCCACTACTTTCTGGGAAACGGATTTTAGTAACTTTCATTTCATTTTGTAAAAATTGAATGAGTTTTTTTACTTCATGGGTTCCTTGAGCAAATTCAATACCAGCATAAATATCTTCACTGTTTTCTCGGAAGATAACCATATCGACTTTTGAAGGCTCTTTAATAGGGCTTGGACTGCCATACCATCTGACAGGACGTAGACAAACATAAAGGTCTAGCATTTGACGTAGTGCAACATTAAGAGAACGGAAACCTTCCCCAATGGGTGTTGTCAAAGGTCCTTTTATGGATATTTTAAAATAATTTATCGCTTCAATAGTATCAGGTAATAACCATTGCTCCATAGGAGTGAGAGAAGATTCATTTTTAAATTTGTTGTAGCATTTTTCTCCAGTAAATACTTCATACCAATGTATTTTTTTTTCGTTTTTGTAAGCTTTTGAAACCGCACTATCAATCACTTTTAGCATTGCGGGTGTGATATCTACACCAATACCATCCCCTTCTATATACGGAATGATAGGGTTGTTGGGTATATTAAGTTTACCTTCTTTTGTAAGTGTGATTGCCTCTCCATTTTGAGGGAGTTTTAAGAATTTTGGATTGTAACCATTAAAATTTGACATTTCAATTCTCCTTATTAAAATTTAAATCATATTGTGTAGTTTAGCACTAAAAAACACAGAAATATAAAAATATGATGAAGTATTGACTTATTTTAAGTGTTTATGTGTAAAATAGTGCTTATACATGAAAAGATTGTCAAATGACAAAAATCAATCCATTTATGAAAGGAAACTAAAATGGGAACAATCACTTTAATCAATAATACTACCAAAGAGAAGTTTGATTTTGATCTGATTGAGTGTACTAGGGGACCTAAAGCAGTCAATTTTTCAAAACTATTTGAAACAACAGGTATATTTTCTTATGATCCGGGTTATGGTTCTACTGCAGGGTGTGAATCCACTATTAGCTATATAGATGGCAAAAAGGGTGAATTGCTCTATAAGGGACATTCAGTTCAAGAACTTGTAGCTAAATATAAATTCAGCGATGTTTGTAAGCTTCTTATCAGTGATGAATTACCTAAGAATGAAAAAGAATCGCTTGAATTTGATTTAGAATTACGTCATCGAAGTTTTTTACACGAAGGTTTTATCAATCTTTTTTCTGCTTTGCCAGATGGAGCTCATCCTATGGCGACTCTTTCTTCGGCTGTTTCTATCCTATCTACATTGTATTTTGATCATAAAGATATGGAAGATGAAGATGATTATCAAACCATGGCTCGTAGGATTATTGCAAAAATCCCTACAATGGTGGCTTTTTGTTATCGAAATGCTGTTGGAGCTCCTTTTATCTATCCAGATATTACAAAGTCTTATGTTGAAAATTTTCTTTATATGCTTCGTGCTTATCCTCATGGTAAGCTAAAACAAACATTAGATGGAGAGCAAGAAATTTCATCTTTGGAAATAGAAGCTTTGGATAAAATTTTTACATTACATGCTGATCATGGACAAAATGCTTCCACGACTACTGTAAGGAATGTAGCTTCTACGGGCGTACATCCTTATGCAGCTATCAGTGCTGGTATTTCAGCTTTGTGGGGACCTGCACATGGGGGTGCAAATGAAAAAGTACTCAGACAACTCAATGAAATTGGTGATGTAAAAAATGTGGATAAATTCATTGAGAGGGTAAAGGATAAGAATGATTCTTTTAGATTGATGGGATTTGGTCATCGTGTATATAAAAATTATGATCCAAGGGCAAAAGTGCTAAAAGGACTTAAAGATGATTTGGATAAAAAAGGTATAAAAATGGATACTCATTTGAGTGAAATAGCACAAAAGGTTGAAGAAGTCGCTTTGAATGATGAATATTTTATTGAAAGGAATCTCTATCCTAATGTGGATTTTTATTCAGGTATTATCCTCACGGCATTAAAAATCCCTGTGCAGTTGTTTACTCCAATATTTGTAATTGGGAGGATGCCTGGATGGTGTGCACAGCTTTTAGAACATATAAAAAATCCACATGCTAGGATCACGCGTCCTAGACAAGTATACATTGGCAAATAAATGAATTTTTTAAAACAAAGTGCTTCTTTTGCAGGCAAATACCTTGCAATGATTGTAGTTTTTTTTGCAGGCATGGCTTTGTTTTTGCCTCAATATTTTAATTTCATTCGTTCTGATTTTATTGCTCCTTTATTGGGAGTTATTATGTTTGGGATGGGCTTATGTATCCGTATGCAAGATTTTAAGATACTTTTTTTGAAACCAAAGGAAGTCATCATTGGAGGGTTTGCTCAATTTTTAGTGATGCCTTTGTTGGCTTTTGTGCTTATTAAAATTTTTGCTTTGCCTGTAGAGCTTGCTATTGGTGTGATTTTGGTAGGGACAAGTCCAGGTGGGACTGCTTCTAATGTCATTACTTATCTTTCAAAAGGAGATGTTGCACTTTCTGTAGCTATTACAAGTTGTACAACATTCCTTGCTCCAATTATTACTCCTGTATTGATTTATTTTTTTGTGGGAAAAGATGTAGAAGTTGATGTTTATAATATATTTTTAAGTATTGTGCAGGTTATTTTAATACCTATTGGTTTGGGTATGTTTGTCCATAAGTTTTTTCCAAAATTTTCTAAGCATTTTGAAGAAATCCTGCCTTTAATATCTACAATTGGTATCGTAGCGATTATTGTTTCTATCGTAAGTGCAAATGCTTCAAAAATTTTATCAAGCAGTTTTATCATTGTATTGGTGGTGATTTTGCATAATTTGTTTGGTTATTTGTTTGGTTTTTTGATTGGTAGATTTTTTAGATTTTCAGTTTCTAAGATCAAAGCAATTTCCATTGAAGTGGGTATGCAGAATTCAGGATTAGCTGCAAGTCTTGCTGTGATTCATTTTGCTGCATATCCTCTTGCTGCAGTGCCTGCTGCAATCTTTAGTGTATGGCATAATATATCAGGAGGTATTTTGGCAAGTATTTTTGTAAAAATAAATGAAAAGAAGTGAATTTTAGGTCATTTTCTTAAGGACGATTGGATTTTTTGCATCAAGATAATTTTTCAAACCAAATACTTCCAAGTCTAAACCATCATGATGTTTTAAGTAATAATTAAGTTCAATGTTATCCATTATGGCAATGTATTGTGTGATTTCAAATACTTTATCTTTTTTCATTGCACCAAAAGGAATATCAAATTGATGTAGTATCCTTAATGCTTGTTTGACTCCTTTGAGGTTGTCTTCAAATATCGGAGAATTACGTACAAAAAATGCTGCTCTAATGAATCGTGAAGTTGGTGTAAAATCTCCAGGAAGTCCCATAGAGGTACTTCCCCAGCCATAAGGGTTTATCCCTTCAAAGTCGTGATTGTTTTTTTCTTCTGCTTGAAGGTGAGTATAATTAGATAGATTTTGGATATGCCAGGGGAATTGCGGGGAGTTGGTCATTACTCTGATTTTACTTTCATAAATCTTGAGTTCTTTGTCTTGAGGTTCTATGACTAAAAAACCACCTTGTTTGTCAAACAATGCAATATGAAGGGCTAGGACTGATTGAGTCCCTTCAAAAGGTATTTGAAGCATTTCAATATCTTTTAAAAATTCTTTTGCTTCATTGCAATTCTTTACATTTCCTAACAAAAAAGGGAATAAATCCTGAGGAGTAAAAGAAAGATTTTTACTTGGGTTTTGTGGGTAAGAACTCAAGTGAGGGAACAGATTTACACTTCCTGAAAGCCCATGTTCATTTATTCCATCACAAAGAGAGTATAAGCCATAATGACTGCTACCTAAAATAGCATATCGATTGGGGATTTTTTGATTTTGAGCATTGGGTATGCAAAAACCTTTAGGAAGAACTAAAGTATTGAAATGCTCATAATTTCCTGGAGTTGGGCTTTCCATACTTCTAGCACTTATGAAACCTTTTTTTGTTTGTAATGAAAATGCAGTACACATTGTTTTTGAACTCCTTATTCTTGTTTTGTATGAAATTTAGGGATATGGCTTGTGCCAAAAAGCGATAAAAAGGCTATAAATGCAGCAAAAAACATTGCTATTTTTGAAATATGAAGTCTGTCTGAAATATAGGCATTTTTTAAGATAGATTGATCGGAAGGATTTTGATTGGAAATCAGAGAGTTGAATTGTTGATTGCTCATAAAACGGAATTTTTTATCATGGAGAAAGTTTTTTGTCTCTTCAGAAATAGGCTGTTTTTGAATGGTATTAGAATAATGTAAGGGCAACATAAATGTCAAAAACATCCCTAAAAGTGCGATAATAATTGATTCTCCTATATTTCTTGTAGTGGCTTGTATGCCTCCACTTTGTTGTGCATCTCTTTTATTTACAGAGTTTGCTACAACGCTGTCTGCTTGAGAGGTCAATATACCCATCGCTGCACCACAAAAACTAAGACCAATATACATCAACATATTTACTCCATTAGCTTCCATGCCAAAACCACATAAGATAAATCCTATGATGAAACTAACATAAGCTATCCTGATAGCCAACTGTCTGTTTATGTCAGGGAAAAGTTTGGGTACACCCATAGAAAAAAGGATCATCATAATTGAGGCAGGTAATACGGCTATACCTGTTTGTCCAGCACTGAAACCAGCTACTAGCATAAAAAAAGGATCAATAACAATAATGATAGCACCCAATCCGCCAAATACCATTGCACAACCATATAATCCATTTCTGACTGCAGGGTTGGAATAAAAACTCTTTGGCAATAGGGCAGAGCCGTGTTTTTCTTCAATTTTTTTCTCTATCGGTATTAGGATTGTCAATAAAATAATGCCAATGAGGATGCTCAAAAGTGCTGGGGAGATTCCAAAAAATTCAAAAGGAGGTTTAATAGGTGTTATCAATCCCCAAACTGATATTTTATTAATACCTATGACAAACAAAAATAGTCCAAGAGAGGCAATAATTGTCCCGATAAAATCAAAGCGAATTTTTTTGTTCTCAGTGCTAGTTTGTGGGATAAAAATACTCATTATTAACACAATAATAAAATAAAAACCCAAAATTGCAAAAGCAAATCTAAATCCAAAAAAATCAATAATATAACCACCCACAACCATACCAAATATTTTTGCAATACCAGTAGCAGTGCCAATAAAACCAAATGCTATTGCTCTTTGCTTGTTTTCATAAATAGCTGCTACTAGACCCAATACAGAAGGAATGAGTAAGGAAGCACCCAAGCCTGTTAGCACTCTGCCTACCCAAATAAAAAAAGTGATATTAGGGGAGAATGCAAGGCAAAATTCTCCTATAGATATCATCACCAAGCCTATTCTAAGGGTATTTTTGAGCTTAAGGACAATAGCAATGAGTCCACCAGCTATCATAAAAGAGGCGGCAATAAGAGAATAGACTGAATTTGCCAAAGAAATATCAGAAATATTGGCATTAAGGTTTGAGATAATCGCACTCGCACCGATAGCTAAAAAATTATTATCCGCACTTGTGCCAAATTGTCCCATACATAGGACTATTAAGGGTAATATTAAGAATGCTGTATTTGAATTTTCTTTCAGGATTTTCATAAGATTTCCTCAAGATTTGATTGAAAGATAAATCATTTTAGAATGATTTATCTGAAAGCTTATGGTTGAGTGTAAAATAGATTTATGGTTTTTACAAAAAGTTACATTTTGTTTGGTGGATATATGGCTAGAGGAGAACTAAAATGAACTCCAATAAGCTATAAACGATGTAACCCCTAATCCTAAAAAGAATGTTATCCAAAGGGGTTTTTTATATTTGGAATGTCTGATCATAAGGATTCCACTAAGATAAAATATACCTAAAGCGATACCAAAACAAATACCTAAAACATCAAAATACCATCTCCCTTGTGCGAAATGCAAAGCTAGGAGATTGCTAATAAAATCTCTTTGAAATGTTTTGATGATTAAAATATCTTTTTCTTGTTTGATTTGAGCAATATAACTCATCACGCCAATTTCAATACCTTTTTTGTCTCTTGTAGGTTTTGGAGTTTTGTCATTAGGGATTTTGAGTTGATTGGATGATAAAAAATCAAGTAAAAAATCTTTGAGTTCTTCTGTTAGTAAAATCTCTTTTGGATTGTGCTTGATTTCATAAGTTTGGGTTTTGATATTTCCATAATAGCCTGTTAGGAAAAAAATACCACTCAAAGCATATATAAATGCTAATGGCAAGAAAAATAAGCTTGAATACAGATGGATAGAGTGTAATTTCTTTTTCATAATTTTATACCAAGCTCAATACCAATGTTTCTTAAATTTTGTAATTGTGAATAATATGGTTTTCCTTCACCAAAATTGTAGGCATAGCGATAATGTTTGTAGTTTCCAAGATTGTTGCCATAAAGTCTGATTTGTATATTTTTCATCTCAAGTCTTAAAGAAGCGTCAAATAGAGCGTAAGGATTTTGTTTTACAAAATTTTGATTATCAAAATAAGTTGTTGAGTAGTATTGTAGGTTTAGATTAGCATAAAATTTTAGGTTACTTAAAGAATAGAAATTGTAATCCACATTTGCATTGAGGGAAACATCTGGAGCAAAGGTGAGGTAATTGTTAGTGATATCTAGTTTGGTGATAGGGTCATAACTATTTTTGAATCGTGAATTGCCTATGTTTGTATTGAGCGAGAACAAAAGACTTTCAATGGGGTTATATGATACATTAAGTTCTAAACCTGTGCTTTGGGCATTGCCTAAGTTTGTCAAAGTTATTTTTCCTCCAGCAATACCAGCAGGCTCTTGTCTATCAGTGATATAAATATAATAATAAGCTGCTTGTAAACTTAGCTTATCACCAAAAAAGAAGGCTTTATAACCAATTTCTCCATTATAAGAGATTTCAGGATTGAAATGATTTTTATAGGCTTCAGAAAATATAGCATTTGGAAAACCTCCGGGTTTAAAACCTTCCGAAAAAGACACATAGACTCGATTATCATCATTGATTTGATATCCAAGTGCGATTTTTGGAATCAATCGTTGGTATTGATAAAATCCTTTAAAAGAATCGAAGCCTTTTTGAAGAGGGTGCTCAACTGTATAGTTGATATCTGATGTCCCATACTGATACCTCAGACCAAAAGTAAAATCAAAAACTTTTAAAAAAGAGATTTTATTTTCATTGAAGATAGCGTATTGATTAGTGATGAGATGATTAGAGGCTCCATTGAGTTTGCCATCGGGGAAATTTTTTAGCGTATCAGGGGTTTGGTGATGAAAATTTGCATTGGAAAAATAAAATCCCACAATAGAGTTGCTCCCATTTTGATATTTTTTGACAAAGCGAAGTTCATCAGTGATTTGATTTTGTTTTTCATACCAATCACCCCATTGTGTGTCTTGATAAAGGTTTCTTCTTTGGAATGAGAAAACATTATAAAAATCAATGTTTTCAAAACGATAACCTAGCTTTAGGGCATATGTATCTACTCTGCGTTGCACGAAAGGGACAAAACCACTGAATACTAAATCTTTGAACTCTGTAGGGTTGAGGTAAATAGAATCGTGTGTTTTTACATCATCAGCAGAATAATTCAAGCTTGCATAAAAAGGATGATTTTTTGGTTCTAATAATAAAGTAATATTGCCTAATAGCATATTGTATGTATCGACTTTTAACCCTGTGATTTTTTGTTTTATTTGCCCTGAAAAATAAGATTTTTCTAGATTACCTCGCATATATAACCAATCTTTGATGATAGGTGTGGAAATAGTGATGAGTGCATTTTGTTTGAGGAGAGAGAAGTTTGTACGTATATTTGTTTTTGGGGTATTGGTTTTGGATGTGTTGGTGATGATGTTTAGGATACCGGCTTGAGCATTTTCTCCATAAAGAGTGCTTTGAGGACCTCGCAGGAGTTCTACTCTTTCTACATCTATCAATGATTGGTTGATAAAAGCCATATCTTGAGGGATGCCATCAACATACAATCGTATGCTTGGAGAATAGTAATACCCTGCATGTATGCCTCGCAATGTAACAGAAGGATAACCGATATTTCCTGAACTCGTAATGATGAGTCCTGAAAAGACTTTACCTAACTCTTGAGTATTTGTAATACCTAATTTGTCAAGTTCTTTGCCTGTCGCAATGGAAAGTGAAGAGTCGCTTTGAAATGCTAATTCTTCAATTTTGTTTGAAGTCGTTGTGATGGATTTTAGCTGGTAAGAATTTTTGGATTCTATAAAATCATTAAAATCATTATCAGGTGGAGGGGAGGTGCTTGGATTATCTGCAAATAATAAGCTAGACAACATTAAAAAACCCAAATTAAATTTTTTAAAACTATTTTGTTTTGTCACTTTATTTTCCTTTTGTAGTAAATATTATTTAAAAATGATTATTATAATTATTAATAACTTAAGGAAGAATAAATGATTCAAAAATATTCTGTTTCGAATAAGAAAAAAACATTGTCTTAAGGAGAAGAATTGTAAAGATTTAATTTTAGAGTAGACTGGAGAAAAGGTTTTTTTAAGCTCTATACATTGGATAGGTGAAGAAAAGTAAATGTGTTAGATTGAACCCAAAGTGGAATAAAGTGCTTATCCATAATTTCCCGCTCCACATCCAAGCAATACCATAGATAAGTCCTGCCAAAATAGCAAAAATCACTAGCAAGTATCCACCTGAATAATGCATCATACCAAATAAAATAGCAGTGATGAATAATGCAATCAAGTTGCCTGTGATTTTAGATAAACGTTGTTGGATATAACCGCGAAAAAGAGCTTCTTCAGCAAGTGAAACAAAAAATAGATTTGCTAAAGCAAATTGCCATAACCAGTTTGGAAAATGTGGTTCAATTTTTAATCCCCCTATTGCCATAGCAATTAGCAATAAGAGAGGCACAGATATAACAAGTAAAATCCAGTGCCACCAAACTTGTTTTTTTGATGTCCCTGCATTAAAAAGAGTTGGCACTATCATGAATAAAATAAATGGTATGAGTGCTTTGTCAAAGTTAAAGTACATAGTGTAAGGAGTGCTATGGGGACCTATAGTTACCTTATCAAGAATCCTTAAATTCTCAATACCAGGCAAAAAATGTAATACCAATAAAATTGTTGAGATAAACAATAGTATTTCTGTAGGGATACGGAGTGTGGTATTGGAATATTGATGTAAAAACCCAATGCAAGCAATGGTCAGCAAACAGGCTAATGCAATTGGTGTGAGTACTCCTTCGAAAATACCCAAGACAATAGAGATGAATAATAATGTGATAGCTAACATTTTCTTTGAAGAAAGAAAACCTAATGAAGTAGCTAAAATAAACCACATAATAAACATAAAAATCCTTTTTAAGAGTATTTTGATATTATATTATTGCTATAATATATAAAAATTATTTTAATATATTATCATATTTATATAAAAGATTGTTTTTAATGTTTTATTAGTATTTTTCCATATATTAATGGATTCATTAAGGATTTTTTGTTGAGATTTTTAGGGATAAAGCTTTCTGATAGTCTATGATTTAGACATTTGAATAATTTATAGAATAAAATTTGTATTTGGGTTGTTTTTAGTATTTTGCTCTTCCATATTCTTCAATGTCGTTTATTTTCTTACAAATATCAAAAAAATATAACACTTGTTTTTTGATTACGATTAATTTTATTTGATTTTATTGAAAAATAAAATTATAACTATATTTAATAAAATTTTAATAATCATTATTATAACCTTCGTATATTGAAAAAAATTCATAAAAAATTCACGATAAAAAGGTTTAGAATGAAAGTATTTAGAAAAGCTTTAATTGCAAGTTCAATGGTTTTGTTTCCTTTGCTCACATTTGGAGATGAGCTAGGTGGAGAATCAGAAAAGAGTTATCTTCTTCAAAAGTCAGTTGTATCTGCGACTGGTTTTGCTCAGGATATAAAAGAAGCACCCGCTTCTATATCTGTAGTGGATGAAAAAAGTCTTCAAGAAGTAGATTATCATGATTTGGCAGAGGCGGTATTCAATCTACCGGGTGTAGATATTGGTACAGGACAGGGTAAAAGTGGTGGATATGAAATTTCAATTCGTGGGCTTCCTGCAATCTATACATTAATATTAATGGATGGTTTGAGGCAGAATGTGGCTGGGGATGTAGGTACTCAAAATTATGGTTGGGCTCAGGCTTTGAATGTTTTTATGCCTCCGAGGGTTGCTATTGATAGGATAGAGGTTATTAGGGGTCCTATGAGTACTTTATATGGAAGTGATGCTATTGGTGGTGTAGTCAATGTGATTGTAAAAAAACCCAATATGAAGAATTGGGAAACTGCCTTTGAGCTTCAAAGTACAATCAATGAACGTAGACAATTTAGTGATTATTATGGGGTGAATTTTTATACTTCAGGACCTATTGTGAAAGATAAATTAGCCTTACAACTCAGAGGGATGTATTTTTATAGAACCCCTTCAAATGTCCAGTTTACATATACTGATATAGATGGAGTAAAAAAAGAAGCAACTCCAGGCTATATTGGGAATCCTTCAGAGGGAAATGCTTATAATATCGGATTGAGGTTAGCCTATGCAATGGATGAGTCGAATTATTTTTATTTAGATGTTGCTAATGGTTATCAAAACTATGACAATCGTAAAAAACAGCTTGGAGATTTTACTTCTTCTCCAAAATTTTACATAAATTGGCGGACAAACTCTGTATTGGCACATTTAGGGAACTATTCTTGGGGTAAGACAAAAACAACTTTACAATACAACAATACAACAAATTTGGGTCGTGTGGTTCCGTATGTCATTTCGCCAACGAATCCAGATCACGAAAATAGGGATATTAAGGGAAATGATATGATATTGCAGTCTCAAGCGGCTATCCCTTTGTATACTAATAGTTGGTTTGCTGATACGCTTACTGTTGGAGCACAATATTGGCTCCAAACATTTCATGATGCACCTTATGGGACTAATAAATACCCTTGGAGTCATGATGGCACTAAAACAGCAGCAAAAGACACCACACTCACTGATAAAAATGAAATTATTTATGCTACTCCAAATGGTATCAATACAGCTAAAAGCCAGATAGCAATATATGCAGAAGATGAGGCGAGTTTCTTAGAGAGTATCACATTGACTTTTGGAGGACGATATACATATGACCAGCAATTTGGTAATAATTTCTCTCCAAGGGGCTATCTTATTTATGATCCTTTTTCTTGGATCCAATTGAGGGGGGGGGTCTCCACATCGTATAGGCAACCTTATGTGAGCGAGACTACAGACTTGGCATTTGGCTATGGAGCACAAGGAGGGTTACCATTTTTGGGTAATTCAAAATTGAAGCCAGAAACTTCTGTGAGTTATGAAGCTGGATTTGCACTAGATTTTGATCCGATAACTTTCAGTGCGACCTATTTTAGGAATGATTATAAAAATAAAATCAACCGTTTATCGCTTGCTTATGGTGACCCTGGATGTATCAACCCTCATGTGGTGGGGCATGATAGCTCAACAAATGGATGTAGTACACTTACTAATGTTGATGAAGCTTTTACTCAAGGCGTTGAAGTTGTTTTTGATGTCAAGCCTATTTATGGATTTCATTTCAATGCAAACTATACTTTTACTCATAGCAAGCAATTGAGTGGTGGATCAAAAGGTGATCCAGTCACAAACACTCCTCAAAATCAAGTCAATGTTACAATGGGTTATAATATATTAGGTAAAGCAGATGTTTATTTACAAGGGGTATATAAATCTGAACGATACCGCAATCAGAGTGGAAAAACTTTGCAAAATCTTCAGAAGAATTTGGGTAATTATAAAGCTAAATGGTATTTGCCTTATTATGTATTCAATCTTGGGGTTAACTATCGTATTGATAAAAACTTTCGTGTGAGTTTTGGTATTCAAAATCTTTTGAATACCAATTTTATTGATTATTATGCTTATGGCAAAAAAGGTGCTGGAGATCAAATCACAAATCTATGGAATTCTAGCTATGAAGGTAGACGTTATTTCATCACTTTGTCTACAACATTTTAAGCCATCAAAATCCTTTACCATAAGTTAATAGCTTATGGTAAACATATTTCTTATTTATCAAGATTTTTTCTTCTATAGTTTTTTGGTAAAAATTTATTTTTTTTATGTAAAATTTGAAGAAAAAGGAAAATAGAATGGGCTTTTTGAAATTTTCAGAGTCTGTAATGATATATAGACGTTGGAGAATCTTCAAAGCCAATAAAAGAGCTTTTTATTCTTTGTGGATTTTTATTTTGATGTTTATGCTTTCAATGGGTGCAGAATTTTTTGCCAATGAAAGACCTTTTTTTATCTATAAAGACTCTAAGGCATATTTTCCTATGTTTGTGAGTTATCCTGAAAAAGTCTTTGGTGGAGATTTTTATACAGAACCTAATTATAATGATCCTTATGTCAAAAATTTATTAAAAAATGCTTTTGTTATTGATGCCCCCATCCCTTATAGCTACAATACGATTGTGATGGATTTAAAAAGTCCTGCCCCCACATCTCCAAACTCCAAGCATTGGCTAGGTACAGATGATCAGGCTAGGGATGTGTTAGCTAGATTGATTTATGGGTATCGTGTGTCAATATTTTTTGGACTGGTATTGAGTATTTTTAGCGTGATAATAGGAGTAGGTATAGGTGCTTTACAAGGATATTATGGGGGTTTAAGTGATTTATTTGGGCAAAGATTCATTGAGATTTGGAGTGGCATACCTATATTATTTTTATTGATAGTGATTTCTAGTTTTTTAGAGCCAAATTTTTGGTGGGTTTTAGCTTTAGTTTTAGCTTTCAGTTGGATGGGGTTGAGTGGTGTTGTGAGGGCAGAGTTTTTACGTGCGAGGAATATGGATTATGTAAAGGCTTCTAAGTCGCTTGGAGCTAGTGATTTGCGAATAATTTTTTATCATATTTTACCCAACGCACTTGTAGCTACGATTACTTATATTCCTTTTATCATGGCTGGTAGTATTGCAACTTTGGTGAGTTTGGATTTTTTGGGTTTTGGTATGCCTGTAGGGAGTGCTTCTTTAGGAGAGTTGCTCAATCAGGGAAAAAATAATCTTTCTTCGCCACACTTAGCTATTGTAGGTTTTTTATCTGTAAGCTTGCTTCTTTCGGTGCTTGTATTTATCGGAGAAGGAGTTAGGGATGCATTTGATGCCACTACAAAATGAAATCTTAAAAATTTCACATTTGAACTGTAGTTTTGAAGAAGGTTTTTGTCTGAAAGATATATCTTTAGGAATAGGCAAGGCTCAAAGAGTTGGTCTGGTAGGTGAGTCAGGAAGTGGGAAAAGTTTGATAGCCAATATCATACTTCGTTCGCATTTGCCTATTGCTATTCAATCAGGTGTGATTGAATTTGAGGGTTATGATTTGCTTACTTTAGATGATGATTTTATGAGGAAGATTCGTGGTAGAGATATTGCTTATGTTGCTCAAGAACCCCTTTCAAGCCTAAATCCATTGCAGAAGGTTGGATTTCAAGTTTTAGAGTCTTTATTATTGCATTGCCCATATTTGAGTAAAAAAGAAATGTGGAAGAAAGTTGATGAAGTCTTTTTGCAGACAGGTTTAGAGCTTGGACTCAAAAATCGTTATCCATACCAGCTTAGTGGTGGTCAGAGGCAAAGGGTTAGTATTGCTATGGGGATTGTGAATCGACCAAAAATTTTGATTTGTGATGAACCTACTACAGCTTTAGATGCGAATATTCAAAAACAGATTTTAGAGCTACTAAGGACATTGGGTGAGCAAAATCAAATAGCAATTTTGCTTATCAGTCATGATTTGGGTGTGATTAGGGGATTTGTTGATAGGATATATGTAGTTAATAAAGGTAAAATATGTGAAGAAGGACAGACACAAAATATTTTTGAAAAACCTAAAAATGCTTATACTAAAAAACTTTTAGATTCTTTAAATTTGCCAAAAAAATCTATTTTACCCACAAATAAAAAGATTTTTGAGGTTAAGAATTTTGGGATTATTTATGGCAAAAAGAAGATTTTTTTTAAAACAGATTTTAAGCAAGCACTTTTAGGGATAAATTTTTCAATGTATGAGAGAGAAACTTTGGGTATTGTGGGAGAGTCAGGTAGCGGGAAAAGCAGTTTGGCTATGGGGATATTAAAACTCATAAAAAGCCAAGGAGAAGAATATCTTTTGGGCAAGAGGGTTGATACTTTGAATCAAAAAACATTTAAGCCTTACCGGAAGGATATTCAAGTTGTTTTTCAAGATCCATATGCTTCTCTCAATCCAAGAATGCGGGTCAGAGATATTATTTCGGAAGCTCTTAGATTGCAATATCTTCAAGCAAATGATTATCACGTATTGATTGAAAAGATTTTAGATGATGTGGGTTTGGATGGTGATTTTGCCAATTTTTTCCCATATCAGCTTAGTGGTGGGCAGAGACAAAGAGTTGCTATTGCTAGAGCTATTATTTTGAAACCCAAGATTATTGTCCTTGATGAGCCAACTTCAGCACTTGATAAGAGAATGCAAAAAATTATATTAGAACTTCTTTTAAGGTTACAAGAAGAGTTTGGCTTGAGTTATTTGTTTATTAGTCATGATTTAGATGTGATTGAAGCAGTTTGTGATAGGGTAATAGTACTCCAAAATGGTAGATTGATAGAGAGTGGTAGTGTTATGGATGTGTTTGGTAAGCCTAAGGAGTTGTATACAAAAAGTTTGATAGAATCTAGGATAAGGTAAAATTACTATAAAATTTAATAAAATCTAAGGAAATATAAGTTATAATCCTTAGCTTAAATTTAAGACTGTCAAGTTTCAAGGAATAGTAAATGAAAAAAGGCATCCATCCTGAATATATCCCATGTAAGGTTACCTGTGTCACGAGTGGAAAAGAGATAGAGGTTATGAGTACTAAAAGTGAGCTTAGGATTGATATTTCTAGTTTTTGTCATCCTTTTTATACAGGTAGTGATAAAATTGCAGATGCTGCTGGTAGAGTTGAAAAATTTAGACAAAAATATAATTTAAAATAATGTCGTGTTGACTTTTTTGCCTACGCCTATAGGTAATCTTGCTGATGTTACTATCAGGACATTGCAAGTTTTAGCTCAAGCTTCTATTTTGATGTGTGAAGATATTAGAGTTAGCAAAAGATTAGTTTCCCTTTTTAAAAAAAATCCCCTGATACAATCAAATTTTAGTCATATTTTTGTTGAAAAAGAATTTGTTTCTTTTCACTCTCATAATGAAAAAGAATTTTTACACAACATTCAAAGAGATTTTTTTGTTAAAAACAATGTCGTTTTTATGAGTGATGCAGGAATGCCTTGTGTCAGTGATCCAGGTATGTCTTTAGTGGCTTATGCTATTGAAAATAATATTACTTATGATGTTTTGCCCGGACCTTGTGCAGCAATCAATGCTTATTGTTTTTCTGGAATCAAAACAGATGGTTTTTTGTTCGGTGGATTTTTACCTCCCAAACAACAAGATAGGAAAAATAGAATTATAAATCTTTTGGAGAGTTGTGCTAGGTTTGAGCAAAATATTTCGATAATTTTGTATGAGAGTCCTCATAGGATTTTGGAATCTTTAGAGGATATTGCTTCTTTGTGTCCAGATGTTTATTTGTATGCTATCAAAGAAATGACGAAAATCCATCAAAAGTATTTTGTAGGTTTGAGTTCTGAAGTTTTTTCTCAAATCAAAACGTCTAATATTAGTGGAGAATGGGTATTGGTATTAAAATCAAATCGTGATGTTGAACCTACTTTATCTTTGCATCAAATCCAGCATCTTGATATACCTCCAAAGATTAAAGCCAAAATACTTGGAAAACTCCAAAATGCAGATATAAAATCTATTTATAAAAAAATTTGTGAACAAAGTGATAAGCGATGATTGTTTATGGAAAACAAGTTGTATTGCATTTGGTGGAATCATACCCACAGTATATTGAAGAAATATATTTAGCCAAAGAGGTTGAACCTAAAATATTTTCTTTGATAGCTAGGGATAATCGTGCTATTGTTCGTTTGGATTCTAAAAAGGCTCAAGCAATGTCAAAAGGAGGGAATCATCAAGGGTTTTTAGCTAGGATTGTTCCGCCTGTAAGTCTTGCATTTAAAGAGATAAAAAAATATAATAAGATTTTAGTCTTGTGTGGTATTACTGATGTTGGGAATATTGGAGCAATTTTTAGGACAGCTTATTGTTTAGGCATTGATGGCATTGTATTGAGCTTGTGTGAAAATTTTTCTTATGAGGGTGTATTGCGTTCTAGTGTCGGATCTATGTTTGATATGCCTTTTTGTGTGAATAAAAATGTTTTAGATGTCATAAATGAGCTAAAAAATGAGAATACTTATTGTTATGGAGCCGACATTAGGGGTGAAAATATTAAAAGTATCCAAATAAAAGATAAATGGGCTTTATTTTTAGGTGCTGAAGGAGAAGGATTGAATAAGAAAATTTTATCAAAACTTGATAAAATAGTTAGGATTGAAATGAAAAAAGATTTTAATTCTCTTAATGTAAGCGTAGCTGCTGGTATCTTGATAAATAGGATGTGTTGATATGGAAGAGGCAATATTGGTACTCAAAAAAATTGGTGTCAAAGAGATTAGCAAAACCACTAAAATTTCAATGAGTAAAATTGAAGATATACTTGAAAAAAGATTTTCAAATCTTCAAAGGGTTAGGGTAGTAGGTTTTTTAAATATCCTAGAAAGGGAGTATAAGTTAGATTTGAGTCAGTGGCTTGAAGAATATGATGAAAATATTTTTTTTGATGTAAATACTTACGAGCAAATCCCTACTGTTAATAATGAGGGTTTTGGTGTTGGTAGCTTGAATTTTGATACACAAAAGCAAAAGGATGATTTGATAGAACAGAGGAAGAAACAATTTGTTTTAAAAAAGAGATTTTATCTTTCTTTGATAATTGTAGTTATAGTATTGGTGGGTTATTTTATGTATAAAAGTTTTTTTGGAAATAACCAATCAAAAACTACTTTGTCACAAAATCAAGCATTGCAAATAAATAAAGAACCAAAAAGCGATGAACTTTCAGAAAATACTGAAGGACAACAAGATTTTACCTCACAAAAAAATCAATCTGAGGAATCTATGCCTCCTGCTGAAGATTCTCCTCAAAAAATCCCTAATGTGTCAACTCAAGAATCTTTATCATCCCAAATAACAATCAATCCAGATAAGGAACTTTGGATTGAAATCATAGATTTGAGTAACGGACAAAAATCAGAAACTATTACTTCTAAACCTTATTCTATAGAGACAGGGAATAATAAATTATTAATATCTTTTGGTCATGGTGAGTTTGAATTAAGAGAAGGGAATAAGGTTGAGCATTATAGCAAGTCTTATCCTATGCGTTTTTTATATACTCCAAATGATGGCTTAACGCATATCAAATATACACAATATTTAAAATTAAGCAATAAAAATACTCAAGATATAAAGGATAATGCAGGTGGCAAAGATTAATGATTTTTAGGATTATTTTTTATTTTGGTTTGTCATTGTGTATGGTTTTTGGTGATGCTTTAGATGACAAGATACAAAACCTCATTGGAATGCAATCTTATAATGTAAATAGAAATTTTATTGATAGGATTTTTCAAAATAAAAATGATTTTTATACTGATGGTAGGATTGATATTCAAAAACTCATGGCAACCTTGAAAGATAATGGTTTATTGGTTTTAAAATTTAAAGAACCTGCAGAACTCAATGTTGCATTTGTATCACAAACAACACCAATTTTCCTAACTCGTAGTATCAATAGCACACTTTCTTCAATGGGTTATTCATATTTTGCAGTTTCAAAGGCTGAGTATATTGATGGTATTGCTAAAATAACTTTTAGCTTTTCTACAGAACATGCTTTAGATCCATCTATTGTAATCAATGAGCTTCTTAAAAGAGGGTATTTTTTTACAGATATTAAGAGAAATTCTATTTATGATTGGGAATATGATATTGAATTGATAGATCCTAAGCTTGCTAATGCTAGAGAAATATCATCTGCTGATGGTATTATTGATGTGAGGGATGTGAGTGGAGAATATTGGTTCAGCACACAGGATAGTGGCAATATTGCTATCAAGGCAAAAACTTCTTCTTGGCATCCTAGGATCATACTTTATGACAAGAATTTGCAAATCATCAATCTTATCAATCAAACTACACCAACAAATAAAATAACTTTTAGTCTTTTGGATGGGGTTCGTTTCATTATGATTAGTGATACTCAAAATCCTGCTATAATAAAAAATGGCATTCAAATTCAGTTTGAGACTTCTGAATGATTAAGGTTTTTTATGTTTGATGAAATAGAGTTTGAAAAAATTAAACGTTTACCAAAATATGTTTTTGCCGCTATTAATGAAATCAAATCAGAAATGCGAGGGCATAATGAAGATGTCATTGACTTTAGTATGGGCAATCCAGATGGGCATACTCCTGAACATATTATTCAAAAGTTATGTGAGGCATCAAATAAGCCTAAAAATCAAGGGTATTCTGCTAGTAAGGGCATTTATAAGTTACGTTTAGGTATATGTAATTGGTATAAAAAAAAATATAATGTTGATTTAGAGCCCAATACAGAAGTCTGTGTGAGTATGGGAAGTAAGGAAGGCTATGTTCATTTAGTGCAAGCTATTACCAATCCGGGTGATAATGCTATTGTTCCTGAACCTGCTTATCCTATCCATTATTATGCTTTTATCTTAAATGGTGCAAATGTTGCTAGGTTTGGCATTAAATGGAATGAAAATATGGAGCTTTGTGAAGATAGCTTTTTTGCTAATCTTTCAAGAGTATTGAAAGAAGCTATGCCAAAACCTAAATTTGTAGTTGTAAATTTTCCTCATAATCCTACGACTGTAATTGTTTATAAGAGTTTTTATGAACGTCTTGTAAAAATGGCAAAACAAGAGAGATTTTATATCATTAGTGATATAGCTTATGCAGATTTGTGTTTTGATGGGTATAAGACTCCAAGCATTTTGGAAGTACAAGGAGCTAAAGATGTAGCTGTGGAGACTTATACATTGAGCAAAAGCTATAATATGGCAGGCTGGAGGATTGGTTTTGTAGTAGGGAATAAAAAAATGATTGAAGCCTTGCAAAAGATTAAAAGTTGGATTGATTATGGCATATATACTCCTATGCAAATTGCTGCTACTATTGCTTTGGAAGGATCTCAAGAATGTGTAGATTCTATTCGTTCTAAGTATGAGCAACGGATGGAAGTTTTGATAAAATGTTTTAAAGAAGCAGGCTGGGAAATGGCAAAGCCCAAAGCAAGTATGTTTATTTGGGCTAAGATCCCTCCTTGTGTAGAACATTTAGGTAGCTTAGAGTTCTCAAAACGATTGTTAAAAGAGGCTAAGATTGCTTTGAGTCCGGGTGTTGGGTTTGGTGAAAATGGAGAAGGCTATGTTCGTATCGCACTCATAGAAAATGAGAATCGTATCCGACAAGCAGCAAGGAATTTAAAGGCTTTTTTAAAAACCTTTAAATAGTAATTTTAGACAACTTGTTTTCCATTGATATAAACTTCTTTTGGTAAGACTTCGCTTAATTTGCTAGTAGGCATAGTAAAAATATCTTTATCTAGAATCTGGAAGTTAGCATCATAACCAACTTCAAGCTTTCCTGTTTGAGTAAGACCCATAATTTTTGCTCCATTTATTGATAACATATCAATAGCTTTAGGAACACTTATAGCTTCTTTTTTGTTCATATCCTCACCATTTGCACTCACTCGATCTACGCTTGCTTGAAGTGAAACATATAGATTTTCAGGGTTTGCCCAAAGTGTTGCTGGAGCGTCGCTAGATAGGGTCGTCAACACATATTCATCATCTGTTTTCATTCCATAGGCTATGGATAATAGATCAGGTGTTAAATTATTTTTATAAGCAATATATTCAGCAAATAAAAATATAGGTTGTGGAGCGATACCAAAAGTCATTTTTGCTTCTTTGAGCTGTTTGAGCATTGGTACAGACATAATAGATGCATGTTCAAGGCGAATGGTAGGGGCGTCTTTTATCCAAGGATCTATATCTTTGAGTGTGTCAATGACAAACTGTATTGAAGCATCCCCCATTATATGGATAGCGATTTGTAATTGATATTTTTTGGCATAATCGACTGCTTCTAGCAATTCATCTTTATCCATTAGTTTCATTCCCTTGTCTTTGCTATTAGGATAATCTTTTTTCATAAAAGCTGTTCGTCCAGCAATACTACCATCCATAAATAGCTTTATCCCACCAATAAAAATATCTCCATGCTTCCTTATAAGAGGTTTTTTGCCATGTTTTTTAATGTCATTCCAATCATAGTAGAGTACAACTTTTTGTAAAAAACCTTTTTCTCTTGCTTTTTCATATAGTGTGATTTGATCGTAAGGTTCAAAAAGACTGACCATATCACTTACTGCACTGATTCCAAGCTCATTATATCTTTTGCCAAGTTTTAGGATTTGATTGATTATATCTTCAAAACTATCAGGCTTTTGTTTGTCTCTGATTAGATTAATAGCAGCAGCTTCATAAAAAATCCCATTAGGTTCACCATTTTCAAATCTACCGATTTTGCCTTTTTGAGGATCTTTGGTATTTTTGTTGATATTAGCTATTTCTAATGCTTTGGAATTGCAAGCAATAAGGTGATAGGATGAGTGATAGATCATTACAGGTTGTTTGAGAGAAACTTTATCCAAGTCTTTGCAGGTTGGAACTCTTTTTTCTTCAAGGACATTTTCATCCCATCCAAAACCCTCTATCCATTGATCGGAGTTGCCCGTATTGAAAGGTGATTTTTTAAGCACTTCAATCATTTCAGCAATCGAATTTACAATTGGTGGCAAACAAGGAGTTCTATCAATATTTTTTGCTACCATTGTAGGATGAGTGTGAGAATCAATAAATGTTGGGATGACAAATGCGTTTTTTAAATCAATAGCATTTTCATTTTTAATATCTGTATTTTTGCCCAGCCAAGAAATTTTGCCATTTTTAATCCCCATAGCTTCATAGAAAGCACCATTATCTTGAAAAACCTTAGCATTTTTAAAGTATTGCATTTTTACTCCTTTTTGTTTGTGGTTGTTTGTTTGTATTGTTTTTCTAGTCTGCTTTTGAACCAGATATAAAAAAATATATCAATAAATGATTAATATTTACAATTTTAATGATGAAGTATCTAGTTGGCTGGGTAATATATTTAGAAAAGCTTTTATTGCTTATATAAAATTTTCTAATACAGATTGAAGGTTGCTATATTATGCTTATTGAGTCTATCTTGTATTGAAAATTATATTAAAATATAATTTATTTTGTAATTGTAACTTTTTTACTCAAAAAAAATTCATAAATAATTGATAGTTGTGATAAAATTTTATTCTGTATTTGATTAATATGATATTTAATTTTAGTAAAAAGAAAGGAATAAAATGAAAAAAAGAATATATGTATTTATGGTAGGGGCTTTATTCTTGAATTTTGTTTTTGCTGATAATATTTTAGCAGAGAAGAAAAAAGACTTACAGATGATTCAAATTGATAAAAATGGTTTTTTTGTTGGCGTTGAGGCGGTCTTAGGAGATTCGTATATAATAGATAGTCAAAAAAAAGTTACTTTTGATCTTGGAGTATTGGGTGGTTATCAACGTTATTTTGATATTGAGCAAAAGCATGGGATAAAGGGTTCAGTTTATTTGCATTCTGGTTTTGGCAATAAATTTGATATGCCTGCTCCTAAATATGGAACTTCAAGCGTAAAAGCTGTACCTGATTCTAAGACCTACATTCCCTTGAAGTTTGGTTTTGATGTGAAATATTTATGGGATTTTTTCCAAAAAGGTAAGCAAACTTTGGGTTTGAGTGTTGGGTTAGGTTATGAGGCAGATTGGTTTTTTGATACGACTCCAGTGCCTGCGACTCCTGCTTCTAAATATGCAAAATATACCACACCTTCAACACCTAATAAAAATCTTTTTGTCCAAGATATTTATCCTGTGATTGGAATCCACTATTATTATTCTCACCATCAATTTGAACTTTTGAGTAAATTTTTACAGACTAATTTATCACATGTAGTGAATGGTCCTATATTGATTCAAAGTTATTTGACATTTAATTATTCTTATCGTTTTTGATTGAAAATGATTTTTATCATTTGCATAGTAGAGGGATTAGAGTAATCCCATATAGCTTAAAAAGATCACAAAAGCTAATGCAATCAATGGGATTATAATCCCGACTATACCTATATCTAAATAGCTTTTCTTATGAGTCATTCCTGTTACGGCTAAAAGAGTCAAAACAGCTCCATTGTGAGGTAAAACATCCAATCCTCCTGATGATATTGAGGCTACTCTAGCAAAAAGCTCTAAATTTAAGTTTTGTTCCAAAGCAATTTCGTAATATTTCTCTCCCAAAGCTTCTAGTGCAATCCCCATCCCTCCACTAGCAGAGCCAGTAGCTCCAGCAAGGATATTGATAGCAATGGCCTCAGATATTAAAGGACTTCCTTTGATATTCATCAAAAAATGGGTAAGTTTGTCAAAACCCGGGACAATTTTGATAACACTTCCAAATCCAACAGCTGCACTTGTGTTGATAATAGCTATGAGAGAACTATTGGCTCCTTCATTGATAGAAGAAATGAATATTTTGAAGTTTTTGAAATCTAATATAATGATAAGGATAATCCCCAAAAGAAGAGAGGGGATGATAGGAATTTTAGCAAAATTCAATGCACATACTACTGCAATCAAAGGTAAAATTGAAATGATAAAATTTGGAGTTTTTATGATGTTTTCATCATTGATTTTTCTTTGAGGTTCATCAAAATTTTCTCCATTTTTTTTAAGTTTTCTTTCTCTATAAATGAGATAAAAATGTCCCCCAACTGCCATAATAATAGCAGCAATTATGCCCATCAAAGGTGCTGCAGTAGGTGTAGTATGAAAATATTTCATAGGGATGAGGTTTTGGATTTGAGGTGTTCCAGGTAGGGCTACCATTGTAAAGGTAAAAGCTCCTAATGCGATCGCACCAGGGATAAGCCTGCGAGGTATGTTTGCCTCTCTGAATAAAGATAATGCTAGGGGATAGACTGTAAATACCACCACGAAAAGACTTACACCCCCATAAGTTAGGATAGCAGCTGCAAGCCATATGCCTAAAATAGCTTGTTTTTTACCCACTATTTTGCTAATCATTATAGCGACAGAATTTGCCATTTTTGTAGATTCCATTAATTTTCCAAATATTGCACCTAGCATAAATACTGGGAACCAGTCTTTTGCAAAACCTACAAAACCGCTCATATAAGGACCGGTATAGCTTGATAACAAGTCCAGTCCACCAGTGAGTGCAACAACTCCTGCTGCAATAGGGGCAACCCAAATGATAGACCACCCCAAATAAGCTAAAACCATAATAACAATCAGTCCTAAAAGAATACCTAGCATTTTTATTTCCTTGTATAGTTTTTATTGAATGGTATAGCCCCCATCAATGATCATACTTTGACCTGTTATATTTTTGGCATGTTCAGAGCTTAAAAATAATGCAAGCTCAACAATATCATTAATATCAACTAATTGTTTTTGAGGGATAAGGGGAAAAAGGACTTCTTCTAAAACTTGCTCAATACTGACCCCTCTATTTTTGGCTAAATCTGCCATTTGACCCCTTACAAGAGGTGTATCTACATAGCCTGGACAAATTGCATTTGCAGTGATACCTTTTAAGGCACCTTCTAATGCAGTTACTTTTGTCAGTCCAATGAGACCATGTTTGGCACTATTATAAGCAGATTTACCAGCAAAGCCAATGACACCGTTTATAGAAGCCATATTGATGATGCGACCAAAATTCTGCTCTTTCATTATAGGAAAGGCATATTTAGTTGTTATGAATGCTGCTGTAAGCATTATTTTTATCATGAATTCAAATTTTTCTGTTGGGAAATCTTCAATATTTGCTACATGTTGTAAACCTGCATTGTTGATAAGGATATCAATCCTGCCATAGTTTTTTTGACTTTGCATGATGAGATTTTTTATTTCATCTTCTTTGGTCACATCGCATTTGATACCAATACAATCTCCTCCTTTAGATTTTTCTTCAGCAACAACTTTTTGTAATCCTTCTTCATTGATATCAGAAAGGATTACTTTTGCATTTTTTTTGAGATAACCTTGAGCAATATGTAACCCAATACCACTTGCTGCACCCGTAATGATAGTAATTTTATTTTTAAGCATTTGTTTATCCTTTCAGGCAATTTTCAAAAGAAGCTAATGTTTTTGTTTGAATTTCTTGTAGTGTAATACCTTCTTGGAGCTCAATAAGCCTCATTTTGCCTTCTAAAAAATCAAAAACTCCAAGATCAGTGATCAATAGATTCACTACTCCACATCCTGTGAGGGGTAGGTCACATTTTGTTTTGACTTTACTTTCACCATTTTTGTTGGTATGTTCCATTATGACAACAACTTTTTTTGCACCATGGACTAAATCCATCGCTCCACCCATTCCTTTGACAAGTTTTTTTGGAATCATCCAGTTGGCTAAATCTCCATTTTGAGAAACTTCCATCCCTCCTAATATCGCTAAATCAATATGACCTCCACGTATCATTCCAAAAGATTCTGCACTATCAAAATAGCTAGCTCCTTTGATAGAACTCACAGTTTCTTTACCTGCATTGATCAAATCAGGATCAACTTCACCGATTAAAGGGTAAGGTCCAATGCCTAACATTCCATTTTCTGACTGGAACATGACATTTTCAACCCCTTGTGGTAGATTGTTAGCTACCAGTGTTGGCATTCCTATCCCTAGATTGATATTCATATTGCTTTTGACTTCTTGTGCAGCTCTTTTGATGATAAGTTCTCTACCAGACATTTTATACCTCCCTTGTGGTAATTTTTTCAATTCTTTTTTCGTAGTTTTGTCCTTGATAAATATATTGGATATAGATACCTGGCAGATGGATTTCATCAGGTTTGAGTTCCCCGATTTCTACGATTTCTTCAACCTCAGCAATTGTGATTTTTCCTGCCATTGCACATAGAGGATTGAAATTTCTGGCAGTTTTGTTAAAAATCAAATTGCCATAAGTATCTGCTTTTTGGGCTTTTATAATACCAAAATCCCCATTGATAGCTTGTTCTAAAAGATATTTTTTGCCATTAAATTCTCTGGTTTCTTTACCTTCTGCAATAAGAGTGCCTACCCCTGCAGGTGTATAAAATGCAGGAATACCTGCTCCTCCAGCTCGAAGTTGTTCTGCAAGTGTTCCTTGAGGAGTAAGGATAACTTCAATCTCTCCATTGATGAATTGTTGTTCAAAAGTTTTGTTTTCTCCTACATAAGATGCGATAATTTTTTTTATCTGTTTGTTGGAAAGTAAAATACCCAATCCAAAGTCATCAATACCACAATTATTGCTAACAATAGTAAGATTTTTTGTACCTTTGTTTTTGATTGCTTGAATACATTTTTCTGGTATTCCGCATAGCCCAAACCCACCGACTAGAAGAGTATTACCATCTTTTAGTGTTTTTAAAGCTTCGTCTAAATTATGAATAATTTTGCTCATTATTTTTTCCTTATGTGATTTATTTTAAATCTAGCAAGATTTTATAATGCTTGCGATGCCTTGTCCTCCGCCTATGCACAAAGTAGCAAGCCCATAGGTTGATTTGCGTTTGAGCATTTCATGAATAAGGGTTACTAAAATCCTAGCACCACTCGCACCTATAGGATGTCCTAATGCGATCGCACCCCCATTCACATTCAGCTTTTCTGGATTAAAGTGCAATTCTTTATCTATAGCAAGACTTTGAGCACTAAAAGCTTCATTAGCTTCAATCAAATCTATTTGTTCTAAGTTTAATTTTGTTTTTTGAAGGACTTTTTTTGTTGCTTCAACAGGTCCAATACCCATAATGCTTGGATCAACACCAGCTGTTCCAAAACCTTCTATGCTCACTAATGGTTTTAATCCTAAATCTTGAGCTTTTTGCTTGCTACATAAGATAACTATAGCCGCTCCATCATTAATACCTGATGAGTTTCCTGCTGTTACACTCCCATCTTTGTTGAAAGCAGGTTTTAGTTTTGAGAGGGATTCTAATGAGGAATCTGCTCGGATAAATTCATCGTTATCAAAAATTTTAATACCTTTTTTGTCAGGGATTTCAATAGGAATGATTTCATCTTTAAATCTTCCTGATTGTTGTGCTTTGAATGCTTTTTGTTGCGAATTGAGGGCAAAATTATCTTGTTCTTGTCGAGTGATTTGATAAAGTTTGCATAAATTTTCTGCAGTTTGTCCCATGTGGTAGTCATTCATTGCACACCATAGACCATCAATAATCATAGAATCAATCATTTCGGCATTGCCCATTTTGTAGCCAAACCTTGCTTTTTTGAGTAAATAAGGTGTTTGACTCATATTTTCAACTCCACCTGCTACTACTAAATCATTTTCTCCACTGAGTATTGATTGGTAGGCTAATGCTACAGCTTTGAGTCCAGAACCACATACTTTATTGACAGTATAAGCAGGTGTATTTTGATGGAGTCCAGATTTTATGACAACCTGTCTTGCTGTATTTTGACCATTGCCTGCTTGAAGTACTTGACCTAGGATGACTTCATTTATCTCTTTAGGGGAAAGTTGTATTCCTTCAAAAGTGGCTTTTAAAACTTGTGAAGCTAGATTGACAGGAGAAATATCTTTTAAACTCCCACCAAAATTTCCAATAGCAGATCTTTTCGCTGCTACGATGACTACTTCTTTCATTAGAGTTTCCTTAAAAATTTTTAGATCTTAAAGCATATTAGTATTATTTGAAACAAGAAGTCAATAAATGAAGATTTAAATTTTTAACTCTTTTCTTTTTGAAACAATCAAAATAAAGTATTCATATATTTTTGATTATTAAAAATATTATACTAATGATAATTTGAATTTAAAGATCGTTGATAAATAAAAAATAATATACATTCTTAATCTTTTTTAAAAATACTGCTTAAGCCAGATATCTTAATATTCCATAAATTTTCTATGATGCGTTTGAGTATATAAGCTTTGAAACCAGAAATATTCCTGCCATTTACAGTTCCTAGCCCATATCCTTTTCCTAATGAACATATACTATCGCCGGATTTGAATACAAATGGATTTTTGGGTTGATTTCCCAACAATGATACATTTATGTTTTTTGCAAGATACTTCCCTTCTTGTGTCGCTAATTGGGCAGTTGGTGGAAAGAATCTTTTGGTATTAGGATCTTGTAATGCACCACAATCTCCGAGTATAAAGATTTTATTTTTATTGGGGAGTTCTTGGATTGGGTGTAGGAAAGCATCAATTTCAATTTTGCTACGTTTGCTCTCAAAATAATTGGAATTTTCAATCACACTATTTCCTTTGACTCCTGCACTCCAGATGATTGTATGTGCTGTGATTTTTTTCTCTTTATCTTCATTTTGTATGATAACCCCATCTTTTTGACATTCTAGTATTTTAGAATTTTCCCATACTTTTATCCCTAGATTTTGAAGCCTTTGGACAGCCATTTTAGACATATTTTCATCAAACATTGGGAGAATATGAGGCATTGCTTCAATGCAAGAAATTTCAATCAAGCTAGTATCTATATTGAGTTTTTTAGCTTCTTTATGAAGTTCTTGTGCTAATGAAGCACTAAATTCAATACCAGTGAATCCACCCCCACAGACAATAAATTTGAGTTCATTGTTATCTTTGTTTTCAAGGTAAAATTTGAGTTTATTTTGAATATGATTACTGATATTTTGAGCACTCAAAAAAGATGTAATACTCAAAGAGTATTGTTCAATACCCTTGATTCCAAAAGAATCAGATTGAAACCCTAAACCAATGATTAAATAATCATAATCAAAACTTTTATTTTTAGTGATTACGCAATTTTGTTTGATTTCTGTTACTTCATCAATGATGAGTTCAACTTCTTTGGGCAAAATATTTTTGAGATCATATTGAGTACTTTTGTTTTTTGCTCCTGCACCAACTTCGTGCAAAACTATTGTATGATAGTGGTAAGTATTATTATTGATAAGTGTGAATTGAGCTGCTTTGAAAATATCTTTTTTCAGTTCTTTTAAAAAACTCAAACAGCCATAACCTGCACCCAATAATAAAATCTTTGGTTTTTTCATTTATTTTCCTTGTCTTTGAGAGGTATTAAATTCAATATATTTTTAGAATTATAAACTAATTTTGAAAGAAATAATCAAAACTAAATATATAGATTAAAAAGTATAGGTGATATGCACCATTGCGTGGCTTCTGTCAGACTTATTGTTATTTTGAAGTATTGGACCATTACCAATGTGATAGCCTTTATGTGTGGTATCATTGAAATATTCAAGTTTAAGCCCTGCATCAATATGTTTGTTGAAGGCATAACTTAAATAGAGTGCTAAACTTTGTTCATTTGCTCTAGGACTAGTTGTTATCCTCCCAAGCAACTGCCAGTTAAAATCTTTTATTTGTGAACCTACAAATAAAAACCAGCTTAAAGCATCTTTGCCTATCATATTTGACAAAGATGGTCCAGAATCATAAACGCTTCCTGTCCATACATTATAAGCAATAGGGTCTCCATATATCCCGATTTTTCCATTTGCATTCCCAAAGTTTTTATAAACAATGCCACCAAAGCTGTAATTATCAATATCAAATTGTTGTCGGATAAATAAAGTTTGTGCATTTTTACCCAATAATTCTCCAAATACAATCACATCTCTTGAAGTTGGAGTCGTTTGACTATAGAATGGAAAAAGTCCTACAATAGTCGTTTTCATACGAAAACCTTTTTGATCAAAATTAGGATTTGTATCATAGGTGATATTAAATCCTGGGGCATTTAAACTTTCTGGAATATAATAAATATAAGGAGAAACACTCAAGCCATTTTTGGAATATTTTATACCAGCAGCAAAAAAAGGAGCTCCTGTGCTATAATATCTACCATAAGGCCAAAACCAATCATTATATGCTGAAGCACGAGCATCAGAAAATAATCCCCAAATTTTTATCCCGCTATATTGAACATAAGCCTCTACTCCTTGATTAAAAGCACTAAACCAGTCATATCCTGTGGTTTCGTATCGTCCAGCCTTGAATCCAAAGATACCTTGATAATCATAGCTAATGTAAGCATTGTGAATCATATAAAATCTTGGCTGTTGTTGTATTTGTCCGCTATGTCCAGCATACCAACCTATATATTCAGTTGCCAATGGACCATCTCCTTGCCAAAGCGTAGAATCATAGACAATTCCATTGATCATTCCTCCAATAGTTATATTAAGTCCTTCGGCAAGATTCATATCCAAATCAAGCTCTCCCATCATAGTTGCATAACTTTCTGTGGGATATATCCCTTTATTAGGATCATATTTTTTTCCATCAAAACCTATTTTTGAAAAGCTACTTGCCTGTCCCCTGACTTTATAATCAAAAGAAAAAAGAGGCAATGAAAGTATAGAAATAAGATATAGGGTTTTTTTGATGATTGTTTTCATATTTTTTCCTACAAAGTTTTGTGTCTTGATTTTATTTTGAATATGATCATAATCTAAAAACTATGTTTTATATAGGTGGAGAGATAACTTCTATCTTCCCTAATATTATGATTGAGATAAGTTTGATAGATCTGATAACCCTTTTTGGTAGTATCATCAAAATAAGTAAGGTTAATGCCAAAGCTAGTTTTTTGTTTTAAAATATAATCCATATTTAATGATAAGCTTTCTTCATTGCTTCTAGGGCTGATAGTATAACGATTGACCACATTAATGTTTAATTTTTGATATTTCAGTCCATAAAAGACAATGTTATTAAATGCGTCGGTGGCAAAAATAGCATTATTAGCTGTGCCTCTATCATATATAGTGCTATCATTGAGGTCTAATCCGAGTGGATTTCCATATCCTCCTATGAATTCATTTGCATTCCCAAAATTTTTATAAATTTGAAATCCAAAATGATGCTTAAGATTCTTTTGAGGGATTCTAAAAATTTGTTTGAGTAAAAAGCTTTCGCCACCTTGCCCTACAAGTCTACCCTTGTAACCATCAAGAGTTGGTGTGTTGATGGGTCCAAATACAGGTGTATTGCCATCATCATAAGTTGAGATGCGTTTTTTAGCTGATGGAGTATAATGAACATAAAAACCAAAAATATCAGTCTGAGAATATATAGGGATTTCCCAAAGTGTAAAGCTATCTTGGTAAGTGCTGTGAAATCCTGTCATTAAATATAAGTTTGGTTGTGTTTGTATATAGGGTATGAATGTTATTTTTGGATAAGTGATTTTGCTACCTATTGCAAATGTTGGCATTGTTGATGAGTTGATGTATTTAAAATCTTTGAGCCATTTTCCACCTAAAGAAGATTTTTTATGTGTTATGACTCCCCATGTATCAATATGTTTAGTTTTTAGGTGGGTTTCAATACCTTCTTGATTGCCAGTAAGCCAATCAGTATTTTTGAATAAAAATCTTCCTATTTTAAAACTAAAAAAATCATTATCATAACCAATGAAAAAATTTGAAAAATAATAGTCTTTTGTATCCATTGGAGTAGCTTTTTCTTTTCCATCATGCCCACTATAATAACCCATATATTTATAAGCTAGACCATCAGGATTGAGAAGTTTACCTTTGATATCTTTGTCAAATTTTGTAGAATCATAAATAATTCCCCCAAATGCAAATCCTATCCCTGCACTAAAATGATTTGAAAAATTAAAATCAAAAGATGGATCACTATAAAGGATAGAAAAACTATCTGTAGGGTATTGACCTATTGTTTCATCTATAATTGAATGATTGAATCCAAATTTAGAGTAATTAGCAATATCTCCTGTAAAATGATATTCAAATGCAAAGATTGCTTGATAGGCACTAAAGGATAAAAAAAACAATTTCTTCACAAATATATTATCTCCAGTTCCATATTTTAGATTTTGTATTTTAAATTTTTATTATATCTAACTAGGGCATAAATATTAAAAATTATGCGAAATATAGGTTGAGACATAACTCCTATCTTGTGTTACATTTGATTGTAATGGCATTGGTTTTGGTTGATGGCTTGTATAACCCAATGTATATCCTCTGAATGTAGTGTTATTGTAGTACTCAAGCTTAATCCCAGCAGTGATATTCAAAGGGAATTTATAATCAAAATTTAAAGAAACAGCTTGTTCATCAGCTCTTGGACTGTGCGTGATGCGACCAAGAAATCCCCAGCTCCAATGGGTGTATTTACCCGAGGCAAATATAAAACCATTGATCGAATCTCTGCGGAAAACATTATTCCAAGCAGTGCTATCATAGACACTATTGTCGTAGTTATCAAAACCAGTTGGATCCCCATAGGGTGTGAGGAATTCATTAGGATTGCCAAAGTTTTTATAAACTATAGCCCCAAAACTATAGTTATTTATGTCAAAACTTTGTCTTATCATCAAGCTTTGCCCACCTTTTCCTGCAAGTTGAGGTCCTGTGTATAGAAAAATATCATAATTGTTATAAGAAGTTGTTTTGTTAAGAGCTTGACCAACATGTTGCATGAATAAATAGATGATTTCTGTTTTTGATCGAAAACCTTCTAAATTGAAATTTGGATTTGTATCATATGTTAGGTGAAGTCCTGGTGCGATGAAACGAGAATCTTGAGCATAGACATAGGCTTGGATTCCGAAATTTTTATATTTAAAATCTGCACCTAATGAATACATATAAAACCCTTTGCCATTGTCTAAGGCTATATTTTGATTCATGTATTTAAAATCTTTGAGCCATTTTCCCCCTAAAGAAGCTCTTTTATTGGTAGTAAATGCCCAAATTTTTGTGTGTGGGATGGCTGAAGATTGTAGCCATAAACCTTGTATATAGCCACTAAGCCAATCTCCAGGTATTGAAAATCTACCAATTTTGGCTTCAATGTATTTGTCATACTGGTAACTTATAAAGGCATTTTGAAAAAGATAATTTCTTGTTGTGCGTGCAGATATTTGGGATCTATAATCAGGACCTGGCCAAAAACCAAAGTAATTCCAAGCGAGTCCTTGAGGATCATAAAGCTCACCTGTTGTCGTGTGCTGGAATTTTGTGTTATCAAAAACAAGACCGCCTACCGTCCCACCAAGACCTGCTTTAAATCCTGCTCCTAATTGTAGCTCTATCCCTAAGGATGCAGAAATAACAGAAAAACTATCTGTAGGGTATTTGCCATTGATTGTGTCTATTTTATTATTATTAAAGCCAAATTTCGACCAGTTTTGCACTTGTCCGCTGATATTATAATCAAAACCCCAACTTACAGAAACAAATAATCCTGTTAGTAATAAACTTTTAGTTTGTGTTTTTAGCATTATAAGCTCCTTTTTTTATTCATATCAATTAATTTAATTTATATATTTAATGTAGAGAATATTAAAAATAGTTTAAAAATGGAAAGTAGATTTAAATGAAAAACAAAAGTTTTAATTTTGTAACATACTTTTTGAGATTTAAAGATATGTTACAAGGTATTATCAAAAAATATTTTTTAAAAACTATAAGTAATATGTGTCATTAAATGGCTCCTGTCTTGAGAGATATTTTTTGAAATGCCAAAATTTGGATTTCCATCAATATTGATAGGTATACCGTTTTCAGCAAGCAGACCTGAACCAGGATTGTAACCAGTTTTTGTTGTGGAATTGAAATATTCAAGTTTAAGCCCTGCTTGAATATGTTTTGTAAACTGATAATCAAGATATAAAGCTAAGCTTTGTTCATTTGCTCTTGGAGCTGTCGTAACCCTTCCAACCATATTCCAGCTGAATTGACCATAACTTGCACCACCTTTTAAAAATACTGTGATAGCATCAGCAGCTGTAATATTATTAATCCCTGCAAAACCAATATTGTAAATGCTATCTGTCCATTGTTCTATTCCGATAGGATTTCCGTAAGTACCAATATTTGGATTTGGATTTCCAATATTTATATACAGACCACCTCCAAAGTTATAATTATTTAGATCAAATCTTTGTTTGACAAGGATTGTTCCTCCACCAGGACCTTGTAGATACTTCCACTTTCCTCCATCTAAATATGGATCCCAAGTGTTATACCTAGCTGGGGCATATCTTCCCCATTTGTCATTATTGGCTTGATAGACATACATCCCTATGAAGGTGGTTTTTGATCGAAAACCACTGCCTTGAAAATTTGGATTGGTATCATAAATTAGTTTGAGTGAAGGTGCAGTAAAAGTTTCTGGAGAAAACCATACGTTGGGTTCTATAGTAAGATTTTTATGATTGTAACTAACACCTAAAGCATGGACACCATAATATTTTTCTCTATAAAAGTTATATAGCCATTGTCCATCAGCAATACCTCTTCCCCAAGATGTAAAGGCGTAGAATGTGAAATCAGATAGTTTTAATGTTGCTTTGGCTCCTTCAGTGTATTCATAAAACCAATCCATATCAGATTTGTATCTCCCTACGATGATATGAAAAATATCAGCATATTTATAATCAATATATGCATTGTAAATAACATATTTTTTTGCGTTTCGGCTTGTAGCAGGTGGATAATAATCTTTTGGAAACCAACCGTTCCATTCACCCATATACTCAAAACCTAATCCATGCGGGGTAGCCAAAGAACCATCAGTATATTTTGCAAATTTGGTAGAATCATAAGCTTGCCCACCAATTGCTCCACCTATACCAGCACTGAAACCAGCACCTAAATCGGCATCTACTTGTAGTGTTCCTGTGAGGTTGACAAAAGTTTCTGTTGGGTATTGTCCTTTTTGTGGATCAATCCTGCTATCATTGAAACCAAATTTAGAAAAATTAATGGCACTGCCACTGACTTTATAGTCAAATCCATAAAGACTCGACATCAAAAGCATAGAAGCTATCAAGTATTTATATTTTTTTGCAACATTTATTTTCTCCATTATTTTCTCCATGATTTTAAGTTGTTAACCACTGATTTTATTGAAAAAAAATAAATATTCATATTTAATTCATAAATAATTGACAATTTAATAATAAATACTAAATAAAAATTTTATTTATAAAATAAATTTTTGATAATAAATCATTAGTGATTTTGCTAAAGAAAGAGGATAGTATGTCTCTTTAGCAAAGCAGTTTATTAAAGAAAATAATTAGAATTTTGTCCTGAAAAATGCCATTAAATGGCTTCTGTCTGATATATTTTTGGGCTGATTGGCAAGATTTGCACAAGCACCTGTTGAACTTGGACCGCTGCAACCGACTTTATAACCGGCTTTTGTTATATCATTGAAATATTCAAGTTTAAGTCCAATTGAAATATTTTTTTCAAAATCATAACCAACATTTAGAGCTAAACTTTGTTCATCACTCCTTTTGCTTGTCGTTAATCGTCCTAACAGCCCCCAAAGAAATCTTCCGTGTACACCTCCTGCATATAAAAAGCCGCTCAAGGCATCTTCGCCCATCATATCACTAATAGAGGAACCAATATCATAAGCAGATGCTGTCCAAAAGTCAATACCAATAGGGTTTCCATAAGTTCCTACTTGAGCATTAGCATTTTTGAAGTTTATGTAAATACCACCACCAACATTGTAGTTATCAATATCAAATCTTTGTTTGAGCATTATGGTTTGTCCATTTTTGCCAGTTGGGTTGCCGTATCTATAAACATCTTGGACTCTTTTGTCAAAAAAGGAAAATAGACCAATGAATGTTGTTTGAGACCTGAACCCTATGCCATTGAAATTTGGATTGGTATCATAGCCAATTTCAATACCTGGAGAGGTATAAGTTTTAGGTGAAAAATAAATAAAAGGGGCTGCTGTTATACCATTGTGATAATAAGTTGCTTTAAATGCATGAATACCTAAATTGATTATTTTACCTGAAGAAGTCGTATAAGTTTTTGGTGCATAAAAATCATAAACCCATTCATCATAAGCAAATCCTCTTCCATACGAGCTAAACCACCAAAGTTTTAAATCAGAAAATTTTGCGTAAAGTTCAAAACCTTGTGTATACCCACTTGAAAAATCAGCACTTGATTCATAACGACCACCCTTTATGCCAAAAACCCCATTATAATCATAGTCTAAATAAGCATTATAGATCACATAATTTCTTGTATTTGCTGCCATACCTGTATTTGTACTTGACCAAGAGGCATTCCCATCATAATGTGCCCAATAACCAGCATAATTATAGATAACAGATCCAAATTTTTGTCCAGTTGCTTGATCAATTAAATTTCTGGTAGAATCATAAGCCAATCCTCCTATTAGTCCTCCAATTCCTGCATTCAATTTATGCTCAGTCAATGTTTTTGGCAATAGATTCATATCAATTTGTAAAGAACCCACCATTGTAGTGAAACTTTCTGTTGGGTATTTACCTTCGGTTGAATTTATTGGCGTATGATTGAATCCATATTTAGTGAAGGATTCAGCTTTGCCTGTTATTGTATATTCAAATGCTTGAAGTGAAATACTTGTAAGTAATGCTACTGAAATAAAACCCAAAGATGATTTTTTCACATTAATCCTCCATTGTTTTAAATTGAATTATTGTATTTCCTAATACAAGGCTTTTATTCTTAAAATCATTACATTATACATAAAATTATTTTTATGGCTAGTTTGCTAGTGTTTTTTCATTTTATTGGTTTTTTCTTTGTGAATTTTTTACACAATTTTCTTTGTAAATTTTATGCTTTATAATAAAAAATGTTCCATAACAGCCATTCTTAAGGCAACTCCATTTGTTGCTTGCTGTAAGACTTTGCATCTTGGGTCTTTCAATACTTCATCTTCAATATCAATATTCCTATGTACAGGACCTGGATGGAGGATAATGATATTTTTGTCTTCTATCATATCTTTGGTGATACAAAAGTTATGAGCATAATCTTTGAGTGAGCCATAAGTTTGTGTATCATGCCTTTCAGTTTGAGTCCTTAGGCTCATTATGATGTCAATTTGATTGATAATGGATTTCAGATTTGAGCTTGTTTTTAGTTTAGTTTGGGGTAAAAAATGAGGTGGTCCTATCAAAGTGATTTCTAATCCATAGCGACTGAGTAGTTCAATATTACTATTGGCAACTCTTGAATTTTTTATATCCCCTACTATAGCAATTTTTTTGCCTTTTAGATTCCCTTTGAAGTGATTTTTTATGGTCAAAAGATCTAAAAGGGCTTGAGTTGGATGGGCATGAGCTCCATCACCTCCATTTATAATAGGGCAAGAGACATATTTAGCCAGGTGTTCTCCTGCTCCAGCATTTTTATGACGGATAATGATAGCATTTGGTTTCATAGCATTGAGATTTGCAGCTGTATCAGAAATAGACTCTCCTTTTGCAGTCGAGCTTTTGCTAACATCAAGTCTGACGACATTCGCACCTAGTCTTTTCAAAGCAATTTCAAAACTACTAAGTGTGCGAGTAGAATTTTCAAAAAATATTGTAACAACCATTTTTCCTTCTAAAGTGCAGGGATTGTATTCTCCTAGATAGGTATTGGCTTTGTCTAAAATCTGGTTGATTTCATCTGTGCTCAAATCAGTTGTTTGTATCAAATGCCGCATTTTTGCTCCAATTTTTTGTGATAAAATCTTATTATGATTTTATCGTATAAATATTAAAGAAATACTCTTGAATAGGAATTGGATTTTAATAATGCACAAAATATTTTTTTTGATTGCGCTGTTTTTTTTGGGTTGTAATAGTTATTATATAGATAGCTATAAGCCTGATATTATTGCAGAAAAAAAAATTCAAGCCAGCAGGAAAGGACAGATTATTAAAAATCAAAAACCTGTTGTCATTGCTGTTGCAACCCATCTTAATGAGGTAGATGATGTTGTTTATGGGGGTAGAGAATATTTTTTTGTAGAGATTTTCAGTGAAGATCAAAGTATTTTTTTGAATGATATGATTGATTTCACTCTTTTTAAAAAACCCCCTATCTGGGTACGTGAAATCAAAAAAGATGAGTTTGATGAAATTTTACATTCTTCTAATAAATGGAGTAAAGTTTATTTGATTGCTTTTAATAAGCTTGATCCACTAAGTTCTAGGAATGCAAAATTGATAATGGAAGTTTATGGTTTAGGAAAGATAGTGTTTGATTTTGCTTATCAAGCTATCCCTATGCAATTTTAGGAAAAAAATGAGATTAGATAATTATTTAGTAGAGGCAAAATATTGTAAAAGTAGAGAAAAGGCTAAAATGTTGATATTGGAGGGAAAAGTTTCTTTAGGGGATCGTTTGATTTTAAAACCTTCTTTTGAACTCCCTATTGATTTACAAGATTTTCTTGTTGTGGATAAATCAGAATTATTTGTTAGTCGTGGGGCACAAAAGCTTTTGGGTTATTTGCAAACAAATCAAATTGATTGCTTGGATAAACATGTTTTAGATGTTGGTTCAAGCACAGGAGGTTTTGCTCAGGTGCTTTTGGAAAAAGGGGCTAGGAAGGTAACTTGTGTAGATGTAGGTAAAGATCAGCTTGACTTGGATTTGAGGAGAAATCCTAAAATAAGATTATTTGAGCAATGCGATATCCGTGATTTTTTTTCACAAGAGATTTTTGATTTTATTGTGTGCGATATAAGTTTTATATCTTTGAGCAAGATTTTAGATGCTTTGGTTCGTTTGGGGAATGAATTTATTTTACTATTCAAACCCCAATTTGAAGTAGGTAGAGATGTAAAACGTAATAAAAAAGGTGTTATTTTTGATAAATTGGCTATCAAAACGAGATTGGATAATTTTTTAAATGAATTAGAAAACAAAAAATTGAAAGTTTTTGATGTGAAAAAATCTGTTTTAAAAGGAAAAGAGGGAAATGAAGAATTTTTTATCTATGCCAAAAAATTCTAAAATCACAGCTATTGCAATGGGTAAATTTGATGGTGTGCATTTAGCACATCATAAGCTTTTTGAGTTTTTGGACTCAAATGGTTGTGTGCTTTTGATAGATAAAGACAGGACTCCTTGCATTACTCCTTTTAAATTCAGAGAAAAACTAATTCCTTTTAGGACTTATTGGGTTCCTTTCAAAGAAGTTTATTTGTGGGAGGGGAAGGATTTTATCGTATTTTTATGTGAAAAACTTCCACAACTCCAAAAGATTATTGTTGGGTATGATTTTCGATTTGGTAGGGACAAAAATTATGGTGCAGATGATTTGAAAAATCTTTTTAAAGGGGAGGTTGTTATTGTCCCTGAAGTTAAGATTGATTCTATCCCATTGCATTCAAGTATTATCAGAGAATTGATTGCTTTTGGCGATTTGGCTTTGGCAAATAGGCTTTTAGGAAGGAATTATTTTCTTGAGGGTAGAGTGGTGTCAGGTCAAAATTTGGGTTCAAGAGAGCTTTATCCTACTATCAATATCAAGCATCGTTTATTTGTGTTGCCCGCTAATGGTGTATATGCAGCCTTCACACATATAAAATCCAAAATTTTTCCTTCAGTTTGTTTTGTAGGGAACCGTTTGAGTACAGATAGGAGCTTTGCGATTGAGACACATATATTAGACAGAGAAATTATTTTGGATGAAAAAAATATTCGGATTGAATTTGTTGCAAAAATACGAGATAATCGGCATTTCGAAAAACTAAGTGAGTTAAAAAAACAAATCACTCGAGATATAAAGGTTGCTAAAAAAATCTTAAAATATTGATAAAATCTATTTTAGAATATTTTAAAATCATAAAAACATTTTACCTCTATTTTAAATTTAATAATAGTAATTCAAATTAAAATTTTTTCTATTTAGATCTTAGAATCTTGGAAAAAATCAAATTTAATATATTGCTAAATCTTTAAGAGATAGAATTTCAACATCAAATCAAAATAAATGGGGATTTAGATATGGATTCTATACCGATTCAAGCAAATGATTTTCCTATGCTTTCAAAGATGGCTAACACGATTCGTTTCCTTTGTGCTGATATGGTTGAGTCTGCTAATAGTGGACATCCAGGTGCTCCTATGGGGTTAGCAGATATAGCTACTGTTTTATCTCATCATATTCATATCAATCCTAAGAATCCTAATTGGTTGAATCGTGATCGTTTGGTTTTTAGTGGAGGACATGCGAGTGCTTTGGTTTATAGTTTGCTTTATTTGTGGGGATTTGATGTTAGTTTGGAAGATTTAAAAAATTTTAGAAAAATAGATTCTAAGACTCCTGGACACCCAGAGTTTGGACATACAGAAGGGGTAGAGATCACAACAGGTCCTTTGGGACAAGGCTTTGGAAATGCTGTGGGGTTTGCTATGGCAGCTAAACATGCACAAAATATTTTGTGCAAAGAACTTATTGATCACAAAGTGTATTGTTTTTGTGGTGATGGTGATTTGGAAGAAGGTATTAGCTATGAGGCTGCTTCTATGGCAGGGCATCATTGTTTGAATAATCTGATTGTTGTTTATGATAGCAATGAGATTACGATTGAAGGGGATGTTGCTGCGGCGATGAGTGAGGATATTTCGTTGCGTTTTGAGGCACAAGGATGGGAAGTTTTAAAATGCGATGGACATCATTTTGATTCTATTAATTCTTCTTTTTTGAAAGCTAAAAATGCCTCAAAGCCTATTTTGATTATCGCAAAAACGATCATTGGAAAAAATGCTATTGGTCTTGAGGGAAGTCATAAAACTCACGGTTCTCCTTTAAGCAAAGGGGTGATTGCAGATTCTAAAAAGGCTTTGGGTTTTGATGAAGAAAAAAGTTTTGTTGTTCCAGATGATGTGGCTTTGCGTTTTGCAAATGTCAAAGAAAGAGGAGAACTTTATGAAAAGCTTTGGATTGAAAAACTAGAAAAATCATCCTTTAAGGATAAAATCTACAAAATGCAACATCCAGACTTTAAAGATATTGTTTATCCAAATTTTTTAGAAAGTGATTTGTTAGCTACAAGGGTTAGTAATGGGAAGATTTTAAATGCAATTTCAAAGACTCTTGATGGTTTTTTAGGAGGGAGTGCTGATCTAGCTCCATCTAATAATACTTTTTTAGAAGGTGAATTTGATTTTCCTAAGGGTAAAAATTTACATTTTGGTATACGAGAGCATTCAATGGGTGCTATTACAAATGGATTAGCTAATTATGGGTTATTTTTGCCATTTTGTGCGACTTTTTTTGTATTTAGTGATTATATGAGTGCTAGTATTCGAGTCGCTGCCATCATGAAAGCAAGAGTATTTTATATTTTTACTCACGATAGTATAGGTGTGGGAGAAGATGGAGCCACGCATCAACCAATTGAGCAACTAACTCATTTTAGAGCTATGCCTAATCTTTATGTTTTCAGGCCTGCAGATGCTAATGAAAATATCGCTTGTTGGCAAGTAGCCTTAAAATTAAATGCTCCTTGTATGTTTGTCCTTTCAAGGCAGGATCTTCCTGTTTTATCACTTGTCTTGCCTGAAAAAGTCAATAAAGGTGCCTATATCCTCAAAGAAAATCAAATGGCTAAAATCACTTTACTTGCTACAGGCAGTGAAGTGTCTTTGGCACTTAAAAGTGCTGCTGTTTTAGAATCTGAAGGGATTGATACAAGGGTGGTGAGTGTGCCTTGCTATGACCTATTGTTGGAACAAGATGATGAGTATATAAAATCTTTGTTTAAAGATAGCAAAGTCCTTGCTATTGAGGCTTCAAGAGGACTAGAGTGGTATCGTTTTGCTGATGAGGTTGTAGGGATGGATAGCTTTGGTAGTTCAGGAAAAGGCGATGAGCTTTTTAATCGATATGGATTTGATACTCAAAATATAATTGTCAGAGTCAAAACCCTTTTGGAGGCAAGATAATGATAGAGCATATTAGGGATTATTTGGTAGCTATCAATGATATTTCACTCCAATCTAGTGAATATCAAAAACGTGGAGCATTAGAAAATTTCCTTAAGGCTTTTGCCCCTGAGGGTGTGGTAATCAAGCACGAACCACCACGTGATAAAAGTGAGAATAAGGCAGGCTCACCTGATTTTTTGATTTTAAAAGATTCTTTGACTTTGGGTTATGTAGAAAACAAACGAGTGAATGCAGATTTGGAGGCAGTTGCCAAAAGCCCTCAAATAGCAAAATACCTTACTTTAAGTGATAATATCTTGCTCACTGATTATTTACGATTTTGCCTCATTAGAGCAGACAGTAAGGGCAGTGCTTGCATTATCAAAGAAGTGAGGCTTTGTAGTCTCAATGAGATAAATGCAACCATCAAAGCATTTCAAAAATCTTCTTTGAGTCAAAATATCGAACAAATCTCTAAAGATATAGATGAATTATTCAATCTTTTTTATTGCTACCAGCTAAAACCCATAGCCACATCTATCCAATTTGCCAATTCTTTGGCATTAAGGACGCGATTGCTTAGGGATTTTCTTTATGATTATAGTTCAAACTCTAAGATTTCAAGCCTTTATGAGACTTTTAAGCAAGGGCTTTATAAAGAGCTTGAATTTTATGATTTTTGTGATAGCTTTGCTCAGACCCTCACTTACAGCCTTTTTTTGGCTAAGCTCAATAACACAAGTGGCAAAGAGATTGATTTGTATAATGTCAAAAAGTTTATCCCGCATTCTTTCCCTCTTTTGCGAGCATTGAGCGGATTTTTGGAAAATCTTGATGATTTAAAAGATTTGCAATGGTTATTACAAGAAATACTCAATATCACCAACCACATCGACATCACTGCTATCATAAAAGAACTCAACCAGCTTGGTGAAAAAGATGAATTTGGTATCGTGCATAAAGACCCATATTTGCATTTTTATGAAACCTTTTTGGCTCAATATGATCCTAAGCTTCGTGAGCTTAGGGGTGTGTATTATACCCCTGCAGCGGTAGTGGATTTTATCATCAATGGCATTGATGAGGTATTGAGAGAGGATTTTGGAGAATCAAAAGGGCTAGGTTCAGCTCTAAAAAAAGAGTCCAACATCACGCTTTTGGATTTTGCTACAGGGACGGGGACATTTCTTTTGGAAGCATTTCGCAAGGCTTTGAGTTCTGAGCCTAGAAATTCTGCATATTTTGAACCTGCAAGATTGATAGAGAGATTCAAAGGATTTGAATTCCTCATCGCTCCTTACACGATAGCACATCTAAAGCTTTCTCAAACACTAAAAGAAGAGTTTGGCTATGAAGTAGGGGCAAAAAATGAAGAAGAACGGCTCAAAATCTTTTTGAACAACACGCTTAGTATCGATGATGTAGGCACTGATGAAAAGAGTGCCACACAGCTTTTTAGTGAATATGAGCTTGCCTTAGAGACAAAGTCAGCCCAAAGGGTCAAAAATGAGCCTATCCTTGTCATCACGGGCAATCCTCCTTATAATTATACAAGTGTGAATATATATGAAAAGGTTAGGGATTATTATGATTTTGGTGTGGATAAAAATGGTAAACCTATTAAAGAAAAGAATTCAAGAGGGCTTTTGGATGATTATGTTAAATTTATCCGCTTTGCAGAGGATAAGATAGAGTCTCAAAAAAGTGGAGTCATAGGCATTATTACCAATCACGGCTTTTTGGACAACCCTACATTCAGAGGTATGAGGAAGCATTTGCTCAATTCTTTTGATAAGATGTATTTGATTGACTTGCACGGCAATGCAAAGAAAAAAGAAAAATGCCCCGATGGTAGCATAGATCAAAATGTCTTTGATATCCAACAAGGCGTCTCTATCAGTATTTTTGTCAAAAAAAATTCTGCTGATAATGCACCCCCCCCCCCCCTAGAATCCAAGAATACAGAAGTCTATCATTATGATCTTTTTGGCAAACGCGATAGTAAATATGACTTTTTGTATGCCAATACACTCAGTAGCATTGCGTGGAATAAGCTCAATCCACAAGAGCCTTTTTATGTCTTTGTTCCCAAGAATGAAGCCTTAAAAAAAGAATACGAGCAGGGTTGGGGCATTAAAGATATTTTTAGGATTTCAGGCACTGGAATTTATACCAATAGAGATCAGGTTGTATTGCATAAAACAAAAAAACAAATTGAGCAATTAGTTTATGATTTTTGTAAAATGGAAAAAGATGAAATTGTTAAAAAATATGATATTGATAAAGATAGTCGAGATTGGCAAATCCAAAGAGCTATTGATTCGGTCAGGAAATCTGAACAAGATGGGAGTGGTCTGATATGTCAAGTTCACTATCGTCCATTTGATTTTCGTTGGACTTATTTTAATGGCAAATGTAGAGGTTTTATGGCATATCCAAAAGAGGAAATAATGGAGCATTTTTTACAAGATAAAAATAAAGCCCTATTATTTTCGCGTCAAGCTGTGATCAAAGATGAGGGGTTTAACTCTACTTTTGTGAGTGATAGGCTGGTTGATTACAATTCCATTGCAGGAGGAGGAGCGAGCATAAGCCCGCTTTATTTGCACAATACCCCTGATGCCAAAAAAAGCCTCAAAAAACAATCCAAGCAACCTGATGAACATCTCTTTAAAGATGATAAAACATTTGAATCTGATCCTTTTGAGGGCAAAGATAGGATAGAAAATTTCACTCCAGAATTTCGAGATTTTATAGATAAAAAATATGGAGAGCATTTTTCTCCTGAGGTGGTGTTGGGCTATATTTATGCGATCTTGTTCCATAAAGCATACAGGGAGAAATATTTGGATTTTTTGAAAAATGATTTCCCAAAAATCCCCTTTAGCGATAGCAAAGAAAAATTCTTAAAATTAAGCCAGCTAGGCTGTGAACTCATCGAGCTTCATCTCGGGGGGGGGGGCAATATATGAATATTGGTCTGAATGTAGTCAGACAAATGAGGCTACAAGGTGGATGGAAAAATGCGATGGTAACAAACACATTAGTGGAGTATGGCTTCAATATTGGCGGTTCTGGAGCGGGGTATATCTTCCCTCTCTACCTTTATCCAACCCAGAGGGCAAAAAAGCTACTCAAAAATACTTCAAAGTAAAAGAATGCTATAATATTGCGTTGGTATGTGATAGGGGATGTAAGCTTCAAAAAGTGGATAATATGTTTATCACGCAAGATATAGTTGATTACCATTTGATAGGATCTGGGAGCTATGCTTTCCCACTTTATCTATACCCGACTGGCTCAGCTAAAAAAACACTAAAAAAGGAGAAATGAATTTGGGAGAGTTGCCAGAAAACATTGGCGATCCATTTTATAAGGATGAGCAAGATAAAAATAGAAAAATAGAAAAAATTTCATACATTGAGAGTGAGAAAAAAATATTCATCAATAAGAGTTTGTATTTTGATAATGTATTTACAGAAGTGTGGGAATATAAGATTGGGGGTTATCAAGTGCTTGATAAATATTTAAAATCACATAAAAATGAAGAAATTGATTTGGAACATTTTTCTAAAACTATAAAAATTCTTCACAAAACTATTCAAATAGAATCTCAGATAGCAAAATGCGATTGGTAGATAGCTTCAAGGAAAAATCTCCTTTATATGTTTTTTCTACTAGGAGGCGGTTGAATGATTTTTATTTGAAGCAAGGCGATGGGTTTTTGCCTCAAGGATTTAGTGCAAAGGAATTTTTTACAAATGTCGTGGTTGTTAAGGCTTTGAGATTTATTCCAAAAAATATCCGTAAGGTATTCCTTATATCCATCATTTCAAAAATGCAAAATTTTTCTGAAAATTGGGTTTTTGAAAAAAGTTTTTTAGGGTATTTGGAGAGTAGTTCATTTTTGTTTAATTTTTTTGATGAATTGGCTTTGTTTTGTATTGACCTTGAACAGATACCTTTAAAGGATACTTATGGGGATTATGAAGAGCATCTTAATGTCCTTTTTGAAATTTATAGGTTTTATAATCAAGAATTAGAGCGATATGGATTTTATGATGTGCTTTATGGGAGGGATTATGAAATTTTGAGGGAATATTTTAAAGATATTTCTTGTGTGGAGTTTTATTTGGATGGTTTTTTATCTGTCCAAGAAAGGCAAATCTTAGAAAAAATACAAGAAATAGTGCCTGTATATTTGCATATTGAGTGTGATATGTATAATCAAGGGCATTTTGGATTTTTGAATGTTTCATTACAAAAAGACTATGCTTATCGTATTGAGCTTGCAACTTCTGAAATTTCTTTGCAAAAATCTTTAGAGCAGATAGGTGAAGTTAATATTTTTGGTTTTGCTTCTAGAATGTCTCAAGCTGCTTTGGTTTTTGAACGTGTGAATGAATGGCTAGGAGCTGGCATTGATGCTGAAAAGCTAGCTATCATTATACCCAATGAAGGTTTTTCAAAATATCTTAAATTATTAGATACTTATAATAATCTCAATTTTGCTATGGGTAAAAGCATCGAAACCTCTCCTTTCATCTCTGCACTCAAAATGAGGTTAAAATCGCTCAAAGAAGTCCATAATCGTATTGAATCAAATCCATTAGATATGCTCAAAACAGAAATTGAGATTTTGCTTGAAAATAGTACTGATAAAGAGGTAATGAGTAAATTTCATCAAGAGATTTTATTTAGTTATGAGAAGATTGCTTCTAGTTTTGAAGGTTTTGGCTTGAATGAGCTTTTGGAATTATATATTTTGGATTTGTTAGATTTTCGGATAGATGATGTTGGGGGTGGTAAAGTCAAAGTAATGGGTGTATTGGAGTGCAGAGGATTACATTTTGAGCGAGTTGTGATTGTTGATTTTAATGATGAATATATACCTGGTATCAAAGATAGTGATATGTTTTTGAATACAAAAATCAGAAAATCTTTAAAAATCCCCACATTAAAAGACAGACAAGATTTACAGAAACATTATTATTTACAGATTTTTAAGAACACAAAAAAAATTGATATTGCTTTTGTTGATAATGAAAATTCATCATATTCAAAGATGATTGATGAGCTTGGCTTGCAGGGAAAGATTGAAAATGGAGATGAAAAATATAGGATTTTTCCTTTCAATCAAGAGAAAAAAGTAAAACAAGAGTGTTTTATTGAATTGATGCCTAGAGATTTTATTTTTTCAGCTTCTAAAATAAATGATTTTTTTTCTTGTAGGAGAAAATTTTATTATAAATATTTAAAAAAAATAAAATCTAATGATAGTAATAGTAAAGCCAAAATTGGTGTCGCTATCCATCAGATTTTATTTGATGGGTATAGAAAATATATCAATGCACCTTTAGATATAGAAAAAATCAAAAAAGATTGTCTTAAACAGATTGATTCAATCAAGCTTGATTCTCTTGGAGAATTCTTAGATTTTGAGTTTAGCTTTAAGAGTCTTGAAGCATTTTGGGAAAATGAAAGCAATAGAGTTAAGAAAGCTGATATAGTAGTGCTAGATTGTGAAAAGACATTTGAGATTCAAATAGCTGGATTTCCCTTTAAGGGGGTCATTGATAGGATTGATAATTGTGATGGGGAGATTTTATTGATTGATTATAAATTCAAATCCAACCTCAAAGTTGATAAAGAAAAAGATTTAGATAGAACAAGTGATTTTCAGTTACCTGTTTATTTCTATGCAGCGAAATATTTAGGGTATGCAAATAATAATATAAAGGCATATTATTATGATTTAAAAGAAGGAAAAATGAAAGAAGAAGAGACTTTGGAAATAAAGGCTACTTTTTTGGAAAGTAAACTCAAAGTGTTTGAAAAAGAAGTTGATTTTCAAATGACTCATGACAGAAAAATTTGTTCATATTGCGATTATAAAGATATTTGTGGTATTTAGTCTTTTAGGGCGGCTATTTGCTCTTTGGAAACAATACTGAATTTTGTATTTTCATTATATTTTGATTTCCTTGCATCATCAATAAGTTGCTTGATATCAGCATCAATATAAGGATCAATATAGCCTAATTCAAATTTTTGTTGGTTTATATTAGTATAAAACTCACTATCTTTTTTTATGATGATAACAGTGTAGTGTTTTGAGATTGACATTATCTGGATTTTTAGACTCATTTCGAGTTTTTGATTGGTCGTAAAAATAAGAAATCTTCTTTCAAAAGTTTGTTTGTAATTGAAATAATAATTATAAACAACACGTTCATTCTCACTTAGTTTGGTTTTATCAAGAAGTCGAAGGTATTGACCTAAAAAAGTCATCGCACAATACGGATTATTAATATCATGTTTGAAAAACATATTTTTGATTGCTGTTGAACCCATCCCAAGTTTCCATATTTTATCATCTAAGTTGCTTGCACAAATATCCATTGCTTCTTTTGTTTTGTTGACTAAGATTTCGTGGAATTTCTTGAATACATTTTCAAAGACCTTAAAATACTCTTCCTTAAATCCTTCGGCTAATTTTGTAAGGTTTTCTAAAGCTTTATTGAGAATTTTAGTTTCTTCTTCGCATTTTGCAATCATATTTCTGATGCTTGTAAGTCTTGTATTGAGTGTTTTTTCATCATTTTTTTTATTTTCTAATTTGATTTTAATTTGTTTGGTTTCATAAATACAGTTTTTTACTTTATTGCTGAGTTGGAGTATTTTTTCTTTAGTGCCAAGTATTGCTCTGAGCACTCCTTTGTAATTATATTGCATATCTAAAAAGGATTCTGTATAAATTTTTTTGATATTGAGGTTTATTTGTTTTGTGAAGTTTTTGTATGAATATTCAAGGCTATTGAGTGTTTGTAAATCACCAGCAAAGTTATCCATTGTGATGTTCCTATCTGTAAAGACTAGATAATCCATAGCTTTTATTAAAAAACGTTTGATGTATAAGTAATTGATAGTGGAAGGATCATTAGTGTTATTTTCATTGATGACAAATTTAATGGTATTAAATTCTTGAACAAAATATGTTTTGAGGCAATCTTGGATTGAGGAATTTAATTCAATAGATTTTAGTGTAAAATAATTTGTTTCTTTGAATATTTTTTGTGCAATTTGATTGCGGATGTCTTGTTCTTTTTGTTTGAGCTCTTCATCAGTATTACTTTTCCAAAAATCTATTTCTTTGATAATACTTTCGGGTGGGAATTCTTGGTAATAAGATGCTTTTGCACTTGTGATAGAGTAGCCATTATTATCGCATCTAAATTCGACAAACATCCCTACCACTGGTAAGAATCTAGTGTCATGCCAACTTTCTTTACGGAGTTCAAATATTTTTTTTGATGCATTAGTTACAACCCCCAATCCTGTAGAAATTGAGTACCTTAATATTTTTCCATGCATTGCTTGATGATCCTGATTTTGTTTGTCTTTTTAAAAATAGGTATTATGCTATAATATAGGCAAAAAATACCTAAAAGGATAAACGATTAATAAATTATACCTATTTGTAATTTTTTGTGCAATACTGATATTTTTATCAATTTCAACAATAGTTGGTAATAGTGGAATTGTTGGTGATTTTGGTGTTGTATTTGCGAAAATAAATATTGAACTTTTTGGGTATATTGCATATTTTTATTTGTTATTTTTAATCTATCCGGCTTATTTTTTTTATAAAAATGGGAATTTAAATCAAAATAGAATTGAGTTCATTATTGCAGGTATTTTGACATTTTTTTCTTTATTGATTTTGCAAGCAGTTGTGATGGAAAAAGGTCAGGTTGGTAAGGGTATATTAGATTTTTTATATCCTTTTATTGGATATTTTGGTGTTTTTGTTTTGGTGTCTATAATGCTTTTTTTGTCTTATAGGATTTTTTTCCCAAATAATTTTTTTAGCTTATTGATGATATTAAGGGGAATATATCGAAATATACTGCTTTCATTAAAAACTTTTTTTGATAATCAAAAATCTTCTAAATTGCAAGAAGCTTTTTCAAAGCCATCTAAAAAAGATGAAGAAGAAATTTTTGAACCAACCTCTATGAGTATTTTGACAAGTAAAACAAAAGAAAATTTAGATGTTGATTTTGATGAGAGTAGTATCAAGGTGAGTTATACTCCTGCCTTTAATAAAAATCTTGAAGAAAAAAAGTATGCTGATATGGTGAGGCTTGTAAATGATGATGAAGGGGCAGAAGTCAGGGAAGTTAATGTTGAGCGGATTTTAGAAAGGAATAAAAAAATTTTTGAAGAGCTGAATGTTAAGCATTTTGAAGAACCACCAATTTTAAAATCAAGAGAGCAAAATCAAGATAATACTTTAAAGCAGGTTGTGAATGATTTCAGCCTAAATCTTTTGAAAAAGCAAAATATCCCCAGTGAAGAAAAAAATACTTTTATCTGCCTAAATGAAGGTAGTCTAAAACAAGAAGAAAATATTTTACCTTCAAAGGATATATCTTTTGAGTCTGCAGAAGAAAATATTTTAGGACTTCAAGATGGTGTTGAAGAAAATAAAAAATTCATTTCACATTCAAAGACAAATCCTTTTCAAAAGCCTTTGATTGTCAAAGAATTGGCAGAAAATAAACAACTTTTGGAAGAACTTGAATTTGGTGAAGTTGAAAAGCCAAAAGACTATAGATTACCAGATGTGAGTCTTTTACAAGTTGTAAAATCACAGCTTATTCAAGTTGATGAAAATGAGATTGATCAAAAAATACAAGATTTACTTTCCAAACTAAAAATGTTTAAAATAGAAGGAGATATTGCTAGAACTTATTCAGGGCCTATCGTGACAACCTTTGAGTTTCGACCTGCTCCTAGTGTTAAGGTTAGTAGGATTTTGACATTAGGAGATGATTTAGCGATGGCTTTGCGTGCTCAATCTATTCGTATACAAGCTCCAATACCTGGTAAAGATGTTGTAGGTATTGAAATCCCTAATGCAAAAACAGATATTATTTATTTGAGAGAAATTTTTGAAAGTGATTTGTTTAAAAATTCTGCTTCACCACTTACATTAGCACTTGGAAAAGATATTGTAGGCAATCCTTTTATTACAGATCTTAAAAAACTCCCTCATCTTTTGATAGCTGGGACAACCGGAAGTGGCAAGAGTGTGGGTGTGAATGCGATGATTTTGTCGTTGCTTTTTAGAAACTCTCCAGATAACCTCAAGTTGATTATGATTGATCCTAAAATGGTCGAATTCAGTATGTATGCAGATATTCCACATTTACTTACCCCCATCATCACTAATCCAAAAAAAGCTATTTCTGCTTTGAGTAGTGCAGTGAATGAAATGGAGAGACGATATAAGATAATGAGTGAATGTAAGACTAAAAATATTGATAAATATAACCCTAAAGCTAAACTTGAAGGGTTTGAGGTTTTTCCATTTTTGGTGATTATTATTGATGAACTTGCTGATTTGATGATGACTGGAGGTAAGGAAGCTGAATTTCCGATTGCCAGGATAGCACAGATGGGTAGAGCTGCTGGATTACATTTAATTGTAGCCACGCAAAGACCAAGTGTAGATGTCGTGACTGGCTTGATTAAGACCAATCTTCCTTCTCGTATTAGCTTTAAAGTAGGGTCTAAAATAGATTCTAGGGTTGTTTTAGATGCTGAAGGGGCTCAAAGTCTTTTGGGTAGAGGGGATATGCTTTTTACTCCTCCAGGCATTGGAGGAGTCGTTAGATTGCATGCTCCTTGGGCTTCAGAAGAAGAAATAGAAGAGATTGTAGAGTTTATAAAGTCTCAACGAGAAGTTGAATATGACAAAACTTTTTTGTTAGATGAAGCAGAGGTTAGTTTACCAACGATTTCTTTTGAAGGCGGAGGAGAGCTTATTGATGAAGCTAAACGTATTATTTTGCAGGATAAAAAAACTTCCATCAGTTATCTGCAAAGAAAACTTGGAGTAGGTTATAATAAAGCTGCCTCAATCATTGAGGAGCTTGAAAAACAGGGATTTTTATCTACTCCTAATTCAAAAGGTCTTAGAGAGATTCTTTATTAGGTTTGATTTTGATTGAAGTTTTATATAATTTTGATTAATATTTTGATTTTATAGATTTTCGAAAATAAGGATAATGACTATGTGGATCGCTCGACAAATAAGCCCAAATTTTCGTCAAGAATATACAATAGATACAAAAACACTAGATGCAAGGAGTACTGAACATATTCTTGAGATTTTTAAATCCAGTGATTTTGATGAAATAGCCGTGTTTGATGAAGAATATATAATGCTCAAAAAATACCTTTATGTAGAGAGTGAATTGTATTCTCATTTGCCTATTTGTTCACATCCTGATCCAAAAAATGTCCTTATACTTGGTGGTTTTAATCTTCAAATAGCTTTTGAATTACTAAAATATGAGGAGTTATGTGTAGATTTTGTTCAAAGTGATGATAAAATACTTGATTCTTTGATTAGTTTTTTGCCTGATTTTTCTTCTGTGGTGAATAATCCAAGATTCAATAAATATCATAGGGCTATTGACTTGGATGTCAAAAAATATGATTGTGTGATTTGTCTACATCAGCCAAATAAGCATGAAATTGATGGCATTCAAAGGATGTTGACAAAAGAAGGTATCTTGATTTTTGCCACCAAACATCCTTTGCTTGAATTTCATTCATTTAGAAGCATCCTTGAAGATATTGGAGGATTTTTTAGTATTGTGATGCCATTTTTTGCACCTTTATCTATTTTGGCAGATAAAGGATTTGTTTTTGCTTCTAAGAAATATCATCCTATTGCAGATATGTTGTTGCAAAAAATTGACATGTTGGATGGTTTGAAGTATTATAATGCAGATATCCATCAAGCTGCTTTTGTGATGCCAAATATTTTGAGTCAAAAATTAAAAGGTGTTATAAAAAATTAAAAATGTATTTGAAATATGCTATTGCTATGACTGGAAATATAGGCTCTGGAAAAAGTACTGTTGGAAGTGTTTTATCCTTGCTTGGTTACCATATTATTGATGCGGATAAAATTACACATCAATTGCTTCAAAGCCATCAAAAATATATTACAGATTTATTTACCAAAGATATTTTAGATGAAAATGGGGATATCGATAGGAAAAAATTAGGCAAGATTATTTTTTCTAATAATATAGCTAGAAAGCAATTGGAAGTATTTTTACATCCTAAGATTCGTATTGAGATTTATCATCAAGCCTTGGAGCTTGAAAAATATTGTAAACATTATTTTTTAGATATTCCTTTGTTTTTTGAGGTTGGAGGAAGAAAAACTTATAATGTTGGTAAAGTGTTGCTTGTTTATGCTTCTTTGGAAGTTAGGAAACAAAGGATTATGCTTAGAGATTCTATGGATATTCAAGAGGCAACTAGAAGGATTGAAGCTCAAATGGATGCTGAACATAAAAAAACTCAAAGTGATTATATTATTGACAATACAAAAGGCTTGAAAGAACTCCAAAAAGAAGTTGAAAATTTTTTACTGACTTTGTCTTAACATTTTTTTATAAGCAATAAAACCTTATAATTATTTAGTCAGTAGAATCAATCTGGTTTATAAGGATACAATGATGATTACTTTAAAAAAAGCTCTTTCGCTTTCTCAAGAGGAGTTAAAAGAAATTAAATTACAAATCAATCAAAAAATAAAAGAAAAAGTGGAGTTAAACGCTTATATTGGTCAACCAGAAAATCATACATATGATGGTGTGCCTATTTTAATTAAAGATAATATCAATGTAAAAGATTGGGAAATCACTTGTGCAAGCAAGATTTTGAAGGGTTATATTGCTCCTTACAATGCTGGGGTCATTGAAAGATTATATGAAAATGGAATGTGTCCTTATGGAAGGGCAAATATGGATGAATTTGCTATGGGGAGTACTACAGAATCAAGTTGTTATGGGAAAACTAAAAATCCTCGTGATATGTCTAGAGTACCTGGTGGTAGTTCAGGTGGCAGTGCTGCAGCGGTGGCAGGTGGTTTAGCTATAGCTGCTTTGGGTAGTGATACTGGAGGTTCTATCAGACAACCAGCAGGATTTTGTGGATGTGTCGGATTGAAGCCTACTTATGGTAGGGTGAGTCGTTATGGACTTGTTGCTTATAGTTCAAGTCTAGATCAGATTGGTCCTATTGCTCAAAATGTTGAAGATTGTGCTATTTTATTTGATGCCATTAGTGGACATGATAAAAAAGATTCTACAAGTGCTCAAATGCCTGCTACCCAAACTTTTTCAAAACTTGATAGTGATAAACGTTTCAAGATAGCTATCCTTCAAGATCAGTTAAAAAATGCAGATATTGAAATCCAAAAAGCTTATGAAGCTACTATAAAAATATTAGAGTCAATGGGACATCAGGTTGTTTCTAAGACAATGTTAGATACTCATTATCATATTTCTGCTTATTATATTATCTGTACAGCAGAAGCTTGTTCAAATCTAGCAAGATTTGATGGTGTCAGGTATGGTGATAGGAGAGGAGCTGATTCTTTAAAAGATCTTTATATTAAGACACGTAGTGAAGGATTTGGTGAAGAGGTTAAAAGACGTATTATGCTTGGGAATTTTGTCTTGAGTAGCGGTTATTATGATGCTTATTATCTGAAAGCTCAGAAAATAAGAAAAGTCATCAAAAGACAATATGAAGAGATTTTTAATGATGCAGATTTGATACTTTCCCCTATTGCTCCAAATATAGCTCCTGAGTTTGGAAGTATCCATTCCCCACTTGAAATGTATTTGAGCGATATATATACAATTGGTGTAAATCTGGCTGGATTACCCTCTGTTTCTCTGCCTATAGCAAAGTCGAAAGAAGGCTTGCCTATAGGAATGCAGTTGATCGGAAGAAGTTTTGATGAGCAGAGTATTTTGGATGCTGCTTATGGATTGGAACAGATTTTAGAGATAAAATTTGATTAGGAGAAAAAAATGAAACCCATACAAAAGGCTTTGACTTTTGAAGATATTTTACTCGTGCCTAGTTATTCTGAAGTGTTGCCAAAAGAGGTTTGTGTTGTTTCTAAATTGACAAAAAATATTTCACTCAATATTCCTTTTGTGAGTGCAGCTATGGATACAGTGACTGAGTATAAAACGGCAATTGCTATGGCGAGATTGGGTGGTATTGGGATTATTCATAAAAATATGGATATTGCTTCTCAAGTCGCAGAGATAAAAAAAGTCAAAAAAAGTGAAAGTGGGGTTATCACTGATCCTATTTATATCTATGCTAATAGGAGTTTGGCTGATGCGAAGGCTATTACTGATATTTATAAGATTTCAGGTGTACCTGTAGTTGATGATAATGGGCTTTTGATAGGAATTTTGACCAATAGAGATGTGAGGTTTGAGACCGATTTGAGTAAAAAAGTCGGAGATGTGATGACAAAAGCTCCTTTAATCACTGCATCAGTAGGTATAAGTTTAGAAGAAGCTAGAGAAATAATGCATAAACATAGGATAGAAAAACTTCCTATTGTTGATGAGGAAAATAATTTAAAAGGTTTGATTACCATAAAAGATATCCAAAAACGTATTGAATATCCCAATGCAAACAAAGACGAATTAGGAAGGCTTAGGGTAGGGGCTGCTATTGGTGTCAATCAGCTTGATAGGGCAGAGGCTTTAATTCAGGCAGGTGTAGATGTTTTGGTTCTTGATAGTGCACATGGGCATTCCATCAATGTTATAAGGACATTAGAAAATATTAAGAATAAATTCAATATTGATATTATTGTGGGGAATGTTGTGACTTCAAAAGCAACTCAAGATCTTATCAAAGCAGGAGCTGATGCTATCAAGGTAGGTATTGGTCCTGGAAGTATTTGCACTACTAGGATTGTAGCAGGGGTAGGGATGCCTCAAATTTCTGCTATTGATGCTTGTTCAAATATGGCTTCAAAGCATGGTATTCCTATCATTGCTGATGGAGGTATAAAATATTCTGGAGATATCGCAAAAGCACTTGCTGTAGGTGCTTCTAGTGTAATGATAGGTAGTTTATTGGCAGGCACTGAAGAATCGCCGGGTGATTTGATGATTTATCAAGGTCGACAATACAAAAGTTATCGTGGTATGGGTAGCATTGGAGCGATGACAAAGGGAAGTTCAGATAGATATTTTCAAGAGGGTACTGCTAAAGAAAAGCTTGTGCCTGAAGGTATTGAGGCAAGAGTGCCTTATAGGGGTAAGATTTCAGATATAATCCATCAGCTTGTAGGTGGTTTACGTTCTTCAATGGGGTATTTGGGTAGTAAGAATATTGAAGATTTATGGGAAAAGACTGAATTTGTAGAGATTACATCTGCAGGCTTGAGAGAGTCTCATGTCCACGATGTGGATATTACAAAAGAAGCTCCAAATTATCATGGATGATTTTTACGATTTTATTTAGTTGATTTATTTTGAGTTTTTGATTGTTTTGCATTGAATTCTTTTTCTAGTTTTTGAGCTTTTTTTATCCTTTCTTCTTGATTTTTTATCAAGTTTTTCATATCTTTTTTATTCGAATCTTCCAAAGCTTTGTTTTCTTTATCTTGTTTGGTTTTGAAATTTTTATATTCTTTTGCTTGTTTGATTTTAAATTCTTCTAAGGATTTTGCAAGCTTGGTTTTTAAATCTTTATTTTTTTGTGTTGATTGATCTAGAATGGTTTTATTTTGTTCTTCTTCAAAATCTTTTGCTTCTTTTATTTGTTTATCACTAAAATATTTGAGAGTGTTTTTATGGTTTTCTTTGATTGTCTGAATGCTTCTGGCTTGAAAATCTTTGAATACTTGGAGTTCTTGGGTGTTGATAGTTTTTATATTATTGACTGAGGGTCTAGTTTGAAGAGATTTTTCAGCTTCTGTTGCAAATTTTTTTAGGATAAAAGTTTTTTCTAAATCTTGAGTTTTTAAGATATCTTTGTGTTGTTTATCTATGAGTTTATTAAATTTTTTTTCTATATGAGCATATAGAGCTTTCTTTTGTTGGGCTTGTTTTTGTTCTAGTGCTTTATTTACATTTTCTTGTTTGGTTTTGAAATTTTTATATTCTTTTGCTTGTTTGATTTTAAATTCTTCTAAGGATTTTGCAAGCTTGGCTTCTAAATTTTTGTTTTCTTTATTTTTTTTGCTAAGTTTATGTTTTTGTTCTAAATCTTGTTTTTGTTTTTCAATATTTTCTTTTAAAGTTTCTAGTATTTTATTTTGTTTTTCTTTGAAATTTTGGATTTCTTGCATTTGTTTTTCTTTAGAATTTTTAAGTTCTAGGGTTTGGTCTTGGATAAGTTCTTTGAATTTTCTATTTGAATAGTCTTGAAAGATTTTGAGTTTTTCTTCATTGATAGTCTTTGTTTTTGCTACAGAGGGCTCATCTTTTAAAGATTTTGCAATTTCTAAATTGAGCATTTTGAATTGATTTTTTGTTATCTTGTCAGCTTCTTTTCTGTTTATTTGTTTACTTTGTTCTTCTGCTTTTTTTGTAGCTAGTATTTGTGCTTTTTTAGCTTCAAAGATTTGTTTTTGTTTGGCTTTTTCTTGTTTTGTTTGTATTTTTGATATACGTTCATCATAGCGGTTTTGAGATCGTTTGATACTGGCTATCCTTTTATTTTCTGTTAATTTTGCTGCCAAAGGATTGAGTGCATGTCCAAATTCATAACGCATACCAACTGAGACTAAATAGTTTTGATTGAAATATTTACCTAAAAATCCAGTGTCTATATCTGTATAAAATCTCCAGTTTTCTGAAATCATTGAATTCAAACCAATATTGATCATCATTTGTTGATTGGGATAAAGTAAAGTTTGGCTTTCAGAATAATTAGTTTGGTATTTGACAACGCCACCATTCACAACATCGGCTAAATAGAATGCACCCACCCTAAGGCTAGTTTGGTTTTTTGCACTTAAAAGTTGATAACCTATACTTCCTCCTAATTTTGCCCTAAAGCTGAAAATATATGTCAAGTCTGCCCTTAACCTAGGAGTATATTCTGGTTTGTAATCTAATAAAGCTCCCTGATTGACTTGATTTATAATCCCACCATTCATCAGACCTAAAATGATTTCACCAGAAGGTTCAATATAAAATCTTTTTTTCTTGTCTATAAAATATCTATAACCTAATTCTTGACCTAAGCTTCCTCCATTAGAGTTTAAAGGCACATTGTAAAAAAGGTTGTTTTTTAAGGAAATATTGTTGTGGATATAAGTGTATTTGATAATTGTATCAGTGTAAAATCCAAAATCATTTACATATGAATAATACAAAGCTAATTCAGCTAGATTTGCACTTCCATTATAGCTATTTCCTTTGATTGAGTTATAGCCATAAGTGAAAGCACCACCTAAGAATTGTTCCCCTGAATCTGTTTTCCAACCATAATCATAACCAAATTGTATGTTGGTAGAATAAATTTTAGCTTCTTCGCCTCTATTAGAAGTATTTAATCCACTGAACACTCTAGACCATACACCTTGTGCATATGAATTGTCTCTGAGTTCGCCAAGTCTTTTGTTGAGATTATTAATATTAGCTAAGTAAATTGAGTAGTTTGAAGTAATGGCATTATTGGTATTATCAAGACTTTTTGGATTTATAGCAGTGGAAGCTGATTTGATAAAATAACCTTCTGCATTTTCTTTGTCCTTAGATGGGTTAATATCAATAGTGCCATCATCATTGATTTGAATCTTTTTGGTGTAAAGTATAGTATTGACTTCGTCATAACCTTGTTGAACCCTTGAGGCAGAAGTATCAAACTTCATAGAAGTATTTCTATCTCCTGGTCCAGGTAATTTTACAGCAGCCACTAAAATGTTATTTTTACTCAAATCCCCTGTAGTTAAACTTGTATAATCTTGATAGACTTGAATATAATCACTTAAATTTTGTCCTATACTCATCCCTTGAATGATAATTCGGTCTGAATTTTTAGATTCTATTAGGTAATTGTTTGCAGGGTCAGTTTTGTTAGGATTGATAGCAACTCTAAAGACAGCATCATTAAAGTTATCAATTTTTTTTATGATCATTGTAGAGAATTTTTCTTTTGTGAAGGTATTATTTACTAGTTGTCCTTTAGTAGCTAAGTCGATAATTACATTGTTTTTTTGAGCAAGGGTAGAACTGAACATTGTGTTTGTATCTACATCAAAAAAGCCATTTTGTGATGTGAGTTTGGAAATAATAGAATGAGAGCCATCATAAAGGATTAATTTGGAACCTTGAGATAACACAAAATCAGTATTTTGTGTATTTGCATACATATTGCCAATGAAAGCTGAATTAGGCGTGAAAGTTATTTGATATTTTTGTGTTTTTGAATCAATCGTATCGCTAGGAAGATTATATTCAGCTCCTACAATAACACCATCAATTTTCATTTTATACAATTCTTTTTTTGTTTTATCTATAAATATAGAAACGAAATTACTATGATAAATATCTCTAAAGGGTTTTAGTACTTCATTGGCATTTGTTGCATTTAATGTGAAAGCAATGCCATCTTTGTAGGTATAGCCATTGATTTTAAAGTTTCCTTTCGTGGAGTCTATTAAAGAAGGTTGTAAAATAGCTTCACCACTTTTTAGACAATCTTGAGAGATTGAATCCACATTGCATTTTCCTGAGGGATTGGAAGTGTTGGCAAAGAAATTTTTTGCATCATTTGCATTTCCTCCATCTGCAAATATGATATTGCTTGTACCACCAACATAATCAATTTGGGCAGAACCACTAACTGGACCATAAATAGAGATATTTGAAATACCTCCATTATAATTCCCAATATGAAAAACTGGATAAATTCCTTTGTCAGTGAGCATTTTAGAAATAGTTTTGTCGACGCTCAAAGTGATGTTGCTTATCCCATTGTAAGTGTTGATTTCAGAAATTTTCCCATATTGATTAGTGTATAAGGACATATTCAGATCAATAAAATTTTTTCCGTTATAAGTATTCATAGAACCTGCAAAGATAGAGCCTGAGCTGAAAGAAGCAATATTAATCCCTCCAGTAGTGATCATATTTCCATAAAATTGAGAATTAGATAAAGAGGTATAATTGATACCATTTTGTGTTGTAATATTTCCAATGAGCGAAGAATCTATAAAATTATTTTTTGTCAACATATGTTTTCCATTAGAATTGATATTACCTATCATGAGGGTTTTATTAAAATTAATATTGCTGGTTATTTCAGTAGATGAATTGCTTAAATTTCGGATAAGGATATTACCAAAGATCGTTCCATTTGAGGAATTTATAGTATTTTTAGTATTGTTGGCACTAGAAGCTTGTAGGGTGATATTTCCTTTGATTAAATCAGGTTGGGTATTTTGGATAGAGGCGATAAACTCTGGAGTCATTTGATTGCTCAAAATTTTTTTTGAAATCAGGTTTTCTTGAGTATCAGGAGTGATGAGATTATCTATTGTTGTTGATAGGACAGTATTTTGAAAATTAAGTTGATTGTTTTTCCCTCCATTGATAATCAAATCTCCTCCAATTTTTGCAGAATCGGTGAAATTTAAGTTATTGACTTGTCCGCCAATGATGACAATATTATTATTTTTCAAAGAAGTATGGTTGAAATTAAAATTATTTGATCTTCCACCAATGATTGTGATATCACTTTGAATGCTATTAGAATCAGTTAAGTTTATTGTATTATCAGGGTCAATATAGCAAAGAATATCAGAAGCATTACAAATAGCATCTACTGGAGCATTATTTTTCCTGAAAATTTGTCTGGAAATATTAATGTTCATATTGTTTAATACAGAATGATCACTGATATTAAAAGTATTGGTTCCTCCATCTAGAGATATGACCCCTGATTTCAGAGTAGACTGGTCTAAAAGGGTATTTTTTATATTAAAAGTATTGGTTCCTCCAGAAATGTTTAGTCTTTCTATTGAGGGAGTTCCAAAAGTATCTAGTTCAAAGATTCCATTATTGACATCAATATTTTTTACTGCAGTTTTGGTAGATAACACGATTCTATTATTCCCGCCATTTAATTGTATGTTATTCATTTTGGAATTTTTATCTAAATTTATTGTAGTTTTTCCACCTGCGGCTTTAAAATCTCCTAGTATTGATTTGTTTGTCGCATTTAGTATGCTTTCTCCATTTTGTATTGTTATATTTCCTAAAATAGAGTCATCTAAATTTATTGTAGTTTTTCCACCTGCGGCTTTAAAATCTCCTAATATTGATTTGTTTGTGGCATTTAGAATGCTTTCTCCATTGTTTATATTTATATTTTTCATTGAAGAATGATCAGAGATATTGATAGTATTTTTTCCTCCTGAGGCTATAAAGTTTCCAATAATTGAAGACTCTTTATCTATAGCGATGGTATTGTTACCATTATGAAAATTTATATCTCCTAGAGCTTTGGATTTATTGCTAAAAATACCATTAGTTGTCACACCCCAAAGATCTATTATCACTTTTCCATTATTTTCTATAGTGCTATTATCAAAAGAAAAATTGGCAATGGCATTTCTTTTAGAGGTTATATTATAAGAAAAAATAGTCCCTTTCATTTTGGCATTATTTTTAAATTTTATAGTGTTATTGCCAATTCCAAATAAAAACATTCCTACAAAAGAATTGTTTTGTAAAAAAGGCTTTAAGGAAGCATCGGCGATATTTTCTTTATATGAGCCATTGAACTCAAGTTCACTGTTGCTTGATTTATCAAAATTGATATTAGCAACAAGGACAGAATCAAAAAATTTTTCTTTGAGGTTTGCACCATAGATATTGAAGGTGTTATATTTGATTGCATTATTAGAAACATAAGATCGTGATTTGATATATACTATTGCGTTGTGTGCTTCAATATTATTAGGAGGAGCATATGTAAAAGATAGGGTAAATTCATTAGGTTTGTCTAGTCCACCTGGATTAGCAGTGACTGCTGGATTATCCGTAATTTTAAGAGAAGTATTCGTGGATGAATCTGTTGGAGGAGTAAATATCTTATCTGCTGCTAAACTTACTTGAGAAAATAGTAATAGCCCCCCCCCCCATTGGATTATTTTAGAAATATCCAAAAGAGATTTAGAAACTACTTTTAATGCAATGTTCATTTTTGATTTCCTGTATTCAATGTTAAATGATTATAGAATATTTTTTTTAAAAAGTAAATATAGAATCAAGTTAGATCTAAAGATGTTATCTGATATCTATGATGAAGGGATAAAATTATTATAAAAATATGTATTATTTGATTTTATAAAAAAATTAGGATTTATTAAATGCAGATTTTGAAAAGTTCTGATGGAAGCAGTACAATTTTTAATGAAGAATTCCAACAATGTTATCATAGTTTAAAAGATGGTGCTTATACAGAGACCTTATATAAACATATCTTACCACCTATTTATTTTGGAAATTTGTTTGGCAAGAAGACTTTAAAGATATTAGATATTTGTTTTGGTTTAGGGTATAACTCTTTTTTGACTGCTTTATATTACTCAAATATGAATTATCAGGGCAATATTGAAATTTTTTCTCCTGAAAAAGATGATGATATTTTTAATAAAATCCTTTGTTTAGAGTATCCTAATGAGTTATTAAAAATAAATATACCAAGGATTGTTGATGATTTAAAATCAAAAGGAGAATCAATTATTTTTTCAAATATCAAATTGAAGGTATATTTTGGAGATGCTTTAAAATATCTAGAGCAATTTGAAGAAAAAAGTATTGATATTGTTTATCAAGATCCTTTTAGCTTGAAGGTTAATATGGATTTATGGAGTGAAGCTTATTTTACTAAAATGTTAAAAATCACACATAAAGATTCGATTGTCACAACTTATTCTGTCAATCAAGAAATTTATAAAAAACTTAGAGATTTAGGTTTTTTTATTTATCAATACCATAATGGATTTGTAAGAAAAAGTAGTTTATTTTCAAGGAATAAGCTTTTAGAAAATGAACATCTTGTACAAATTATTTGATTGAATATTTTATTTATTTTTTTGTTTTTTATCTAAAATTGATTCTACTTCTTTGACATTGTCTGGATTGGTAGATAAAAAGATTTCTACGCGATTATTTTTTAATCTATTTTCAATTGAGTTGTTTGGCTCTAAAGGCTTATATTTACCATAAGATGAAAAGGATAATTGTCCAGGAGAAACACCATCTTGAATCAGAGCTTTCATCACTGTTGATGCTCTATTTGCTGCTAAATCATAATGATCTTTAAAGGTGGAAGTTTTTGGTAAAGGAGAATCATCTGTATAACCCCTAACATCTATAGAAACCTGAGGAGGAAGTTTTTTGATGATTTGTGCAATGCGTTTGATATACATCATCATATCGCTATTAGAAATATCAGCACTGCCATTTTGAAACATCAGATTAGCTGGCAGTTTAAGGACTACTCCTTGTTCAATTTGTTCAAGTATACCGCCTTCTTCAAGCATATTATCAAGTTGATTGACATTTTCTATAGCGATAGAGGAGCCAACCTGCTGGGATTGAAACGATTTATCACCATCTGTTTCTTCTACTTCTTCTCCAGGATTGGGAGGAATCTTGATTACAGGTTGCATTGTTTCAGGTTTGGCAGTAGAGTCAAAAATTTTGATGAATTCAATTTTGAGTGCTTCAAGCTTGGATTTATTTGTAGCAGAAATTGCATAAAGAGCAATAAATAATGCCAAAAGCAAAGAAAGAAAGTCTGCATAAGGGACAGCCCATTTTTCACCTGCAGGACATTCAGCTTGTTTATGTTTTTTTGCCATTTTTTGTCCTATTCGAATTGAGAAACTTTAGGTTCATCAGGACCTAAGAAACTCAATAATTTAGCTTCTAAGCTTCTAGGGTTATCGCCATTTGCAATCCCTATGATGCCTTCTAATATAACTGTCTTTTCTTTTATGATATCTTTTGATTTTGCTTTTAGTTTATTTCCCCAGGGTCCAAATATCGCATAACTGCACATAATACCTGTAACTGTTGCTGTAAATGCTCCTGCAATACCTGCTGCCATTTCTGCAGGATTGTCAAGCTTTTGTAATGCCAACATCAACCCCATAACAGCACCTACTAGACCAAAGGTAGGTGCTGATTCTCCCGCTATGATCCAATAATGAGCAGCTCCATGATAGTATTCTTCTAATTCTTGAATTTGGACTTCCATATCTTCACGAACAGATTTTGCATCTTTGCCATCAATAATCATTGAAAGGGCTTCGCGGGTAAAATCATCCTCAACTTGTGCTGCCTTTGCCTCAAGTGAAAGCACACCATCTCTTCTAGCCATAGTAGCAAATTCTACGAGTTGTCTGATAGTAGTGTTTAGATTGACTTTAGAGTTTAAAAATACGACTTTTAGTTCTTTGTAACCAGCTTTTACAAATCGTGCATGTGTGCCTGTCATAGCTGAAAACAAAGTTGTCGGGACAATGATAATAACAGAACTTATATGTATGATATGGAGTGGATTGCCACCTTCTAAAATATCACCTAAAGAAATGGCAACAAGAGCAAGAATCATACCCAGCAGAGTCGAAAGATCCATAATTTTTCCAGTATCTAAATTTTGTTTTGCACATTCAATTATACTAAAAATCGGCCAAAAATTTTAAAATTTTATTTTTTCCTTATATATTTTTTTTGTGTCAATCCTATAAGAAAGTATGATTGGCTCTGATTTTAGAGAGATAATGCAATAACTTTGTCTATTATCATAGATGTATTTTAGATCTTCAGAGGAAGGATAAGCTTCGCTAAATGGATGAGAGTGAAAAATACCTACAATGTCTAGATTTTGTTTTTTGGCTTTTTGAAAAGCCTTGAGTTGGTCTTTTGGGTCAAGGATAAAAAAGTGTTGTGGATTTTGATGAATGTTTTTAATTTCAAAAATTTCATTGATATGATTATCTAAAGTTAAAGGGTTTTGTTTGCCAATCAAATATCCACAACATTCGTTTGGATAATGATATTTTGCATTATGAATAAGTTTCTCATAAAGTTTTTTGTTTAGGTGTATCATTGTGGATAATCAATGAGTTCTTTGATACCATCTTTACCACATACGCGGCACTGTGGATTTTTTGATATGGTTATTTTCCTAAAATCCATTGTTTTTGCATCAACACTTAAGAGTTTATTGGTCAATAATATACCTAGATTTAATAGGTATTTGATAGCTTCAGTGGCTTGTATGCTACCAATTAGACCTGGTAAAACTCCAAATAAACCAGCTCTAAAGATTGGATTGAGTTCTATTGGGGGAGGAGTATCAAATGCACAGGCAAAACAGGCACTTTTGTGGGGTATAATAGTCATTGTTTGACCTCTATATTTTAATATGCCAGCATGAGAATAAGGTTTATTGGCTAATATGCAAGCATCATTGATTAGAAATTTTGCTGAAAAATTATCTGTAGCATCAATGATAAAATCGTATTCATTTAGTAATTTTAGTGCATTTAAGGAGGTAAATTTTTCAAAATAGGTTTCTACTTTTATTTCAGGATTTAGAGCATTGATGGTAGTTTTTGCAGATTGAACTTTTGGAGAACCAATTGTTTTTGTTGTATGAATGATTTGTCTTTGTAGGTTACTGATTTCTACAATGTCAAAATCCAGTATCCCAATCCTGCCTATTCCTGCAGCTGCTAGATACATAGCATTTGGAGATCCTAAACCTCCTGCACCAATAATAAGTACACTTGAATTCAATAGTTTTAATTGGCCTTTTTCATCAACATCTTCAAGCATAATATGACGTAAATAACGTTCTTTTTGATTTTGATTGAGTGTTATCATTTGAATCCTTGTTTAAGTATAAAATCTATGAATCCAAAAGGAGACATTTTTTTGTTCTGTAAATAATGAGGTTTCTTCTCCATGTCCAGGATAAATGACTTTGTCAGTTTTTGAATCAATTTGTTGGAATCTTAATAAAGATTCTTTCATATCTTTGGCATTGGAATAAGGAAAATCATACCTTCCAATAGAGCGATGAAAAATAAAATCACCACTAAAAATCATATTGTCATTGATTTGAATGATAGAACATCCAGGTGTATGTCCAGGAAAATGAAAATATTCAATTTGTATCCCTAAAATCTCAAATGATGTATTTGATTTTTTTCCTTTTATTAAATGATTAGCAACGCAGGGAGTCAACCCTGTATCAAAACAATCAGACTCTAGCATAAAAGCATCTTCTTTAGGGGCATAAATTGAGATATCAGGCAAGGATGATTTTAAATCTGCTAGGCTCCAGATATGATCATAGTGACCATGAGTGATAAGGATTGCAAGTGGATTTTTTGTGTTTTGTAAAATCCATTGAGTTGCTCCAATACCAGGATCTATTATCAATTCACCCGCATTTGTTTTGAGTATATAACAATTAGTTTGTGGGGGACCAAAGGCTTTTGAGATAAGTTCCATATAATTCCCTTAGTTTATTTTAAAATCTTAAGAAAATTGAATTGATTAAAAAATTATTTTTAGATTTGATTTTATCAAATCTTTTTGTAAGATTTTGTAAATATTTGCATAAAAAGTAGTAGAATTTACGAAGATATGATTGAAGTTTATAAGGGGTTATTATGTTTGATAAAGACTATAAAATTGAGGATTTGATGGCTTTTGATGAAAAATATGTTTTGCATACTTATGCTCGAAGGAAGATTCGTTTTTCTTTTGGTGATGGTGCTAAGCTTTATACGCCTTGCTCAAAACAATTTATAGATTTTGGGAGTGGTATTGGGGTTTGTAGTGTCGGGCATGGGAATAAAAAGCTTTTTGAAGCTATTGCTGAACAAACTAGAGATTTGATCCATTTGTCCAATATCTATCTGATAGAATACCAAGCTCTTTTAGCAAAAAAAATCATTGAGCTGTGTGGTTATGATATGAGGATATTTTTTAGTAATTCCAAAAGAGAAGCAAATGAATGTGCTATTAAAATTGCTAGAAAATTTGGAAAAAAAAATACTCAAACCACTAAAGATAAAATAATTATCCTAGAATCAAGTTTTTATGAATTTATGGATGATTTGTTTTTAGAAAAGATTTTAAAGGCTAAAAATATTAATCAAATTTATGATTTGATTGATGAAGAAACTTGTGCTGTGTTTATACATTTAACATATGGCGAAGATGGATTAGGATTGCAAAAACAGGAAGTCCAAAAACTGACAAAAATTTTAAAAGAGAAAAATATCCTTTTGATGGTTGATGAAACTCATAGTGGTGTTTATAGATGTGGAGAATTTTTTGCATCCAAAATTTATGGTATTGTCCCTGATGTTGTTACTATTTCTAATGGATTAGGTGGAGGTGTGCCAATAGCTGCTACTTTGAGTAATATTAAAGATATTTTTGAACCGGGTGATTATGGTAGCATTTTTGGTGGTAATTTTCTTTCTACAAGAGCAGCATTGAGCGTGTTGCAGATACTAGAAGAAGAATACGGTTTGGGAAAAATTTCTGAGATAAGCGAATTTTTTAATCAATACTTAGAAGAGGTTTTGAAGAAATTTCCTTGTTTGTTTGAAAAAAAAATTGGCTTAGGTCTGATGTGTGCTTTATATGTCAAGAATGAACAAATTCAAAATAGGATTCTTGAGAGTGCATTTGAAGAGCAACTTTTGATATTGAAAGCAGGTAAAAATCTCATTAGTTTTTTGCCTGCCTTGAATATTAGTAAAGAAGAGATAACTGAAGGTTTTATGAGATTTCAAAAGGCTTGCGAAAAAATATGATTCGCTTCAGTTCTTATATGAATGAATGGCTTTATGGGGAGGGTGGTTATTATCAAGATGCAATGATAGGTAAGGCAGGGGATTTTTATACTGCAGTTTCTGTGAGTAAATTTTTTGGTGGGAGTATTGCTAATTATTTGCTCAATTTATTGGAAAATGGAGTATTGACATTACCATTGAAGATTATTGAGGTTGGTACCCATAAAGGCTATTTATTGAATGATGTTGCTCAATTTTTACAAACACTTTCAGAAGGAGTTGTTCAAAATTGTGAATTCATTAGTATTGAACCACTTCCTTTGATGGCTAGATTTCAAAAGGAATATTTTATAAAACATTCTAATTTAGAATTGAAAATCTATCAAACTTTTGATGAGTTGGAAACTGATAGTAATGATTGTGTATTTTGTTTTAGTAATGAACTTTTTGATGCTTTTGCTTGTGAACTCATTGATGACAATAAAATGGCTTATATTAAAAATCATCAAATTATATGGGGCGATGTGCTTCCTGAAGTTGATTTTTTCAGGAAAAAGTATGAAATTTTTCAAGGAGAGATCCCTATTCTTATTGAGGATTTTATTTCTTGTTTGATACAAAAACTAAATCATTTTAAAGATTGGATTTTTTTGACTTTTGATTATGGGGATTGGGAAAGTCGTAATGATATAAATTTGAGGGTTTATAAAAATCATCAAGTGAAGAATTTTTTAGATATTAAGGAGTATTTGCGTGATTATTATCAAAAATCTGATATTACTTATGATGTAAATTTTTCTTTTTTAACAAAATGTTTTGAATCTTTTGGAGCAAAAAAAGTATTATATGGGAATCAAGGGAAAGTATTGATAGAACTAGGATTGATGGATTTACTTGAAAAATTTTCTCAAAATACTAGTTATGAGGGCTATTTAAGAGAGATTTCAAAAATAAAACCCCTCATTAGTCCTGGAGGATTTGGAGAAAGGTTTCAAGGAATAGTATTTAAAAAATAAAATTTGATTTTATTCTTCGGCTTGTTTTGGATAACAAAAACGATATCCTCTACGGCGAACAGTTTCAACTGTTGATATATTGAGCGGTTTATCCATTTTTTGTCTGATTTGGTTGATTGCTACTTCAATCACATTTGGTGTGACAAGTTCTGGTTCTTCCCAGATAGCATCTAAAAGTTGTTCTTTTGATACAATCTGATCGCGATGTCTAGCTAGATGGGTAAGGACTTCAAAAGGCTTTCCTTTTACTTCAATTTCTTTGCCTTTATAGGTAATTTTCTCTTCATCTGGATTAATGATTAAATCTTCTATTTCTATAATGCTTGAACCCCAGAATCTAAGTCTGGCTTCAATCCTAGCGATCAATACATTTAAATCAAAAGGTTTTAGAATAAAATCATCAGCTCCTGCCTTAAAAGCTTCAATTTCTTGTTCAGATTTTGCTTTATTCGAGCTAATAATAACAGGTACGCGTGGGTGTTTTGATTTTATTTGAGTAATTATACTGATGCCATCGCCATCAGGAAGTTTTGAATTGATTAAAACAAGATCGTAGTTTCGTATGCTTATGAAATATTCACCGTCTTTGAGGTTTTCTGCAATATCAGTTTGATAGCTATGTTGGTTTAAAAAATCACTGATAGTTTTGGCTATGGGGGATTCATCTTCTATTATTAAAATACGCATTCCAGTAATCCTTAAGCTTAAATAATATATGTAAGTTTTGATTATAGCATAGTTTTAGATTAATTTAAACGAATAATTGGTAATTTTTATATTTTTAAGTTCTATTATCCAAATATATACTTTTTGTTTATAAAATAGTATTAACCAAATACGATATATTTCGGTTTGGCCAGATGCACAAGGGTAGAGTAACCTCCCCCTCCTTTCTCTATCCTATTGAGTGCATCGATCTCCTTTTTGTTTTGTTAAGTTATTAAATTTACTTTTTATTATATATGGCTATCCCTTCTAAAACCAGAGGGATAGCTTTAATATTGTTAATTTATAAATAATTTACCAATGACATTTGATTGATTTTGCTTGTTGAGGCTAAAACAGCATTATAGTTAGTCGTAAGGTTGGAAAATTTATTATAGGTTTCTGCTAAATCTGTGCCTATAACTTCTCCTTTAATAGAATCAACTTGAACCTTTAAGATTTCATTTCTCCTGATAATATTTTCAAATGTTTTACTATGTGAACCATTCATTGCTATCATTTTTTCAATATGATCACTCAAATGATCAAAGGCTGTTATTCCATTTTGGATTCCAATTTTTCTCATATCATCAGTGTATTTATTTCCAAGTGAATCTGGCCTATATATACCTTTTTTTACTGAATCAATAATTTCATCTATTTGCTCAAAAAAATTAATACTGGGCTGATCAATAGTGAGTGCATTATTGGCATTTAATGTTATTCCTGAAATGTCATTTTTTATTGCTTGTGTAGAAAAGTCATCAGTTGAATTATTATAAAGCATGAATTTCATTTTGCTCATAGAGCGGATATTGTCTTGAATCTCAATTTTTCCATTATTGGTAAGATTGACAGATAGGTTTGTTTTGGCTTGCTTGAGTAAATCTTCATAAGCTTCTTTGTTCGCTTGACTTGGATTATTGTCTCTATTTTCTGCTTTAAGGTAATATTCCCCTCCTTGATTGCTGTAATTTAGAGTTATGCTTATGGCATCCATTAGTTGTCTGTAAGTTACTTCATCAGCCTTCGTGATGGTGATAGCTGGTGGTTCATCATGAGGATTGTAAAGAGGGATAATATATTCAGATTTATTGGGTGTTTTGCTTGGTAGTTTAAGGTATGATCCTTTGGCATCAAATATTATTTGAGCTTCAAGAGGTACGCCATTATGATCTTGAATTTTGAGTGTATAAGATTGTCCTTCAATGCTTCCTCCAGCTGCTTGAATGAGTTTTGTCTCTGGTGTGGCAAAGCCACTTCCATCTGATAAAATTTGAGAAACATTACCAATGAGTTTTGAACCTTTGTTGGTAAAATATGTTTTTTCATATTCGTTTTCATAGTCTGTAGGGATTCCTTGAATTTCTAAGCCATTTTTATCTAAAGTTTTTAGAGAAATACTGAATCCATGTTCTCCGTCAAAAGGAGGGGATTTGCTATCATGTTTTTTATTTTTGACATTATAATCAACGATATTAAGGCGACCATTGGCAAGTTCTACTTGTAGGTTGCCACCAAAATGAGATTTTATTTGATCTATCAAGTCTTGCATTGTGGAATTTTTTATGTTTATGTAAAGTGGATCTATGGGATTGGTATTTATGGTCCCATCTTCATTATTAGGTGAAGTTCCTTGTATTTCTAATATATCAGCTTCTGGATCAAAAATGTCTTCAAGTTTTGTATTTTTTGATGCAGTTGTATTGTCTTGTGTAATAAAAGCAGTAGGGATTTTGACATACCTGAAATCATAATTATCATTTACGCCCTCTATTTTACTAAGTGCTTTGTCTGTTAGAAAAGGGCTTTTATTAAATGAGGTAATCCTAGCACCATTAGTTTTAAGATCTTTAATATCATTTACATCCATGTCACTAGAAATCATATGGAAATCAATAGTTGAATTTCCAGGTTTTAGATCTCTGATTTCTAGTTGTCCCCAAGCGTTTAAGTTTACATCAACAACTTTATTGTGAGGCGTGTTGCCATATTCATTGCCAATCTGTGTTAACAAATCATTTACAGTAGCTGCACTTCCTCGATTAGTATAAGCTTTATTAAAACTAAATTTTGCTTTAAAATGTGAACCATCTGGTTTGACTCCACGAAGGTAAAAATATTCTTTAGGATCATTGGAAGGATCGTTGTCATTATCGCCTATAAGGTCTCTGAGAGTATCTTCGGGCTTGATATATACTTCTTGGGGGGGTTGTGTATTGTTGGATGAATCCATGATATCTGGATGTAGCTTGTTTTGGTTGAGCATTTTAATATTAGAAGTGATTATTTTTTCTTTATCTGAATCCCTGCTAAAAAAAAGTTCTTGACCTGTTATATTATAAGGAACAAGATTTTTTGAACTAATAAGAGCAGTAAGTTTTTCGTCATTTCCAAGATAGTTTCCTTGTGAGTCAAAGGGCATCCTATCGACTTTGCTACCCCCGAATAAAAATTCTCCACCTATTGAGGTATTTGCAATATTAATAATATGTTCTTTGAGTTTTTCTAAATCTTGAGCTATGGCTTCTCTTGAGTTTGAAGAATGAATATCATTAGCTGCTTGGATAAGTTTTGTTTTGAACTGAACCATTGTTTCGGATAATTCGCTTAGGGATTTGTCTGTATTGAGTGTTGAATTATGAGCATTTTTAGCTATATCAATCCCTTGATCAAGAGTATTTTTTTCAAATTCTAGTTTTAGATTTTGATTATTGATACTACTATCTTGATAACCATACTGTATTTTGAGTCCTGATGCTATTTTTGTATTCATTTGATTGAGTTTATTTTGAAGAACATTTTGATAATAATTCATTTGATTATATTTTGTCCCAAAAGTAATCCGCATTCAGATGCCTTAATGATGTTTTTAGTGAAATTATTTTTCAATCAAGCAAAAATAATTCCTTATTTTGAAATATATCGGAATATTATAAAAATATTCAATTATTTGTATTCAATTGAATTATTTCCTCTTTTGTTGAGAAAGGAATTTTTTTCTTGTCCCATTGTTTGGTTTTGTTGATGAGTGGTTTTTTGATTTGAATTTGAGGTTTAATATTTTCTTTTATGGGTGGTTTTTTTAGTTTTGATAGACTTGGTAAAGGTAGTCGGATGATTTTACCTGTTTGTGTGATCTGCATGATGCCAATAGCTTTTTTTGTGCGATAATCAATGAGGAGAATTTGGTTAGATTTTAGAGGGATATTTTCAATGGAAAAATCTTGCTCTATGATTGTGTCAGATAAAAGTATTTTAAATAGACTCAATAACATCAATAGTGCTAAAAAGATTTTTTTCATACTATGTCCTTATAAAAAATTTATTATGTTATTAATTAGATTTTAATTATAATCTAAATTAATATTTAAAAAATAAGGATTATTAAATATGGTAGAAATTTTAACTTTAAAAGCCCCACAAGCTATAGGACCTTATTCACAAGGTATTGTTCATGATGGGTTAGGACTCATTTATACATCTGGGCAGATTGCACTTGAAGCAAATGGCAATTTTTTAATCGGTGATATTAAGAGTCAAACTAAGCAAGTTTTGGAAAATCTTAAATTTATTTTAGAGGCAGGTAAAAGTTCAATACAAAAGGTTTTGAAAACCACTGTTTTTTTGACCAATATGGATTATTTTGATGATTTCAATGAAGTTTATTTTAATTTTTTTAAAGAACATAAACCTGCAAGAAGCACTGTGGCAGTGAAAGCATTGCCAAAAAATGCTTTAGTTGAAATTGAATGTATTGCATTTATCTAAACAATGATTTTAAAGTAAATATCAGGTTTTTTTTCATATAATAAGGGTTTTATTTCGCAACATTTGATAACTAAAAATAAATGCGTTCTAGAAATTATTAAAACAACTTCGTAAGGACATAACAATGTATGCAGTGTTTAAGAATGGAGGCAAACAATACAAGGTCCAAGAAGGCGATATTGTCTTGCTTGATAAAATGAGCCTTGAGCCAAAATCAAAAGTTGAATTAAACGAAGTTTTAGCTATATCTGATAATGATGATTTGAGATTAGGTACCCCTTTTTTAAAGGATTCTAAGATTGAAATAGAAGTCATTAATGAAGGTAGAGCGAAAAAAGTCATTACATTCAAAAAAAGAAGAAGAAAAGATAGTAAAACTAAAAGAGGCTTTAGACGAGATTTTACTCGAGTAAGAATCTTAAAGATAGTTGGCTAAAGGAGATATAGATGGCACATAAAAAAGGTCAAGGCAGTACGCAGAATAATCGAGATTCTGCAGGGAGAAGGTTAGGTGTTAAAAAATTTGGTTCACAATTTGTCCGAGCAGGTAATATTATTATCAGGCAAAGAGGAACAAAAGTTCATCCAGGTCTTAATGTTGGTATTGGAAAGGATCATACTATTTTTGCATTGATTGATGGGATTGTCAAATTCCAACAAAAAGATAAGATTCGAAAAAAAGTGTCTGTAATTCCTGCATAGATCTTTCAACTGAAAGAAATCCCCTATTTTTTTTGGGTTTCTCCCTGATTTTATAAAAATACTTTCGTAATATTCTTATTATCTAGTTTAATATTTTTCTTATTTGTGATATTTTGAAGGGTATTATATTCAATATGCTAGAATAATCAAAATAATGGTAGTTAATAAATATGCAGTGAACTTCAAATTTGCACAGTGCTTTATTCTTAGGAATACATATTTTATAATATTTTAGGAAAGATTTATGTTTGTTGATAATGTTGATATTTTTATTGCTTCAGGGAATGGTGGAAGCGGAGCAGTTAGTTTTAGACGAGAAAAATTTGTTTTGAATGGTGGTCCTGATGGTGGTGATGGTGGTGATGGTGGTGATGTGTATTTTGAAATTGATAAAAATAGCGATACACTTTCTTTATTCCGTGGTGCCAAGCATTACAAAGCTAAAAATGGTCAACCTGGTAGTGGAAAAAAATGCACTGGCAAAAGAGGCGAGGATATCATTATTAAAGTCCCTCCAGGTACTCAAATATTTGATTTTGATACAGATGAATTGTTATATGATTTTACGATTCAAAAAGGTAGGATTAATGTCTTGAAGGGTGGCAAAGGAGGGATGGGGAATGTTCGATTTAAAAATTCTGTAAATCAACGCCCTATTTATGCACAAAGTGGACTTTCTGGAAAAGAGAGACATATTCGCTTGGAACTTAAATTGATTGCTGATGTTGGTTTGGTTGGATTCCCTAATGTGGGGAAATCAACATTAATATCTTCTATTTCTAATGCAAAGCCTCAAATTGCTGATTATGAATTTACAACTTTAAGACCTAATTTAGGTGTTGTTGAACCTGATGGGATGAATTCTTTTGTTATGGCTGATATTCCGGGCATTATTGATGGTGCAAGTGATGGAAAAGGACTGGGTATAGAGTTTTTGCGACATATTGAACGAACAAAAATTTTACTTTTTGTTATTGATGTGAGCAATTATAGAGAACTTTTTGAACAATATGAAAAATTAAGGACAGAATTAAAAAATTTTTCTGAAGAGCTTTATGATAAGCCATTTGGAATTGTATTAAGTAAAATGGATACTTTGAATGGAGCTTTTGAAGTTATTGATAAATTTTATACTTCTTTGAACATTAATGATTCAATGTCACAAGAGTTTGGACTTGAGGTTAAATGGAGAAATTTTATAAATAATGATTTATTGCAAAAATCATCAATTGAAAAAATAACAACTCCATTTTTTATTGTTCCTATTTCATCTGTGCATAGAATTAATACAAAACCATTACAATTTATTCTTTTAAAAATGTTGAATATATTTGGAGAAAGGAATAAATGAAGATTTTGTTTATGGGTACGCCAAATTTTGCCCAAATTATCTTAGAAGCATTATTAAATGATCCTTATTTTGAGGTGGTAGGTTTATTTGCTCAGCCTGATAAACCTTTTGGCAGAAAACAAGAAATTAGATATCCTCAGACAAAAGAATTGCTTTTAAAAAAAAATATTTCTATTCCTATTTTTCAACCTGAAGTATTAGATGAAAAAAGTGTAAAAAATATTTCAGACCTAAAACCAGATATCATTTTGGTTGTTGCTTATGGAAAAATATTGCCAAAAAAAATATTATCACTCGCTAGATGTTTGAATATTCATGCCTCTTTATTGCCAAAATATCGCGGTGCATCGCCAATACAAGAAATGATTTTAAATGATGAAGAATTTTATGGTATATGCGTGATTGATATGGAAGAAAGACTTGATAGTGGAAATATTTTAGGGAAAATTGAATTCAAACGTGAAAAGTATTTTAATATAGAATATTTGAGTAATATTCTAGCACAAATGGGTAGTGCATTGATTGTTGATGTATTAAAAAATTTAAGAACGATTCAATCCGTTAAACAAGATGATAGTCTTAGTACTTATTGTAAAAAGATTGTCAAACAAGATGGAATCATAGAATTTGATGAAGCTAAAAAGATTTATTTAAAATTTTTAGCTTATTTTAATTGGCCAGGCATTTTTTTGAGAAGTGGTTTGAAACTGTTCGATATAGGACTTATATCAGAAACAAATTGCTACCAAAGAGGAGAAATTTTAGATATTAAAGATAATTCTATTTTTGTAGGTTGTAGTTTTGGCATACTTAGAATTGGTATGCTCCAATCTCCTGGAAGACAAAAAACTTATGCTAGGAATTATATTCAAGGTAAAAGGTTAAAAATAGGGGATTTACTGATATGATTCCTATTGAGTATTTTGAAATATTACCTTCTACTCAAACCTATCTCATTGATAAAATCAAAAAATCTCAATTAAATTCACCTATTTGCATCGTCGCAAAAATACAAACAAAAGGTATAGGGAGTAGGGGAAATCAATGGGAGCAGGTTGAAAATGGATTGACTTTTTCTTTTTCTTTTAAAGATTCTAGCTTGCCTATAGATCTTCCTGTTCAAAGTATTTCCATATTTTTTGGATTTATTTTTAAGGAAATTTTAGTTTCAATGGGGTTTGATATATGGCTAAAATGGCCTAATGATTTATATATTGGAGGATCTAAAATTGGTGGTGTTATGGTCAATATTGTTAAAAATCATATTGTATGCGGGATAGGTGTGAATATTTATGGAAAGAGATTTGCTTCTTTGATGGTCGATATACCTAAAGAAAAGGTGTTGAGAGATTTTTTTGAAAAAATTAGAAATACTTCTTCATGGAAGGAAATTTTTAGCAAGTATGCGTTAGAATTTCATAAAAATTTTAAATTTTCATTTCATTATGAAAATGAGACATTAGATTTGAAAGGAGCAAATTTAATGTCAGATGGGGGTATTGAATTGAATGGTAAAAAAATTTATAGTTATAGATAATGGAGTTAAATATGTGTGAAGTTATAGCAGTTGCAAATCAAAAAGGTGGTGTAGGAAAAACAACAACAGCAGTTAATTTAGCTGCTTCTTTAGCCTTAGCAGAAAAAAATGTTTTATTGATAGATTTTGATCCACAATCAAATGCTACAACAAGTTTAGGTTTTCGAAGGAATGATCTTGAATTTGATATTTATCATGTCTTAATGGGTAGCAAAAAAATATCACAAATTATTCAAAAAACTGAGATGCCTTTTATGGATCTAGCACCATCTAATATTGGTTTGGTAGGAATTGAAAAAGAGTTTTATAATAAGAAAAATGCCAGTAGGGAATTGATATTGAAAAAGAAAATTGAAGAAGTGATTGATTTGTATGATTTTATTATTATTGATTCTCCTCCTGCATTAGGTCCTTTGACGATTAATGCACTTGCCGCAGCAGATTCAGTTATTATTCCTATTCAATGTGAATTTTTTGCACTTGAAGGATTAGCTCAACTTCTTAGTACAATAAAAATACTGAGAGATTCTATCAATACAAAGCTAGAAATTAAAGGATTCTTACCTACAATGTATTCTTCTCAAAATAATCTTTCAAAGCAAGTTTTTGCGGACTTATCTCAGCATTTTGACACCAAATTATTTAAAGATAGAGAAAAAAAATCTTATATTATTGTTCCTCGTAGTATTAAATTAGCTGAATCACCAAGTTTTGGAAAGCCTGTTTTGCTTTATGATATAAAATCAAATGGCAGTATAGCTTATCAGGCATTAGCTCAAACGATATTGCAAGGAGCATGATTTTGGCAAAAAAGAATTTAGCATTAGGTAGAGGCTTGGGTGCAATATTGAGCGAAGTTGGGCAAGCTTATGAAAATAATCTTTCTGATAATTCTGAGCTTGTAGTTGAGCTAGATGTTGATATTATAAAACCCAATCCTTATCAACCCAGAAAGCATTTTATTAATGATTCTGTTAGCGAGCTTTCTGAATCAATAGCTGAACATGGATTGTTGCAGCCTATACTTGTGTATGAAGATGAAAAAAATGATTATATTTTAATTGCAGGTGAGCGAAGATTACGTGCAACTAAATTAGCAAATTTAAAGACTATAAAAGCCATTATTGCAAATATTGATACTATAAAACTTCGAGAAATTGCATTGATTGAAAATATTCAAAGAGAAGAACTCAATCCTATAGATTTAGCAAATTCATATAAAGAATTGATTGATGATTACCAAATTACCCATGATGAATTGGCAAAAAAGATAAAAAAATCAAGAACACAAATAACAAATACTCTAAGATTGCTCAACCTTTCTTTAAAGGTACAAGGTTCATTGATAGAGGGGAAAATTTCTCAAGGTCATGCTAAAATCTTAATAACCTTAGATAAAGATCAGCAAGAGGTTGTCTTGGAATCTATTTTAGGACAAAAGCTGTCTGTCAGGGATACTGAATCTCTTGTGCATAGATTGAAAAAACCTCTTGAAGTCGAGAAATCATCTAATGTAAATAAAAAAACTTTGATCAATGAAACAGAAAAGATAAAATTAAAAAAGATTTTTCAGGGTTATCATATTTCAAGTTCATTTAAAGGCAACCATCTCATCTTGAATATCTCAGAAAAATCTCAAATTGATGAGTTGATTGACAAATTATCATTAGTTTAAGAGTTTAATTTAAGATAATTTTTGATAGAATCAACTAAATGATTATAATTTTCAATTGTGGGAGTCTGAATGTCCATTACTTTAAATCCTTATCTTATGCTCTTGGTTTTTGTTGTTTTTATTATTACTCTTTATCTCCTTAATATCTGGCTTTACAAACCTCTTCTTTCTTTTATGGATAATCGGGACTTGTCTATTGAGCAAGATATGCAATCCATACAAGAAAATAACCAAGAAACATTAAAAATTGATAAGGAGATAAGGCAAACAATTGAAAATGCTCGTTTAGAAGCCCTGCAAATCGTAGAAAAAGCTACAACAGATGCAAAACTAGCTTATGAGACAAAAATGACAAAGAAAAAGATGGAATGTGCAGCTAAGATTGATGAATTTTTAAAAGGTTTACAGACTCAAAAAAATGATTTGAAAAAGCAACTTTTAGCTGAAATACCAGAATTTGAAATTACTTTGAGAAAAAAAATATCTCAAATATAGGGAGAGAAGTGTGAAATATCTTTTTTGTTTTTTATTTGGTGCTTCTTTTTTATTTGGAGCAGACATAAACCTTTCAGATACAGATATCGTTGAACGTGTTATTAATTTTGTTATTTTTATTGCGATTATATGGTATTTATTAGCAGATAAACTCAAAAAATTGTTTAGCGACCGTAGAGAAAGTATAGCAAAGAAGCTTGATGAAGTTCAAGAAAAGCTAAAAATAGCAAATAAAACAAAAGAACAAGCTTTACAAAAACTTGAAGAAGCTAAAGAAAAAGCAATAGATATTGTTGCTATTGCTAAGAAAGAGGCTTATTTGATAGTGCAAAAGATTGATGAGCAGTCTAAGGTAGACATAGAGAATTTGATTAAAAATAATGAAATTTTGATGGATTTTGAGCAAAAAAAGATGGAAAAAGAGGTCATACAAGATATACTTTTTGAGTTATTCAGCCAAGAAGCATCTTTTGAAAATTCTGATTATCTTAATATCTTAAATAAAAAGGTCTCTTAATGCTTGAAAATATTGCTAAAAAATATATAAAAGCTATTGTTTCTGATTTAAAAAAAACAGACATCGACTCTTTTTTAAAAGAATTAGAAAAAATTGTTGGTCTTTTTTCTATAGAGAAATTTTTAAATATCATCCATTCACCCTATATTCAAACACCTGATAAACAAAATTTTTTATTACAGTTAGTTGAATCAAAGGATCATAGAATAAATAATTTTATTAAACTTTTAATAGAAAATGATAGGCTTGAAATTACCCCATTTGTATGCGAAGGTTTGCGAGCTTATATTAATGAAAAAGATAAAGTTTATATTGGTTTATTGTATTTGAGAGAAAAAATAGACTCTGTTATGCTTGAAGAAATAAGGAAAAAAATTTCAACTCGATTGAGTATTGAATTGAAAATTGAACAGGTAATTTCTAAAATAGAAGGGATTAAGTTAGTCATAGAAGATCTTGATATTGAAATATCATTTGTTAAAGAAAATTTTTTAAACCAATTAAAATCTCATATTTTAAAAGCAGTTTGAAATTAATAAATCAAAGGAGAAAATTGTGGTAGCAAAATTAAAACCTGAAGAAATCAGTTCAATCATTAAAGAAAGGATAGAAAATTTTGAAATAAATGTTGATATAGCTGAAACAGGCAGAGTGATTTCTTATGCTGACAATGTTGCAAGAGTCTATGGACTTAAGAATGTTATGTCCTATGAAATGGTTGAATTTGAGACAGGTGATAAAGGCTTGGCATCTAATCTTGAGGAAGGCAGTGTTGGTGTTGTTATTCTTGGTGAAGGAAAAAATATCAAAGAAGGAACATCTGTAAAAAGATTGGGTAAGTTGATGAAGGTTCCTGTTGGGGATGTTGTTGTTGGAAGGGTTATCAATGCTTTGGGTGAGGTCATTGATGGTAAAGGTGAATTAGAAGCAACAGAATATCGTTTTGTTGAGCAAAAGGCACCTGGTATTATGGATAGAAAATCTGTTCACGAGCCTTTACAGACAGGAATTAAAGCTATTGATGCACTTGTACCCATTGGTAGAGGACAAAGAGAACTCATTATTGGAGATAGACAGACAGGAAAAACAACAGTTGCTATTGATACTATTATCAATCAAAAAGGACAAGATGTCATTTGTATTTATGTTGCTATTGGTCAAAAGGAATCTACGGTTGCTCAAGTTGTTAGAAAACTTGAAGAATATGGTGCAATGGAATATACTGTAATCGTAAACGCTTCAGCGTCAGATTCTTCCGCAATGCAATTTTTGGCTCCTTATACAGGAGTTACGATTGGTGAATATTTTAGAGATAATGCAAGGCATGCTTTGATTATTTATGATGATTTAAGTAAACATGCTGTTGCATACAGAGAAATGTCATTGATATTAAGAAGACCACCAGGCAGGGAAGCATTTCCTGGAGATGTTTTTTATATCCATTCCAGATTGCTTGAAAGGGCAGCAAAAGTTAGTGATGAAAAAGGAGCAGGGTCTTTGACTGCTTTACCTATTATTGAAACTCAGGCGGGAGATGTCTCTGCATATATCCCTACGAATGTTATTTCTATCACTGATGGTCAAATATTTTTAGAGACAGATTTGTTTTTCTCTGGTATCAGACCAGCTATCAATGTGGGGCTTTCAGTTTCAAGGGTTGGTGGTGCTGCCCAGATTAAAGCCACTAAACAAGTTTCTGGGACTTTGAGATTGGATTTGGCACAATATAGAGAATTGCAGGCTTTTGCTCAATTTGCTTCTGATTTGGATGAATCTAGCAGGAAACAATTAGATAGAGGGCAAAGAATGGTAGAAGTTCTCAAACAGGCCCCTTACTCCCCTTTGCCTATTGAAAAACAAGTAGTGATTATTTATGCAGGTGCTAAAGGCTTTCTTGATGATATACCTGTTAGTAAGGTTGTAAAATTTGAAGATGAACTTTATCCGTTTTTAGAAGCAAAATATCCTAAAATTTTTGAAGATATTAGGATGAAAAAAGCTTTGGATAAAGATTTAGAATCTGTTTTAGCAAAAGCTTTAGATGAGTTTAAGATAGGCTTTACAGCTTAAAAAGAAATTTAGGAAAATTCATGGGAAACAATCTAAAAGAAATTAGAAAACAGATTGGTAGTGTTAGGAATACCCAAAAAACTACTAGAGCGATGAAGCTAGTTTCAACTTCAAAGCTCAAAAAAGCTGAAGAAATGGCTAAAAGATCAAAAGTCTTTGCCTTAAAGTTAAATGAAGTTTTTGATGATATTTTATCAAAAATAAAAACAAGAGGATTAGAGAATATTAATAGCCGATACTTTTTAAGTACAAAAAATAGGGATATTAAAAAAATTGATATTATTTTTGTTACTGCCGATAAAGGTTTATGTGGTGGTTTTAATTCAGTAACAATAAAAGAAGTAGTTCGTCTAATGAATCATTATAAATCACAGGGTATAAAAGTAAGGCTTAGGGGTATAGGAAAGAAAGGCATTGCTTATTTTGTCTTTAATGATATTGAAATTTTAGATAAAATAACTAATTTGAGTTCTTTTCCTGATTATGAAAAGGCTTCTGAATTTGCAATGAAGGTTGTTGAAGATTATCTTGAGGGTTTGACTGATGAAGTATTGATTATTCATAATGGTTTTAAAAATATGATTTCTCAAGAACTTAGTATGAAAACTATTTTACCTTTAGGATTTCAAACGACATATGACAATATAGATTCTGTGTCAATTAATATTGAACCTGATGAAGAAGAAGATATTGTTTTAGATCAATTAGCAAAGAAGTATATAGAATATAATATGTATTATGCTTTGATAGATTCTTTAGCCGCTGAACATAGTGCCAGGATGCAGGCAATGGATACAGCAACTAACAATGCAGGTGAATTGGTAAAAAGTTTGACAATTTCTTATAATAAAGCTAGACAAGAGGCAATCACTACAGAATTAGTAGAGATCAATGCTGGTGTTGAAGCTATGAAATGAACAAGGAGGATAAAATGCAAGGAAAAATTATTCAAATTATGGGGCCGGTAGTAGATGTTGATTTTGAGTCTTATTTGCCCGTAATCAATGAAGCTTTAGATGTTGTTTATGATTTTGATGGTATACAAAAGAATCTTGTTTTGGAAGTTGCAGCACATTTAGGTGATAATCGCGTCAGGACTATTGCAATGGATATGACAGAAGGACTTACTAGAGGTCAAGTTGTTGTAGCTAGAGGTAAAATGATTGAAGTTCCTGTTGGTGAAGAGGTATTGGGTAGGATTTTTAATGTTGTAGGAGAAGTAATTGATGGGGGAGATCCTATAAAAAATTCTTTAAATTGGCCTATTCATAGAAATGCTCCAACATTTGAAAATCAAAGCACAAAGACTGAGATGTTTGAAACAGGGATTAAGGTAGTTGATTTACTAGCACCTTATTCCAAGGGTGGTAAGGTAGGTCTTTTTGGTGGTGCTGGTGTTGGTAAAACTGTTGTTATTATGGAGCTTATTCATAATGTTGCTTATAAGCATAATGGATATTCTGTATTTGCTGGTGTTGGCGAGAGAACTAGAGAGGGAAATGACCTTTATCACGAAATGAAAGAAGGTGGGGTATTGGACAAAGTTGCATTATGTTATGGACAGATGAATGAGCCACCAGGTGCAAGAAATAGGATTGCCTTTACAGGTCTCACAATGGCTGAATATTTTAGAGATGAAAAAGGTCTTGATGTCTTGATGTTTATTGATAATATTTTTAGATATGCACAATCTGGTGCTGAAATGTCTGCTCTTCTTGGAAGAATACCTTCAGCAGTTGGTTATCAGCCCACATTGGCAAGTGAAATGGGAAAACTTCAAGAAAGGATTGCTTCAACTAAAAAAGGTTCTATTACCTCTGTACAAGCTGTTTATGTTCCTGCTGATGATTTAACGGATCCAGCTCCTGCTTCTGTTTTTTCACACTTAGATGCAACTACTGTTTTGAATAGGAAAATTGCTGAAAAAGGTATTTATCCTGCAGTGGATCCTTTAGATTCCACTTCAAGGATATTAGATCCTCAAATTGTTGGAGATGAGCATTATAGAATCGCTACAAGTATCCAACAAGTTCTCCAAAAATATAAAGATTTACAAGATATTATTGCTATTTTAGGAATGGATGAGTTATCTGAAGAAGATAAAAAAGTCGTTGAGCGGGCAAGAAAGATTGAAAAATTCTTATCCCAACCTTTCTTTGTTGCTGAAGTTTTTACTGGAAGTCCAGGAAAATACGTTACATTGGAAGAAACCCTTGAAGGTTTTAAGGGTATTTTAGAAGGTAAATATGATCATATCCCTGAGAATGCATTTTATATGGTTGGAAATATACAAGAGGCTATTGAGAAAGCTCAAAAAATGAAGACTGCATAAGAGGACAAATTATGGAAGAATTGGTTGTAAATATTGTTACACCTTATGGAGAAATATTTTCAGGCGAGGTCAAAAGTATTACGTTGCCTGGAGCGGAAGGTGAATTTGGAGTTTTGAAGGGACATAGCGATATGCTTTCTTTGCTTAAAACTGGTGTTGTTGAGATTGAGAGATTGAACAATCAAAGAGATTTAGTTGCTATTAATTGGGGCTATGCCAAGATTAATTCTATTCAAGTAGATATTTTGGCAGATGGTGCTGTAGCAATTAATGGGAGTGATGAGAGTGAGATTTCAAATTCAATTTCTAATGCTAAAAAACTCCTTGAAGATGCAACTTCAGATAAAGTAGCTATATCAAATGTAGTTTCTAGAATTGAAACTACTGCAAAAGGAAAATTATAAAAATGTCAATCATACAGAATTTTTTTTATCAAAGTGGTTTTATAACATTATTTGTTCTTTTTTGGTTATCTTTATACTTTATTTTGACTTTATGGGTTTTTATTTATAAATTTTTATCAATTAAATATTTAATCAATAGAGAAAAAGTATCTTTGGATAAGATACTTAAAGGAGAGCAAAAATTTCCAAATTCTTTATTTTATTTTGGTAGTAATATTGGTGAAAATATTTCAAAAGAAATGTTTCATATTTGGAAAAATCAGGTTTTAAAACAGGCAACAACAGGTTTAGTTGTCTTGAGTATTGTTTCTTCTACAGCTCCTTTTATTGGTCTTTTTGGAACAGTTATTGAGATTTTAGATGCTTTTGGAAAACTTGGAATAAGTGGTCAAGTTTCTTTTGATGTGATAGCACCTATTATTTCTAAAGCATTGGTAGCTACTGCTGCCGGGATATTGACTGCAATCCCTGCTTATTCTTTTTTTCTTATTTTAAAACGTAAAGCTTATGACTTATCTGTATATATTCAAATACAAACAGATGTCATACTTTCAAAAAATATTGGGAATGATTATGGAAAATGATTATGACTGGGATGATAAGCCAGAGCTTAATATAACTCCTCTGGTTGATATAATGCTTGTTTTGCTTGCTATTTTGATGATCACTACTCCTACCATTACTTATCGAGAAGATATTACCTTGCCTAAAGGTTCAAAAACATTTAAAGCTTCTCAAGATAAAATACTAGAAATTAGGATGGATTCAAAAAAGAAAATTTATATCAAAAATAGTACTTATGATTATAATTCATTTCCTGATACTTTTAATCTTTTATCTAGGCAATATGATAAAAATATAAATGTTTATATCAAAGCAGATAAAAATTTGACTTATGATAATATTATTTATTTGCTCAAAAGTGTTAAAGAAGCAGGATTTTTAAAAGTTTCTTTGGTTACTAATGGCTAATGAATAAACGTTTTTTGCTCAGTCTTTCAGGTATTTTTTCCATATTAATCTATTTTTTTATTGTATTTGGACTCATTTTTGGATTTTGGTTTTCTGATCCAATCAAATACATTCCTAAAATGGATACAAAAATTGAGCAAGCTATTTCTATTGATGCTCTTTTGGATAATTCTAGAAGTGAAGATCAAGATGAAGGTGGGAATCCTTTGGAAGGTACTGGGATAAAGGATGTTTTTTCTTCTATTGATAATGAACTTTCTTCAAAAGATGAAATTCCTGATAATCGAGATGAAAAAGTAAAAAATTTGGAAATGAATAAACGAAGACAAAAGGCTTTTGAAGAGCTTCAAAATAGTATACAAAATTTCAATGCAAAATTAAATACTATTAAAAATAAAATCATTGATATTCAATCACAGAGCCCTAAACCAGACACTTCTGATGGTATTTATGATAAGTGGTTTTCTGAAGTTTATAAGATTTTATATTCAAAATGGCAAATTTCATTCTATCAAAATGCTTCAGTAAGTGTTTTACTGACAATTACTGATAATGGTGATTTTAGTTATAGAATATTGAGATATTCAAACTATGATGATTATAATAAGAGTGTAGAAAATTTATTAGAATCCTTAAAAAATCAAAGATTTCCTCCTTATCCGAAAGGAAAACTTGTTAATATTGAGGTTAATTTCAAAACAGAAGGAAAATAATGAGAGTTTTATTGTTTGTTTTTATTTATTGTAGCACTCTATTTGCAGTAGATGCTACATTGGATGTTGTGAAAACAGTTCAGAAAATTCCTAACATTGAAGTGAGTTATTTTGATTCAAAGGATGCACAAGAGGCTAAGAAAATTTTTAAAATTTTAATGACAGATTTAAAAGTTAGTAGTCATTTTGAAGTTTTTGATGGAGATTCTTATAAGGGTAATTTTGTTGATTATCCTTCTTATAGGTCTAAAAGGATTGACCTTTTAGTGCGTATTGAAATGAGGAATGATCCAAAAGAGGATAAAGCAATATTATATTTATATGATATTAACTCTACAGAACTCAAAATCAGTAAAATCTATACTATTTCTGATAAGAAGTTATATCCCTTTATTGCACATAAAATGGCTATTGATATTAATGATTATATTAAAGCTCCCTCTATTGCTTGGATGAATCGTTTTGTTGTTTTATCTAAATATGTAGGCTCAGGACAAACAGATATTGTTATATCTGATTATACTTTGACTTATCAAAAGGTTATTGTAAGAGATGGCTTGAATATTTTTCCAAAATGGGCAAATGCAGATCAAACAGAAATTTATTATACAAAATACCTTGCAAAGCCTACAATTATAAAATACAATATTTATACAGGATTGAGCCAAAATATAATCCAAAGTAATGGAATGGCAGTTGTCTCTGATGTAAGCAAAGATGGAAATAAATTACTCTTAACCCTTGCTCCAGACGCACAATCAGATATTTTTTTATATAATTTACAAACAAAAAAAACAATACAATTGACTAGATATCCTGGTATTGATGTCTCAGGAAACTTTATCAATGATGATAGTGCGATGATTTTTATTTCTGATAGGGCAGGTTATCCGAATGTTTTTGCTAAAAAGCTTGATATCAATGCACCTGTGGAGCAAGTTGTTTATCATGGTAAAAATAATAGCTCTGCTTCTTCTTATGGAGATTATGTTGTTTATACAAGTCGTGAAAGTGCAAATGAATTTGCATTGAATACTTTTAATTTATATTTGATTTCTACAAAAAGTGATTATATCCGCAGACTTACAGCCAATGGGACGAATCAAATGCCTAGATTTTCTATTGATGGAGGCAGTATAATGTTTTTGAAGCAAACTCAAAATCAAAGTGCATTGGGAATTATTCGATTGGATTATAATCGCAGTTATCTTTTTCCATTGAGTAATATTAAAATCCAAGCTTTTGATTGGTAAAATCAAATTAAATTTTAGATATAATAGAGCTATGGATACTAAAAAAAAGTAAAAATAATGAGGAGTTTAAATATGAATAAGGTTTTAATGGTTGGTTTTGCATCTATTGTTTTATTGATTGCAGGTTGTGCTCAAAAAGATGTGAGTGTTTCTGATTCAGGAGTTACGCATGAAGAGATTCAAAATAATATTGCAGAAGCACCACCAACTCCTGAGCCACAAACACAAGAAGAAAAAATTCCTAGTGGTACAGTGATAGGTAGTATATATTTTGATTTTGATAAATTCAATATAAAATCGGATATGCAGAATATTATTGATGAAAGTGCACAAAAAATCAAAGATAATGATATGAATGTTTTAATTGAAGGTAATACTGATGAATTTGGTTCTGATGAGTATAATTATGCCTTAGGAACTAAAAGAGCCTTGAGTGTTAAAAGTGCTTTGGTGATCAAAGGTATTTCTAAAGACAAAATTAGAGTCATTAGTTTTGGTGAGAGTAAACCAATTTGCCAAGAAAAAACAAAAGAATGCTATCAAAAAAATAGAAGAGCTGATATAAAGCTTGTCAAATAAATAGTGTTAAAAATGAGTCAAGTGAAGGATTTTTGTTATAAATATAAGTTATGTTTAATTTTCTTGATTTATATACCTTTAAATGCAGAACCTTCTGCTTTTGAACTTCAGAGTGGTGCAACCAAAAAAGAGTTAAGCACCATAAAATCAACGAATAAAACTCTTGAATCTGTTGTGACAGATTTGCAAAATAGAGTTTCTTCTCTTGAGCAAATTCAAGATGGACTAAAGAGTTTATTTGAAGGTCAGAGTTTAAAGATAAAAAATTTACTTGATAGTGTGGCTAATCATCAAAATTCTATAAAATCTTTGGAATCTGTGCAAGAATTGCATTCTAATACATTAAAGCAACAAGCAGATTTAATTCAAGCACTCAAAACAGAAGTTGATAATAATCAAAAATCCATAAAAGAATTGGATAAAAAACTAAACGATCTGAGTAATTTGCTCACACAGATAAATACGACCATGATTTCTCAACTCAATACTATCAGACAGAATTTAGAAATCCAAACTCCAAGTCCAGATACAAATAAAGATTTAAACAAGCAATCAAATCCAAAAGTTTCAAAATCTTCACAATATATAAATCCAAATAATTTTAAGAAAGATGTTTCCAAGCAAAAAGAAATTTTTCAAGAAGCAAGGAAAATGATTCCTCAAAATAAACTTCAAGAAGCCAAAGCTAGATTTGAATGGATGGTAGAGAGTAATTATAGGCCAGCACATAGTTTATATTTCTTGGGAGAAATTGCTTATAAACAAAAGGACTATAAAGAAGCAATCAGTTTTTATAAAAAAAGTGCTTTATTGAATGATAAAGCCAATTATATGCCTATATTGTTGTGGCATACGGCTTGGGCATTTAGGTATTCAAAAGATTTGAGTAATTATCATAAGTTTTTAGATTCTTTGATATACTTATATCCAAATAGTGAACAAGGGCAAAAAGCCATAGAAATAAAAAATCGAACAAAAGGAAAAAAATGAACAGTATAGAGAATAACAAAGTCGTTTCTATTGAGTATGAAGTGATGGATTTTGGGACTAAAGAAATTGTAGATTCAAATATAGGTACAAAACCTTTAGAATTTTTAGTTGGTGCTGGTCAAGTTATTACTGGATTAGAAAAAGCAATCATTGGTGCAGAAATTGGAAAGAAAATTGAAATTGAAGTGAAGCCTGAAGAAGCCTATGGGATTTATAGGAATGATTTTTTGCAAGAGATTCCTAGAGAACAGTTTGAAGGTATTGATTTGAAAAAAGGGATGACTCTTTTTGGACAGGGAGAAAATGGACAAACAGTTCAAGTTATTGTCAAAGATTTTAGTGATAAAATGGTTATGATTGATTATAATCATCCTCTTGCTGGTAAAACACTTTTGTTTAATATAACTGTTCTAGATTCAAGAGAGCCTACCGAAGAAGAAATCATAAGTGGTCATATCGGTGGGGGTTGTGGTTGTGGGACTGGTGAAGGACATCATAAGGAAGAAGGTGGTTGTTGTGGAGGTGGTGGAGGCTGTGGTTGTTCACATTGAGTTATAGATGAAAGAAAGTATGGTCTTTAAGATTTATTTATAATTCAATGCCTTCATTTTTTAATCTTATTTTGAATTGTTTTTCATCAATCAATTCAATATTTAATTCTTTTCCTTTTTTCAGTTTGCTTCCAGCATTTTGTCCATAAATAATTAGATCAGTTTTTTTGCTTATGCTTGAAGTCATTTTTGCTCCTAATGATTCTAGTAACGAGGATATTTCTTCTCTGGGTTTTGATAGACTTCCTGTTAATGCAATCGTTTTTAGAGCAAAAAAAGAATTTGATTTTGTTGCTATATTTTGAGGAATTTGAGGTGAAATGATTTCAAATAATTTTTTTATTAAATTTTTATTTACTATTCCAAAATCAATCACTGAAGCTGCCATTTCTTTTCCAAATCCATCAATAGAATTGATTTCATCATAATTTTTTTGAAAAACTTCTAGTCCAAAATTTGAAGCAAGTTTTTTGCTTGCAGCTTCTCCAATATGTTCGATTCCAAGTGCATTGAGTAGTCTCCATAAAGGGATGTTTCTTGTATTTTTGATTGCATTGATGAGATTTTGAGCTTTTTTTTCTTTCCAACCTTCAAGTTTTAATAAATCTTCTATTTTGATACTATAGAGATCAAGTATATTTAAAATGATACCTTCTTGAAGGAGTTGTTCAACGATTTTTTCCCCTAGTCCTTCTATATTAAGAGCTTTCTTTGAGGCAAAGTAAGCGATTGATTCTTTGAGTCTTGCCTTACAAGAGAGATTTTGACAACGGATAAAAATCTCTTCTATTAAAAGTTCGCTCCCACAAATTGGACAATGAGTGGGCTTTTTTATATCTATTTGAGTCCCATCCCTTAGAGTTTGTATGGATTTTATAATTTTTGGGATAACATCTCCACTACGAATGATAATAACGGTGTCATTGATTTTAATGTCTTTTTTTTCTATTTCCGAATAATTATGTAATGTGGCTCTAGAAATTATAGCCCCTTCAATTTCAATAGGTTTAAGTTCTGCGACAGGTGTAATGACGCCAGTTCTTCCAACTTGATTGGTTATGGATAGAATTGTTGAACTTTTTTCGATTGCAGGGAATTTGTATGCACAAGCAAATCGAGGAGATTTTATTGTGTATCCTAAATTTTTTTGTGCCTCAATAGAATCAGTCATGATTACCATTCCATCAAGCATAATTGGATAATCATGTCGTATACTTAAAAGATTATCATAGCAGGCTTGAATATCCTCAATATTTTCGCAATATTTAATAAAAGGAGTAGGGTAGAAGCCATATTGTAAAATTTCATTTATAAGTTTAAAAAAACTTCCTTTTTGAATTTGGTTTTTCCCAATTCCCCAAGGAATGAACTTTAATTTTCTTTTAGCTGTAATTTTAGGGTCTAATTGTCTCAAGCTTCCAGCAGCTGCATTCCTTGGATTAGCAAACAGATTTTCACCTGATTGAAGTCTTTCTTGATTGATTTTTTCAAAATCATCTTTGGTGATGACTACTTCTCCTCTGATTTCAATACTTTCTTTATAGGGTATTTTAAGAGGGATAGAACGAATAGTTTTTGCATTTTGAGTGATAAGTTCTCCCTCAATACCATCTCCTCTAGTTGTCGCACTTTGTAATATTCCATTTTTATAGTATAAATTTAAAGAAGCCCCATCAAATTTAGGTGAACAGGTAAAATTTATATTTGGCCAAGATTTATAGATTCTGTTTAACCATTCTTCCAGCTTTCCTGGATTGAAAATATCATCCAAACTCCACATTCTTTCAAGGTGCTTATTTTTTTGAAATGCTTCTAATACATTGCTTCCAACTCTTTGGGTTGGAGATGTTAAAATAACTTGATTGGGATTTTGTTCTTCATAGTCCTTTATTTGATGATATAATTCATCATATTCTTCATCTGTAGATATAGGATCATCTAATACATAGTAGTGATAAGCCATTCGCTCTAACAGGGCAATATTTTTTTTATAATTTTCAAAATTTTTTATCATCAATACCTCATTGATATGAAAATTTTATTGTATTTTAGGTAATATTATATCATTGATTTGGTATGTTATTTAGGAAAGTAAGGATAAAGGAGTCTTTTTGATAAGTGATGTTGATAAAACGACTTCATTACATCTTAATAATGAAGTTCAATTTTTGTGTTTTACCCTTGATAATGAATCCAATTCTCAATTATATGCAATGAATGTGTTCAAAATCCGAGAGATTATTTATTATAATGGTGAGTTTACTGAAACGGCAGGAGAAAATGATGGCATAATGCTTGGTTTTTTGACTGTGAGGGGTGAATCTATCCCTTTAGTAGATATGAAAAGATGGCTTCATTATAGTTCGCAGGATACACAAAGGGATTTAAGACCTTATTCTATTGAAGGAAAAAAAAGTTTAGTAGTGATATGTAATTTTTCAAACCATACTATAGGGTTGAAAATACTTGGCGTGAAACGGATTATTCAAAAAAATTGGTCAGAGGTCAGTGTGGGGAGTGAATATGGTTTTGATAGTGATAGTAAAGTTACAGCCACGACAAAATATGATGATGGTTCAGTCATACAGATTTTAGATGTTGAAAAAATGATTTTAGATGCTTTTCCAATGCTAGAAGATTTTTCAGGACTAGAGCTCCAGCCTATTGAGACTATTCGTAGCAATAAAATTATTTTATTGGTCGAAGATTCTAAATCAGCTGCAAAATCTTTACAAAAAATTATAGAAAAACTTGATTTAAAATATTTCACTTTTCCAAATGGAAGAATTTTATTGGATTATTTAAAATCAGACAACAATATTGAGCATATAGGTGCAATCATCACAGATTTAGAAATGCCTGAAGTTTCAGGATTTGAAGTCCTAAAACAAGTAAAAGAGAATCCTCAAACAAAGCATATTCCAGTTATTATTAATTCTTCTATGAGTAGTGATTCTAATAAACAGATGGCTAAGGTTTTGGATGCAGATGGTTTTATTACTAAATCAAATGCTTTGGAAATTGAAGAACTTTTGAAGCAATATTTGACAGAATATTGAGTTTATTTTTTAGGAAAGGTAATAATGTTAAGGACTCATTTATGTGCGGATTTGAATGAAAATGATATAGGCAAGCAAGTTAGTTTATGTGGATGGTGTAATACTTATAGAGATCATGGAGGTGTAGTTTTTATTGATTTGAGGGATAAGAGTGGTTTGATTCAGTTAGTTTGCGATCCTGCGACGCCTGCATATAATATAGCTTCAAATGTAAGAGATGAATATGTTTTGATTGCCAAAGGTAAGATAAGGGCAAGAGGAGAGGGACTTGAAAATCCAAAACTCAAAACTGGCAAGATCGAAGTTGTTCTTGATGAATTGATAATTGAAAATAAGAGCCTTACTCCACCTATTTTTGTTGGAAATGACAGTGTGAATGAGGATTTGCGATTGAAATATCGATATTTAGATTTACGTTCTAAAAAATCTTTTGAAGTTTTTAAAATGCGTAGTGATATTGCTATTGCAATTAGGAATACATTGGCAAAAATGGATTTTTTAGAAGTAGAAACACCGATTTTATCAAAAACCACTCCAGAAGGAGCTAGAGATTATTTAGTTCCTAGTAGGGTGCATGATGGTGAATTTTTTGCTTTACCTCAAAGTCCTCAATTATTCAAACAACTTTTGATGGTTGGTGGATTTGATAGATATTTTCAGATAGCTAGATGTTTTCGTGATGAAGATTTGCGAGCAGACAGACAACCTGAGTTTACCCAAATTGACATTGAGATGAGTTTTTGTACACAAGAAGATGTCATAGAAGTAACGGAAAAATTACTTAAAAATATTTTTGCTACTGTTTCTAAGGACATACAAATCCCATTTAAACGAATGAAATATAATGAGGCAATGGAAAGTTATGGATCCGATAAGCCAGATTTAAGATTCTCTATGCCATTGATTGAAGTTAGTGATTTATTTGAAGATTCCAGTAATGAAATTTTTAGTTCTATTGCCAAAGATAAAATCAAAAATCGTTTTAAGGCATTGAAAGTAAAAGGTGGGGATAATATTTTCACACGTAAAAGTTTGGGCGAAGCAGAAGAATTTGTTAGGAAATTTGGAGCTAAAGGTTTGGCTTATATTCAATGCAAAGAAGATGGACTTAAAGGTCCTTTAGTAAAATTTATTTCTGAAAAAAATATGGAAATTTTACTCCAAAGATTGGGTATAGAAAATGGTGATATTATATTTTTTGGAGCAGGAGAGAAAAAAATAGTTTGGGATTATATGGGTAGACTTCGGATTAAAATAGCTCAAGACATGAAAATAATTGATGAGGATAAATTTGAATTTTTATGGGTAGTTGATTTTCCAATGTTTGAACGAACGGAAGGTAAAGTATCAGCCTTGCACCATCCTTTTACTATGCCAAAAAATTTGGATAAAGAAGATATTGAAGAGATAGAATCTATAGCTTATGATATAGTTTTAAATGGCATAGAGCTTGGTGGAGGAAGTATTAGAATCCATAAAGAGGAGATTCAAGAGAAAATATTTGATATTTTAAATATTGATAAAAAAGTAGCCGAAGATAAATTTGGGTTTTTATTAGAAGCATTGAGTTATGGGGCTCCTCCTCATGGAGGTATTGCTATCGGTTTGGATAGGCTTGTAATGTTATTATCTAAAGCGTTTAGTATTCGAGATGTTATAGCTTTTCCAAAGACCCAAAAAGCATCTTGTTTGCTTACAAATGCTCCTAGCAAAGTAAATGAAGAGCAGCTTAGAGAGCTACATATTCGTTTAAGAAATCCTAATAAAAATCAAAATTAAACAAAAGGGAGAAGGAATGAAAAAATTATTTTTGTTAATTGGAGCACCTGGGAGTGGAAAAACTACTGATGCCCAGATTATTGCACAAAATCATAGCGATAGGATTGTGCATTATTCAACAGGAGATTTGCTCAGATCTGAAATTACAAGTGGGAGCGAAAGGGGTAAGCTAATAGATAGTTTTACTAGTAAGGGAAATTTAGTTCCTTTAGAAATTGTTGTAGAAACAATTGTTACAGCTATCAACAATACTCCTAAACAGATTATTTTAATTGATGGATATCCTAGAAGTATTCAACAAATGGAAGCTTTAGATAAAGTGCTCAAATCCCAAAGTGATATTGAATTATTGAATGTTATTGAGGTTGTTGTGAGTGAGGATATTGCTAGAGATAGGGTTTTAGGGAGAGCAAGAGGTGCTGATGATGATACTGAAATTTTTGATAATAGAATGAAGGTTTATTTAGAACCTCTTGAATCTATTGAAACTTTTTATTCTCATAAAGGTATTTTAAAGAAAATCAATGGAGAAAGAAGCATTGAAGAAATTGTAAACGAAATAGAAAGTTTCATTCAATCAAAAATTTAAGGAGTAAAAAATGAACATTTCGAAATTATCCATAGGAGAGAATCCTGATAAAATCAATGCAGTTATTGAGATTCCTTATGGATCAAATATTAAATATGAGATTGATAAAGACAGCGGTGCGGTTGTAGTTGATCGTATAATGTATAGTGCAGTGTTCTATCCAGCTAATTATGGTTTTGTTCCAAATACATTGAGTGAAGATGGCGATCCTGCTGATATTTTAGTTTTAAATGAATATCCGCTTCAAGCTGGCTGTATTATCAAATGTCGTTTAATCGGTGTATTGATTATGGAAGATGAAAGTGGATTGGATGAAAAGCTTTTAGCCTTACCTATCAGTAAGATAGATCCATATTTTGAGCCTATAAAATCTTTGGATGATTTACCAAAAATTACTTTAGATAGGATTAAAAACTTTTTTGAGACTTATAAAATGTTAGAGCCAAATAAATGGGTGAAGGTAAAAGGTTTTGAAGGTAAAGAACAAGCACAAGTGATTTTGGATAAAGCTATTAAGGCTTATAAATAAACTTTATTTTAATAGTTGCATAAATTCAGATCTTGTTTTGGGATCTGATTTAAATAATCCTCTGATGGCACTTGTATTGATACGTGCATTTTGTTTTTGTACCCCACGCATACTCATACATAAATGTTGTGCTTCGCACACTACCATTACTCCTTTAGGGGCTAAAACTTCCATGATTGTATCTGCAATTTGAGTGGTGAGTTTTTCTTGGATTTGAAGCCTTCTGGAATAAATTTCTATGAGTTTGACTAGACCACTGATACCTGCAACTTTTTTATCAGGGATATATCCTAAGCTAATATGACCAAAAAATGGCAATATATGGTGTTCACATATAGAATAAAACTCAATATTTTTTAGCATCACCATTTCATCGCAAGCACCTTGTTCAAAAATACTTCCAAGAGCTTTTTTGGGATCTTGTTTGTATCCACTATAAAGAAAATTCCAAGATTCTTCTACTCTTATGGGAGTGTCTTTTAATCCTTCTCTTTCGAAGTCTTCGCCAATTTGATTGAAAAAATATTTGAAAAAAATTTCCTTATTCATTGTGTTCTGCCTAAAAGGGATTTGATTCTATTTTGAATACTAGGGTGCGTACTAAAAGCTTCATAAGAGTTAAAAATATAAGCTGCTTTTCTAGTAGGGTTTGTATCAATTTCAGAATAATCATTCGTGCTATAATCGCCACTTATTTTTTGTAAAGCCCTTATTATAGGCTTTGAATCATTCATGATGTAAGCAGCTCCGCTATCTGCCATATATTCACGACTCCTACTAAGATACATTTGTAAAAATAAAGTAAAAATAGGGAGTATAAATTGCAAAATGAACAATATTGTTTTTGCAGTATTTGCTCCTTTTTCACGATTATTCCCCATAAACATCCATACAGCAGAATTTGCAACTAAAAGCATAATATTGCTAAGTATGCCCACGCACATTGTCAGTCGAATATCTCCATGTTTAATATGACTAAGCTCGTGTGCCATTACTGCTTTTAATTCTTCTTTTGTAAGGTTTTTTATTAACATTGTTGTAATGGCTATGAGGGAATTTTTTTCATTCCAACCACTTGCAAAGGCATTCATATAAGGTGCTTCCATTACATAAAGTTTAGGTATAAAATTACTTTGAGATTCTTTGATAAGTTCTTCTAAAATCCCATATATTTCTTTTTCTGTTTTGCTCAGGACTTTATTTGGATTTATCAATTTATATTCACTTCCATTAAGCATAATTCCTGTAAAGTTTTGGATAGATATGAAAATGATACCTATACATACTAAAAGCATACATATTGTGATTGTGGGAAAGGTTTCAAAGGTAATTAGGCTAATAAAACCACTACTTAATGTTGATGCATTTATCCTGATAATATCGACGAGCAAACCAATCAAGATAAAAATTAGCATATAAGTTATTAAAACCATATTGGTTTTGAAACGATTTTTAGAAATTATAGTTTCAAAATTCATCATTTCTTTCCTTGTTTGATTTGGTATTATTACAAAAAAACCTTAATCAATTTTAATATTTTTATGTGCAAGTTCTTCAATTAGGGTAGTTGCATAACTTCCTTTGGGTAGAAAAAATTCAAGTTCTAGCCAAGCATTTTCTTGAATATACTTGTATTGAAGATTTTCAATCCATATCCATGCAAATCGTCTTGAACCTATGGCTTGGATATCTTTGTCAAAATCTTTCTCTATTTCTTTTGCTATTGATTGACAACGAGGTGTTTTTGAACCACACAAAAGTCCTGTAGGTGAAATATCTTTATTTAAAAAACGTTCTGAGTCCTCAAATGTTTCTGAAACAAATAGTTTTCCGTGAGGATAATGACACATCAAATCCCCTTCAAATAGCTTAAAAAAATGGGGTTGAGATTTGATAGATTTGATAGATTCTAAAGACAGAGGAAAATTTTCTTGGGCTATTGCTTGTTTGATTTCATAAGGTTCAAAAGTTTCAAATATCTTGCTAAGTTTAATCCTATTGCTTAGCCATTGATTGAATAAAAAACTCTGATAAGCTGATATGAGGAAATGGCTTAGTTTTTTATCCTTGAGTTTGAGTTTCTTGTGGATAATTTTTTCACCCTCAAGATGATTATTACCTTCTTTGCCAAATCTTTGGTAGCCAAAATAATTTGGCAAACCTATTTTTTGGATATTGTGTAAAATAGAGTCAATTTTATTAAATGCAGAAGGCGTAATTTTTTTAAGTCGAATAAAAAATTTATTCCCTTTTAGATGTCCGATTTTGAGTTTGTTGTTATGGTAAGTAGCAGAAATTATTTTTATATTTTTATCTTCTAGCAAGTGCATTACGCTATCAAGATTTTTTGTATAATTTTTGTGAATAGAGATGTATTGGGTTGTTGTAGCGGATTTATCTTTAAGACCACAATAGCCTATATCACTTGCCTTACAACCAAAAATATTTGATAGGAATTTTATCATTTCTGATGTATTTAATCCTTTTTTCCTGACATTTAAAATATGGTGTTCTCCTTCATTATTAAAGGGATACAATGGAATTTCTCTGACCATAAAATCTCTTGGATTCTGGGAAAAATAAAAATCTATTGGGGAATGATTGAGTGCATAAATCTTATCCATTAAATAATACTTCGTTGTATAAAGGGAGATAAATGAGTAAGGATTTCATAAGGGATAGTATCAAATATTTTAGCTATCAAAGAAACATCATCAAAAACGCAAACCTTTTCTTTTTGGCAAATACAAGAAAAACAATCCATTGAAGTAATAGGCAATATAGGATAGCCTTCAGATGTTTTTAGTTCGGCTTTGTTTTCATTCACTCTAAATAATCCATCTCCATAACCAATGTCATAAGTGCTAATGATAGAATCTTCTTTTAAGACACTTTTCCCTCCATATCCAATTTTTGAACCTTTTGGAAGTTTTTGTTCACATATTTTATCTGCCCAAAGGGAAGCAATAGGTTTTAGTGAATTAGAAATTGGCAAAGAAAAATTTTGAGCCAAATAACCATAAGCAGCAATGCCAATACGAACCAAATCATCATCAATCTTCGAACTCCTCAATGCTCCAGAAGAGCTTAATGAGTGAAATCTTGGTAGTGGAAAACCCATTTTTTTTGACAAATAGCGAACTTCTTCTTTGATTTCTGAAAAGTTTTTTTGTATATTGTCAAAATCATCTCCTAGTTCATCACCATATCCATTATGAGCAAAAACACCTAATAATTGAAGTTTTTTACTCAAGATTTTTTCAATAAAAAATGATAATTCTTCTTTAGGTATTCCATTTCGATTCATCCCTATATTGATTTTGAGTTCGACAAGACGATATGCATCACATTTTTGTATATCTTCTAAAGTATTGATACTTGGATGAATATTTTTTGGAGCTTGTTGGCTTATATTTTTATATAAAACTGTAATATGTTCGAAAAACTCAGCTATCTTAAGTGCTTCAAGTTCGTTTTTTACAAAAACATTCTTAATACCATAATCTTTAGCCAAAAGAGCTATTTGTTCAATACCATGTCCATAAGCATTATCTTTCAATACTAATGCAAGTTTATTTTTATCTTTAATATGATAAGTAATGGTATCAAGATTATTTTTGAATTTTTGAGAATCAATGAGAATTTTTGACATTATTTTCTAGTATTTTCAGGGAAAACCCTGAAATGAAAATTATTTTTTCGGAGGAAGTTTAGAAATATAATCAGCAAGTGCTTCAATATCAGTATCCGAAACATTTTTCATTTGCCCATACATAATTGCTTTTGCACCACCATTATCGGCTGTACCTGCTTTATAGCCTTTTAGATCAGCAAGCAATTTAGTTTTTGGGAGTCCTGCGATGGTTACTCCACCTTTTGCTCCTGGAGCAACTTTTTGTCCATTAATGCCATGACAAGCAACGCATTTTCTAAATGCTGCAGGAGCTTCAGCAGCAATTCCAATACTTAAAGCACCAAGTAGTGTTAAGGCGAGAATTTTTTTCATTTTAACTCTCCTTTTAGTTTTGTTTAGTTTGTGTTTAGATATTATTATTTTCAGGATAAATCCATACACTTTATGATTCTACAGATTTCGACCTTAAAATTATCTAAGTTTTTAAATTTTTATCCTAGAACTAAAAGCTCGTGAAAGTGATAATTGATCAATATTTTCTAACCCTATGCCTGTAGGGACTCCTTGTGCAATTTTACTGAATGTTAAATCCAATCCTTGTAATTTGTCTTCAATAAAAAGCATTATCGCATCATTAGCAAGGGTAGGGGAAAATGCAAATATGATCTCTTTAATATTTTTTTCTTTAATATTTTTTTTAAATGTTGTAAAATCAATTTTTTCAAGCTCTCCAATCGTAAAATATTGTCCTTCAAACTCACCAATTTCTTCAATAGTAAAAATATCTTTTGGATGTAAGATAATGCAAAGTTGTCCATTATTACGATTTTCATCTGAACATATTTCGCATATTTCATTTTCGCTTAACCCTCCACATATGCTGCATTTTTTTACATAATCAATAGCATTTTCTATGCAATGTGCTATTTTTAAGGCAAGATATTTATCATCTATGCTTAAATAATATGCCATTTTTTGAGCTGATTTTTTTCCGATTGTTGGGAGTTGCTCAAGGGATTCAACAAGCGAGAAAAAATGATTAAGATTATTTTTATAATTTTTCATGATTGTAATGTTATCCAAAGCTATTTTAACAATGGATAAAAGTTTTTTAAGATAAAATTCACACTAAAAAAAATTTTTTGTGATGGAGAGATATTTTGGAAAGTTTTGATTATTATGAAATTTTGGAAATTAGCAAAACTAGTGACAAAGAAGTTATCAAGAAAGCTTATAGAAAAATGGCATTGAAATATCACCCTGATAGAAATCCTGAAAATAAACAAGCTGAAGAAATGTTTAAAAAAATCAATGAAGCTTATGAAGTATTAAGCGATGATACAAGACGTCAAATTTATGATCAGTATGGTAAAAAAGGACTAGAAAACAATGGAATGGGTTTTAGTGGACGTGATTTTAGTGATATTTTTGGCGATTTGGGTTCTATTTTTGAGTCTGCTTTTGGAGGAGGATTTAATTTTGGTGGATCTAGCAGGAGAGAGAAAAAAATTAAATTTATTCCTGATTATATTTATAAATTAGATTTGAGCTTTAAGGAAGCTGTTTTTGGTTGTAAAAAAACAATCCAGACAAAATATAAAGTTTATTGTAAAGATTGCGATGGTACTGGAGCAAAAGACGGAAAAGTTCAAGTTTGTCCTGATTGTGGTGGTAAAGGGCAAGTGTTTATGAGACAAGGATTTGTAACTTTTTCACAAACTTGTTCAAGGTGTTCTGGAGAAGGTTCTATTACCAAAGAAAGATGTTCTATTTGTAATGGTGAAGGTTTTAATTTTGCAGAAGAAAGCTTTGAGATATCTATCCCTGAAGGGATGGATGATGAAAATAGAATGCGTGTTGTTGGTAAAGGTAATGAGTTAAAAAATGGCTCAAGAGGTGATTTATATATTGTTACATTTGTTGAACATGATGATTATTTTGTCCGTGATGGGAGTGATGTTTATATTGAAATACCTGTATTTTTTACCTCTATTCCATTAGGTGCTAAGATAAAAATCCCTTCATTGCGAGGAGAAGTTGAATTGAATATACCACCAAATTCTGAAAATGGCTCAAAATTTATATTCAAAGATGAAGGGATAAAAGAAGTCAATGATAAAGGTTATGGGGATTTGATAGCTATTATTAAGATTATTTATCCAAAACAGCTCAATGAAGAGCAAAGAGAGCTTTTATTAAAATTACATAATAGCTTTGGTTATGAAAGTGAGCCACATAAGAATCTTTTTGAAGAATGTTTTGATCGTATTAAAAATTGGTTCAAAGCAGATGCTAAACCAAGTCTAAAAAAATCCAAAATCAAACTTAAATAATTGTATTTGTAAAGCTTCTAACTTCTTTATCCAGTCTTATAATATCTTCAATATTTTGAAGATTTTCAACACAATCCTCAAAATTTTGAAGGCTTTTTGTAATCATTTTTTGGATATCTCCAAAAACAATCCTAGATTGCAAAAATTTTTGGATTGCTACTTCATTGCTTGCATTCAAAATAACACCCAATTTTGGTTTTTTGATGAGTATATCTTTAAGTCCCCATAGGGGATATTTTTGTGTATCAATAGGTTCAAATTTTATATTTGGAAGTGTTTCAAGTTTTAGGTTTGGGATGATTTGATTTTGTGAGGCTTTTTGTTTATCTATGGCATAGGCAATAGGGAGTTTCATATCAGGATACGCAAAATGTGCAGTTGTGCTACCATCTAGAAATTCAATTAAAGCATGGATGTTTGAGCTTCTTTCAATATAACCTTCAATTTCATTGGTTTTGAAAAGCCATTTGGCTTCTATGATTTCAAAAAGTTTATTTACCATACTTGCTGAATCAATAGTGATTTTTTTACCCATTGACCAATTAGGGTGACGAAGTGCTTCTTGTGCATTTTTAGAAGCAATATTTTCAATCAATTCATCTCTGAAAGCACCACCACTTGCTGTAATAATGAGTTTTTTAAAAGTTTTAGTATTGTTTAAATACCATAATCCAAAATGTTCGCTATCAATAGGGATAATTTTCCTTGCATCTATAAGCCATCCAGCACTTACAAGAGATTCTTTATTGGCTAAAGCTAGTTTTTTATTGCATTTTAGGGTTTCAAAAGTTGGTAAAAGTCCTGAAAAACCGACTAAAGCATTAATGACCAAAGATGAATCAGAATCTTTTATCATTTCACAAATACCTTCTTGTCCAATATAGACTTTTGCACCTTGTGCACAGAGTATTTGTAAATCTTGAGCTTCCATGATCGCCACTTTTTTAGGTCGATGTATCTCAATTTGTTGATTGAGTAATTTAATATTACGTCCTGCACTTAAACTTTCAATGGGCGATTGAAATTTTTGTGCGATTTGTAGAGCATTTACACCAATAGAGCCTGTGCTTCCTAAAAGTATCACCTATATGTTCCTATGAAAAAGTAATAGAAGAAGTTTCTTTCCATATTTTTAAAAAATACATTAAAAAATGAAGAGTGATAGCACCAAAAAGTATAGCATCCATTCTATCTAAAATGCCTCCATGTCCTGGTAAAATGTTTCCACTATCTTTAACAGAAGCATTTCTTTTTAAATAACTTTCAAATAAATCACCAAAAATAGCACTCAGAGAAATAGAAAAACTAATCAAAAGTGAAACGATAAAGTTCCCACTCAATTCTCTCCCCATTCCTATAAAGCTACCTACTGCTACAGCTATAGCAAGACCTATGATGGCACCTTCTAGTGTTTTATTGGGTGAAGTGGATGTGAAAGGAGTTTTTCCAAAAGCTTTACCGCCAAAGTAAGCTCCTACATCTGTTAAACTGACAACAACAATCAACCAAACAACACCACTTACACCAAAATCTTTATAAACAGCATAAACAGCTAGAAATGGAATAGTGGGGTAGATAAAAGGTAGAATTTGTTTTGATTGGAAGGATTTTTTATAAGCTAGATATCCAGCAATTATCATCGCTATAAAAATAGCAGATTCTATAGGTCTATCATTTATAGGTGCTAGTAGCCAAACTAAGATTGCAAGTAGATACATTGTCCAATGCCCTTTGCATCCAAAAAGTTTAATGGCTTCTTGAAATCCTAAAATATAACCGATACCTAAAACAACCCATATCAAGATAGCATAATTCAAATAAAGGATTAAAGCTAAACATAAAATCATAATGATACCTGTGATATAACGTTGTTTATTGTTTGAAAAATTTTCTTTAAAACCCATTTTCCCTCATTTTTGATTTTTAGTCTTGCTGAATTATAATCTAAAACTGATTAAACCTTAGTTATAATTATAAATAAAGTTTTAAGGTGTTTAATGGAATTTGATGTGATTGTAGTTGGTGGTGGTCACGCTGGGATTGAAGCAAGTGTTATCAGTGCTAAAATGGGTGCAAAAACACATCTATTGACTATATTGGTTGAGAATATTGGTTTGGCAAGTTGTAATCCTGCTATAGGAGGACTTGGCAAGGGTCATTTAACAAAAGAAGTCGATGCATTGGGTGGAATGATGGGTATTATTACTGATAATTGCGGGATTCAGTATCGTATTTTGAATGCTTCAAAAGGACCAGCAGTTAGAGGCACGCGTGCACAAATTGATATGGACAAATACCGTATATTTGCTAAAAATTTTGTTTTGAATACCCCAAATCTTAGTGTTTCTCAAGAAGTTGTTGAAGAACTTATAGTGCAAGATTATTGTGTGGTAGGGTTGAGAACTAATATTGGTAAAACCTATTATGCTAAAAAGATTATAATAACGACAGGGACTTTTTTGAGGGGTTTGGTACATATTGGAGAGAATAAAAGCCAAAATGGTAGGTTTGGAGAAAGTTCTGCAATAGGGCTTTCAAAAAGTTTACAATCACTTGGTTTTGAAATGGGTAGGCTAAAAACAGGCACTTGTCCACGTCTTGATGGTAGGAGTATTGATTTTGAAAATCTTGAATTGCATTCAGGTGATGATATTGCACCACATTTTAGCTATAAGACAAATATTCCTTTTCAACCTCTCCAGCTACCTTGTTATGTTGCTTATACAAATGTTTATACTCATCAATTGATTAAAGAAAATTTTCATAGAGCACCTTTGTTTACAGGTCAAATAGAAGGGGTTGGTCCTAGATACTGTCCAAGTATTGAAGATAAGGTTAATCGTTTTTCTGACAAAGAGCGACATCAATTATTTTTAGAACCACAGACTTTTGAGGCTACTGAATATTATGTGAATGGTTTGAGTACATCTTTACCTTTTGATATTCAAGAGAAAATCATTGCTTCTATAAAAGGACTTGAAAATGCTAAAATCACTCGTTATGGTTATGCTATTGAATATGATTATATTCAGCCTACAGAACTTTTCCATACTCTTGAGACAAAAAAAATCAAAAATCTTTATCTTGCTGGACAGATAAACGGAACTACTGGCTATGAAGAAGCTGCAGCTCAAGGTATTATGGCTGGAATAAATGCTGTTTTGAGTCTTCAAAAAGAAGATATGAAATTTTCAGGATGCTTTAAAGGACTTGATAAGCTTGTTTTCCGCAGAGATGAAGCATATATTGGTGTGATGATTGATGATTTGGTAACAAAAGGCACTAAGGAGCCTTATCGTGTTTTTACTTCTCGTGCAGAATATCGTTTATTGTTGCGTGAAGATAACGCAATTTTTAGGCTTGCACCATATGCATATATTTTAGGCACAATACAACAAGATGATTATGAAAGCATTCGCAAAGATGCTCAAGATATTGAAAAAGGAATGAAATACCTTGAAGAAACTATTTTTACCCCTTCAAAAGAAAACCTTACTTTCCTTTGTAGTCTTGATGAACTACCTATTAGTGATAAATGTAGTCCTATTTTGATTGTAGGAAGAGATAGCTTTGATAATGAAAAATTAAAGAAATTTTCTTCTATATTTGAAGGTTTTAGTGATAGAGCTTTAGAGCAAATTCGTATCCGTTCAAAATATCACAGTTATATTCAAAAGCAACAAGAGAGTATTGAGAAAATGAATGAAATGCTCCAAGTTGAGATTCCAAAAGATTTTATTTTTGATGGGATACCAGGTTTGAGTCTTGAAGTTGTAGAAAAACTTAATCAATTCCGTCCTATAAATTTATACAATGCTTCTCAAATAAGTGGTATTACTCCTGCTAGTCTTGATGTATTGCATTTATATATTCATCTAAGAAAGTCCACTCAAGTAAAATGACACCACTAGAAGTTTTAAGTAAGCTCATTAGCTATCCGACTATTACGCCTAGAGACTGTGGAATTTTTGATTTTATACAATCATTATTGCCTGATTTTGAATCTATCTATATTGAAAAAGAAGGAGTAAAAAATATTTTTTTATACAAATGTTTTGGGAATGTTGATAAAAATAGCTTGCATTTTTGTTTTGCAGGACATATAGATGTCGTTCCACCAGGAGAAGGCTGGAATAGCGAACCTTTTGTTGCTCATATCAGAGAAAATTATCTTTATGGCCGTGGAGCTCAAGATATGAAAGGTGGAGTAAGTGCTTTTTTGTGTGCAATGAGGGATTTTATACAAAATGATAACTTTAAGTTTCCTTTAATTTTATCTATTTTGCTTACAAGTGATGAAGAAGGTCCGGGTATATATGGCACGAAAATAGTTTTAGAAGCATTGAAAGAAAGAGGGCTTTTACCTCAAATGGTATTAGTAGCCGAACCTACTTGTGATAAAATTTTTGGAGATACTATCAAAATAGGTAGACGTGGTTCTATCAATGGTATCATTAATATTAAAGGTATTCAAGGGCATGTAGCCTACCCTCAAAAATGTTCCAATCCTATAGAATTGCTTGGCAAAAAATTAGGGGATATTGCAGGTATAAATCTTGATGAAGGTGATGAGTATTTTGCACCTTCCAAGTTAGTTGTTACAGATATTCGTGGAGGCATAGAAGCAGTAAATGTAACTCCTGCTAATCTCAAAATAATGTTTAATGTTAGGAACTCAACTAAAACTGATATTGAAGATATACAAGATTATATTAAAAAGATTTTAAAAGGTTTGGATTATGACTTGAAACTTACGCAAAGTTCACATCCATTTATTACTAATTCATCTTTTTTGCTTCATCTCCTTAAAAATGCTATCCAAAAAATTTGCTCTGTTATTCCAGATTTAAGTACAAGTGGTGGAACAAGTGATGCTAAATATTTTGGAGCTTTTGGTATAGAAGTTGTAGATTTTGGTGTTTGCAATGATAGGATACATTCAGTTGATGAGAGAGTTTGTCTTGATGATATCAATTCTTTGTATCAAATATTTTTAGAATTATTGAAATCCCTTATTAAGGAAAATAATGAAACATAAGACTATACTTTTTAAATCAGATAAGATTGGTGAAGGAGATTTGGGTAAAATAGTTACAGGTGGATTTATAGGAGCAATGACAAAGATAGATATTTTGCCTAAAAGGATGGTATTTTTAAATCGTGGGGTTTTACTCACCACTCAAAATTCAATGATAGATAATGCCTCTATCTTGGAGAATTTAGATACACTTCAAGGATTGGGAGTAGAGATTTTATCTTGTGAAACTTGTTTGGAATATTTTGATTTGAAAGATAAAGTAATGGTTGGTAGGATTGCTAATGCAGTCGAAATCTTGCAAGATTTCTTAGGAAATGAAGGAATCATATCGCTATAAGGGAAATAATGGACAAAAGATTGACGAAATTTGTCAGCTGTGCAGGTTGAGCTGCTAAAGTGGGTCCGGCGGATCTCAAACAAATTACAGCTAACCTTAATCAGCCTTACTATAAAAATATACTTATGGATTTTAAAAATAATGATGATTGTGGCATTTTTAAGATTGATGAGCATACTCTTTTAGTTCAAAGTGTGGATTTTATCACTCCTATTGTAGATGATGCTTATCTTTATGGTCAAATAGCAGCTGCAAATTCACTCAGTGATATTTTTGCCAAAGGGGCTAGGGCACACACAGCTATGAGTCTTTTGATGTGGGATAAAGTCCATATTGAAGTTGATGAAGTCAAAGAAATACTTCAAGGTGGATTGTCCAAACTTATAGAATCTGAATGTGCATTACTGGGAGGTCATAGCACCAATGACAAAGAGCAAAAATATGGCTTAAGTGTTACTGGTATTATCCAAGATGGCATATTTTGGAAAAATAATACTGCTTCTGTAGGTGATATTATATTGCTTACAAAACCTATTGGTAGCGGTATAATATCTACGGCATTTAAAAATGACAAATTAGTTTTTGACAAATCTCTTGAAGTCATTACTTCAATGACGACTTTAAACTTGAATGCTTCTTTATGTGCAAAAAAATTTCCCGTTAGTGCTTGTACGGATGTTACTGGATATGGTTTGATAGGACATTTAATAGAGATGGTCAATCAAAATATTTCTATTGAACTTTATTATAATCAAATTCCTTTTTTTGATGGTGTTTTAGGGTTAGCAGATTTGGATATTATTCCAGGAGGGACCCATGAAAATAAAAAAGTTTTTCAATCACAGGTAAAAAATACTGGATGTTTCAAAGACATTGTCTGTTATGATGCACAGACTTCTGGAGGTTTGCTCATTGCGGTTCCTGAAAAAAATGCTTTTGAATTTAAAAATGCTCTTTCAAATTCAGGTGTCCAAGCTCATATCATAGCAAAGTGTATACCAAAAAAAGAATATAAAATTTATATATGCTAATTTAGATAGATTAAAAATTATTTATTAAAGCCATCCATAATGCTTGCAGCTTCATATAGACGATTTTTATCAAAATGAGTGTATATCCGACTTGTGTTTAAATCAGCATGCCCTAAGGCTTCTTGTACTAATACTAAATCATGTCGTTTTTGGTAGAGTAGGGTTGCAAATGAGTGGCGAAGCATATGAGCACCTTTTTTTTCTTTTTGGATGCCTGCTGAAAAAAGAATTTCTTCAACATTGCGATAAATATAAGCTTGTGTGAGCGGATGACCTTTTTGATTACAAAATAATAATCCATCTTTGACTTCAATTTTTGATCTCAATAATAACCATTCTTCAAGAAGATTGTAAATATGAGAAGCTTTTATCATTACCATCCTGTATTTATTGCCCTTTCCTTTTATATTCAGTAAATAAACATCTTTTTCTAAAATCATATCTTTTGCTTTTAGGTTTAGGGCTTCGCTTACTCTAATACCAGTATAAACAATCATTTTAATGATGAGGCGATTCCTTGCACGGATTTTTGAAGACATTTCAAAAGTATCAATGCTATTTAGGAATTTTTCAAGTTCGAATTCATTCAAATAAGTAGGTAATTTTTGTCCTGATTTGCCTTTAATCCCGCCAATATTTTTCAATTCTATATTGTAAACATAAGAATTTCCTTTTTCGTCTTGATTTTGTTTGTCAATGTATTTGAAAAGACCAATGATAGCATTGCGATAATTTTTTTTGCTTGCTGCACTCAAGCCACTTGTCATGACAGCTAAAAAATCACTTAATATTTCCTCATCAATATCTTTCATTGAATGAAAATTTTGTAAGTATCCGTAGAGTTTTAATATAGGTTGACTATAGACATTTATCCCTATAAAGCCAGCATTTCGAGCATCTTTGCAGATATTTTCTAGCTCTGAGATATTTGAAATACCTTTTTGGAGTTTTTCAATACAATGTGAAATGCAGATTTTATTTTTTACATTTGTATTTGAAAGTGTAGTCAGTTTATAACGGATAAATCTTGAACACCAAAATAATAAATCAGAACTGATCTCTTGAGCAGATTCTAAAGTGTATCTCATATAGATGACCTTATTTAGATTTAAGTATTAAATTTTTCAATTTTATATTTAAATAGCTTCAATCACAAGAAAATAATAGATTTTGTATACAGCAGTAAATTTCATTTCAGATAACTTCAAAATGAGTATCTGAAATTGTATAAATCCTTATAAGACAAGCTCTTCAATCCTTTTGCCATAAGCAGGGTCAGCTTTTTTGAAATGCTCTATTTGACGTTTTTTTATTTCTTTAGGCACGCCTTCCATAGCAGCTTTTATATTTTGACAGAGTCTTTCTCTTTCTTCAATAGTCATTAGGCGATATAGGTCTCCGGGTTGTGTGTAATAGTCATTATCTTCTTCTCTGTAATCCCAGTCATAAATAGTGTTATCTTTTTCAAGTTTGCTTAGAGCAAGTTTTGGTTCTCTGGCATTTGGATCTTCTTCATATCCTGGTAATGAACTTGGGTTGTAGTTCATCATATTGCCATAGCTCCCATTTTGCATAAAACCATCGCGTGAGGTTGTATGAAAAGGACATTTTGGGGCATTAACTGGTAATTGAGTATGATTGATACCTAAGCGATACCTTTGAGTATCCCCATAAGAAAATAGTCTACCTTGTAGCATTCTGTCAGGACTATAGCCAATACCGGGAACAATGTTTGCCGGATTGAAAGCAGCTTGTTCTACTTCAGCAAAATAATTTTGAGGATTTTTATTGAGTTCTACAATACCTATTTCAATCAGTGGATAATCTTTTTGACTCCAAGTTTTTGTCAAATCAAAAGGATGAAATCGATATGTTTTTGCTTCTTCTTCAGGCATTATTTGGACACACATCCTCCATTTTGGAAAATTATGTTTTTGAATGTTTTCAAATAAATCTCTTTGATGAGATTCTCTGTCATTAGCAATGATTGTAGCTGCTTCTTCATTGGTTAGGTTTTCAATGCCTTGCATTGTTTTGAGGTGGAATTTAACCCAAAATCTTTCATGTTTAGCATTGATAAAGCTAAAGGTATGACTACCAAAACCGTGCATATTCCTGTAGCTTTTTGGGATACCTCGATCACTCATTGTAATGGTTACTTGATGTAGCGATTCAGGGTGAAGACTCCAGAAATCCCAAGCATTTGTAGCATTCCTTAGGTTTGTATAAGGATCTCGTTTTTGTGTATGGATAAAGTCAGGAAATTTGAGTGGATCGCGGACAAAAAATACAGGAGTATTGTTACCAACAAGATCCCAATTACCTTCTTCTGTGTAGTATTTCATTGCAAAACCTCTTGGGTCTCTTTCAGCATCTGCTGCTCCTCTCTCTCCAGCAACTGTTGAAAATCTAAAAAAACAGGGTGTTTTTTTGCCTATTTTAGAAAATATTTTAGCTTTAGTATATTTTGTGATATCATTAGTAACTGTGAAAATTCCATAAGCACCACTTCCTTTAGCATGGACTACTCTTTCAGGTATACGTTCTCTATCAAAGTGGGCTAACTTTTCCAAAAACCAAGTGTTTTGTAGTAACATAGGTCCTCTTGGTCCAAATGTCAGGGAATTTTGATTATTCCCAATAGGGGTTCCGGTTGCATTTGTCAATGTAACATTTTTCATTTACTCATCCTTTATTTTAGTTTTGAAACATAAGTAAGTATAGTTAATGATGATTAACAAATGATAAAAATTATCAATTATTATTTTTTATTTATAAAACTCTTTATTGAGTTTAATTGATAATCTTGTATAATCCTAAATAAAAATATTTTAAATCAAGGACAAAAACTCAAATGCGAGGATTTAAGATTTTTACAGGGAGTGCTCATCCTGATTTTGGAAAAGAATTGGCAAAACATCTTGATGGAGTCATTTCAAAAGCCACCGTGAATCGATTCAGTGATGGAGAGATTAATGTGCAAATCAGTGAATCTGTGAGAGGAAAAGATGTGTTTATCATTCAGCCTACTTGTGTTCCTGCTAATGATAGTTTGATGGAGCTTTTGATAATGACAGATGCCTTTAAGCGAAGTTCGGCAAGTTCTATTAATGCTGTTATTCCTTATTTTGGGTATGCTAGACAGGATAGGAAAGCTGCTCCAAGAGTCCCTATAACAGCAAAACTTGTAGCAAATTTGATGCAAAGTGCAGGCATTGATCGTGTCATTACAATGGACTTGCATGCAGGTCAAATACAAGGTTTTTTTGATGTTCCTGTAGATAATCTTTATGGTTCAATTGTCTTTAGAGATTATATACGATCAAAAAATTTAAAAAGTCCAATTATAGCAAGTCCTGATATTGGTGGTGTATCCAGAGCAAGATATTTTGCTGATCAATTGGGGATGGATTTGGTTATTGTAGATAAAAAACGAGAAAAGGCAAATGTGAGTGAAGTGATGAATATTATTGGAGATGTAGAAGATAAAGATATTATTTTAGTTGATGATATGATTGATACGGCTGGAACGATGTGTAAGGCAGCTGAAGTTTTGAAGGCTAAAGGTGCAAAAAGTGTTATGGCATTGGGTACTCATCCTGTGCTTAGCGGACCTGCGATTGATAGGATACAAAATAGTGTACTTAATGAAGTTGTTGTGAGTAATTCTATTCCATTAAGGCAAAAATGCTCAAAAATCACTGTTTTGAGTGTAGCTCCATTGTTTGCTGAAGTTATTCGTAGGATTTATCATAACGAAAGCGTCAATTCGCTTTTTATATGAATGTAGGATAAAAATGGTTTTTGAACATGAAATCCCACAGGGAACAAAACTTTATTTCGGTACTTCAGCTAAGATGAAACGCAGGCTTGAAAATATTGCTTGTGAAATTTTTTATCAAAATGATTTTGAAGAGATACTGACTCCTTCTTTTATGTATCTTGAACATCAAAAAAATTTTTCAAATCGTGATATTATCCGTTTGAGTTCAAAAAATAATCATCAGATTTCTTTGAGGTATGATACGACTATTGATGCTATTCGTATTATTACAAAACGTTTGCTTCGTAGCACTTGCCAGAAAAAATGGTTTTATATCCAACCAGTTTTCAGCTATCCTACTAATGAAATTTATCAAATTGGGGCGGAATGTTTGGATATTGATGAGATTCCAAAAATGCTTTGTTTGAGTGTAGAGATTATGAAGCAATTTGGTATGAATCCAATATTGCAGGTTTCTAATGTGAAGATTTTAAAATTATGTTCACAAGAAACAGGCAAGGATTTGGAATTTTTTAGGAAAATGCAAATAGAGGATATTTTGAAAAAAGCTCCTTATATGAGCGATTTGATAAAAATCCAAACGCGTGATGATTTGGCAAACTCTATCTTGAAAGCACCAGAATTTTTGAAAAATGAACTCAAAGCATTGCTTGAAGGTTCAAGTTATTGTCGTTATGAAAAAATGATTTTTTCACCTCTTGAGCTTCCACCAGTAGACTATTATAATGATTTAGTTTTTAGGATGTTTGAGGGTAATCATACTTTTCTTTTGGGTGGAAAGTATACGATTGAAGGAGTTGAATCTTGTGGGTTTGGTATCTATACTGATGATGTTATAGAATATTTGATGAAAATAAAGGGGATGAAATGGCTGATCTCATAGTCGGAATTCAGTGGGGCGATGAGGGGAAAGGAAAGATTGTAGATAGGCTCGCGAAAGATTATGATTATGTTGTGAGGTATCAAGGGGGTCATAATGCAGGACATACTATTATGGTTGATGGTAAAAAATATGCTTTACATTTGATGCCCTCAGGTGTTTTGTATCACAAATGCAAGAATATTATTGGCAATGGTGTAGTCATCGCTTTAGATGCACTTTATGAAGAGATTGTTCAGTTTGATAATATTCAAAATAGGCTTTTTGTGAGTGATAGAGCTCATATTATAATGCCTTATCATCAAATCATTGATAGGGGTAGAGAAAAATCTCTTATTAATGCAATTGGTACAACTTGTAAGGGAATAGGTCCAAGTTATGTCGATAAAGTTGCTAGAAGCGGGATTAGGATTGGCGAATTGAAAGATATGAAAGCTTTGAAACAAAAAATTCAACTTCATTTAGGACAAATCGCTTATTTACAAGATTTATATGAAATACAGCTTCCAAATCATAAAGAATGCATGTGGTATCTGGAAGAATATGCTCCTAAAATCTTACCTTTTGTAATAGATACAACTCAAATGTTATGGAGAGCAAATGATGAGGGAAAAAAGATTTTGCTTGAAGGTGCACAAGGGAGTATGCTTGATATAAATCATGGAACTTATCCATTTGTCACAAGTTCTACGACAACAGCTTCTGGTGCTTGTAGTGGTAGTGGGCTTAATCCAAAGCAGATAGATAGAATTATTGGTATTTCAAAAGCATATTGCACTAGAGTAGGGAATGGTCCTTTTCCTACAGAGGATTTTGGAGAAATTGGTGAATTGTTACGTCAAAAAGGTGGAGAATTTGGTACCACTACTGGTAGAGCTAGAAGATGTGGTTGGTTTGATGCATTAAGTGCAAAATATGCTTGCAATATAAATGGTTGCACTGAACTTAGTCTCATGAAATTAGATGTATTAGATGGTTTGGATGAGATTAAAATATGTGTAGCTTATAAGAACAAAGGTATGGTCATTGACTATGTGCCAAGTGATTTGGATGGATGTGAACCTGTATATAAAACTTATAAAGGTTGGGATAAAACAGCAGGTATTAGAAATTTTGATGAATTGCCACAAAATGCTAAAGAATATATTTGGGATATAGAAAAACTTCTTAATACAAGAATCTCTATTATTTCAACAAGTCCAGAAAGAGAAGATACAATCATCTTATGAAAACTAAGTTTGATTCAATCTTGAAGCTAAAAAAACAAGCTTTAGATAAAAGTGAAGTAGAGATAATAAAAAATAATCAGATGATTGTCGCTAAAACTACAGAATTAGATTTGGCAATGTTTGAATTTAATAAGTTTGATATTCCTCAAAATGGAACATATTTAGACTTTCAAAGGTTTACTGAGATAAAAAAAGCTCTGATGTATGAGATTGATTGTATTAGGGGAGAAATATCAGGATTAAAAAATATAAGTAAAAGACTTGAAGAATATCGCAAAATAGCCAATATTGAATTTGAAAAGATAAAATACCTGCAACAAAATGAAATCAAGAAAAAATTTGATGTGCTTAAAAAATCAGAAATAAAACATATTGATGAAGTTGCTCTGATGCTTTTTGCATCAGATAAGGAGAGGGTATGAGAAAAATTATTTTAAATTGTTTTTTATTATTATCAGTTGTCGAAATGTTGATATCTGAAGAAGAGACTAAAACATCAGATTCCTCGGTTCAGCTTTTGCAATGTAATGCTATTTTTGAATCTAGAAAAGATGAAATAAAAGAACAAATTAGGCAGCTTGATGAAAAAACTCAAGCTATTGAGGCACTTAAAGAAGCTACTCAAAATATGCTCAATCAACGTGAAAGTAAGCTAAAAGAAAGAGAAAATGCTTTAAGTTTGAAACTCAAAGAGATACAAGATAAAGAAGAACAATTAAATACAAAAACTCAAGCAGATGAAGCTAAAATAAAGAGTTTGATAGCTAAAAATGAGAAATTATTACAAGATATAGATAAGGCAAAAGATAATAAATTAGCACAAACTTATTCGAAAATGAAAGATTCTAAAGCTGCTCCAATTATAGAGAATTTACCTCTTGATGAAGCTGCAAGTATATTATTTGCACTTTCTGCTCAAGATATGGGTAAAATTTTGTCTAAAATGGATCCTAAAAATGCTGCAGAACTTACTGAAATCCTCAAAAAGGGACCACCTTTTAAAGAACAACAAAAAGAAGTTCAAAAACAGCCTGATGAATCTAAAAAATCAGAAGATGAACAAAAAAATGAAGCTCTTTAAATCAAAAATTAATCTAAAATGCCTTAATATAGCTTGTTTGTATTGTAAATTAAACGGTTTTATGTTATATTTAAATAAAATTTTAAAAAATTAAAAGGAGAAATAATGAGAGTTTTAGTCATACAGGGTCCTAATTTAAATATGCTTGGACATAGAGATCCTAGAGTTTATGGCACTATGACATTAGAACAAATCCATCAGAATATGAAAGTTTTTGCCAAACAAAATAATCTTGAAGTTGATTTTTTTCAAAGTAATTTTGAAGGTGAGATGATTGATAAGATTCAAGAATGTGTAGGTAGTGAATATGCTGGAATTATAATTAATCCAGGTGCTTATTCTCATACTTCTATTGCTATGGCAGATGCAATTATGGCTGCAGGCGTGCCTGTGGTTGAAGTACATTTGAGCAATATTCACGCTAGAGAAGAGTTTAGAAAGCATACTTATACAGGTGCTGTTTGTGCTGGTGTTATTGCTGGATTTGGGGCTTTTGGTTATCATATGGCTATCATTGCAATGTTACAGATTTTGACTGAAATCCAAAATATTAGAGAAGCTCAAGCTGCACAGGCAAATCAGGTAAAAAATAACAATCCAATAGTCGAGCCAATTAAAAACAAAACAGAAACCAGTCATAAAAATGAAAAAAAAGATAAGTAAGGAATCATTCCTTACAATAAATGAAAATGCTCAATATTTTGAATGTGGTTATAGTTGCGATCATGCATTATTTCTAAAAATTGGAGAAGATAAATTTTTCATAACGGACTCTCGTTATACGCTCGAAGCAAAACAAAATATTTTTAAAAATATAGAGGTGTTAGAGGCAGGAAATTTATTTGTTACCGCTGCAAGTATTATCAATAAAAGTGTTTCAAATGTTGTTGTATATGATCCTGCACAAGTCACTTTAAATGATTTTGAAAACTTAAAATCTACTTTGAATCCTAAGAAAAATTTGATTGGTATTGTTAATTTTCACCAACAAAAAAGAATCATTAAGACTGAGTATGAAATTGACCTAATTACAAAATCTCAAAAAATTAATCAAGAAGCTTATAAAAAATTTGCTATTTATTTGAATGAGTCTACAAAACAATTTAATGAACAAGAACTCTATTACCATTCACAACGATTTTTAAGCAATGAAGGGAAATATAATCTTAGTTTCCAGCCTATTCTTGGTATCAATGCGAATGCAGCTAAACCACATGCCTTGCCAAGCAAAAAAGATAAGCTCAAAAGTGGCGATCTTCTTCTCTTTGATGCAGGAGTCAAATATCAAAGGTATTGTTCAGATAGAACAAGGACAGCCTATTTTAGCAAAAAAGGTATTTCTTTCAAAAAAAATCAGAGTTTTGATAATGAGGATTTACAAAATATATATGATGTTGTACTTAAAGCTCAAGAAAAAACTATTGAACTTATTAGGAGTGGGATGAAAGGTAGGGAAATTGATAGCATTGCTAGGAATGTCATAGAGAAAGCAGGTTATGGAAAATATTTTGTTCACAGTACTGGACATGGTATTGGCTTAGATATTCATGAGTTGCCTTTTATCTCTAAAAAAAGTGAAACAATTATTGAAGATGGTATGGTTTTTTCAGTTGAGCCTGGCATTTACATCCCTGATTATTATGGAGTGAGGATTGAAGATTTAGTTGTGATAAAAAATGGTAGAGCGGAGATTATCTGAGTTGCGATAAAATGAGGGCTTTATATTTTTCTCATTTTTTCCCTTATAAAGCATCTTCTTCATTTACTTTTTCAAATACTGTTTTATTAGGAATAGGTGGGAATATTGGTGATTGTAAGCGACGTTTTGAGAGTCTTTGGAGATGGTTTGCATTCAATAAGCATTTTTTTATACTTTCTTCTTCTCCTATTTATAAAAATCCTCCTTTTGGTTTTGAAAATCAAAAGGATTTTTATAATGCAACTATGACTCTTTCAACAAATTTGTCAATAGTTGATTTATTTAGGCTTGTATTTTATCTTGAGCGAAGATTTGGTCGATCTAAAAAAAGAGAGTTTAAAAATTCACCTCGAACACTGGATATTGATATAATTTTCTTTAATGATTTGATTTTAAAGCATCCTTATCTTAAAATACCACATGAAAAATGGAATAAGAGAGAATCGGTATTGATTCCTTTATTTTTAGAATATTTAACCCCAAAGGGACGGAAATGAAACTTTATACTTATGGTGGGGAAACGGCTGCAGAAGCCCTTAAAATTGCTCAGAGTAAGCACGGCGAAGAAGCTCTAGTTGTTAAGACTAAGGAAATCAGAAAAAAAACAATGACTCAACCTGGTCTTTATGAAATTGTTGTGGCGGTTGAAAATGAAGAAATGATTCAAGAATACCAAGCACCACAGATTCAGGATCAAGTATCTAAAAATAGCATTCAAAAACGATTGGATAATATTTTAGAAAAGAATATGGAAAAAAAGAAAAAAAATCAAAAAATTTTGCTTGATGATGATGTCACAATACAACTTTCTGATGCTGTAAAAGAGATTAGCAAAATAACAGGACAGTCTTCTAGAGAGCAAATTAAAAAATCTCTAATTGTTCCAGAAATTTCAAAAAATTTCGATACAAGATTAGAAAATAAATTAATACATAAGCAAGAAGAAAAGGCTATGCACCAACAAAACGATACTAAGGAACTCAAACAAATCAAGACAGAATTAGATAAAATTAATGATAAAATCAAATTGATACAGAATATGTTTTGGGATGAGAAAAAACCTGGTAGTGATACTCTGCAAATTCCTCAAGAATTTGCAGAGATATATCGTTTGGCTAAAAATAGTGGTATGAATAAAATCCATCTAGATGAGATCATGAAACTTAGTCTAGAACTTATGCCATTAAAAATGAGAGAAAATTCTTTAACTGTAAAACGTTATTTTCGAGAAGTATTGCGCAAAATGATTTATTGTCGTAGTGAACATTTGGATATGGGTACAAAAAAAATTATTATGCTCGTGGGTCCTACAGGAGTTGGTAAAACAACCACATTAGCAAAATTGGCTGCACGGTATTCAAAAATGCTCGACAAGAAATACAAAGTGGGTATTATTACACTAGATACTTATAGGATAGGAGCTTTAGAACAGCTTACTTGGTATGCTAGAAAGATGAAAATTAGTATAGAGACTGTGATTGAGCCAGAAGATTTTTTGAGGGAAATTGATACTTTGCGTTATTGTGATTATATTTTAGTAGATACTGCCGGACATTCTCAGCATGATAAACAAAAAATAAATATGTTAAAAAAATTCATCAATAATGATTATAAAATTGATATTGCTTTAGTATTGTCTGCTACGACAAAATATGAAGATTTAAAAGATATTTATACTGCTTTTGGTGAGCTTGATATTGATACTTTGATTTTCAGTAAGCTTGATGAGAGCAAAGGATTAGGGAATTTATTTTCTTTAGTTTATGAAAGCAAAAAACCAGTTAGTTATCTATCTGTGGGACAAGAAGTTCCACTTGATTTATTGGTGGCAACTAATGATTATTTAGTTGATTGTATGTTGGATGGATTTTCAAATCCTAATCGGATAAGCAAATGAATCAAGCTGGTTATTTAGATAATCTGATGAAAACTACCTTACCTGCGAAAAAAAAAGGTAAAACAAAGTTCATTGCGATTACAAGTGGTAAGGGTGGTGTAGGTAAATCAACTATCAGTGCAAACTTTTCATATACGCTTTCTAGAATGGGTTATAAAGTAGGGGTTTTTGATGCTGATATTGGATTAGCTAATTTAGATTTAATTTTTGGTATTAAAACCAATAAAAATATTTTGCATGCTTTAAAAGGAGAGGCTAGATTTGATGAAGTTGTTTATTTGATTGAAGAGGGATTGTATTTGGTGCCTGGTGATAGTGGTGATGAGATATTAAAATATGCTAATGAAGATATTTTAAATGAGTTTGTCCAAGATGATGGGATTCTTGATGATTTGGATTATATGATTATTGATACGGGGGCAGGAATAGGAGAGGCGACCCAAGCCTTTTTGAATGCTAGTGATTATATTATTGTTGTAACAGTTCCTGATCCTGCTGCAATAACAGATGCTTATGCAACTATTAAGATTAATTCTAAATTTAAAAAAGAAATTTTCCTTATTATTAATATGGCAAGTTCTCAAAAAGAAGGTTTGAATGTTTTCAATAAAATTAAAAATGTTGCTTCTAAAAATTTACCACAATTGAATTTAGAACTTTTGGGTTGTCTTTATAATAATAATGCAGTAAAAAGATCGACAAAATATCGGGAGCTTTTATGTAAGGTAGAACCTTTGAATAATTTTTCATCAGATATGAGGCAAATTACCAAAACAGTTCTTTCAAAAGTGGAACAAAATATGCTTGATGTTCCTAAAGAAAATTTTATGGGTTTTTTCAAGAGGATTTTGGGCTATTTATAAGGAAAACAAATGAAGCCAAATAATTTCATTAATTTATCGGTTGTTTTTGGATTTTTTTTGGGTTTGGTATTTGCTTTGGCGAAGTTTGATAATCCTGAAACAATATTTTTTTGTACTCTTTTTTCTACTTTGGGTTTTTATTTGATAATACTTTTTTGTTCTTCTGTTTATATTTGGTTTGTCGAAACAAATCAAACTTTTTTTAATAAAACTAGGATTGATAAAAGACTTGAGTTTTTTGATAAAGAATTTGATATTAGAGAAAGAGAAGCCATAAATATTCGTCGATATATACAAAATGCAGATTTTTTAGAAAATAAATCATCAAATGATAAAAAATGAATAAAAAAGATATATATAGCTATGATGAAAATATCAGATATTCTCAAGATGAGCTTGCTATGCAGTATTTACCCGCAGTTCGTTCAATGGCTTATCGTATCAAAGAAAGGGTTCCTAGCTCTATAGATTTAAATGATTTAATATCAATTGGAACTGAAGAGCTTATTAAGCTTGCTAGGAGGTATGATAATAAAATCAATGATTCTTTTTGGGGTTATGCAAAGACTCGTGTCAATGGTGCAATGTTAGATTATCTGAGATCTTTAGATATTGTTTCTAGGTCTTCTAGGAAACTTATCAAATCTATAGATGTTGAAGTATCAAAATATTTTAATGAAAATCAAGAAGAGCCAAGTAATGAATATTTAGCAGAGGTTTTAGGTGAAGATATTCAAAAAATCAAAGAAGCAAAAATTGCTTCTGATATTTATACTTTAGTTCCCATTGATGAGCAATACAATGCTATTGAACAAGAAAGTATTTTAGAAAGACTCCAAAGAGAAGAATTGAGTGATATGATCCAGACAATTTTAAAATCATTGTCAGAAAGAGAGCAGTTAATTATGCAGCTGTATTTTTTTGAAGAATTGAATTTGAGTGAAATCAAAGGGATTTTAAATATTACCGAATCAAGGATATCTCAAATAATCAAAGAAGTCATTAAGAAGATAAGAAAACATTTGGGAGAAAAAAATGGCTGATATACTGAGTCAAGAAGAAATTGATGCTCTTCTTGAGGTTGTAGATGATGCTCAAGAAGATGTTGAAATACTCCAAAAGCATGATATTGTTCACCAAAGACAAATTACTCTTTATGATTTCAAACGACCTAATCGTGTTAGCAAAGAACAATTAAGATCTTTTAGGAGTATCCATGACAAAATGGCTAGAAATCTTTCAAGCCAAATTTCTGCTATCATGAGGAGTATTGTTGAGATACAACTTCATAGTGTAGATCAGATGACTTATGGAGAATTTTTGATGAGTTTACCAAGCCCAACAAGTTTCAATGTATTTTCTATGAAACCTATGGATGGTACAGGGGTTTTGGAAATCAATCCAAGTATTGCATTCCCTATGATAGATAGGCTTTTAGGTGGGAAGGGTGATCCTTATGATAATTCTAGAGAATTTAGTGATATAGAATTGAATTTACTTGATACGATACTCAGGCAGATTATGCAGACACTCAAAGACGCTTGGTCTCCAGTAGCAGAGATTTTTCCAACTGTTGATGCCAAAGAATCCAGTGCAAATGTCGTGCAAATTGTTGCACAAAATGAGATTGTTATTATGGTTGTGATGGAGATCATTATTGGGCATAGCAGTGGTATGATGAATTTATGTTATCCTGTTATTTCACTTGAAACTATTATTTCAAGGCTTGGAGGCAGAGACTTGGTCCTTTCGGAGACTAGTTCGAAAAAAAGTCGTAACAAAGAGCTTCAGGCACTTGTAGGTGGAGCCGGAGTTGGTATTTCTGTGTTTTTAGGTGGAGTTAAATTGACCTTAAAAGAAGTATTAGATTTGAGTATAGGTGATATTATTCGTTTGGATAGGGCAGCTGATGACACTGTAGTAGTGAATGTTGATGGAAAAGAAAAATACCTAGCAACTGTTGGATTGCAGCGATATAGAAAAACTATCAAGATAAAAGAGTCTATCAAAACTGAAAAAGATAATGCAAAAGAAATTCTTGAAATGCTTGAGGCACAAAGAAAGAGTAAGGTCAATGATATTGAAGAAGAGGAAGAGGAATAATGAATGATTTTATAAATATTTTTACCCAAGAAGCAATTTCAACCATAGAAGGTCTTACTGGAATTTCTCCTGATATTATAAACATCAAGACTGATTTTACAAGTGCTACGGCATTGCCTATTCCTTATGCAATTACTTATATTAATGTATCTGGTGATTTAAATACAAATGTCGCCATGATTATGCCTGTTGAGCTTGCAACTTCTTTGGCAAATCTTATGGTGGGTGGAGAAGGTGTGAGTAAGAGTGAAATGGATAATGACGATTTAGATGCTATCAAAGAAATCAACTCTAATATATTTGGAGCTATTTCAACAGCATTGGGTTCTCAAAAAAACCTTCCAAAATTAAATTTTTCTTGCAGTGATATACAATTTGTTATCACACCTATTGACTTGGGAGCTTTTGATAAAGAATATAGATTTTCTTTTGTGCTCAATACGATACAATCTAATTTTACCTTTTTAACAACAACTCAATTTGTAAATATTTTTGAAACAACACAACCTCGTCAAGCACCTGCCACTCCAGAGATACATCATAGTCATTCGCTCAATCAAGATGAAATAAAAAATATTGGTATGCTCCTTGATGTTAAATTGAATGTAAAAGTTCGTATTGGACAGAAAAAAATGTTGCTCAAAGATGTTATTTCAATGGATATTGGAAGTGTTGTTGAACTCAGTCAACTTGCTAATGATCCTTTGGAAATTTTGGTTGATGATAAGGTGATAGCAAAGGGTGAAGTTGTGATTGTAGATGGAAATTTTGGTGTGCAAATTACTGATATTGGTACAAAAAGAGAACGTTTGGAACAACTTCGAGGGTAATTAGGGATAAGCTGATATTTTTAGTTGCAAATATAATATCCATAGATCCTTAAATAAAAATCTCTTATAGTTTTTTGTATATTAATGTTTTTAAAATTTTGTGGGTAAGCATTCATTGCTACAAACAAAGACATCAATGCGACTCTAGGTCCTGTACCATCAAACGAAGGCATTTTATAAACTTGTTTGGTTTTGATGGCTTTTACACTTTGTAGGGCAGGTATTTTTAAGATACTTTCTGTATCATAATGACTAAGCCACCAGATAAAAATAATATCAGGGTTTTCTTTTACAATTTTTTCGATAGGAATTTCAGATCTGTCATGTGTGATATATCTTGATCCAATATTATCCACAAATGCATGGTTTAGCATATCGCTTACAACACTTATTTTTCCACTAACAACATTGGGTTTATTGAAGACAAATATAGCTTTTTTCTTTTGAGTGATTTTGGATGTTTGTTTTTCAATGAGTTGAAAAATACTATCCATTTCTTGAATGATTATTTTAGCCTTAGGTATTTTGTCAAATAATGATGCGAAGATAAAAATCTGTTTTTTGACTGCATCAATATCATGAGTTTGAAAAGATAAAAAATTTAAGCCAATTTTATTGCCAAATATAATATTTTGAGCATTCCTAATGCTTGAGATGATTAAATCAGGTTTTATTTGTAATAATTTTTCTATATTTCCCAATGTATTAGAATCCATTTTATAGATTTTATTTTCATTGAGTTTGAAGAAGCATTGATTTATATCAATATCAAAAGAGTACTTATCTAATGCTATGACCTTGTCCCAAATATTAAACATGGCAGGTAATTCTAGATAAGTCCCTATAATAGCTAACTTTTTTATTGGCAATTTAACAATATGAGTGCCAAAAAAGTCTTTAATTTCTAATGTGTTGGCAAAAATAAAACTATTAAATACCAAGAAAAATAAATTAAAATGTCTTAGAAATCTGTGCATAAAATGATGCTCCTGGTGCTTGGTAATCATTAAAATATAGACTATTAGTGAAATTTAAAAAACTCATATTGATATCAAAACCACTGATAAAACGATAGCCAATCTTAGCATCAAAGTAAAATTGTTCATCATAGCTACCAAAAGTATGTTTTTGACCCCAAACACCAAAATCTTTCAATGCTCTAGATTGGTAAGTAGCTTGTAAAGAACCATAAAATCCGATTTCTTCTCCATATAATACCATTAAATGTGCCATATGTTGTGGTATGATGGGTAATCGTTTGTCTATCAATGAAGGATCAGCAGAGTTTTTTATCATTTTAGAATTAGTCCAAGTGTAGTTGGCTAGAATAAGAATACTATAAGCTATGGGTTGACTATATTCTATCTCTATACCATTGATTCGTATATGACCTGCATTTCTATTTTGTTTGATGGTTTTATTGGTAGTAGTATTTTTTCCTAGAGTTTTGGCATATATGGCATCTAAAATATCACTTTGATAATAGTAGATTTTAAAAATTCCATTTTTAAGGACATCTTGCTCAATCCCAAAGTCAAAAGCAATGCCATATTCAGGTTTGAGGTTAGGGCTAAAAATCCATTCGTATTTGGCTTGAGTATTGAACATTTCTCTTGTAGTTGGAGCTCTGAATGCAGATCCTGCTTCAAATTTTAATAATGTTCCTGAAAATATTTCATAATTGAGTGAAGCTTTTGGAGAAAAAGCTCCTTTGCCTTGCACAATAATATTATTTTTCTCAGATGATATTTGGTTATACACATTATCCATTTTCCAATAATCGTATCTAGTGCCAATAGTTGTACTTAGTTTTTTGCTCCAGTTGCTATTAAATTGAAAGAGTGCAGAGAGATACCAAGTATTCGCTCCAAGTCCTTTTTTATATTCTCTAGTACCTTTAAATGACTGATAAGTATCTGATATATAGCTTTTATTGCTAAGATTCAAGAATCTACCTTGAATGCCAATTGTGAGGAAATGTTTCTCAAAATCTATATCATAGAGCATGTCTAAATAATTACTTGATGTCTTTAAATCTTGAATACTTCCATAGCCTGATTCCAAAGTAGGGTGAATTCCAGCCGGAGAAGTTGTAGCACCATTATATAGACCAATCATATTGACACTTGAAAGTGTGATATTCAAACTAGATTTTTCAAAAAAATGTTTGTGTGAAATAGAACCTAAAAGGTTTGTATAATTTCCTATTCCTCCATAGGGGTTTTCTAAAAATGGATTGAATAGATCATCCCCGCCATAGAAGATTTTTTTATTTCGGGTTAAATTAGAATAAATATTTGTATATTTATAAAGATAATTAGCTCCCATGAAAGTCAAAATTGTTGTATCTTTATCTCCCCAGTCATATTCTAATTTGATCCTGCCATTCTGCATTGTATAAGCTTGTCTGCCTATATCTCCAACAACATATTGAGAATCTGTATAAGGAATAAACCCACTCACTCCATTTGTGCTTAATGATTGGTATTGAGCTTGATTGATAAGAGCAGGCGTTAGAGGATATCCTTGTGTGGTATTGAATCCATAAATTGCTTTTATCCTAAGTCTTTTATCAAAAAAAGTATCACCTATGCTAAAATAACCTCTAAAAAGGTTTTTTTGAGCCTTTCGTTTTTCAAGTTCATTTCCATATCCTAAAGAAACCTTCGCTTCAAAATTTGTAGGCATTGATGTGATAAAATTCACTACACCTCCAATCGCTCCTGTCCCATAGAGGCTAGAAAAAGGACCCCTTACTATTTCAACTCTATCAATGTCTTGATAAGGAATTTGTGAAAGCAATCTTGTCTCTCCATCCATATCGCTTAAAATCACTCCATCCATTAACACTAGAGTGCCATTAGTAATACCTCTTATCATAATAGAAGGACGAATATTAAGTCCTGCATCTTTAGGGATATAAATGCCTGCATTATTTTTGATAATATCAGTTATTTTTTGAGGAGTTCGTTTTAACATTTGTTCTTTATCAATGATATCGACATTACCTGGAACTCTTTGAACTTCTGTTTCAAACCTTGTAGCAGTAGTAACTTGTCTTTGCAGCTCATAAAATTCTTTTGCTCCTAGAATTTGGAATACTGCGATTGTGCAAATAGCAATTTTTTCTCTCAAATAAAATCCTTTTATTTTTACTAAAGAAAAAATATTAATACTTTTTTTTAAATATATTATAAATAAATAAGAATATATATTTTTCTTAGATAATTTATTTCCAGTCTTCTCCAATACCCAATAAAATACATTGGTTAAAATCAGGCAAGATGCAATATGCATATATGTCCAATCCAATACCTAATAATTCCAAATCACTCAAATATCTTCCATCAAATTTATAATAATGCAATTTAGCTTTCTTATCGTCAGATTCTGAGACCAAGATACCTCCAACTCCAACACCACCAAAATTGCTATATTTAATAAAATTTTTTAGGAAAAAATGCGTTAAAACAATTTGTCCTTTAAAATTTTGTTTATCTTTATTTTTTAGATGAAGATAAACAGAATGTTCAATTATTTTCCTATTCCTAAAAATAGGGTAGTTTTTATCTAATGATTGGGATTTAACTTGATTATAGTAGGATTTTAAAATTGGGACTTGTTCTTTTAGGTAATCAAGACCATTTTTAGGATTTGCATACAAAAAATAGCAATATACTAGTATAATTGCTAAAAATAGTTTTTGCATAGCTTAAAAAGCAATATTAAGCTCAATACTTCCAAAATTATGAGGCAGAGGTTGTGTCTTAAATTTTTTACTCGCATGTGTGTAAGTGTAAGCAAAACGTATGCCCCGATATAATATTGCTGCACCAAATTCAGCATCATAGGTAAAGTAAATCATATCTAGTCCTGTAGAATGTCCAAAAGTATTTCCTTGTATGAAAATATTTCTAGCTTGATAACGCCCTGAAAGTCCCCCAAATAAATAAAAAGAGAATCTATCGTTATAAGCTTGGGCACCATTAAAACTTGTATTAACTTTATTGATACCAAAATCAGAATCCAAATTGTATCCAATCCGGAGCCTACCACCTATTTGCAAATGAGTGTCTGCATTGCCTAGTGCGATATCTAAACCAGGTAGAAAATCTGAAGAAATATATCTAGAATCCCAAAGATAAAACTTTTTTATTAATTGATAATTCAAATTAAGAATGAATTCATTTTTAAGTTGATTGTGCCAACCATAAAAAATTGGATTATTCGTAAGGTAATGAACAAATTTTTGTGTTTCGTGAGCAAATGTTGAGGGTCCTACCATCCCCATAGAAAAAAAAATATTTTCTAGCATGCTTTCAGAGCGATGCGAAACACCTAAATTTAAATATAAATATCCAGCATATGGAAGATCACCTGAAGGAGGATTTATTTCTCTAGAATAGGGTGTGTAGATACTTTGAGTGATAGCTATATTGAAACGTGTCATCTTGGCTTTGGTTATACCTAAAGATATATATTGACTCCAAGCCATTATAGAATCTTTATCTTCACAACCAAAATCATACTCTTTACTTGTATAGCCTATACTTGTTCCAGCTGTATAGTACCTATCGACAAATTGATTGGCATAAGCATCATTTTCACTCAAAAGATTTATAGATTGTCTTTTATACGCAAACAATGCACTTTCGCATTCTGTATCATTAGCAAAACCAAAACTTACGCTAAAAAATATTAAAAATATAGTTGTTTTAATTTTTTTCATATCCCTACCACCTAGTCTAGCTTGAGTGTTGTTTGAAAACTCTCAAAATATATTTTTTTAGCTTTATTCATATTTAACTCAATAGAATCTATTTTTATGCCCTCTTCAATATCTAAAACTTCTCCAATATCTTCTATATCAATTTTATATTTTTGGGCATATCCTTTAATCTGTGTGATATGATTTTTATGAACTTCAATAACAACACAACTTTGAGATTCTGAAAAAATCATTTCTTTATCTGTATAAGTTGTTTTTACACATATACCTTTATCTCCAAGTAAAGCCATTTTTGCTAATGTAATCCCTAGTCCACCCTTGCCAATATCTTTCGCAGACATAATCAAATTGTTTTCAAAAGCTTCATTCAATAGATTCCATAAATCAAATTCCTTTTGTAAATCAATACTTGGAATTTTGCCTTTACATTCTTTATGGATAATTTTTTGTATCAGACTACCGCCAAAATCTTTACCAATTTTACCAACCAACATCAAACGATTACCTTTTTGTTTCAGGCTTGAATGGATGATTTTTTTTGTCTCTTTGATAAGTCCTACGGCTACTATCGTTGGTGTGGGATAAATATCTTTCTCCTCAGTTTGGTTATACAAAGATACATTCCCACTTACAACAGGAGTATTTAAAATATTACAAGCTTCTTTAATACCTTCTGTTGTTTCTTTGAACTGCCACATCACTTCAGGATTTTCAGGATTGCCAAAATTTAGACAATCACTGATAGCCAAAACCTTAGCCCCCCTTAATGCACAATTTCTCCCTGCGATAGCCACACTAATTTTAGCTCCTTCTTTAGGGTTAAGATAACAATATTGAGGAGAACAATGCACGTTAATTGCTAAAAACGAATTATTTTCTTTTACTCTAATCACGCTTGAATCACCTTCTCCACTTCCAATGACTGTATTGGTCTGCACCGTGCTATCATATTGGGAATATATCCAAGATTTATCACAAACTTCAAGACTACCTAAAAGTTTTTCAAAAATTTCTTGTTCTTTTAGCTTACTATTTTGATATTCAAAATTTTGAAGTTGTTTGAAATAGCTAGGTTCCTTGATAGTTCTGTCTAGAATAGGCGAATTTTCACTCAAAGCTTGTACGGGAATTTGAGCACATTTTTCTCCATACCAAAATAATTCCATATTGCCACTATTTGTTACTTCTCCAATGATTGCTACATCTAAGTTTTTGTTTTCAAAAATTTCAATGATTTCTTTTTCACAACCTTTTTTTGCACATATAAGCATTCTTTCTTGAGATTCGCTTAACATTAACTCATAAGGTTTCATATCAGCCTCTCTCATTGGTACTTTATCTAGATGCAGAACCATACCACTTCCACTACGTCCAGCCATTTCAAAACTAGAGCTTGTAAGACCTGCTGCTCCCATATCTTGGATGCCTATTATCAGATTTTTTTTGAATAATTCCAAACAGGCTTCTAAAAGTAGCTTTTCACTAAAAGGATCACCAATTTGTACAGTTGGACGTAATGATTTGGAATCTTGAGTGAAAGAATCACTGCTCATTATAGCACCACCAAGTCCATCTGCACCTGTTTTGCTTCCTGCATATATCACAGGGTTTCCAATTCCCTCAGCCCTGCCATAAAATATTTCATTACTTTTTACAATCCCTAAAGTAAAGGCATTTACCAAAATATTTCCATTATAACAGGCATCAAAATCAGTTTCTCCCCCAATCGTAGGTACTCCCATGCAGTTCCCATAATCTCCAATGCCAGATACCACTCCACGTAATAAATATCTGTGTTTTTTCCCAATTTCATCAGATCTATCCACTTCACCAAAACGGATAGAATTAAGGCTTGCAACAGGGACTGCCCCCATTGTAAAAATGTCCCTCATTATTCCACCTACACCCGTTGCAGCACCGGCATGGGGTTCTATGAAGCTAGGATGATTGTGTGATTCTATTTTAAAAACTGCAGCATATCCTCCATCAATGTCGATTACTCCTGCATTCTCTCCTGGTCCTTGTATTACCCAAGATGCTTTTGTTGGGAAGCCTTTGAGGTATTTTTTACTTGATTTGTAGCTGCAATGTTCACTCCACATGGCTGAAAATATTGCAAGTTCAAGTGAATTTGGTTCTCGTGATAATATTTTTTTAATTTGTCTATAATCTTCTTCAGAAAGTTTATGATTTTTTAAAACCTCTGAAATATTTTCTATCGGTGATTTTTTATTTTCCATTGATATCCTCAAAATTATATAGCTATCAAACTTGAGAAGTTTATCAAAATTACTTAAGAAATGAAGAAAATTATAAAAACTTCAAAATTTTATCTTAAATCTAAGTATCAAATAAAGATTTATCTACTAAAATGTTAAGCACTAACAAGAAGAATGAGGAGAATGCAAGATCATGAGATACATTAAGTTTTTTAAAGAACTCAATAATAAGGACATACCTCTAGTAGGTGGAAAAAATGCTAGTATTGGAGAGATGTTTCAAGAGCTTGTGCCAGTAGGTATTAAAGTTCCAAATGGTTTTGCTATCACTAGTGAAGCTTATTGGTATCTTTTAGATAGTGGGGGTATAAGACAAAAAATAATTGATTTATTGGAAGGAGTAGATGTAACAGAAATTGATGTCCTTAAAACACGTTCAAAGCAAATCAGAGAATTGATTTTTGGTACCCCATTCCCCTCAGATCTTCGAGATGAAATTTTTCAAGCATACAAAATTTTGAGTGATGAATATCAGATGAAAGAAGCTGATGTAGCTGTTAGAAGCTCAGCAACTGCTGAAGACCTTCCAGATGCTTCTTTTGCTGGACAACAAGATACTTATTTGAGTGTCAAAGGACAGACTGAATTAATACATTATATAAAATCTTGTTTGGCTTCTTTATTCACAGATAGAGCTGTTAGTTATAGAGCCTCAAGAGGATTTGATCATTTTAAAGTTGCTTTGAGTGTCGGTGTCCAAAAAATGGTACGAGCTGATAAGGGTAGTGCAGGGGTGATGTTTTCTATAGATACAGAGACTGGTTTTCAAGATGCTGTTTTTATCACTTCTAGCTGGGGTCTAGGAGAAAATGTTGTAGGTGGAACTGTTAATCCTGATGAATTCTATGTATTTAAGCCTACTTTAGAAGAAGGCAAACGTCCTATCATTAAACGTCAATTAGGCACAAAGCATCAAAAAATGGTTTATTCTCCTAGGGGTAGCGAACACCCTACTAAAAATATCAAAACTACTCAAAAAGAACTCAATACCTTTTCTATCACTGATGAGGATATCCTCACGCTTGCTCGTTATGCAATCATTATAGAGAAACATTACACTCAAGAAGCTGGAGAGTACAGACCTATGGATATGGAATGGGCAAAAGATGGTGAAAGTGGTGAAATATTTATTGTTCAAGCTCGTCCTGAAACTGTCCAAAGTCAAAATATCAAACGTACTAATGGGCAAAAACTTGAAAAATTTAGGTTTAAGAACAATGATGAAGCAAAAGAAATTATTATTGTAGGTAAAGCCATTGGAGGTAAAATAGGTACTGGAAAAGTCAGGATTATCAATGATATTGAACATATGAATACTTTTAAAGAAGGTGAGATTTTAGTCACTGATAATACTGACCCTGATTGGGAACCAGCAATGAAAAAGGCTGCAGCAGTCATTACTAATCGTGGCGGTAGGACATGCCATGCTGCGATTGTTGCAAGAGAAATTGGTGTGCCTGCTATTGTAGGGGCTGTAGGTGCTACAGATAGGCTTTATACAGGCATGGAAGTTACAGTATCTTGTTGTGAGGGTGAAGAAGGCTATGTTTATGCAGGCATTCATCCATATGAAGTGGAAACGATTGAACTTTCTAATCTTGGAGAAACAAAAACCAAGATATATATGAATGTCGGCAATCCTCAAAAAGCATTTAGCTTTTCGCAATTACCTAATCACGGGGTAGGTTTAGCCAGAATGGAACTCATTGTACTCAATCAGATTAAGGCCCATCCATTAGCTCTATTGGACTTGCAAAATGGAAAAAAAGATCTTAAAGAAAGAGTAGAAATAGAAAAACTTATTTCTGGTTATGATAGTCCAAAAGATTTTTTTGTTAAAAAAATAGCTGAAGGGATGGGGATGATAGCAGCAGCTTTTTATCCTCGTCCTGTTATAGTCAGGACAAGTGATTTTAAATCCAATGAATACAAAGGAATGATAGGTGGCACGGCTTATGAACCACAAGAAGAAAATCCTATGCTTGGCTATAGGGGTGCAAGCAGGTATTATTCTGATTTGTATCGAACAGCTTTTGAATGGGAATGTCAAGCTTTAGCGATGGTTAGGGATGAAATGGGTTTAAGTAATATGAAGATAATGATACCTTTTTTAAGGACACCTGAAGAAGGCAAAAAAGTATTAGAAATACTCCGTAGAAATGGATTAGAATCAGGTAAAAATGGATTAGAAATTTATGTAATGTGCGAACTCCCTGTGAATGTTATTTTAGCAGATGAGTTTTTATCAATGTTTGATGGTTTTTCTATAGGCTCAAATGACCTAACCCAGCTCACACTAGGAGTAGATAGAGATGGTCAACTTGTTAGCCATATATTTGATGAGAGAAACCCTGCGATGTTTGAGATGTTTAAACGTGCTATCATTGCTTGCAAAAGAAATAATAAGTATTGTGGTATCTGTGGACAAGCTCCAAGCGATTATCCTGAAGTTGCAGAATTTTTGGTCAAAGAAGGTATTGATTCTATATCTTTGAATCCAGATTCTGTCATCACGACTTGGAATGCTGTCATAAAACTTGAAAAAGAGCTTGGTAGATAATGATAGATTTCAAATTAGCCCTCAGGGATAAAGAACTTGAAAATATCTATACATTGGCTCAAAGTATATGGAAAGAGAATTATGCCCATATACTTTCTATTGAGCAAATACAATATATGCTTGAGAGATTTCAAAGTGTTTTAGCAATACAGGATCAAATAAAAAAAGGTTATAAATATTTTCAAATATTTAATTGTTCAGACACAGCAGGTTATTTTGCATTTACCCAAAAAGACGATAGGGATTTTACCCAAAAAGGATTGTTTTTAAGTAAGCTTTATATCTTAAAAGATTATCGCTCTCAAGGTATCGCTAAGCTTATCATTGCATACCTTAAAGGTATTGCCTATATGCTTAATACTAATTTTATATGGTTAACCGTCAATAAGCATAATCAAAATGCAATTCAAGCGTATCAAAAACTAGGTTTTAAGATTTATAGAGAGGATAGGGTAGATATAGGTGAGGGTTATGTAATGGATGATTATTATATGAAATTAAATACAGATTTTACTTATCTGTCTCAAAATTAAATATATTTTCAGACAAAATAAATTATTTTTATTTAATTAGCTTTTGTGATTATTGGTTTAAATCTCTTGAATAAGGAATATTGAAATAAATGAAAAAATACACAGTAGCAGTTGTAGGTGCAAGTGGTGCAGTTGGAGAAGAAATTTGTAAAGTTTTAGAAGAACAAAATTTTCCAATCAAAAAACTTGTTTTATTGGCAAGTTCTAGAAGTGCAGGGGATGAGATGGAAGCCTTTGGGCAAAAACATAAAATTTTAGAAACCACACCTGAAGTATTTGAAAAAGAAGGTGTTGAGATTGCCTTTTTTTCGGCTGGAGGAAGTGTTAGTGCAGAATTTGCTCCGTATGCAGCTAAGACAGGAGCTGTAGTGATTGATAATACTAGCCATTTTCGTATGGAATCTGATATCCCTTTGGTCGTACCTGAGGTTAATCCTCAAGATATTGCTCTTTGGAAAAAAAGAGGTATTATTGCAAATCCAAATTGTTCAACTATCCAAATGGTAAAGATTTTAGCACCTTTGCACAAAGCCTTTGATATTCAAAGAGTAGATGTCAGCACTTATCAAGCTGTGAGTGGTGCAGGAAAAAGAGGAATGGAAGAATTAGTCAATCAAATGCAGAAATTTTTTGCATTTGAGCTTGATGAAGATGAACCTGAAGTATTTACACATAGAATTGCATTGAATTTAATACCTCATATTGATGTTTTTATGCCTAATGATTATACAAAAGAAGAAATGAAGATGATGAAAGAAAGCAATAAAATCCTCCATAGCGATTTTGCTTTAAGTGCTACTTGCGTACGTGTTCCAGTTTTGCGTAGTCATAGTGAAGCTATTACTATTCATTTTTCTCAAGAAATACAAGCTAATAAAGCTAGAGATATACTTAAAAAAACTCCTAATGTGGTCGTTGTAGATAAACCTGAAGAAAAACTTTATCCAATGCCTATTTTAGCAACTGATACAGATGATACTTATGTTGGTAGGATAAGGAATGATATTTATGATAAAAAGATACTACATTTATGGTGTGTCGCTGATCAAATACGTGTTGGAGCAGCAACAAATGCGGTTCGGATTGCTCAAAAATGGATAGAGTTTACTCGTTAATATCTGAGAGAGTTTTTAGAACATCTTGCATGTTAGGTTTTTCTATATCATTTTCTTTTATAAAGTCATTATCAAGATGTTTCCATAAAAAGGTTTTTCCAATGAAACCTGTTGGATCAATACTCACAAAAAAATTTATATCTTTATTGTCTTTTTGGTAGATTTTGACATAATAAGTTTTACCATCATAAAAATTATAAGTTTTGCCATTTTCATAAACGTTAGGCGAAACTTGTATGAGATCATATAAAAATACTACACCTTTGTCGCTACGATTTCTGAGTTCAGGGTTTGGATTGTGTGAGTCTTTTTTTGCAGGAGAATTATCTATATTTTTGATAGCATACGCATAATATTTATTATTGAATTTAAAAAATTCTACAAAAACTTTTTTTTGCCACCAAAAAGAACTTGTTTGATAAATACCTTCTAGATTTTGAGATTTCAGACTGATTGCTATTAGAGCAATAAAAAATATTTTTTTCATCAGATTTTCTTTTATAGTTTGAGTTTAACAAGTTTTTTTGGAACTTTAACAACAGTTTTAAAAATATTTCCTTCAATATTTCCTGATTTTAGACCGCCTGCATGGATATCATTTTCAAAAAATATTCCTAGCATTCCTTCAGATAACCTTATTTTCGAGATACAACAACTCTTTTTATAAGTGATTAAATCTTTTTTTTCATCATAAGGGGTTTTAATAATAAAATCATTTTTATCTCCTAGATGAAATATTTCAACACCAAGCACGCAGAGTTGAAAATCTATATAATATTGATGACTCTCATAAAATGCCTTATTTGAATTTTTAAGGATATATGATTGTTCAATCGCATACATTCCAGCTTCAAGCTTTATTTTATTTTCAGCATGCATTGGCGTATTTATGATACGTTTATGTATGGAGTGGTTTGGATTGATAGCATTATTTAGATAAATATATAAAGCTTCCATTTCTTGAGTTTTTTCAAATAAATGACTTAATGAGGCAAGCTTTCCTATAATAGCCATATATTAGTCCTTCATAGTTTATCTTATTTTTTAATACAAAAATTTTATCAGTAGATTTTAAATAATTGTATATGCAATCATTTAAGCAGATGAGATAAAATTATAATGTAAATATTAGGGATTATTTATTGTTTCACTTATTTTGAGGAAGAAATGTGTATTCATAGATTTTTATTGATCGTTTTTATTATCACTGGTTTGATGTCTAATCAATTAGAAGATACTCTAAAACATAACGAATTTAAAAGTTGGTATTTTCCAGCATTGAAAGATCAACCTAATAATCCTTATTATTATGTACCTGATTCCAGAGGGAAATATCTTGGAACAAGTGTTGGCATACTCGGCATTGGACTTTTGGTAGGTATAACAGGTTTGTATTTAATGCCTGAAAGTGTTACTAACTGGGATAGAGAAAAGTTTGGTTTTAGGAGTTGGTTTCAAGATGTTCGTATTGGTCCAGCTGTTGATAATGATAATTTTTGGCTTAATGGAGTAGCACATCCTTATTTTGGTGCTGTATATTATATGCAGCCAAGAATAGCAGGATATACTTGGGCAGAATCTGTTTTATTTTCATTTGTTACTTCAGCATTTTTTTGGGAATATGGAATAGAGGCTTTTGTAGAGATTCCTAGTTGGCAAGACTTGATTTATACTCCTGCTATGGGTTCTATATTTGGTGAAATTTTTTATCAACTTACACGTTACATACAGAGCAATGAAGGAAAGTTATTTGGTTCAAGATTTTTGGGTTATACACTCATAGGGTTGATGGATCCTATTGGTTTTGTTATCAGAGATTTAGGCTTGGGAAAGCTCTTAGGGGTGAAAAATAAAAATAAACTTCAGGTTGTCTCTTCTCCATTGGGTTTAAGTTTAAATTATAAGTTTTAGAAATCTTGATTATTTTGGGATTGAGAATATTCTTTTAATTTTTTATATAGTTTGACTTTAATACGATTCATAGCATGGATTTTTGTGTTTTGAGTAGAATCAAGCTCAATGTGAGAGATAATATTATCTTTACAATCATACATATCTACTTGAAGTGTAATATGATATTGATTGGTTTTGTTTTGAATTAAGATTTTATTTTTAATTGTATAGATATTTTTTTTATCAGAATTTTGGATAAATTTTGCATATTCTGCACTTAAAGTATTGATGATTTCTTTTTTATCTTGAGGTTCAAATATTAATTTTACTTTTGGTAATGGAGAGTTTTGATTTAATATATTTTCGTAAACATTGAGTGACTGGAGCTTGGTAGTAGGATCAAGAGTATAGATGCTTTCTTTTAGAGAAAAAAGGTATTGAAGCGAGCTTTCCAATGTATTTTTATCTGAAATGAAAATAGAACTACAAGTATTTTTTAAAAAATATTTTAGTCTTTCATAAGATAAATCATATTTATTTTTTAGATTTTGCAACAGAGTGTTTTTAGGGATTTTTATTTGGACATAATAGTTTTTATTTTTGTATTCATTGCGTATTATAGTGATATTTTGAAGTTCTATAGTATCTAGAGATATTTGTATATTTTGCAAAATTTCTGAAGATTGTTTATTGTTGATTTGAGTATTTTGTATATCTGTATCTGAATTGATTTTGATTTTAATATTTAAAGCAAGATCATTGATGGCGTTTTGTTTAGCTTCTTGAAGTGTTTTTCCTATTCCATTTCCATACAAGTTGTTGTGATTATTTGGGATAGCAAGGAACCACCCGGGTGGGTTTGATATACTTAGATGATTAGCACAAGCACCCAAAAAAAAACATGCTATTAAAAAAATTAATTTTTTTAATAAATTTGGTTTAAAAAAAATATTCATTTTACCAAGCTACAGACTTATTACTGCCAATTTTGATGATATTGACTTCATTATCCCATACTACAAGACCTGTTTTTATGTCAGTAAGGGTTAATAAAAAGTAATAATCTACTCTTTGTTTTGAACCTACTTTTGTATTTTTTTGAACAATTTTTCCAGATAAAGAAAGTTCAGGTGCTATGAGGTTACCTTTTTCTTGGACAGTATATTGATTGAATTCGTCATTTTTTCTTGCTTCTCTTGCTTGGTTTAACATTTTATCTGTAGAGCCCCCACTACCTGACATTGCCATAGTTAAGGTAAATTTGCCACTATTCCTCATATCCCTAGTAATTTTTCTAGTCAATTCTTCTGTATTGAAATCTTGCATTGTATCATTGATAACATCAGAAATAGCCAAAACCTTTGGTTTTTTTGCTGTAGATAGGTTTTTGATATATTTGCTTTGTAATAAAGATTGCACATTTTGGTTTGCAGCTTCTTCAATATCATGATAATCTAGTCCAATGCTTGTATATTTTTTGGAATCATTTGAATCAAGATATTTGACTCCAGAACTACAACCTGTTAAAAATAACACACTAATAAAAACAATGTTTATGATTTTTTTATTCATTCTTTTTCTCCAATAAGTAATTTGTATATTATATTATTTTTTGTTGTTCTTATGTAGATAAGGTTGTTAGTATTTTTACAAATTTTATGTTCATTTTCTAGCAATGGATTTTTTGAATCACAATCAATAATGTCAAATTCAAATATATTTTTTTTATCAGCATCAATAAAAAAATTTCCTACTTTATTGTCAATGCGCATGAGCCAAACTTTATTAGGAAATACTGTGGTGATTCTAGTATCTGCTGACGTTGTGGTCGCTGAAAATAATGCTCCTAGGAAACCTGCAAAACTACCTAATTGATTGTTAAGTATTTTTTGTAAAGATGTTTTATAGATTGCAGAGATAATTGAGCGAGTCAAGATATAGGGTAATTGTTTTGAGAATTCATTAGCAATGATATTATCAGTAAGTGAAATTTGATCAAAAGTTTTACTATGTATCCCTTGAAGGGTAAAATTTTGATAAAAATCAACTCCATCTTCAAGTTGGGGAAGTGCTAAACCAAAATAATATACTTCATCACTGAGTAAAAATAATGGTAATTTTATAGAGAATTCTTTTTTGGTCGCATTTTTTCCATCTTCAATGATAATCCAAGTGTGTTTTTTAAAAGGATTTTGTTTTTGGAACAATAATATATCTTCACCAATGATTTGTGATTGATTGATGCCATAAGATTCTTTCAATAGATCAATACCTTTATGATCTCCTTGTAAAGAAAAATACAAACCTGATACATAAGATATGGTAGGATTGATAAAGCCACTATAGCCTTTAAATTTTTTTAGATTTGAATATTGGGTATCTAAAATAGAGTTGATTTTGTCTTGCGAGGTATTTTTATCTATCATGCTTGATGATTTGGTTTCTTTTTCAGTATTTTTTATATTCTCTTGGATAGTTTTTTGTATTTCTTTTTGGTAGTATTGTTTAGCCCTTCGTTGTCTATCATTAGCTCTATTGAACTCAATGCGTGCTTTTGCATTGTCTCCTAATGCCAAAGCATCTAAAGCTTTGTAATAATTAATAAACACACCTTCATAAAGATTCCCTTGATATGTTTTTACATTATCATTCAATAGGGTAGCTCCTGTATTGGTTAAAGCACTTTGAAAAATATTTTGCATATGATTTTGATTGAATTTGGATTCTGCTTCATTGAGTTTTTTTATAGAATCTTCATATTTACCTGCCATATAAGCACTCAGTCCGCTTTGTATCTCCCATAATAAGGCATTTTTATGCAAGTTTTTTGAAAAATCAAAAGCTTTTTGTACATCGCCTTGTTGATAATAGAATTTATCAAAATGCTGTAATTTTTCCTCATAAGTTGCACAACCATAGGTAAAAAGAAGCAACAATAGATAGAATATTGGATATAAATATTTCATTTGTACTTGGCTTTTGATTTATTTTTTATTATTTAAGCTTAAAAATACTTAATATTTAATTTTACTAATTATCTTATTATCTTGTAGCAAGGTAAAAAACCTAAATTTATATTTTGTTTTATAATTTTTTAAGTAAAAAGTAGGATAACTTAAGATATATTTTAAACAAAACAACCTTAAATAAAATGAGGAATAACTATGTCAAAATTCCAAAGCAAGGCAATTAAAGATGCAAAATCTATTTTTATTGTTTCTAGTGGTAATTTTTTGGAAATGTATGATTTTGCTGTTTATGGATTTTATGCAAGTTTTATCGCACAGGTATTTTTCCCTTCAAATAGTCAATTTGCTTCCATAATGATGAGTTTTGCTGCATTTGGAGCGGGGTTTTTGATGAGACCAGTAGGTGCCATCCTGCTTGGTGCATATATGGATAAACATGGTAGACGAAAAGGCCTTTTATTGACACTTGTTTTGATGGCTGTGGGGACATTGACTATAGCATTTTGTCCCGGCTATGAAAAAATCGGTATTTTTGCTCCTTTGATTATCCTTTTAGGCAGGCTTTTACAAGGATTTAGTGCTGGAGCAGAGCTTGGGGGTGCTAGCGTATACCTTTCAGAAATAGCCCCAAACAATAAAAAAGGATTCTATGTATCTTGGCAAAGTGCATCCCAGCAAGTTGCTACGATTGTTGCTGGTATATTTGGTGTTGTTTTGCACTATTGTCTGGGTGATTTAGTTGTGAGTGAATGGGGTTGGAGGATTCCTTTTATTTTTGGGTGTTTGGTAGTGCCATTTTTATTTTTTATCAGACGTTCTCTTGAAGAAACCCCAGAATTCAAAGCCCGAGTTCATCAAGCTCCAAAGAAATTAAGAGAGATGATAGGGAATATGGTAGAAAATTGGCAAATAGTTGTTTTAGGTAGTTTGTTTGTAATGATGACTACAGTTTCTTTTTATTTTATCACAGCCTATACCCCCACTTTCGTAAGCAAGGTATTGGAGTTTTCTAGACTTGATAGTTTCATTGTAACAGCTATTATTGGACTTAGCAATCTTTTTTGGTTACCTGTTATGGGTGCATTGAGTGATAAAATTGGAAGGAAACCCATCCTCATAACAATGACATTACTCAATTTAATTACAGCTTATCCAGTAATGTATTTTTTGGCACACCACATTAGCTTTACAAATTTGGTTATTGTAGAATTGTGGCTTAGTTTTATTTATGGAAGTTATAATGGAGCGATGGTTGTAGCACTTTCTGAAATAATGCCCATTCAAGTCAAAACGCTTGGTTTCTCTCTTTCTTATTCAATAGCTGTAGCTATTTTTGGAGGATTTACGCCTGCAGTTTCAACTTATCTCATCCATATCACTGATAATGCCGCGATGCCCGGCATTTGGCTCAGTATTGCCGCATTAGGTAGTTTGTTTGCCACATTGATGTTTTTTAGGAAAAATAGAGTTTGATTTATGATTATTGAAAATAAAATCTATGATTTACGAAAATTTAAGTCCTAATCCTATATAATCACTTCGCTCCTTTTCAGACCTATGCAATTATAAATAAGGATAAAGCTTCAGGGTGGGAACACAGCAGAGCAGCCATATTTATGATGTGCCTTAGCCATCTGGAGAGGGGTTCACTTTCTTTTTCTTCTAATATTCTTTTTCATTTAATTGTTACTATTAGATACTTAAAATCTTGAAATTTTATATTTTTATAAATTATTTTAATTTTATTTAATAATTTTAAAGTTAGGATTCAAAATATTTTATATTAAAAGGAATAGTATAATGAATACTCAAGATTTAATTTTAAGTAGAAGAAGATTTTTAAAAACTTCTGCACTTGCTGCAGGAGCGATACTAGGTAGTGAAAGTTTGACAAACTCTTTGGAGGCAAGTCAAATTCCCCCAAGTCAATTACATAATGAACATTCTATCCCAATGATGAATACTCAAGGATCCCATCAAGTTAGGGGTAGGATGTTTTTTACTAAAGATAAAGATTTTGAAATTTTATCTGTAGCAGTCCAAAGGATATTTCCAAATGATGATTTGGGTCCTGGTGCCATTGAATTAGGTGTACCTTATTTTATTGATAATCAACTTGCTGGAAGTTATGGTAATAATGTAAGAGAGTATATGCAAGGACCTTTTAAAAAAGGGAGTCCAACACAAGGTTATCAAACCCCAATGATAAGACAAGAAATATTCTTACAGGGCATATTGGAATTAGATAAAGAAAGTTTTAAAAGATTCAAAAAAAGTTTTACAGATATTCCTGAAAAATCACAAGACATTATTTTGAAAGATTTTGAATCTAATAAAGTATCAATGCAAAAAATTCAATCAAGTTATTTTTTTTCACTCTTAAGAGAAATGACATTGTGTGGTATTTATGCCGATCCAATTTATAATGGCAATGATGATAAAAAAGGTTGGAAAATGAAGCAATTTCCTGGTGCACAGATGTCTTATTTGGCTTTTATAGAAGATAAAAATTTTCAAAAAATACCTCCAATGTCTTTGGCAGATATGCAAAAAGGAGAATAAAATGGCAAAAATTTTAAAAAAAGTTGATGTAGTGACTGTTGGAGTTGGTTGGACTGGAGGGATTGTAGCTGCAGAATGTTCTAAGGCTGGATTAAAAGTAGTTGGATTAGAAAGGGGCGGATCTCGAACTACAGAGGATTTTTCACAAATACATGATGAATATCGCTATGCTATTAATTATGGATTGATGCAAGATCTTTCAAAGGAGACTGTTACCTTTAGGAATACCCTGAACCAAAAAGCTTTGCCTATGCGAAAAATGGGTTCTTTTTTGCTTGGTAATGGGGAAGGGGGTGCAGGAGTTCATTGGAATGGATGGACTTATAGGTTTTTTCCTTATGATTTTGAGATCAAAACGATGACAGAAAAACGTTATGGTAAAAATAAAGTTTCAAAAGATTATTTGATTCAAGATTGGGGTATTACCTATGATGAAATGGAACCTTATTTTGATAAATTTGAAAAAACTGCTGGTATTTCTGGAGAAGCAAAAAATCCTTTTGAAGGAAAAAGATCAAGTGATTATCCTAATCCTCCTTTGAATAATACACCTATTTTATTGCATTTTGAGGAAGTAACCAAGAAGATGAATTACCATCCTTATAGGATGCCTGCTGCTAATAGTTCTCAAAGCTACACAAATCCAGATGGAGAAACCCTTAATCCTTGTCAATATTGTGCATTTTGTGAAAGATTTGGTTGTGAATATGGTGCAAAAGCTTCTCCAATTGTAACAGTCATTCCAACAGCTTTAAAAACTGGAAATTATGAGATCAGGCATCATAGCAATGTGGTAGAGATTTTGAAAAAAGGAGATAAAGTTACAGGTGTCAAATACATCAATACACTCACTTTGGAAGAATATATCCAACCAGCTGATATTGTCGTTTTGAGTAGTTATATGCTCAATAATGCAAAATTATTAATGATATCAAAAATAGGGGAACAATATGATCCTATGACTCGCAAAGGCACATTAGGAAAAAACTATTGCTACCAACTCAATCCTGCAACTACAGCATTTTTTGATAAACAGTTTAATGTTTTTATGGGAGCAGGGGCTTTGGGGACAAATATTGATGATTTTAATGGTGATAATTTTGATCATTCAGATTTAGATTTTATACACGGTGCTTTGATATATGGTCTTCAAAGTGGTGCTAGACCAATTTCAAATAATCCAGTTCAAAAAGGTATCCCTTCTTGGGGAAGTGCTTTTAAAAGAGCTTCTATTTATAATTATACTAGGGTTATTACTGTTGGTGGACAGGGGTCTTCAATGCCTTATTTCCAAAATTACTTATCTTTGGATCCAACTTATAAAGATGCTTATGGTTATCCTTTGCTTAGGATGACTTATAATTTCACTGATCAAGATAGGGCACTTTTTAAGTTTATTACAAAAAAAACTGAAGCTATTGCTAAGGCAATGAATCCTAAAAGTATCCTTTCAGTGCCGCAAATTACTAATTATTCTGTTATCCCTTATCAATCAACGCATAATGTAGGGGGCACTACAATGGGTATAGATCCTAGCATTAGTGTTGTGAATACTTATTTGCAACATTGGGATGCGGATAATCTTTTTGTTGTGGGGGCTGGAAATTTTGCCCATAATAGTGGTTATAATCCAACTGGGACTGCAGGAGCATTAGCGTATCGATGTGCAGAAGGGATTATAAAATATCATAAAACTGGTTCCAAGCTTGGATAAAAACTGTTTTTGACTTTTTGACTAAGTGTTTAATATTTTGGTAGTAAAATCAAAATATAAAGATTTAGGAGGTAGCTCAAATGAAGGTTGCAGAAGTTATTGTCCAGACATTAGTTCAAGCTGGAGTGCAGAGATGTTATGGTATTGTTGGGGATACGCTCAATCATTTTACTGATGCTATTTATCATAATAAGAAAATACAATGGATACATATGAGGCATGAAGAGGCAGGTGGTTTTGCAGCTGCAGCTGATGCACTTATTACGAAAAAACCTGTTGCTTGTGCTGGTTCTTGTGGTCCAGGTAGTCTGCATTTTATCAATTCTCTGATGGATGCAGCTCGTAATGGTGCTCCAGTTGTCCTAATTGCTAGTCAGTTGGCAACTACAAGTTTAGGGAGTGAGTTTCCTCAAGAGGTAGATTTTAAAAGTATTTATGGTAATTTTTGTGTGTATTGTGAAGAAATAATAAATCCTTCTCAAGCTCAATATATAGTAACAATGGCACTTCAAAATGCTATCAATAAAAAAGGTGTATCTGTTGTTATCGTTCCAGTCGATATAAGTGTGGCTTGTGTAGAGTTCAATCCTAACTTAAAAGTCCATTCCCCTAAACCTATTTTTTGCCCATCCAAAGAAGATATTGTTCAGGTGGCTAAATTCCTTTCTGCTGGGAAAAAAGTCGCAATATTTGCAGGTGCAGGTGTAGAAGATGCTCATGATGAAATGATAGCTCTGGCTCAAAAAATAAAAGCTCCTATTGGACACTCTGCTCGTTCAAAAGATTTCGTTGAATATGATAATCCTTATAATATGGGTATGACTGGGCTTGTTGGTATAAAATCTGGATTTGACATGATGAATGAATGTGATACTTTATTGGTTTTGGGTTCTGATTTGGCTTGGAAGCAATTTTATCCGCTGAATGCTACTATTATTCAAATTGATAATCAATCTTCTCATCTTGCTCGTCGATGTGAAGTAGAGTTAGCTCTTTTGGGAAATGTGAAAGATACTTTAGAAAGATTGCTTGAGGTTGTAGCAGAAAAATCTGATCGTTCTTTTTTAGATCATTGCCTCAAAATAAAAGCAGAAACAGATAAAAAAATGCTCAAAGATATAAAAACTTCAGGTGAACTCATTCACCCACAAGTTTTGATTGGACTCATCGATAAATATGCCACTAAAGATGCTTTATTTAGTGCAGATGGTGGTTCTCCTATGGTTTGGGCTCTGCGTTACCTTACAAGCACAAAGCAACGTCGTATTTTTACTTCTCTTTTGCATGGAACAATGGCAAATGCTATGCCAATGGCTTTGGGACTCAAAAAAGCGTTCCCGGAGAGGGAAGTGATTTCCTTATCTGGAGATGGTGGTTTGGCAATGCTTTTGGGTGATTTACTCACCGCTATTCAGGAAAATATACCCATTAAAATTGTTGTTTTTAATAATGCTTCTTTGAATTTTGTAGAATTGGAACAAAAAGTTGAAGGACTCTTAGATAACTATACGGATTTAAAAAATCCTTCATTTGCGAAAGTAGCCGATGCTATAGGATTTGAAGCTTATAGGGTAGAAAAAACTTCTGAGCTTGAAGATACGCTTAGGAAGTTTTTTGCTTCTTCAAAAGCTGCATTATTAGATGTACTTGTCAATCCAAAAGAATTGGTAATGCCTCCAAAAGTTGAACTTTCTGAAGTAGCACATTTTGCATTATATTCAGCGAAAGCTTTGATGGCTGGTAGAGTAAAAGATGTGGAAGAATTGTTAAAAACTAATGTCAAAAACTTGCTTTAAAAGATCAATTTGCGGGTTTTGTTATTTTATTTCTATTTTTCTTCCACACCTTTCTATTGTGCTCAATCGGTGGGCTATGATAAGGAGGGTTTTATTTTCTGCTATTTTGTATATTTCATCCATAATTTTTGCTTCTGTATCATTATCTAAAGCACTTGTGGCTTCATCAAGGACTAAAATTTCAGGATTATCATAAATAGCCCTTGCGATCCCTATACGTTGCTTTTGACCACCACTAAGCTTGATACCCCCATCGCCAACAAATGTATTTAAGCCATCGTTTTGTTCTAAAAAGTTGTCAATATTTGCCATTTTGCAAGCCCAAATGAGTTTTTCTTCTTCTAATTCACTCCCAAATGCTATATTTTCAGCTACTGTTCCATCAAATAAATATATATTTTGTGGGATATAGCCTATTTTTTTTCTCCAAGATTTGATATTTTTATTTGTAAGCTTGTGATCATCAATATAAATATCGCCAAAATTTGGTTCATAAAGTCCTATGATCAGATCAACCAAAGTTGATTTTCCTGCCCCACTATGACCGATGAAAGCTATTTTTTCACCTTTATGGATTGTGAGATTAAAATCATTTAGGATTGGTTTATTTGGAATATAACTAAAACAAACATTTTTCAATGCAATGGTATGGTTGAAAGTAATTGGTTGAGAATATTCAGGTTTAGTTTTATAAGTGAGTTCTTGATAAACTATTTCTAGAGATTTTTTATTATACATCATCATATTATAGCCCATCATTATTTTGTTAATAGAGGGTAATATTCGATAAAGTGCTAAAGCATACATTGAAATGATTGGTAACACAGCATTTGTATCATTATATCGATAAAGGATATAAGCTACGCAAGCAACCAATATAGAAAAACCTATAGTTTCAAGGATATTTTTTGGAAGTACATTGAGTGTTTCACAAACGATTTGTGTTTTTACTTTTTTTTGATCTGCTTTGATAAAATCATCATAGATAACCTTTTCATTATTTTTTAATTTGATGATTTTAAAATTTCCAAAAGTCTTTGATAAGATTTTAAGAACTTTTTCTTCCATTTGAATACGAATTCTACCTTGCATCTTAATGATTTTGGAAATATTTTTAGTTATGAATAAAATTTTAAGTCCTAATATGAGGCTTAGTACAAGAGTCATTTTCCAACTAACCAAAAGCAAGAGGATATACAAAAGCAAAATAGTGAATGATTCTGAAAAGATTATTAATAAATTTTTCAAATAATCAGAAGTTTCAAAACATTTTGCATTTATATCGCTGCGGATTTTATCTGTGTTTTTGTTAATAAAATCCAAATAGCTCAATTCTATATTTTTGCAAAAAAGTTTATATGAGAAATAATGGAATTTACCAAGTGCAAAGCGATTTAGGGAGTAAAAATAAACGATATTATATAATGATCTGAAAATGTAAAATCCAATCAGTATGACACTGAAAAAAAGCATAAAATTGACCGTTGATTGGAAATTAAAAAATTTATAAATACTATCTGTAATTTTGTTTTCAAAAATTAATTGCGGAGAGTTCGCAAGTGTAATAAAAGGCATTATAACACTAATCCCAAAAGTTTCTATAATAGATAAGAATATTGTCCCAATAAAAAGAAAAAACAAAATGATTTTATCTTTTTTAGTAATCAATTCACGGAGTTTTTTAAGATCACCAAAAAAATTATCTTTGTTCATTTTGTATGTACCATTCATAAACTTTTTTAATGCCAGATTCAAGTGTTATCTTTGGACTCCAGCCAAGAAGATTAAGTTTTGAAGAATCTAATAATTTTTGAAAAGTCCCATCAGGTTTTGAGGCATCAAAAATAATATTACCTTCAAAACCAACAATTTTTTTGATGAGTAATGCAAGTTCGCAGATACTTATATCACTCCCATAACCAATATTAATATGAGTATTTTTTATTAGTCCACCATCTTTTTTTAAGTCTTTAAAATCAATATTTTCCATTATGTGTAAGCAAGCTTGAGCCATATCTGAACTATGGAGGAATTCTCTTTTGGGTTTACCACTACCCCATACATTTACCACATCTATTTTTTTTAACTTTGCTTCGTGGAATTTTCTTATCAAGGCAGGCAAAACATGTGAAGTTTCTAAATCAAAATTATCATTTTCACCATAAAGATTTGTAGGCATTGCACAGACAAAATTACATCCATATTGAAGATTGAAAGCTTCACACATTTTGAGTCCTGCAATTTTGGCAATGGCATAAGGTTCATTTGTATATTCAAGCTCATTGGTTAATAAATAAGATTCTTTGATAGGTTGAGGAGTATTTTTAGGATAAATACAGCTTGAACCAAGGAACAAAAGTTTTTTTACTCCATATTCATAAGCATTGTAAATAATATTATTTTGAATGCAAAGATTATGGTAAATAAAATCTGCACGGTAAGTATTGTTTGCATTTATTCCACCTACTTTTGCTGCAGCTAAAAAAATATATTCAGGTTTTTCTTTTATAAAAAAATTTTTAACTTGTGTGAAATCAATCAAATTTAATTCATTTTTTGTCTTAATCAAGAGATTATCATAACCTTTTGATCGCAAAAGGTTATAAATTGCAGAGCCAACCAATCCTTTATGTCCGGCAATAAAAATTTTAGAATTTTTTTTCATTTTTACTCCTTAATTTATAAAATATTTTAATTATATGATAGTTTATTCAAAATAACTCAGTATTTCATAGCCATTTTCTTGCAGATGTTTGTCTCTTTGGACAAGTCTTATATCAGATTCCATCATATCTGCAATGAGATTTTTTAGGTCATATTCTGGTATCCAACCAAGTTCATTTTTAGCCTTGGAAGCATCTCCAATTAAAATATCTACTTCAGTAGGTCGAAAATAACGCGAATCTACATTGATAACTTCTTTACCAATAGGGAGTTGAAAGTTTTTATCTTCACATTTTGCGATATAACCTTTTTCATTAATCCCAATTCCTTTAAATTCAATGCTAATACCTATTTCTTTGAATGCCAGCCTGACAAATTCCCTTACTTCTGTAGTGATACCTGTAGCAATAACCCAATCTTGAGCTTTTTTAGCTTGAAGTATCATCCACATCATACGAATATAATCTTTTGCATGTCCCCAATCTCTTTTTGCTGACAAATTCCCTAAATATAATTTATCTTGTAACCCAAGTGCGATTTTTGCTACACCTCTTGTGATTTTACGTGTTACGAAAGTTTCTCCTCTGATAGGACTTTCGTGATTGAATAAAATTCCATTGCTGGCAAAAATACCATAAGCTTCACGATAATTTACAGTAATCCAGTAGGCATAAAGCTTTGCACAAGCATATGGAGAACGTGGATAAAATGGGGTAGACTCTTTTTGTGGTATTTCTTGAACCTTGCCAAAAAGTTCGCTTGTTGATGCTTGATAGATTCTAGTTTTTTTACTCAAGCCTAAAAGCCTTACTGCTTCTAGTATCCTAAGTGTGCCTATACCATCTGCATTTGCAGTATATTCAGGTGTTTCAAACGACACAGCTACATGGCTCATAGCAGCTAAATTATAGATCTCATCAGGCTGAACTTCTTGTATAATCCTTGTTAAATTCATCGAGTCAGTCATATCTCCATAGTGAAGGATAAAATCACGATTTTTTATATGAGGATCTTGATAGAGATGATCAATCCTATCTGTATTGAATAAGGAACTCCTACGTTTAATGCCATGTACGATATAGTTTTTTTTGAGTAAAAATTCTGCCAAATATGCTCCATCTTGCCCAGTAATCCCAGTAATCAATGCAACTTTCATCATAGCCCTTAATCATTATTGTAGAAATTTTGTAGAAATTCGATGATATTTTAACATATCTTAAAATTTTAAAGTTCTATAAATTCAAATTCATTGCTTTTTGGTGAGGCTTGAAGGGTTAATGGATCAGAAAAATCTTTTTGAAGGTATTTTTCAATACTCGCACGTCCTATCATAGCTGCATTATCAGAGCAAAATTCTATTGGGGCAAGGAGGAGATGAGAATTATAATGAGTGCATAATTCTTGAATTTGATTTCTCAAATAAGAATTTGCACTTGCTCCACCTACAATACAAAAATTTTTTATTGGATCATAGGAAGATTGTTTGAATTTGAAATATTTATGGAGTTGATTCAAAAGGTGTTCGCATGCAACTTTTTGAAATCCTGCACAGATGCTTTGAATCAATAGAGTATCTTGGATATCAGTTCCTTTCTCTTGAGCTTTTAAAATCGCTAGTCTTACTGCATTTTTAAGACCTGAAAAACTAAAGGATATTTTTTTAGAATGTTTCAAGGGTAATGGGAAATGGTATGATTTATCTTGAGGACAAGAAAGGGCATATTTTTCCACTATAGGACCTCCAGGATAACCTAAAGAAAGCATTTTGGCTACTTTATCAAAACTTTCTCCAAAGCTATCATCAATGCTTTGAGCGATAATAGACATTTGGTTATGGCTTTTAGCTTCAATGATTAAGGTATGTCCACCAGATACAAGTAAAACACTGAGTGGAAAAATAACTTTTGGTTGATTGATAAAAAGGGAATAAATATGTCCTTTGAGGTGATTGACACTGATAAGGGGTAACTTTAAAGAGAGAGATAAGGATTTTGCCATTATCAAGCCTTCTATTAATGTAATATTAAGACCAGGTTGTGTTGTAACGGCTATGGCCTTGAGGCTAGAAAATGAATCATTTAAAAAAACTTTTGCTTTTGATAAAATTTGAGGTAAATCTTGAGCATGAAGCCTTGAAGCTATTTCAGGGACAACGCCACCATAAATACTATGAATATTTTCTTGAGAGATTTTTAAATGAAAAAGTAATTCAAAAGTATTGATATCAGTGATAGCAATTGAACTATCATCACAACTACTTTCAATGCTTAGAATCATAATTTTTCCATTTTAATGTAAAATTTCAATAATTATAACAAAAAAATAAGGCAAAAAATGAAACGGATGAAAGCAGAATGGGAAAAACAAAGTGCAATATTATTAGCATTTCCTCATAAAAAAAGTGATTGGATAGAAAATATCCAAGCAGCTAGGGAAAATTTTTTGGCTATTATCAAAAAGATTATTTTATTTCAAAAGGTTATTGTCTGTGTAGATAATGATGATTTTGAAGGGAAAAGGATTTTAGTGAGTTTAAATAATGATAAAATTGAGCTTGTTAAAATCAATACTAATGATACTTGGGCAAGAGATTTTGGTCCAATAAGTATTGAAGAGAAAGGGAAAGTTAAGTTATTAGATTTTGGTTTTAATGGTTGGGGGTTGAAATTTCGTGCTGATTTTGATAATAAAATCAATCGGGTTTTGTATCAAAAAAAAGTCTTGAAACAAGAACTCCAAACAATACCCCTTATCCTTGAAGGTGGGAGTATTGACACAGATGGAGAAGGTAGGATTTTAACCAATACACAGTGCTTATTACAAGCCAATCGCAATCCTCATTTAAATCAACTTGGGATAGAAGAGAGGCTAAAAGAAACTTTAGGTGTTCAAGAAATATTATGGCTACATTCAGGATATTTAGCAGGTGATGATACAGATAGTCACATTGATACACTTGCTAGGTTTATCAATCCTAAAAGCATTGCTTATATCAAATGTGAAGATAAAAATGATGAACATTATGAGTCTCTTTGCAAAATGGAAAAAGAACTTGGTGCGTTAAAAACAAAAGAAGGCAAACCGTATCGTTTGATACCCCTGCCATTCACAAATCCAATTTATAAGGAGAATAAAAGACTTCCAGCAAGTTATGCAAACTTTTTATTTATTAATGATGCTCTTTTAGTGCCCACATATAAAGACAAAAAAGATAAAAAAGCACTTGAAATTCTACAAAAAGTTTGCCCAGATAGGAAAGTTATTGGGATCGATTGTTCTACTTTGATAGAACAACATGGTAGCTTACATTGCGTTACTATGCAGATTTATTAGCAGGTAATTATATTGAGTGCTAAATATATTAAAATATTTATTGGAGGAGTGATTCAAGGAGTTGGGTTTCGTCCTTTTATTTATCGTCTAGCTAGAGAAATGGATTTGAATGGTTGGGTAAAAAATCTTGGTGGAAGGGTAGAAATACTTGTCAATAGAGATAAATCAGAAGATTTTATCCAAAGAATTATGGATGAAGCCCCAAATTCTTCTCAAATTTATGATATTGAGACTCAAATATATGATGGTAATGAAGTTTTAAAAGATTTTAAGATTTTAGAAAGTCAAAGAGAAAAATTAGGATTGCAACCTTTAACAAAAGATAGGGCAATTTGTGATGTTTGTCTTTTGGAAATGGAAGATAAAACAAATAGACATTATGGTTATGCTTTTACAAATTGTACAGATTGTGGTCCTCGATATAGCATTTTAAAGACATTGCCTTACGATAGAAAAAATACCTCAATGAGTTCATTTAAAATGTGTAGTGAATGTCAAAATGAATATAAAAACCCTGAAGATAGAAGATTTCATGCACAAACAAATTCTTGTTTGAAATGTGCCATAGATTTGAAATTTTATCATCAAGGGGAATTAAAAGGTATTAATGAACAAGCTATTGAAAAATGTGCTATAGCTCTTAAAGAGGGTAAAATCATAGCATTGAAGGGAATAGGGGGATTTACTTTGATTTGTAATGCAATGAATGATGAAAGTATTCAAAGACTTAGGAAAAAGAAGCACAGACCCAAAAAACCATTTGCACTAATGGTAAGAGATATTCAAATGGCTTTGAAGCTTGTATATTTGTCAAATCAAGAGATAGAAGCTTTAACATCATCAGTAGCACCGATTGTTTTGGCAAGAAAAAAGAATTTTATGGATACAGAGAAGATTGCTCCAAATATTGAAACTCTGGGTATTGTCTTGCCTTATAGCGGATTGCATCATTTGCTTTTTCAACAAATTGATTTTCCCATTGTGTTCACTAGTGCAAATATAAGCGGAGAACCTATTATTAAAAATTTTGACGAACTTTTAAAAAAGCTTGATGGTATATTTGATGGTGTCTTGGATTATGAAAGAGAGATTGTGCATTTTATTGATGACAGTGTAGTGCGTTTGATTGCAGGGGAAATGAGGCCTATTCGATTGGGTAGAGGATTAGCACCTTTGGATTTAAATATTGATATAAATTCTATAAATGTATGTGTGGGGATGGGTGCAGAGCAAAAATCTAGTTTGACTTATGCATACATGGATGAGTATATTGTATCCCCTTATATTGGAGATTTGGATAATCCAGATACTGAAAAACGTTATGAAGAAATTTTTGATTTCTTTGGGCAAATATATTCCCTAAAACCTGATATTTTAGCAAGAGATTTGCATAATAATCATCACTCTAGTATAATTAGTGCTAAAAAATCTACACAAATCCAATGTAAAGAGATAAAAATTCAACATCATCAAGCCCATTTTTGTGCGATTTTTGCTGAAGCTATCCTTCAAGGTATGGATATAAAAAAAGAAAACAAGGTTTTGGGTATCATTTGGGATGGTAGTGGGCTTGGTGATGATGGTAATATTTGGGGCGGGGAAATCTTTTTAGGCAATCTTTGCAGTATTGAACGTATAGGGCATTTTAAACCTTTTGGACTCATAGGTGGGGAAGAGGCTATCAAAAAAATTTATAAGATTGGTTATGGATTAGCTTTAGAATGTGGTGCGAATAAGATTATTGAAAGTTATGAAAAAATAATACCAAAAAAAGAAAGTATGCTTTTAAAAATGATGTTTGAAAAAAATATTAATACGATTAAAACAACTTCTGTAGGGAGATTGTTTGATGCTGTAGCGAGTATATGTGGATTAGTGCAAAATAATCATTATGATGGACAAACAGGGATGATATTAGAAAAACTATCAAAAGGTTCTTTAACTCAAGAATGTTATGATTTTAAAATAACTCAAGGCACTATTTTATATGAAAAAATGATATTGCAATTACAAGAAGATATTTTGACTAAAGACTTTGAAAAAATTGCTAAAAAATTTATCAATACTTTAGCAAAAATAGTCCTTGATTTTGCACTTTCTTATCCGGGATATTGTGTTGTTTTCAGTGGAGGGGTATTTCAAAATAAAGCTTTGTGTGAGAAGATTTTAGAACTTTTTAAACCCCACAATATTCGTTTTTATATGCATAAATTATTACCACCTAATGATACTTGCATTTCTTTTGGGCAGGCAGTTTATGCACAATATCATTTTAGGGATAAAAAATAGGGAGAAACAAAATATGCAAACAATCACTTTAGCTCAAGGCAATGGCGGCGTTCAAACCAATGAACTTATCAAAAATATTTTTAAAAAATATCTTGGAAAATTTATCATTGATGGTGGCGAAGATGCTGGAGTATTTGAATCTAAAGGTATTCAAGATTGGTGTGTTAGTACTGATTCTTATGTCATCTCACCTATCTTTTTTCCGGGTGGAAATATTGGAAAACTTGCTATTTGTGGGAGTAGTAATGATGTAGCTATGAAGGGTGCAAAACCTTTATATATAAGCATTGGTTTTATACTTGAAGAAGGTTTTAAAATCAATGAATTAGAAAAAATACTTCAAGGAATGGAAAAAGAACTTGAGATTACAAAAATAAAGATTTTATCAGCTGATACAAAAGTTGTAAATAAGGGTAGTGCAGATAAAATTTTTATCAATACAACAGTCATAGGGAAAATCGAAAAAAGTGGTATTTCAGCTAAAAACCTTCAAGTCGGTGATGTAATTATTTTAAGTGGCTCTATAGGTAGACATGGGAGTGTCATTTTTTGCTCAAGAAATGAAATTGGTTTGGATTCTAAATTGAAAAGTGATTGTAAACAGCTTTATCCTATATTAGAAGAAATTTTTTGTAGTTCTATTGTTATACATTCACTTAGGGATGCAACTAGGGGTGGGCTTGCTGCTGTTTTAAATGAATGGGCTGAAATGTCTGATGTAGATATTTTAATTGAAGAAGATAAAATCCCAGTGCCAAAAGAAGTCAAGGGAGTGTGTGAAATCTTAGGACTAGAGCCATATTCTTTAGCCAATGAAGGGGTATGCGTGTTTTGTGTTCCATCAAATGAGGCACAAAAAGTATGTGAAATCTTAAAAAAATATCAAGATGGTAAAGAAGCATCTATTATTGGATATATAGAAGCAAAAAATACCAAAATTCCGCGAGTTGTGTTAAAAAATGCTTGGGGTGGAAAAAGATATTTAGATTATCCACAAGGAGAGATTTTACCAAGGATTTGTTGAATGATTATTTGTATTAAAGTATTTATTTTAATTTTATGATATATTTATAATTCTTTACTTGTAATGACTATTTGATATTTTTAATTTTTAAGGAGAATTTATGGAAGGAATTCAAAATATTCCTAAGCAATTTGAAAAAGATTTAAAAAGATTTTATGCTCTGATTCAAGAACAATCTGCAGAGATTCAAGGGATTTATAAAATTTTTGATAAATCTAAAAAACAAGAAGAAAATCAATATTTTAAGATTCTGATTCAAATATGCCATCGTTTGGGTCTTGAACCCCAACAATCTACTTTGATGGCGATATGTGATCGTATAGTTAATCTTAAAGAGGGTTCTATCATACAGGTGCTTAAAAAGGAACAAAAAAGCAATTCTGAAATTTTAATTGCTAGGAAATTCTTGCTTAATTTTGTGAGTAATTTTTATGCTAAAAAACACGAAGAAATTTTATCAATAGTACAAAAGGAAAAATTATTCAATGGATTTTATCGTGAGATTTTATTAGGTGTTCATCAAGTAGGGCTTGCGATGAATGATTTTTTTGAAAGCTGGCAAGATGTGTTAATAGATGGTATCAATAAAGATATGCAAAAACATTATGGTGATAAAGAAGCTCTTAGGTTATTAGCTTCAAGTATTGATGAAGAGATATCTGAAGGAAAGTATATTACTTCAGATAGGAGCTATTCAATACCTAAAAAACTTGGAGATAAGTTTATTTCTATTCCCTATGCTTTGTCTTTTGATATTGAAATCAAGTCAATCATCAAAGCAATAGAAAAACTTTTATTGAAATTAGAAAAATTAGAAGATGAGATTTATGGAAAGAAAGATGCTTATATCCTTTATTTCAATGCTTTAAAAATTGCATTTGGTCAAAATGATAAAAATAAACTTATTGAAAGTTGGCGGCAAGTAGATATTCATTGGATGGATATAGATACTCCTTTTCAAATAGGTCACCCTTTGGAATACTATGAAGATAGATATCGTCATTCTGTGGCACCAGAATGGGATTTAAGGATAACTAATCCTGAAAAAATGAATGATAAAAGAGTTAAAGATTCTATAATTTCAATGTTTATGGAATATGCACAAAAATTGAAAGCATCAGAAAAATTAAAAACTTCTAATCTTGATGCTTTGAAAAAAGTAAAATTTTATGCTGGATTACCAGCACTTTATTATGGTGCGGATATGAATGGACTTTTTTCTGCACAAGTTGTTCCAAATGATGAAATAGTTTCTAATCAGTTTGGAAAAAAGATTTTTGCTTTTGGAGATAAAATCATACAAGCAAGTAGAAATAAACCTAAAATGAAGTTGAGCTACCAAATATTTGAAGCTCTTTATTTAGAAGAGAGTCGAGAAATTTTATTTAACAATGAATCATTGTGGCATCTTGTATATGATATTACTACCAATGGACATGAATTTGGTCACATTCTTTGGATAGAGGAAGACACGCAAAGATTGATGAATATTGATGGTGAATTTAAAAATATTGAAGAATTTAAAGCTACTTGCGGAGGATTAGTAGCATTTTTTAAAAACGATTACACACAAGAAGAATTTAAAGCAGTTATGAGTGATACTATTCGTAGGGCTATAAGTTTAATGGCTTGGAAAGAACAAGAAGATGTTTTGCCCTATTATTGTGAAGGTTTAATACACCTTTATGGGGCTTTTGAGAATAAAGTCATAGAATTTTATCCAGATAAAAAACCTGTCCTTAAAATCAATCAAGATAAATATAAAGATTTAGTTTTATGGTATTTGAAGAGTTATGAGTCTTTAGCAAAACATTATATGCAAAAAATAAATGCTGGTAAATGGCTTGAACATTTTGTTTTAAAAAATCAAAAAGAATATATATCTGTTTCTAATATGGTAAATGTATTTATTCAATGGTATTGGGAACAATATCAAGAGATTGGTCAGGAAGTTTTATAAAAACAAAAAAAGCTTAATCAGATAGACTCTAAAGAGTCTATAGTTGAATCAATATTGAATTTTCAAGACTTTATTTTCAGCCATTTTTGGTATCCAAAGGTTTTTTCCATCATAAAAAATATCTGCAGGACCTTTCATTGCAGGTAAATCAAGCACTTTAACTTTACCGTTTTTATCAATACTATAGATAATACCTTTGAGATTTTCTCCCCAGCTGCTCACCAAAAGATTACCTTTAGAATCAAATGTAATTCCATCAAGTTGTCCTCTGATATCAGATAGCATATGAAGGGTGTGGTTTTTGTCTTTCAGATCAATGTAGATAACTAAACCACCTGCATTACCAATTGGGTCATAACCTACTGTGTAAAGCCTTTGATTTTTTTTGTCTATCAATAAGCCATTGGGTCCTCCATATTGCTTAATATCTAAAGTTACAAAATTTTTATAATCCTTATTTTTTAGGTTAACTTGATGGATAATACCTGTTCCTGTATCACTGACAAATAAAGTATTATTATCTAATACAGCTATATCATTTAGAAAAATTGCTCCTTTTATTGGCAATGAAAAAACTTGCTTTTTATTTTTGAGATTAAAACCTTTCAAAACATCTATATCTACCACATAAAGTGTATTACCTATAACTGACATTCCTTTAGGAGCATTCATGCCATCAATAAAATGTTTTTCAATTATTTTTCCATTGATATCTAGTTTTGAAATGAAGCCATCGTTATCTTTTGCTAAAGGTTGAAGTTCGACACCTACATTTGAAACATAAACATTTTTCCCATCTACATAAACACTTTCAGGAGAATTAAAACCACTGATATCTTTAGAGTTAGTCAATAGTGTAGGGTTTGCAAATACTATTGAACTGCTTAAAATAGCTAATGCGATCATTTTTTTCATCTTTATTTCCTTGTTATTTGAATTTTGAAAAAACATTATGAATTCTATAGTAATTCAAATTTTTCTACTATGAGTTTTATGAAACAAAATATAAGTTATTTGATTTTTGGTATTGTTTTGGAGTGATGCCATATTTTGTTTTAAACCTTTCAATAAACCAAGCAGGTGAAGAAAATCCACATTCTTGACAAATTTGAGTGATATTCCTTTGGCTAAACTGGATAAGGAATTTTGCTTTTGAAAAACGTTTTTCATCTAACCATTCTTTTGGCGATATCCCAAAACATTGTTTGAATTTCCGACTAAAGCTAGCTAAATCCATTTTTGAAAACATCGCCATTTCGCTTACATTGCTAAAATTATGATTGCAGTATTCAAAAAGTTTTTTTATATCTACATTAAATTCTTGTATGATATTTCTTAAAAAACCAATAAATGCTCTATTTTGATTTTGATTATTTAAAATATGCAAAAAAATTTCTTCAAATTTTAATAAAATAATATTTTCATTTGGGGATTTAGGTAGTTCAAAGTAAGGTGCAAAACCTTCTAAAACAGACTGCAAAATTTTATCAGTTTGTATTTTGAAAATAATATCTTCTTGATAATGATTTTTAAATGCTTCTAGAATATAGCGATGCTTATTGATAAACTCAATGAGTAAACTATCATCAAAAAAGAATAAAAATGATTGATATATATCATTTTGAAATTCAATAATATCACTGAGTGTATAATAACCTTTGCTTAAAAAAATAGCTTCACCACTTTCTATACAAAAATCGTTACCTTCTGTATGGAGAATCTTTTTACCTCTGCATACAAAAATCAAAACATTCATTTCCATTAAAATAGGTAATTGGATTGAATTTTCTTTTTGAGTATATCGAGCAAAACAAAATCTTCCCATAGGAAAAGATTCTATACCTTTCAGATCTTTCAAACCAGAAGGGATTTTAATTGTGTCCATTCTTTTCCTTATAAAAAAATATAACACAAATTATACAAGTTTTTTGATTTAATGTGATTCAAACCTATTTTTCAGTCAAGATTGAAATCTTATTATCCTTGAGTTCTATATATAGTTCTTTTTTGCTTTTGGAAGTATAAGTAGAGCGATTGTTTTTGAAGGCAGAGTAATTTTGAGAAAAAACAATCCTAAAGAGATTTTTTCCTTCATTATTTGGATAGGGAGTGATATCGATATCTGAAAATAGAATAGTTTTTTCTTCTTTTTTATCAAATACTCGTTTTTTATAGTCTTTAAAGCTATTAAATTTCATTCCATCAAAACGGATAAAATCATTATTGTAAAAAGACAAGTATGTATTTAAATCATTTTTTATCCACGCATCTCTCCATAGATATAGATCGCTAAGTATAGTGGCTAATTCTTCTTTTGTTGATGGCTTGAAGTTATTTTCAAAACTAATGAGGAGTATGTTTTTTTGAGCAATGATTTTATCATATTGACTAAGGAGTTGATTTTCAATTGCAATACAACCTTTTGTATTGAGTTCTTCTCGATTTCCATTTAATGGAAGCCCATGTATCCAAATACCTGAACCTGTTCTTTTACGTACTCTATCATAGATATTAGGATAGCTTGTAGCATAAGCCATTGGTCCATAATACTGGTTAAGTCCAGTCAGTCTTGCTGTAATATCATAGACACCAATAGGAGTTGTCAAATCCCCCTCAATTTTTTTATCACCTTTTCCTGAACCTACCAATGCATTACTTTGATTGATTTTTTTTAAATGCCCATTTTGGATTTCATAAAGGCTTAAATCCGGAATAGTTTTATCAGAGACGAATAAAAATTCTGTATTTTCATAATACCCATAATCAGTATCTTTATCTTTGAGCAAATCAAGCCAAAAATCTTTTTGAGTCAAATAATTTTCAAGCATAATTTGTGTATTTTCTATGCCTTTTGTTCGATAGGTCTGAATAATTTTGATAGTATCAGCATCTATTCCATAAAGCATACAAGATACCACTAGACTGATACTTAAAATGAATTTCATATTCGCACTCCTTCTGCTTGTTTTAGACTTCAAAATCATATCCAAATTTTTTAAGATTTTCTTTTTCTTTACTCCAAGATTTTTGAACAAATACATTTAAGGATAAAAATATTTTTTTTTCACCTATAATTTGCATTTTTTCTCTTGCTTGTTTACCAATTCGTTTAATAGTTTGACCATTTTTACCAATTACCATACTTTTTTGACTTTCTTTTTCTACAAAAATTTTAGCAAAAACCTTATCAAATGTCTCTCCTTCAATAAATTTTTCTATTTGGACTTCACTTTCATAAGGAATTTCATCACTAAGATTATTGAAGACACTTTCTCTGATAATTTCTTTATAGATTTGTTTGAGGTTTTCATCTGTAAGGATATCTGTATCAAATAATGGAGGAGAGTAGGGTAAATATTGAGCAACTTCAAATAAAAAATCACTGAGATTAATAGCTTTTTGCGAACTTACAGGGACAAGAGAGAGGAATTTTTGACTATATTTCTTATAATCATTTATTTTTTGAAGCACTTGTTCTTTACTCGCAATATCGATTTTACTCAATAATATGATATGGGGTTTATCTGTGAGTTCTAAAAATTCTTCATAGTATTTTGTTTTATCAAAAATCGAAGCCATAAATACACACAAATCACAATCAGAAATTGCCCTCAAGGCTTCTTTGAGCATAAATTGATTGAGTAATTTTTCTTGATGGTGTATCCCGGGTGTATCGACAAAAACAATCTGGCTTTCAATGCCATTTTTATCTTTAAATGGCACAATAAAATTCATTTTTTTTCTTGTTGCATTTGCTTTATGTGAGACAAGGGCAATATCTTGTTTTAATAGTTTATTTAAAAGACTACTTTTGCCACAATTTGGACGTCCCACAATCGCAACAAAACCACATTTAAAACTATTTTGCATCAAAGAATATACCTGGCCAAATCAACATTTTCAACCAGATCTTTTAATTTTTCATTTACTAGTTTTTGTGTAATGTGGACTGTTTTTCCTTCATACTCATCAATATCAAAACTAATATCTTCTAAAACATGTTCTATTGTAGTATGTAGTCTTCTCGCACCAATATCTTCAGTTTTTTGATTAGCATTGAAAGAAAGTTTTGCAAGTTCTCTGAGGGCTTCATCATCGAAAATTATATCGACATTTTCAACTTTCAATAATGCTTGGTATTGCTTGATGATTGATGTTTTGGTTTGAGTGAGGATTTGATACATTGCATCTTCATCTAAGCTATCAAGTTCTACTCTGATAGGAAATCTACCTTGTAGTTCCGGGATAAGATCACTGGGTTTGCTTAAATGAAAAGCACCAGCAGCTATGAAGAGAATATGATCAGTTTTTACTTGTCCATATTTTGTATTCACAACACTACCTTCAACAATGGGTAGCAAATCCCTTTGAACACCTTCTTTGCTTGGATCTTGTCCTGAGCTATTTTTTGTACTTACAGCAACTTTATCAATCTCATCAATAAAGATCACTCCTGCTTCTTGAGCACGTTTGAGTCCTTCATGTTTAATTGTTTCAGAATCTAAAATAGCTTGTGAAGCTTCTTGCTTGAGTGCTTGTTTTGCTTCTTTTATGGTCATCTCTTTTTTAATTTTTTCTTGATCTTTACCTAAGACTTTTACAATACTTTCTGATACTTTTATAATATCAGCAGAAAGGTCATTGTCAGAATCCCATAAAGATTTGGTGATTTCGATCTGTATTTTGAGGTTATCCATTTCTCCATTTCTAACCTTTTGTTTCATTTTCTCAAAACTGGCTTCATATTCTTGTTTTTTGATTTCACTCACTCCGTTGGGCAGTGGAGGGAGTAGTTTTTGAGATATTTTTTCTATGATAAATTCTTCAATTTTATCTTTTGATTTTTCCCTATATTCATTTTCAATCAAATTCATACTTGTTAGAACTAAATCTTTTATCATAGATTCTACATCTCGTCCTACGAAACCAACTTCAGTATATTTGCTTGCTTCGACTTTTATAAAAGGAAGTCCCATTATTTTAGCCATACGACGTGCAATTTCTGTTTTTCCAACCCCAGTTGAACCAATCATTAAAATATTTTTTGGTGTCACTTCATCTTGAATTTCAGGTGCAAGTTGTAGTCTTCTATAACGATTTCTCAATGCAATGGCTACAGCTTTTTTGGCTTCTTTTTGACCAATAATATACTCATCAAGATAATATACTATCTCTTTTGGACTCATATTTAGTTTATCATTAGTGCTCATTCAATCTCCAGAATTTTAATATTTGTATTTGTATAGATGCAAAGCTCGCCTGCAATTTTTAAAGATTCTTGCACAATCTGTTTGGGGTCTATATTGGCAAATTTATCCAATGCTCTTGCTGCACTAAGGGCATAATTACCGCCACTCCCAATCGCAGCTATTTTTCCATCTTCTGGCTCTACGACATCTCCTGTCCCACTTAGAATATAAATAGAATTTTTATTTAAGACAATCATCATTGCCTCGAGTTTCCTTAAATATTTATCTTTTCTCCATTCTTTACTAAATTCAAGGACACTTTTTACCAAATCACCTTTTTTGCCTTCTAATATTCGTTCAAACATATCAAATAAGCAAAAAGCATCTGCTGTGCTACCTGCAAAACCACTCAATATTTGTCCATGATAAAGTGTCCTTACTTTTGTTGCATTTGCTTTGAGGACACAATTACCAAAAGTAACTTGCCCATCCCCACCTATTATGGCATAAGATTTGCCATTAAAATCACCTTTGTAGCCTAATATTGTTGTTGCTTCAAACATTACTTACCCTTTATTCACCAATTACATCAACTTTAAGTATACCTGAAATTCCATATCCAAGTTTGACTTCAATTTCATAAATACCTGTACTTTTCATTGGATTTTTTAGTTCAATATTTTTTTTATCTAGAGTTATATGGTGGGAATTTTGCAATCCTTCCGAAATCTCCTCTTTTGTTATAGCCCCAAATAATGATCCATTTGCACCTACTTTTTTGATGATTTTTAATGTTGTATTATTTAAAGTATTGGCGAGTTGCTTTCTTTCTGCCATCTCTAAAGCTTCTATTTCTGCCTTCTTTTTTTGTTCAGCTTTAAATTTATTGATAACATCATTTGTAGCATGTTTGGCTTTGCCCTTTGCTATTAAAAAATTTTGACCATAGCCATCTTTGACTTCGTGAATTTCGCCAGTTTTTCCAAGACCTTTGACATCCTTGATCAATAAAATTTTCATTTTCTTCCTTTTCTGCTAGAATTGTTTAAAATTTTATCAAAAAAGAGTAAGGCTAATGGATTTTATTCAGATAAAAAATCGTGTTCAGGTTAAAAAAACAAAATGTAAAAACCCTCACATTATCATAAAACAAACAGGAGATATTTTTATCAATGTACCTTATTTTTATTGCAGAGAGGATTCTTTAAAACTACTTGATAAATATAAAGATTGGGTTGAGAAAAATCTTGCAAAAATAAATAAAGCTCGCTTAGAGATAGAAAATTTTTCTTTCATGCATTCAAATGAGATACTTATTTTTGGAGAATGGAAGAATATGGATTCAAGCATTAATATCACTTCGCTTAAAGCTAAACTTTTAGATTATCTTTTGATAAAAGTGCCTATCTTAGCAACACTAATGAATCTTTCTTATAATAAAATATCTGTCAAAATGAGTAAAACAAGATTAGGTAGTTGCTCATATCAAAATAACTTAAATTTTTCTTTTTTGTTAATCTTTGCTTCAAAATCTTTGATTGATTATGTCATAATTCACGAACTTTCACATATTTTACACAAGAATCATTCTAAAGATTTTTGGAATTTTGTAGAAAAATTTTGCCCTAACTATAAAGAAAAAAGAAAAGAATTGCACGAAAATATTAGATTTTATCTCGTTTTGCTTGATAAACTTTAGTCAGAAAACTATCTTATTCTTCTATTTGAAGTATCTGAATTTTTTGGGAAGAAAAAAGTACCTTTATTTCTGATTTGTGGGGATAAAAGCTGTTGTTTAAAAATCCTATAATTGTCACAACCTGATTGCAAACCATTATCACAAACAAATGCAAATAAATCTAAAGCTCTTTGAGTGTCTTGAGGCACCCCTAAACCTTTTTGATATAAGATAGCTAGGTTATTGCAACTACTCAATAAACCACCATCACAAGCTATTTGATAATATTTTGCAGCATAAAAATAACTTACTGGAGCTCCTGAAGTTCCATTGGTATACATCCAGCCCAAATTAGCACAACCATTAATATCTCCTGCATTGCAAGCTAAATAATTCAAATCCACTAAGCCTAATTTAGCTTTATCAATACCATAAATAGTATTTGTATTGGACATCAAGCCTAGATTATAACATCCCAAATCGCTTCCAGCTTCGCAAGCATATTTATAATATTGAATTGCTTTGAAATAATCTTTTTGTACACCTTCGCCATTAGCATACATCCAAGCTAGGTTATTACAGGCTAATACATCTCCTCCTTGGCAACCTGTCATATATAATTGTGCAGCTTTTTCTTTATTATTTTCATCAGACTTTTTTTGGAAATCATAAATCATTGCTAAATTTGCACATGCTGTTGCATCACCACCACTACAACCCATTTCATAATATCGGGTTGCTTTTTGAACATCAGTGCGAATTCCTACACCATTCATATACATTGTACCTACAGCAAAACATCCAGCAGGATTTCCTTCATCGCAAGATTGTGAAAATAATTTGAATGCTGTTTTATAATCCCCTGTTTTAGCTGCTTTAATTCCTGCTGTAAGGATACCTTCTACCGAATCTGGTGGGGCTAAATGATCTGTTATAGGGGGAGTAGGTTTACTTGTCCTTGGGGTATCAGGTTCAGGGTTGGGTGCTAAAATAGGTGCAGGTTCTTTTTGAGTATTTTGATTTTGTTGATTATTTGTTTGAGTATTTTGTTCATTATTTTGAGTTGTAGAAGGTTGTACTGCAGAACCATCTGTATCAGCAGCATAAATTATATTTGTCATTGCTAAGAAACCTACTAAAAAACAATTATTGATTTTATGCATTATCTGCATTATTTTTATCTCCTATTTCTCTGAATACTTTAAGAATCTATGATAAAAAAGCAAAAAATATACCCAAATTAATGCAAATCAGTATTCAACTCAATTTTTCTATTGCTTCTAAAGGCTATCATTTTACCAGTAGTGCTTTCTTGTCTAAAATGAATTCCATTTTTACCAGATAGTTCTTTTCCTTTATAAAAATTATTTGTTTTGATTGAAAAATCTTGATTGATTTGAGCAATTTTTTCAGCTTCAATTTTATTGATCTCAAAAATAGTACCACTCAATACTGCAATGCCTCCATCTACAATACATCCATCGCCCAAGCTAATACCTGTTGAGCTATTGACGCCTAAAAGACAATTTTTGCCTATACTGATAGGTGTCGAATTTCCCCCACTCAGGACGCCTAAAATACTTGCACCTCCACCAATATCAGTGCCTTCTCCAATAATGACTGAAGAGGATATGCGACCTTCATTCATACAAGTTCCTTCAACTCCAGCATTAAAATTTACATAGCTTGCACCAGGCATTTGAGTATAGCCCCCTATGCCTAAATAAGCTCCAAATCTTGTTTTTGCACTATCAAGCAATCTGATATTGTCATATTGAGGGATAATTTGCATTAAATAACGAGGAAATTTATCAACAAAATCAATATGGGGATAAATTTCATTCATTTTCAAATAAATTTCATTTTCTCTGAGCCATTCAAGTTCATAGGGTTTATTACCGCTCCAAGCAACATTTTGAAGCAATCCAAAAATACCTTCAAGCACAAGACTTCTGAGTTTTGCTTTACCTAAAGATAGTGCAAGTAATTTCATATAAGCACTTTCTATACTCTCACATTTGGTATCTTTATATAATACGACAAATCGAAATAAAAAATCTCCATCCCTAGTTTTCAATCTATTTGTTTCCAAAGCTTTTTTGAGTTCTAAAATTATTTGGATATTTTTATGGCTTGTTTTATTTTGTATAGCTTCATTTAAAAATGGTGCATAAAATTCAAGGGCTTTATGAATAAAATTTTCATCAATCCCATACACACATTCATTTTCACTTGAACTGATCTTAGCAGATAGATTCAATGAATTCATAAAAACAGCATAAGATCCTAAATTTTCATCTTTCCAATTTAAGATAGGATAAGTTGTACAAAGCACTTTTTTTGATTTCTGTCCTAAATCAACACGTGCAATACCAAACCCTAAAGGTGCTTTGTAGGAAGAAGACTTTTGATAAGTATCCACAAAATTTTTGAATTTGTCCACCATTTTATCTCTCCTAAAAATAAACTATAGTATTTTATAAAAGCTATTTATAATATTATTTGTTTGAGATTTCAATTAAAATCATTATAAATAACTTAACTCTAACCATATTGGTATGCTTAAAGAACTTGCGAAAATTCCAAATGCAATAGAACTGACTGCTATTTTACTATTCAAACCTGAACGCATGATTACAGCTGCAGAACTTATAAGCGGAGGCATTGCAGATTCTAAAAGAGCCATTCTCCAATCATTATTGTAATCCATCCCGCTTAGTTTTATAAAACAAAATACCAATGCAGGGACTATTATCATCCCCCAAAATAAAACAAAAAAAGTATTTTTCCATTCAGTTTTAATATCTCCAAGACTGATTTGAACACCTATGGCAAATAAAGCGACAGGTGTAGCACAAGCCCCAAGTTGTTTGATAGGAATAAAAATCCATTCTTTTATTGGAAATGGGATTGTTTTGAAAATTAAACCTATTATTAAGGCTAAAAAAAGGGGATTTTGAGATAACCTCATTATGATAGCTCTAAATGTAAAATTCCCTTTTCCTCCCAAACTCATTATAAAAGGTGTAAGGATAGCTAAAGGGATTGCTGTACACATTTGATCATATAAAATTGCCTTATTGGCATATTCTTGACCTAAGGCTCCTTGCACTAAAGGAACACCTAAAAATAATGTGTTTCCTAAAGTAGCTAAAAATGACATTGCAATCGCAGTATTTGTATCTCTTTTTAAGATTTTTTTTGCAAAAAAATACATCCCAATTCCACTCATAATTGAGCAAATTAGTGCAATAAACATAATGAGTATCAAATCAAAATCAAGCTCAACATGATAAATTCCTGTAAAAATTTGAGCAGGCAAGGCAAAATTGAGCAGAAATGCCAATAATATACCACTTTGTTTGTTGCCTACCATCCGAAAAGATTTTGCCAAATAACCTAACCCGATAAAAGCAAATACATTATATAAAGCCAATAGCATTGAATATTTTCCTAAAAAATTATCTTGAAATCAATTTTAAGCCTACAACACCAATGATGATCATTAATAAAAATACAATTTTTAAAAAACTTATTTCTTCTTTGAAAATAACAAAACCTATAATAGAAACAATACTGAGTCCTAATCCTGCCCATATTGCATATGCTGTGCTTAAAGGTATTCCTTTAGAAGCTATATAAAATACTGCTAAACTGATGGCAAAAAATATAGCATAAAGGATAGAATACAAATAATTATTTGTATTTGTCGCTGTTTTCAAAGATAATGCAGCCAAAGCTTCAAATACAATAGCCAAAATTAGAAATAGCCAATATTTCATTGTTTTCCTTTTTTGTTAAGTAAAATAAAGTTAGTTTTGAATATTTTTTTCAATAGCTAGTTTTTCAACTTCATTGATAAAGGTTTCTAAAATCTTGTTTTCGGGCAATTTGCATAAAACCTCACCACCTTTAATGATAAGTCCTTCACGATTTCCAAAAGCAATCGCAATATCAGCATGTTTGGCTTCTCCAATTGCATTCACAGCACAACCCATCACACTGATATTTAATGGAGTTTTTATGTGAGATAGTCTTTTTTCTACTTCTTTGACTGCATCCACAAGATTAGCTTCAATCCTTCCACATGTGGGACAAGAAATAATAGTGATACCATCTTTTTGCCTACCGCTATAACGTAAAATAGCTTTGGCAACTTTTATTTCTTCTTCAAGTTCTCCTGTTATAGACACACGCATTGTATCCCCGATACCTTCCATCAAGAGATTCCCTAATGCCATAGAACTTTTTATCATTGAGTGAAAAATTGTTCCTGCCTCAGTTACACCAAGATGGAATGGATAATTTACAAGTGGTCTGAGCATTCTATAGGCTTCAATAGTTCTCTCAACATCACTTGCTTTTAAAGAGATTTTGATATTTTCAAATCCAAAATCTTCAAGTAATTTAATATTATACAAAGCTGATTCAACCATTCCCTTTGGAGTAGGTCCATATTTTTTATCAAATTCTTTTTCTAAGCTACCACTATTAACTCCTATACGGATAGGTATTTTCCTTTGCTCACATGCCTTAGCGACTTCTTTTATCCTTTCTTTTGTGCCTATATTTCCAGGATTTATACGGATTGCATCAACACTTTCAGCTGCAATAAGAGCAAATCTATGTCTAAAATGAATATCTGCAACTATAGGTAATACAGAAACTTTTTTGAGTTCAGCGAGTGCTTGAGCATCTTTTTGATCACTTACGGCTACACGAACAATATTTGCCCCAGCAAAATGCAATCTGTCTATTTGGGATTTGGTAGCAATTATATCGGCTGTTTTTGTGAAAGTCATACTTTGTACGCTAATAGGAGCATTCCCCCCAATAGGAATAGAACCTATAAAAATCTGCTTGGTTAGGTATCGAGGGCTTAACATTAAATTATTTCCTTGTATTTGAATCACAGGTTATTATTATATGGACTTTTTGGTTATCTTTGAGCTTTAAGTTATGTTATCATTATATATATAAAATCCATCTTTAAAAATACAAAAGAAGAGATGGAACTTTTAACTATGTGTTAAAATAATCAGGAACTCCAAAACAAAAAAATGCTCAAACTTATAAAAAAAATTGATTTGATTGGTAATATATTAGATATTGTCTCGATTGATCAAGGAAAAAATAATGAATATTTATTTTTAGATGATAATCATCGTGTTTATAAATTTTTTCTAAAAGATTTTATGTTTTCTTTTAGCAAGCAAATTTGGAAGAATACTTTCCCTCATCATAAGTATTCTAAGGCTATTAGTTGTTCAAACAATGGTTATGTTTTGATGGCGAAACCTAATAGTAAAATCATATCAATCCATAAAATCCAAGATAATCAACTCTTATTGATAACAAGATTAAAATGGCACAAGACAGGTATTAGTGTTTCAAGATTTTCAGATGATTGTAAATATTTTGCAACTGGAGGAGAAGATGGAAGGATTTTTGTTTACAATCAATCCAATTATAGGATCAGTACTTTTTTGCCCAGAAGGCCTGATTATATTTCTTGTATTGTGTTTGGCAAAAGTTCTGAAAATATTTGTTATGCCTCTTATGATCTGACATTGATAGTTTATGATATTCAAACCGATTCACAAATTAAAATGATAAAAACTCCAAGCGTTGTTGAAGATGCTCTATTTTTTGATAATGATAAAAAAATTTTTTATGTTTGCAAATCTGGTGAAACAGGTGTGCTTGATATTTTTTCTGGTAAAAATGAATACAAAATCAATCTTGAACATTGGCCTACTAGAATAATTTTGAGCAATGATGGTCTTTATGTTTACATAGGCACACGTGACAATTTTTTATATATTTGTTACGTTAAAGATAATAATGTTGTTTATAAAATAAATACACTTTCAAAAGGTATTGTGTGCATCAAAAACTATGATAATTTACTTTTTATTTGTTTTGCAAATGGGGGTATCCATATTATTGATAAATATTATAAAATTAATGAGTTTTTAGAATTGCTCAATCAAGGTGATTTTTCAGGGGCAAAAAAATTAGCCCAAGAGAATAATTTTTTGCTCAAAACTTTAGAAATATATACAAATGTCAAAAATAATACTTGGAAAAATATCCTTAAAAAAATCCCTCAACTTTTGCAAAATGAAGATATTCAAGGGATTCTTGAAATTTGTGCTCCATATTTTGAAGATATAGAAAAAGAAGAAGAAATCAAAAAATATATCAATAAAAAATCTTTTATACAAAATTTTTTAAAAAGATTTGAAGAAAAAAATTATACATTTGCTTATGAAATTGCTAATCAAAATCCTTGTATAAAAAACTTAAAAGAATATAAAGAGTTGGAAAATAATTTTGAGCAAATTTGTAATCTTTCTGAATATCTTATATTTGAAAATTCTTTTGTCGCAAAACAAAAAATTGAAAAACTTTTGAAACCTTTTGAAAATATATTAGAAAAGAAAAATATAATTATAGGTATTTATAATAATTGGGATAAATATTTTTTAGCAGAAAAATATGCTAAAGAAAAAGATTTTATCAATTATTTTTCACTGAGTGAACAATCTTTATTTATTAAAAAAACAAAAACATATCAAAAAATGTATTTCATTTGCGAGCAAATGACTCAAAAAGTGCAAGATGAAATTTTAAATAAAAATTTTATAAAGGCTAAAGAATATTTAAATTTTTTAATCAAATTACCACCTTTTAAAGATTTTGCAATCAAAAATCAAAAATACCTTGAGAATATTGATATATTTTTCACTCAATGTAGGACAAAAAATTATATAAAATGTTATGAAATGCTAGATAAATATCCTGAATTAGGATCTTTAGAAGAATATACATTGATACATGATGATATAATAAAGGTTTTTGAAGAAGCTAAAAGTTTTGCACAAAAAGGAGATACAGAAGAAGTCTATAGCAGAATACAAAAGTTTTTTGGTATTAAAGAATGGAAAAATAAAATTGATATCATAATGAAAATAGCTTATTTATATGAAATGAGGAATGCTTTTGAAAATGAAGAAGAAAAAATTGATTGGGAAAAAAGCATCAGGCAATATATTTCAAAATTTGGCAATGATGATGAAATTAAAAATTTTTGTTCTTTAAAAAAAGATTTCAAAAATATTATAGAAACTATGAATGATTTTGATTGTATTGCAGAAAATGAAAGTGATATTAACCATATACAAAGTATTATTATCAAACAAGAAATAAATATTTAAGGTTTTAAAAATGCATGAATATTCTGTGGTATCTTCTTTGATAGAAATTTGTGAGGAAAATGCTTTTAAAAATAAAGCTTTTAAAATAGAAAGGATTGTTGTGGGGATTGGTGAGAGGAGTGGCATGGATAAAAGTTTGTTTTTAAGTGCATTTGAAACATTCAGAGAAGAATCACAATTATGCAAAGATGCTATTTTAGATATTATAGAAGAAAAAATAGAATTAGAATGTAAAGAATGTGGATATAAATTTATTCCTAAAGAAATAGAATATGGTTTGTGTAAGCAATGCGGAAGCAAGAATTTAAAAATCACCAAAGGAAGAGAGATGAATTTATTATCTTTGGAAATGATTGGGGAAAATCAAGATGAAGGATAAACAAATTTTTCAAGATTTTATTCAAAAAAGTTCTGAAATCAAAGAAAGTTGGGAAGTTTTTAGACTTTTTGAAGAAGAAAGAGAGAAATTTAAACAAGAAATTTTTTCTTATGAACAAGAGATATTTCAGGCCAAAGAAAAACTAAAAAAAATACGACTCCGATACATAAAGCTTAAAAATGAAATGAATGATATTGAAGAAATCAAACAAAAAAAAATTCAAGAGATAAACGAGATAAAACAATATCTTTTTAAACAAAAAATACAAAAAAATATTTCAAAACTTAAAAATGAAAAATCAAATTTATTGGGGGAAAAGAAAGAAGCTTTGTTGCCAAAACCTGTTGAAATGATTGATATTTATCTAAAAGATGGGAGTATAGCAAAAGCAAGACCTGTAAAAAAAATTTTTACAGATATATTGTATAAAAAATACAGAGTCTTGTTGAAAGAAAATAAATCTTTAAAGGAACATATATTAGATTTTGAATTAGAAAATTCAAAATTAAAAATAGAGTTGAGGGATTTTTATACCGAAGACATGATAAAAGCTAAACATTTATCAGGAAAGAAAGATATTGATGAAAAAAATCCTTGTTAGTGCACTTGAACCTAGTTCAAATATTCATTTGAGGGAACTCAAAAAATATTTAAAAGATGTTGAATTGATAGGTATTTTTGACGAAGATCTGGGAAGGGCAGTTTATACACCCAAAGATTTTTCCGTGATGGGTTTTGGAGATGTGTTGAGTAAATTAAAATTTTTCTATATAGCAAATAAAAAAATGGCTGAAATGTCAATACAAGTTGATATGGTTTTGTTGATGGATTCTTCTTCTTTTAATATTCCTTTAGCAAAAAACATTAAAAAAAAAGATATTACAAAAAATATTATTTATTATATATTACCGCAAGTCTGGGCTTGGAAATCTTGGAGAGTAAAATTGCTTGAAAAGTATTGTGATAGACTTGGAGCAATATTGCCTTTTGAAGTGTCATTTTATAAAAATAAAGCAACTTACGTAGGACATCCACTTTTAGATGAAATACAAAAATATGAGAACACGAAAACCAAAAAAGGCATTATATTTATGCCTGGCAGCAGGAAGGGAGAGATTCAAAGAATATTCCCTATTTTTGTTCAAGTTGCCAAAAAACTTCAAGATGAAAAAAAGATTTTAGTCATACCAAAAACTTTTTTTGGTATGGATTTAGAATCCATATATGGAACAGACATTAAAGAATTTGAAATTTCTTTTGACACACATAAGAGTCTTCATGAAGCTGAATTTGCTTTTATTTGTAGTGGAACAGCAACATTAGAAGCAGCATTAATAGGAATCCCTTTTGTGTTAGGATACAAAGCAAGAAAAATTGATTTTGTTATTGCTAAAATTTTTGTTAAACTTTCATATATAGGACTTGCTAATATTTTTTATAATGCTATGAATAATGAGAAACCAGGAAAAGGTAAAAGTAAATTACATGAGGAATTGATACAAGATAAATTGACTTGTGCTAATTTACTGGAGCAATATTACAATCTTGATAGGGAAAAATTCTTGATGCAATCAGGAAGGATTAGGGAATATTTGAAATATGGTAGTGCAGAAAATATTGCAAAATGGATAAATTAACATTAGATTAAATTCTGATTTAATATCATTATAGTTTCAATTTAGGAGATATGGATATGAATAAGGAACCAATGAGCCAATATGGATATGAAAAACTTTGTGCTGAGCTTAAAAATCTTAAAGAGATAGAACGTCCAAATATTGTAAAAGAGATTGATATTGCACGTCAACATGGAGATTTGAAAGAAAATGCAGAATATCATGCAGCAAAAGAAAAACAACTTTTTATTGAGGCAAGGATCAATGACTTGAGTGAAACTTTAAATAATGCACAGGTAATTGATCCTGCGACACTCCCACACAATAAAGTTAGTTTTGGTAGTACTGTAAAAATTTTAAATCTTGAAAATGATAAAGAATTTATATACACTATAGTTGGTAGTGTTGAAAGCAATCCAGCAAATGGTTTGATTTCATTTGGTTCTCCGATTGCAAAAAGTCTTATTGGTAAAATGAAAGGCGATGAAATCACAATTAAATTACCTGGTGGTGAAAGCGATTTTGAGATTTTAGAAATTTATTACCGAAAAATTGAGTTTACAAAATGAAGATAAAAATAAAAAAAATACATCCAAATGCTATCATACCTGAATATCAAAGTAAGGGTGCTGCAGGTTTTGATTTGTGTGCTTTAGGGGATTATGTCATTTTACCTTCAAAAATAGCTTTGATTAAAACAGGTTTGAGTTTATCTATAGAAAGCGGTTTTGAGCTTCAAATAAGACCAAGGAGTGGATTGGCACTTAAAAATGGAATTAGTGTTTTAAATACCCCGGGAACAGTAGATAGCGATTATCGTGGTGAAATAATGATTATCCTTATCAATCATTTAGATAAAGATTTTGTAATTTCTAATGGTGATAGAATAGCACAAGGTGTGATTAGTAAAGTGTATCAAGCTGAATTTATTGAATGCAAAGAACTTGATGATACAACAAGAGGTTGTAGTGGATTTGGAAGTAGTGGTATAAAATAAGAAAAATAGGAGTTTTCATGGGTGTTAAAAATAATTTTAAACAAATACAACAAGAATTTAAAGGCGATGAAAAAATCTTAGAAAGTGCGTTTAAACTTGAAAAATTATACAAAAAATATAAATATTTCCTTTATTTGCTAGCAATCGTTTTGATTATTTGGTTTGGGTATTACAAGTTTTCTGACTATATAGATGAAAAACAAGCTCAAAAAACTAGCACTATCTATAGTCAATTGTTAAAAAATCCTAATAATCAAGCCTTATTAGATGATCTTAAAGATAACTCTAGTGATTTATATGATCTTTATTTATATTCCCAAGCCCTTAGAGACGGGGATAAAAAAACTCTTTATTCACTCAAAACTTCAAAAAATACTATCATTAAAATGCTTTCTGATTATCAATATGCTTCTTATGTAAAAAATCTTGAAGGATTAGAAAAAATGAATTCAACCCCAATAAAAGATTTTGCTATTTTACAAGAAGCCTATTTACTTTATGAACAAAACAAAATTCCTGAAGCCAAAACATTGCTTAATGATATCCAACCTTCTTCATCAGTTTTTCAAATTGTGACTATTTTAAAGCATTATAAACCAGACCAAAATCCAATCGCAATAAACAAAAAATCTACAGAGGTCAAAAAGTGATAAGAAATAATAAAAGTATATGTTTTACTCTAATAATGATATTTTTTTTCATCGGGTGTAGTTCAAAAAAATACTTTGAACCAACAAAAATTGATGGAAATATTAAATTTGAACATAAACTTCAAGATAAAATTGATACTGTAAACCGTTATGGGGCAGTTTTGGATAATGGGAATGTGATTGGAGAGGATGGATTAACACAACTTCAAATCAATAAAAAGTCCACTTATTTGAATGAAAATAAAGATTATTATATCATTGCCCAAGATTGTTATCATATTGAGCTTATTAACAAAAAAACTCAAGAATCTAAAATAATTTCTACATCATCTTGTCCATTAGCTGCAGAAGTAAAAAACAACCAATTAGCGGTTGTTTTATCTGATAATTCTACCAATATTTATGATACTTATACACAAAATATACTTTTTACACAAAAAGGTATTGCAAGTATTGCTATTAATTCTCTTGTAGCTGCACCAGTTTTTTTAGATACATTGGTTGTTTTCCCTACGCTTGATGGGAGACTTTTGGTTGTTGATACAAAAAACTTTAATCCAGTAAGGAATATCATAATAAATAGCGAAAAATTCTTCAATAATGTTATTTATCTTGTCGTGGAGGGTGAAAATATGTTTGCTGCCACAGGAAAAAGATTGGTTTCAATCATTTCAGGACATGAATTTAACTATGATGCTGATATTTTAGATGTATTATACGATAATACACAATACATTTATATCCTCACACTTGAAGGACAAATTATCCAATTAGATAAAACGCTCAGAGAGGTAAACAAAATAAAACTACCTTTTGCTAATCTTAATTCAATCGTTATTGTTGGAGACAAGCTTTATAGTATTGAAAAAAGAGGGTATTTAATTGAAGTCAATGTGAATGATTTTAGCTCAAAGATTTTTCAAATCAAAGGTTCTTTTGGCAGGATGAAATTGGATAAAACAAAATTTTATGATAAAAATAAAATCTATTATGATAAATATTATTTTGATTTTAAATAAAGAATCATGAATGATACTTTGTGATATTGGGAATACCTATATTCATTTTTATGATAGACGACGTATTTGGAAAAATGAGCCTAAAAAAATTGAAAAAAAAGAACTCCATTCTGATATTTATTATATCAGTGTTAATATGGAAAATGAAAAAAGACTCCTTAAAGCACATAAAAATTCTTATAATATGTCTAAAATTGTTGAACTTCAGACACCTTATAAGGGGTTAGGTGTAGATAGGAAAGCTGCTTGTTTAGGGATAAGTGATGGTGTCATAATTGATGCTGGCAGTGCTATTACAGTAGATATAATGGAAAAAGAAGTACATTTAGGTGGTTACATTCTTCCAGGATTGGCAAGTTATATTCAAGCATACAGGCAAATATCTTCAGCTCTTGATAAAAAATTAAATCTTGCTGTCTCTCTTGATGAACTTCCACTTGATACTCAATCAGCTATTGGTTTTGGGATACTTCAGAGCATTACATCTTCAATCAATGGGATAATCAAAGATAAAAAAGTTTATTTTACAGGAGGGGATGGAAAGTTTTTATCAAAATTTTTTGCAGAATCTATCTATAATGAAATGTTGGTTTTTAATGGGATGCAAATTTCTATTGATAAGATTTTAAAAAAAAATAGGGAAAATATATGATAACAATTGCTCTGCCAAAAGGACGAATTGCAGAAGAAAGTTTGGCTTTATTTGAGGAGATATTTGGACAAAATTTTGTTTTTGAAGATAGGAAGCTTATACTTGAAAATTTTGGATTACGTTTTTTATTGGTACGCAATCAGGATGTCCCAACCTATGTTTATCATCAGGCTGCTGATATTGGAATAGTTGGGCTTGATGTATTGGAAGAATGTGAATTGGATTTAATCAGATTGCTTGATTTGCAAATTGGCAAATGTAAGGTTGTTGTTGGTTCAGAAATTGGTAGAGAAATTGACTATCGAAAACCTCGTATAAAAATTGCTACCAAAATGCCTAATATTACTAGCAAATTTTTTTCACAAAAAGCTATCGCCATTGATTTGATAAAACTATATGGTTCCATTGAATTAGCACCATTAGTTCAACTCTCAGATGGGATTGTTGATATTGTAGAAACAGGAGCAACAATGAAACAAAATAATTTGAAGATTGATGAAATTATTTTAGAATCGAGTGCGTATTTGATATGTAATAAAAATAGTTTTTATCAAAAAAAACAAATAATTCTTAATTTATATTCTAAAATTGAAATATTTATGAGTAATAAATGAAAAAAATATTTTTATTTTTATGCTTTTTTATGATAACCCTTTTTGCACAATGGCAAATGTTCAGTGATAAAACTGATACTTATATTTATAATACCCAAACAGGTGAAATTTATATACGATATAAATTGAATAAAAAAAACTATGAAGATGTATTTGTAAAAATGCCCAAAGGGATTGTCCCCAAAAATGAAAAAAATATCACTCATGAAAAATCAAATAAAGATAACAATGACACCGCTATGGAGGCAATCAAAAAAGCTAATGATATAATGAATCATTCTATAGATAGTGGGATGTAATGAGTTTAGTAGAACCTATAGTCATTTTTACAATGGCTTTGAGTATGTCTTTGTCTCATTGTATAGGAATGTGTGGTGGTATTGTTATTGCTTATTCAAATGGAAAAATCCATAAAGATACTCATTTTATTTATCAAGTCTTGTATCATTTTCTTTATAATTTAGGAAGGATAAGCTCTTATATGATCATTGGAGGTATAAGTGCTTTTATTGGTTATGGTTTTTCTCTTTCAATCACAACAAAAGGTATTTTATTCATTATAGTAGGTGTATTGTTGGTATTGTTTGCCTTTTCTTACTTATTTTTTCCTAAAATATTGACTTATATTGAGCCATCTATCTCGACAAATTCACAAAATAGATTTTTTATTTGGTTCAAGAATATATTTATTTGGTTTTTAACTTCAAAAAATCCTTTTAGTTTTTATGGATTAGGAATTTTAAACGGTTTTATGCCTTGTGGAATGGTGTATTATTTTGCTTTGACTGCAGCATTAGCACAAAATATTTTAATGGGAATGATTACAATGGGAATTTTTGGTATTGCAACTCTTATACCAATGTTGGCAATAGGTTTTATAGCTAGGAATTTGTTAAGCCTTTTTTTTAGAAAATTTTTTATGTTTATTTCATTTATATTGATGTTATATTTTGGTGGATCTAGCATATATAAAGGGATTTTAAATTTTTCTCACAAATCTAGCCCTATGCAATACCATTCACATCCAATCAATCACTCCATTGATTCAAAGGAGATGTTTTGAAAGCTATTTTTTTTGATAGAGATGGTGTTATCAACAAAGATTTTGGTTATGTATATGAAGCAAAAGATTTTATTTTTATGGATGATATTTTTGATTTTTTAAAACTTTGTAAAGAAAAGGATTTTTTGTTATTATTAGCGACAAATCAATCTGGAATCGGGAGAGGATATTATACTATTGATGATTTTAAAGAACTCACTCTTTATATGCAAAATCAGCTAAAAAAACGATTAGGTTTTGCATTTGAAAGTGTTTATTTTTGCCCACATGATCCTAATGAAGATTGCTTATGTCGCAAGCCAAAACCTGGTATGTTGCAAAAGGCAAAAATAGATTACAAACTTGATTTTCAAAAATGTTTCATTATTGGAGATAAAATAACCGATATGCAAGCTGGACAAAATGCAGGAATAAAAAATAAAATCTTTTTAACAACAGGAAATGAAAACACAACATCAATAGATAATATTCATGAAGTATCTTCTATTAAAGAAGCTCTCCAAGTAATGAATCGTTTAATAACAGGAGATTAAAATGCAATTTATTAAAAATACCTTAAAGGGAAAGACTATTTTAATAACAGGTGGAGCAGGATTTATTGGGAGTAATTTAGCTTTTTATTTTCAAAATCATCATCCTGAGAGCAATATCATTATTTTTGATAAGTTTCGTGATGATAATATTTTTCCAAATGGAAATCCAACTTCTTTAGGTCATTTTAAAAATCTTATTGGTTTCAAAGGCAGAGTTATTGTCGGAGACATTAATCAATTAAGCGATTTAGAAACAATTGAAGATATCAATTTTGATTATATATTCCATCAGGCTGCAGTTTCAGATACTACTGTTTCAGATCAAAACTTTGCAATGAGGGTCAATCACGAAGCTTTTTTAAATCTTTTGAACATTACACTTGAGAAAAAAGCAATGATGATTTATGCTTCATCAGCAGGCACTTATGGAAATTCTGCTGCTCCAAATTCAGTTGGTATAGGCGAAAAACCCGAAAATATTTATGGGTTTTCAAAATTATGTATGGATGAGAGTGTCCGAAGATTGCTTGAAAAAAATCCTAAGTTATCTATTATTGGCTTAAGATATTTCAATGTTTATGGACCAAGAGAATTTTATAAGGGTAAAACTGCTTCCATGATCTTGCAACTTGGACTACAAGCCCTTAAAAATAAAAAAGTTCGACTTTTTGAATTTGGAGAACAAAAACGTGATTTTGTCTATATTCAAGATGTCATTCAAGCTAATGTAAAAGCTATGGAATGTGAAAAAGGAGGGATATATAATATTGGTTATGGTAAAGCAAGAAGCTATAATGAAGTCATTGATTGCCTCAAAAATGAATTAGGCAATTTTGAAGTTGAATATATCAAAAATCCTTATCATTTTTTTCAAACCCATACTGAAGCAGATATACAACAAAGTATAAGGGATTTAGAATATGAACCTAATTTTAGTTTAGAATCAGGGATTAAAGACTATATTTCAGAAATCAAGTTGATTTATGAAGGAATAAAACAATAATGTTTGGACTTGAAGATAAAATGCCACATATTTTAGTTATTGGTGATTTGATGATTGATCATTATGTTTGGGGAAAATGTGAACGTATATCTCCTGAAGCCCCAGTTCAAATTGCTGAAGTTAAAGATGAGAGCAATAGATTAGGTGGAGCTTGCAATGTTGCTAATAATTTGATTTCTTTAGGTGCTAAAGTCAGCATATGTGGAATCATAGGAGATGATGATTCAGGTAAATGGCTTATAAATGAACTTGATTCGCTTCATATTGATATTGATAATATCTTTCTTTTGGAAAAAAGACCTACAACAAAAAAAACTAGGGTAATTGTTTCAAATCAACAAGTTTTACGTGTTGACAGAGAAGATAAAAATCCTATTGATGAAAATATTATTTTTGAGATTATGATTAATATTGAAAATAAAATCTCAAATTATGATTGCATTATATTGTCAGATTACAATAAAGGTGTTTTAAATGAAGTCTTAACTCAAAATCTAATAAAACTTGCCAAAAGTGAGAATAAGCCTGTTTTATGCGACCCTAAAGGAAGTGATTATTCAAAATACAAAGGTGCTACGCTATTAACACCAAATAAAAATGAAGCACAATTAGCTACAAAAATCAATATCATTGATGACGATAGTCTTTGTGCCACATTAAAAAACCTTAAAGATCAATGTGATTTGAGTGTTCCTTTGATTACTTTAAGTGAAGATGGTATTGCATTATTAGATACAAAAAATACATTGATAAAGATACCTACTATTGCAAAAGAAGTTTATGATGTTACAGGAGCAGGGGATACTGTTATTGCTGCACTTGGTTTTGCACTTTCTAGTGGACTTGACATTTACAAATCTTGCGAATTTGCTAATGCAGCTGCAGCTGTTGTTGTTGGTAAAGTAGGGAGTGCGACAGCAACTTATGGAGAAATCATACAATATTTGCACTCAAGACATCAAAATGATTTTAATGATAAGATTCTAACAAAATCTTCACTCCTAATTATTTTACAATCATTAAATGATAAAAAAATTGTTTTTACTAACGGTTGTTTTGATATCTTACACAGAGGACATATTTCTTATTTACAATCTTCAAAAAAACTTGGAGATATTTTAATTGTAGGACTCAATAGTGATTTGTCTGTCAAAAGACTCAAGGGAGAAGAGAGACCTATAAATTCACAAGAAGACAGGGCTTTTATACTTGCTGGACTTGAAAGTGTAGATTTTATCATCATCTTTGATGAAGATACACCTGAAGAATTAATAGCTGCTATTAAACCTGATATATTAGTAAAAGGTAAGGACTATGAAGGCAAAAGAATTGCTGGAAGTCAACACGCAAAAGAAGTGCTATTGATAGATTTTATAGAGGGCAAATCGACAACGAATATCCTTAATAAAATAAAAAAATTTAAGGAAAAATCATGAAAAATTTCATTCAAAAAGAATTCTTGCAACACTCAGAAATTATTCAAAAAAGTTTATTGAGCTTGAATGAAAAAATACAACAAACAGCTGCAATTTTAAATAAATGCCTTTCCAATGGAGGGAAAATAATAATTTGTGGTAATGGTGGTAGTGCTGCTGATGCACAACATTTTGCTGCTGAACTTAGTGGTAGGTACAAGAAAGAAAGAAAAGCACTTGGAGGTATTGCTATCACAACAGATACTTCTGCTTTGACTGCCATTGGAAATGATTATGGCTATGATTATGTTTTTTCTAGGCAGGTGGAAGCTATAGCAAACTCAAGAGATTTAATCTTTGGAATTTCAACGAGTGGTAATTCTAAAAATATTATAAAGGCTTTTGAATCGGGTAAAAAAATAGGTTGTCAAAATATTGGTTTGAGTGGTAAAAATGGCGGAAAAATGTCTGAGATATGTGATATTAATCTCATTGTGCCATCTGAAGATACCCCACGCATTCAAGAAACGCATATACTCATCATTCATATTTTGTGTGATATTATTGAAAATACCAATATAGAAGACCTACATTAACCATAAAGCAATTTCATCAGCCAAAAAATAATCATTAGCCACCAAACGACTACCCTTGAGATGACATTTATTTTCATCAATAAGAATTTTTACTTTATTATTATCTAATAATTTCGTTTCTACGCCAATCTCACACCTCAAGCCTAAAAAAATACTTTCAATTCTAATATCATTTTTTTTAAGTACCTCTACTTTTCTTTTTAATGGATTTTGGATATAAGAAGAAATATTTGATATTGCATAAAAACGATTTTTAGCAATTTTACCTACCGCTCCAGCTCCACAACCAATATACTCTTCCGAATCCCAATAAGAAAGATTATGTTCAACTTTATACCCTCTAGAATAGCTTGAAACTTCATATTGATTGAATTGATAATATTTTAAAGCTTCCCTGATTTCTTTGAAAAATGAGTAAGTTTGAGGATTCTTGCCATAGATTTTTTGTAATGCAGAATGATTTTCTATACTTAAACTATATGCAGAGAGGTGATTAATAGGCAATTCAGAAGCTTTTCTTATTTCTTCAAAAATACGTTTTTTATTGTCTTTAGGAGTATCATAAATCAAATCAATGCTGATATTTCCAAAACCACTTTTATGGATAATATCAATAGAACTAAAAATATTCTTAATATTATGTTCACGTTGTAAAAATATGAGTTTATCTTCATAAAAGCTTTGCACACCCATACTGATACGGTTTACTCCAAAATTCTTCATATCCTTACACCATTCTAAAGTCACCAAATCAGGATTAACTTCAGCGGTGATTTCACAGTTTTTTTGGATTTTCCCAGAAGTATTGAGGTATTCAAAAATTTTTTCATAATCCTTGCTTGGAATACTATTGGGTGTTCCTCCACCAAAAAAAATAGATTTTATGATCTCATTATTTTCAGACAAAAAATATTTTATATCCTCATAAAGTGCTTCCATATAAGCTTTTTTGAGAGAATCTTCATTAGCATAAGAATTAAATGTGCAGTACCCGCATTTATTGTTGCAAAAAGGTATATGGATATATAAAATCATTTTGATAAGCTTTTAGACTCTTTGTTAAGAAAGTATTAATCATATTAACAATACTATTATAACTTCAATCTTAAGAAAAAGGAAGACAAAATGAAAAAATTACTCCTAATGGTTGCTTTGATTAGTTTTGGTTTGGTGGCTGCAAATGCAGATCCTGCAACAATTATTAAGACAAAATGTCAAGCTTGTCATGGTGCAAATATGGAAAAATCTGCATTAGGAAAAAGTAAAATTGTTAACACACTCAGTAGCGATCAAATTAAAAAAGATTTGCTAGGTTATAAGGCTGGCACATTGAATCAACATGGTTTGGGAGCTACAATGTGGGGACAAATTAAGCCATTATCTGATGCAGATATTGATGCACTTGCTAAATATATTCCAACCCTTAAAAAATAGGACTTCGGGAGACACCTCCCAAAACTTTCTAAAAATTCCATTTTACAAACAAAACTTAAAGCATTTATTACTATAATTTGAAGAAATTTTTTATTGAGGCATTTTTATGAAATGTAATAAAAGCTACAGACCTAATGTAGCTGCAGTAGTTTTGTCGTCAAATTATCCTGCAAAATGCGAATTTTTGCTTGCTCAAAGGACAGATATTAAAGGTGCTTGGCAGTTCCCTCAAGGGGGTATAGATGAAGGTGAAACTATCTTGAATGCTCTTTTTCGTGAACTTCAAGAAGAAATTGGTACTAATGATATAGAAGTCATTGCAGAGCATCCAGAATGGATAAAATATGATTTCCCTACAAAAGTACGCAAAAAATTATATCCTTTTGATGGTCAAAAGCAAAAATATTTCTTAGTAAGATTAAAAAACACTGCAATCATAAATATTGAAACTCCTATACCGGAATTTGATAAATATGAATTTGTTCAATACAAAGATCTTTTTGAAAGAGTAACACCTTTTAAAAGATTTGTTTATAAACAGGTGATTGAATATTTCAAAAAAGAAGGGTATTTGTAATGTTGATCGTGCAAAAATATGGGGGTACTAGCATGGGGGATTGTGAACGCATTGAAAATGTCGCAAACAGAGTCTTGCAAACCAAAAAAGCAGGTCATTCACTAGTAGTAGTAGTTTCTGCAATGAATGGGCAAACAGATATGCTCATAAATTATACTAAATTTTTTTCAAAACTCCCCAATGAAAGAGAAGTAGATATGGTATTAAGCAGTGGAGAAAGGATTACAAGTGCACTTTTAGCTATAGCATTGGAAGCAAAAGGTCAAAAGGCAATTTCACTTAGTGGCAGAGGAGCTGGCATTATTACAGACAGTATCCATACCAAGGCAAGAATTGAATACATTGATACAAGAAAAATTATAGAACTACTTGAAGAAGATTATATTGTTGTCGTGGCAGGATTTCAAGGGATTGATAATAAAGGTGAAGTAACAACTTTAGGAAGAGGGGGGAGCGACTTATCAGCAGTAGCAATAGCAGGGACATTGAAAGCAGATTTATGTGAAATTTATACAGATGTTGATGGGGTTTATACTACTGATCCTAGAATTGATAAAAATGCTAAAAAAATTCATAAAATCAGTTATGATGAAATGCTTGAATTAGCCTCTATGGGAGCAAAAGTTTTACTCAATCGCTCTGTAGAATTGGCAAAAAAATGGGATGTTGCTTTAATAACACGTAGTTCATTCACACAAGTTGAAGGCACATTGATAACAAAAGAGGAGAATATTATGGAAAAACCTATTGTTAGTGGAATTGCTTTAGATAAAAATCAAGCTAGAGTGAGTATAGCTGATGTTGACGATAGACCTGGTATTGCTGCAGAAATATTTGGAGTACTTGCAGATAAAAATATTAATGTAGATATGATTGTTCAAACTATTGGCAGAGATGGTATGACTGATATTGATTTTACAATTCCTCAAACAGAGGTAGATATTTCTAAAAAAGTCCTTGAAAAATTTCAAAATAGTGTTGATTCTATTGATTATGATTGTAATATTGCAAAAGTTTCTATTGTTGGTGTTGGGATGAAATCTCATTCTGGTGTTGCAAGTACTGCTTTTAAGGCATTAGCAAAAGAAAATATTAATATCATGATGATAAGCACAAGTGAAATAAAAATATCAATGATTATAAATTTGAAATATGCTGAGCTTGCTGTAAGAACTCTACATTCTGTATATGAGCTTGATAAATGAATACGAGCATGGAAATATCAGATTGGATGCTCAAAAAAATTCGTGAAGAAGCTGATAAAATAGCTGAATTCAGAGGCTGGTTAGAGATCAATCGATATGAATGGGTATCTTTGGTCTCACGAACTATTAGACACATTTTAAATGGAGGTACTATTTTAGTATGTACAGATGATGAAAGACAATGGTTTGGCAAATACATTACCTCATCTATTAATAAATTAGGTGCACAATCCAGACCAATTTTACCAATTTTTGATTTTGAAAGCACATTCCCAAAACAATCCATTTTAAAAGAGGTTTCTTTAGTTCATGATGTTTTAAATATTGCCTATAAGGATTATGCATTTTGGTATATTGGCAAAACAAATACATCTTTATCAAATTTAGCCTTAAGCAGAGAAAATGGATTTTTATGGATACTGGATGAATCTATTCAAAATGGATTGATGCTGAATTCTTTTGATGCAATGCTTGATTACAAACTAATTCAATTATTTAGAATTTTTGAAGAAGCATTATTTGATACCTTATTTGGAAAAATAATTTTAGAATGACAGAATACTATAAAGGATTGATTATTTTAAGTAATGATTTGGATGAAGAAATTGCCTATCAAAGCTTAAATATTAAAAATGAATACTTACGAATTTGGCAAAAAGATGAATTTAAAATAGAAGATTCACATGAAGTCATATCAGAAGCTTATATCGCTTCAGAAAATGTCAAAACTATTATTATAGCAGCAAAGTCTTTCAATCATTTTGCCCAAAATGCTCTCTTAAAAATCCTTGAAGAACCACCCAAGAATATCCGTTTTATTTTAATAGCAAAGAATAAAACTTCATTTTTAATGACTATCAGATCTAGACTTTCTTTAGAAGACAAAAGAAAAAAAACAAAGCCAAAAATATTAGAAATTAATATCAACAATATGACCTTAAAAAACATTTATGATTTTTTGAAATCTTTGGAAACGCAAGGTGAAAATTCTATCAATGATACAAAAGAAAAAATTGAAGCATTATTATTGATGTCCAAACAAAATAATATTTTTCTTGATGAAGAAGAATTAAAAAGTTTTGATGAAGCTTTGATTGCAAATCAAAACTATCAAAAAGATATTTATACACTATTGCCTTTATTATTGATGATAATGCAAAAAAATAAACTTTCAAAAAATATCAAAGGTTAATTTTTAAAATGTTTGTCAAAAAATTACACCCAAAATCACTTAAAATAGCTATGGAAAATATAGGCACTGACAAATATGGTCAAAAAATTATGTCAAAAAAAGGTGAGATACTCATTTTTGAGATAAAAAATCTATCTTTGAGTGCAACAATGATACTTAAACAAGAAGCTTTAAGTGCTGGGGGCGATTTTGCAACCCCTAAGGAATGTATTTTAGCAAAAGAAAATTTTTATGATGGTATTCTTATTGGAACATCATTACAATTAGAAAAAATTATCAATAAATGTAAAATTCAACCTTTTGGCTTAAAAATACTAGCAGATAAAATTTATCCATATTTAAAGAAAAAAAAATATTTTTCAAATCTGCCCAATCTTATGGTCATTGTCAATGTCACACCGGATAGTTTTTTTGAAGATAGTAGGCATACAACCAAAAGTGCTATTGAAAGGATATATACTTTATTGCAAAAAGGAATAAAACTTATTGATATTGGAGCAGCTAGCTCAAGACCTGGTAGTGACTTGATAAATTCTACTGAAGAGATTAAAAGACTTGAAGAAATTGCAAAAGAAATTTACACTCATAATCTTTTTAATAAAGCTATTTTTAGTATTGATACCTATAATCCTCAAACTGCAGATTTTGCACTTTCAAGAGGGTTTAAAATGATCAATGATGTGAGTGGTTTCGAAAATCCACAAATGACTGAAATTGCACAAAAATATCAACCTTATGTGGTTTTGATGCACACTAAAGGAACTCCAAAAACTATGACAAAACTCACCAATTATAAAAATCTTTTTGAAGAAATGGATATTTTTTTCAATCAAAAAATAAAAATGTTAGAAGATATTAATATTAAAAATATTATTTTAGATATTGGATTTGGTTTTGCTAAAAATAAGGATCAAAATTTATCTTTGATTAAAAATCTAGATCATTTTTCATATTTTGGATATCCCTTATTGGTTGGAGCAAGCAGAAAACAAACTATTGGCTTGTTAACCCAAAGGGATGTTGCTAATAGACTTGCAGGAACACTCTCAATTCATCTTTTTGCTTTACAAAATGGTGCTAATATTCTCAGAATCCATGATGAGGATGAGCATCTTGATATGATCAAAATCTATGAAGCTTTGGAGAAAAATTTTGACACATATTCCTTATAATTTTGAAATTATCAAGGTATTTTTAAAAAATCATGGCTACAATACTGAAGAGATCAAGCAAGCAGATAATAAAAAAATTATAGAACTTTATGAAGAATATAACATCAAAGCTATTTATGAATTTCAGATATTTTTAAATCAAAATAATGCCCTTTCCTCTACAGAAAATATCAAAAAATACCATATGCAAGATGAATTGAACCAAAAAATTTTAAAAATCAATGGAGATATTTCAAAAATTTATGACTTGATTGATATATATTTTGATGATTATGACCATGATGAGCTTTTAGAAATTTTATGCAAAAGAATCAAAAATTTTTCTATCAACAAGATACAAAAAATATTTCAAATCAAATACCGTCAATATCAAGAAATTTGGCTTAAAAAACTAGAAATAAGATTTAAGGATTTACCCGCTGAAGAAAAAATATTTTTAAAAAAATATTATGAAAAAAATCGTAATAATATGGAAAAATTAAAATATGTCTATGAATATTCTAAAAATCCACAATATATCGAAAAAATAAAAAAAGTTGCTCAAATAAAATTGGATATAATGGAAAATTTTATGCCTGACTTGAAGGAGTCTTACTATAAGTCTTATTACAACAATACTCCTGAAAAAATAAAACTCATTAAAGAAATATCTCAACTCAATCCCTCTTATTCAAAAAATCAATTGAAAGAATTTACGATCACAGAGTTAAAAAGTTTAAATTCTGAAATTCTTGAGCAAAATAAAAAAGAAATTCAAGATAAAAAACTTTTTCATAAATATACAAATGCAATTTCACAAAGCATGGATTCTATGGATGATGAAAGTTTTGTGAAAATATGTCTAGAAGCCATAAGAGAACTCGATGAAGAGCAACTCCAAAAAGTAGTGAATTTTTCAATCAGTAGGAATAAGTTTTTCTTAGGTAAATTCAATACAGTAATCAAAGAACACCAAGGATTGACAAAAATTAGATTCATTTAATACCATAAAATTCAAACAAAAATTAAATGGTTTTGAATATTTTTTTAAGGTAAAATATTCAAAAACCAAAAGGACAAATTTTATGTATTCTCAAAAAATTCAAAATCTTTCAGAATCCGCCACTATAGCAATTAGTACCTTAGCTTCAGAACTCAAGGCAAAAGGCAGAGATATTTTAAGTTTTTCAGCTGGAGAACCTGATTTTGATACCCCACAGGTGATAAAAGATGAGGCTATTAGAGCTATGAATTCTGGTTGGACAAAATACACTCCAGTGGCAGGAATTCCAGAACTATTAAAAGCAATATCTATCAAATTAGAAAGAGACAATCAACTCACCTATGATCCAAAAGAGATTTTAGTCAGCAATGGTGCTAAACAATCCTTATTTAATATATTCCAAGCATTAGTAGAGGAGGGTGATGAAGTTATCATCCCTTCACCTTATTGGGTCACATATCCAGAGTTGGTGATTTACAGTGGCGGAAAACCTATATTCATTGAAACAAACGAAAATACTAATTTTAAAATTACTTTAAAACAACTAAAAGAAACTATCACGCGTAAAACAAAAATAATCGTATTAACGACACCTTCAAATCCAACAGGAATGATTTATACAAAAGATGAATTAACCCAAATAGCTGAAATTTTAAAAAGTACAAATATTTGGGTAGTGAGTGATGAAATGTATGAAAAGCTTGTTTATGATGAAAAATTTACTTCAAGTGCTTCAATCAGTGGAGATATGATGTCAAGAACTATCACTGTAAATGGACTGAGCAAATCTGTAGCAATGACAGGTTGGAGAATGGGTTATCTTGCAACAAAAGATTTAAAATTATTAAAAATAATGAATAACCTTCAAAGTCAATGCACTTCTAATATAAACTCTATTACTCAAAAAGCCTCTATACCAGCTTTGATGGGAGAAGCTGATCGTGATATTGAAATAATGCGACAAGCATTCCAGAAAAGACGAGATTTAGCCTGTGAACTTATAGATAGCACATGGGGCTTGAATGTTTTGAAACCACAAGGAGCTTTTTATTTATTCATTAATATTAAAGGATTGGATAGATTCAAAGGAGATTCGATGATGTTTTGTCAAGAACTTTTAGAAAAAGAGGGGGTCGCTCTAGTTCCTGGTAAGGCATTTGGACAAGATGGCTATGTGAGATTATCATTTGCGTGTTCTGAAGAACAAATTGTTCAAGGACTCGAAAGAATTTCAAAATTCCTCAAAGTATAATTATCGACAAAAAATTCACCACATAGGTGTTTGTTATGATTTTGGTGGTGGTTTTGTAAAAATTAAAGTTTGAAAATTATTGTTTTCATAACTAAATTCATAAACTGCTAGAAATTATCTAGCACGTCGATATTCTACACTCATTATGCTTTTATTAATCCCGCTATAAGTAATCTCAAAGAACTCTGGCAATGCTTTAAACACATCTCCCCAACTATCTCTTCCATAAGATGAAGCTGACTTAAAATAATTATTTTTTATCCATAATCCAACTCTAGAGAGCAAAGACTTTCCATCATCTCCTGAAGTTGATTCTACTGCATTTTTAAGCATTTGTATTAAGTATCTATCTTTTGATAATTGAGGATCGCCAAGTTGCATAACTCCAAGTTCTTCAAAATTTGTAAATGCCTTGCGAAAATCTTCCCTAGTCTTTTTTTCTCCAAATCCAATAGCTGGTATTCCTTTTGTTCGAATTTCTTGGGCTAGTGGGGCAAAATCACTATCACTACTTGCTAAAGCAATACATTCCATAGTTCCAGAATGTAGTGTGTTAATCACATCAATGGTTATTTTGATATCTGAAGAATTTTTCCCAGATTTACCGCCTTCCCCATTTCGATTTCCTGTGATAATATGTATGGGTTCAATTGAGTATTTTATCAAACTTTCTTCCCAACTTTTAATGGATGGATTCCTCCAATCCCCATAAGCTTTTTTTACACAAACCTCCCCTACTTCAGCCAATCTATCCATAATATCCTCTATTAATTTATGACTGATATTTTCACAATCAATAAATAATGCGACTTTTTTTCTTTCCTTATTTTCTATATTCATCTCTATTCCTTATTTTTAGATTTTTAGTGTTTTAAATTTGAAAAAATAGCCAAATAAAGCTGATTTTGTTCCATAAAAATTTCATCAATTATCATACTAAATCTTTCATCTTGTGCTAAAAATCTTCCATCTTTTTCTTTTTTAAAATAATAAGGCAACCCATCAAGAAATTTCTGGAGCATTTCATAACGCGTATTGATTAGTCTAATATCATTTTCAAAAATTTCTTTATATATTGTAAGTTCATTTTGAGGGAAGCTTAAAAGATAATCATAAATTTTATTTGTATTTTGTTGTAACAAATCAATACAACTTGCTGCCTCTGAAGCATTTTTAATATTTTCTTTTTGATAGCTATTTTTTTCTTTTCTTGCTTCATTAATAGAATTGTTTAAAATATCATATTTTAAAAAAAAATCGCTTTGAATATTCAAGAATTGTCGTTTTTTTGCACCCATGGAATCCAAATTATTTGAAATCACTCCTGTAAGTTTTTCTAAAAGCAATATAATATTTTTGATATTGGGTAACATATCATCACTCCCATATTTAGGCCAAATAAACCAAAATGAAATAAAGACAACCCCAAAACCAATCAAAATATCTAAAAAACGATTGAAAATTGATATTAAAAAATCTTCTTTAAGTATCGCAAAAAGCATCACAAAAGCTATCATCATAGTTGTCGACCACACAGCATAAGGAAAAACTTTCAAATAAATAAATAAAAATAAAACCAATACAAATAAGCCATAAAATATCAATGTTTTTCCAAATATTACAACAAAAGTAATCCCTATAAATAAACCCAAAAAAGTCCCTAAAAAATAGTCTTTTCCAATATCTTTAATACCACCCAAATTTGGTTTTATGATTGCTATTGCACCCATAGCAATCCAAATGCCATGATTGATTTTAAAATATTCTGCGATTATAATAGTTGTGCCTAATGTAAGGGAATATTTGAGCGAATATCTAAAAGTAGGATTAAAGTATTCTATTGCTTTCAGAACATCCTTGAAAGTTTTTTTAGGTAAAAACTCAGTCAAATAAGCTTCTTCTTCCCCTCCTCTACGAAAAGAATCCATTTTATTATAAATAATCTTAATGGAATTTATAAAGACTTTATTCGCGTCTGAGGAAAACAACATTTCTAAAGCTTTCTGACTAAATAGAACACGTTGTCCATGAAACATTTTTGAGAGTTCTTTGAGATTAAAAATCATTTCATCTTGAAGATAGCAAAACATATCACTAGGTTTTTTACAATTACAATAATAATGATGGATTGAATTTATAGAATGACAAATTTCTTCAATCCTATAAACATAAAATAAAATCCTTCTTGTGTTTTTAATGATATGAGGATCTTTGATTTTTCCAGCTTGAGAACTCAAAATATGTTTTATGGTATCAATCTGCAATAATGTTTGATTGCGGATTTTAACAAAGTCATTAAAATTTGAGATATTAGCTATCATTAGTTCTAGGTCAAATAACAAGGAAGGAATATTTTTTTTCGTAAATTTACCATATTTGCCCATTGAAATAAAAAATTGCATAAAAATACCAATCATACCACCAATAAAAATTGTTAAAATTTCATTTTTAAGTTCAATAACTACGCCAGAATTTACATATATGCAAGCCAATAATCCATTGATCAAAACCATATTCAAAACTTTTTGTAAATCAAGACTATAAACTGCTGATATCCCTGTAAAAAAAGTCAAAAGCATAACAGGTGCTAAAAGCCATAAACCAAAATTTGCTGTTATGCTAAAGATAAAAACAACAACACAGCTAAGAAAAATAAACAAAACTAAATATTTTAGTCTAGCTTCTTTCTCGCTCAACAAAGTATTTAAAAAATAAATATAAATAGGTATAATTCCTGCCCATACGGCCATTATCCAACCAAATAATAATGTATTGACTAAAATACTTAAAAACATTGCAATCAATGTTTTAATAGAATAAATAAAACTAAAATATCCTGGATCGTAGACATAAATATATTTTAAAATCCAATTTTTAAATAATGCTTTTAAGACAAGATTTATTCTCATACGGTAATGATGTCTATTTTTATCTCTATTTGAGAAGTTTTTGTTTTATAAAAAGGATTAGATTTGTAACCACAACCAACCAACATCAATAATAAATATGTTAAAATAAAAATATGAAAACTTCTCACGATATTATCTCCAATATTAAGAATCAAACACATTTCAAAAAGCTACAAGTATTTAATGAATTGGAAAAACTCAAGCTTTTTTTGCCTTTTGAGATGCGTAAGGAAATTTTATACATTGTCCAGAAAAACAATAAACTGCTTTTTGCCTTCAAACATCCTAGTTTTGTTAACGAGTTCAATCATTATAATTACAAGGATATAAAAGAGAGTTTAAAGACACACAAAAGCTTATTTTCTAATATTCATCCAGATATTGAGATTCAAGCTTTTTTACCAAGGGCTATTTTAAATTCTTATAATCAAGAAAATGTAAACAATCTAAACATAGAATACTATCACGAACATTCTAAAGGTTCTTTTGAAAATATTGCTTGTCGTTCAAGCTTAAGAGATATATTTGAATCCATCAGGGAGGTTATTCTTAAAAATCAATGAATCCTCTTATTGAACGTATTTCAAATTTGCCCTCAAGTAGTGGTGTTTATCAATATTATGATAAAAAAAACAAACTCCTTTATATCGGTAAGGCAAAAAATCTAAAAAAACGTATCAAAAATTATTTTAAAATCGCAGGCAATCAAATTTTTCCAAATCCATCCACAAGCCCTAGAATCCAAATGATGATTTCTCAAGTAGCTTTTATCCAGACTATACTAGTCGAAAATGAGCAAGATGCACTTATACTTGAAAATTCACTCATCAAGCAACTCAAGCCAAAGTATAACATTCTCTTGCGTGATGATAAGACTTATCCATACATTTATATTGATATGTCTGAAGATTTTCCTATGCCTGCTATCACAAGAAAAATCATCAAAAAAAAATCAATCAAATATTTTGGACCCTACACAACAGGTTCCAAAGAAATGATTGAGAGTCTTTATGAGTTGCTACCTTTAGTGCAAAAAAAAAGCTGTATAAAAGGTAAAAAAGCTTGTCTATTTTATCAAATCAAACGTTGTCCTGCCCCTTGCGAAAATAAAATAAACCCACAAAATTATCAAAAAACAATACAAGAATCTATTTTACTGATACAAAATAAGAACAAACTCTTAATGCAACTAGAATCTAAGATGAATCTATTATCTGAATTATTAAGATTTGAAGAAGCACGAATCTATAGAGACAGGATAAAAAAACTCAAAAATATAGAAAGTTTTTCAAGTATTGATATTACAAAACTTTACAACTTAGATATTTTTGCACTTTCAATAGAAGATAAAAATGCTGTTTTGATAAAAATTTTTATGCGTGAGGGAAAAATCATTTCTTCAAGCTTTGAACATATTAGATCAGAAGGAAATATTGATGAAGATTCTATTTATAAACAAGCTATTATCAATCATTACGGAGAAGAAGTCCCCCTTCCCCCAGATCAAATACTCCTTCCTTCAAAACAAACACAAGAAGATATCAAGGTTTTAGAAGGATTTCTTCATCAACATTGTAATAAAAAAATTCAGATAATACATCCGCAAAAAGGAGAGAAAAAATACCTCATAGAACTTGCATTTAAAAATGCTAAAGAGATATTGAGGACACAAAATCATCATTATTATTCTCAAGATATTTTTTTAGCTGAGCTTAAAGAATTACTTGGGATTTCTTGTATCCCTTTTAGAATTGAAGTTTTTGACACAAGTCATCATTCAGGTACAAATAACGTTGGGGGAATGATTGTTTATCAAAATATGGATTTTATCAAAGAAGATTATAGACATTATGCACTGCAAGGACATGATGAATATTCCCAAATGAACGAAATGCTAACACGTAGAGTCAATACTTTTTCTTCAAATCCTCCTCCTGATTTGTGGGTTATTGATGGAGGAAAAGCACAAATTAATTTAGCAAAAAATATTTTAGAAAGTAGTGGTGCAAATGTTGAAGTTATTGGTATTGCCAAAGAAAAAATTGATTTCAAAGCCCATCGAGCTAAAGGAAGTGCTAAAGATATCTTATATACATTCCATAAAGGTATTATTTTACTCAAACCCAATGATAAAAGACTCCAATTTTTCCAAAAACTTCGAGATGAAGCACATCGTTATGCTATCAGCTACCATAGGAAAAAGAAAGAACAAGGAATAAAACAAAACTCTATACTCAAACAAAAAGGAATAGGAAAAGCAAGCTTAAAGAAATTATTAGATTTTTTTGGTAGTTTTGAGGCTATCAAAACTGCTAAACCAGAAGAAATCAAAGAAGTTTTAACCAAAAGAAATCCCCACTCTATAAAGACTCATTAAAGCACTTATTGGTAAAATACAATAATTTAATTGACTAAGGTTTAAATCAAAAATGTTAAAAGATCTTAATATAGGGATTATTGGAATTGGGACTGTAGGTAGAGGTGTAGTAAAAATCCTTGAAGAAAATAAGGAAATCATATGTGCTAGGGCTGGAGTAAATCTCAATATTAAAAAAGGAGTTGTCAGAGATTTAAACAAAACTCGAGACATAAAAATACCCCTCAGTACAAAAATAGAAGATATTATAAATGATGATAAAATAGATATTGTAGTAGAGCTCATTGGAGACGTGCAAAAATCCTATGAGATTGCCAAAAAAACATTACAAAATAAAAAAGCCTTAGTTACAGCCAATAAAGCAATGCTTGCTTATCATAGATATGAACTCCAACAAATCGCCAACGATATTCCTATAGGATTTGAAGCTAGTGTTTGTGGTGGCATACCAATAATAAAAGCATTAAAAGATGGGTTGAGTGCTAATCATATCATTGCATTGCGAGGTATTCTAAATGGCACTAGCAATTATATCTTAACACAAATGATTCAAAATAACCAAGATTTTTTTACTGCACTCAACCAAGCTCAAAATCTTGGTTATGCAGAAGCAGATCCTACTTTAGATATTAATGGAACGGATGCAGGGCATAAATTATTAATATTAGCTTCAATTGCTTATGGCATAAATGCAAAACCTCAAGATATTTTGATTGAAGGTATAGAATCTATTAATGCTGATGATATTGAATTTGCTAATGAATTTGGTTATATCATCAAATTATTGGGTATTGCAAAAAAACAAGACAATTCAGTAGAACTCCGTGTCCATCCAACAATGATTGATAAAAATAAAATGATAGGCAAAATAGAAGGGGTAATGAATGGTATTAGCGTGATTGGAGATAGGGTCGGAGAGACACTCTATTATGGTGCAGGTGCAGGTGCAGATGCAACAGCAAGTGCTGTTATAAGCGATTTAATAGAAATTGCTAGAGGCAAAAGCTCTCTAATGCTTGGATTTGAAAGAACTCCACAAACTTTACTCAAATTGAAGCCAAAAGAAGAGATACAAAGTCGCTATTATTTTAGGTTATCTGTAGATGATAAATCCGGTGTTTTGGCAAAAATAGCTTCTATTTTGAGTGAAAATCATATTTCTATTAGTACGTTTTTACAAAAAGAAATCAAGCATAAAAATGCTGCAAAAATACTATTTTCAACCCACACAACGACAGAAAAATGCGTTAAAAATGCTCTAGATCAATTCAAAAATCTTGAATCAATTTTACAAAATCCTTATATTATGAGGATTGAAGATGAGTAGAAAAATAGGATTTGAGGCTGAAGATAAAGCCTGTGATTACTTAAAGAAAAATGATTTTGAAATCGTTGATAGAAATTTTTTTTCACGTTATGGTGAAATAGACATTATTGCTTTCAAAAATAAAACACTTCATTTTATTGAAGTAAAAAGTGGGAAAAATTTCAATCCTATTTATGCTATTACACCTATCAAATTGACCAAAATCACAAAAACTATCTATTCTTTTTTGAATCGTTATGATCCTCAAACTCAATACTGTATTGATGCAATCATTATAAAAGATAATCAAATTGATTTTATAGAAAACATCACCCTTTGAATATCAATAATAGATTTATAATTTTTATTGTATAATCTTGTCTTAATACTAGAAGTTTAAATTTTAAATTCGGGAGAATAAATATGGGTAAATATATAGAACTCAATAAAGAAAATTTTGATAGTATAGCTAAAAAAGGTATTGCTGTTGTTGATTTTTGGGCACCTTGGTGTGGACCTTGCAGGATGCTTGCTCCAGTAATTGATGAATTAGCAGAGGAATACGAAGGCAAAGTTGCTATTTGTAAAGTAAATACTGATGAACAAGTTGATATTTCTGCACAATATGGAATCAGGAGTATCCCTACAATCATTTTTATGAAAAATGGAGAAATTGTAGATCAGGTTATTGGTGCTACTTCCAAACAAGCTCTCAAAGAAAAAATAGATTCTATCATTCAATAAAACCCCCTTTAAAGGGTTATATACCTATTGTTTATTATCACATACTACCATATTTATCAAATAAAAAAAATTATCGGAGGATTTTATGATTGATTTGGCAATTATTGGTGGTGGACCTGCTGGTTTATCTGCTGGACTTTATGCAACAAGAGGTGGCATTAAAGATGTTGTTTTATTTGAGAAAGGAATGCCAGGGGGACAAATTACAGGGAGTAGTGAAATAGAAAATTATCCCGGCGTAAAAGAGATTGTAAGCGGACTTGATTTTATGCAACCTTGGCAAGAACAATGTTTTCGTTTTGGACTCAAACATCAAATGGTGGAAGTTTCTCAAGTAAGCAAAGAAGAAAAAATTTTTAAAATCCATCAAAATGATGGCAAAATTATTGAAGCAAAAAGTGTTATAGTAACTACCGGTGGACGACCAAAAAAAACAGGTATCAAAGGTGAGAATGAATTTTGGGGAAAAGGTGTAAGTACTTGTGCAACTTGCGATGGTTTTTTTTATAAAAATAAAGAAGTAGCTGTATTAGGAGGTGGTGATACTGCTCTTGAAGAAGCTATTTTTTTGACTAAAATGTGCAAAAAAGTTTATCTTATCCATAGGAGAGGGGAATTTCGAGCAGCTCCAATCACTGTAGAGCATGCTAAATCAAATAATAAAATAGAATTCCTCATACCTAATACTGTTGAAGAGATAAAAGGTGATGTAAGTGGTGTTAATTCAATCCTTATAAAAAATCTACAAACTAATAAAATCCAAGAATTGGAAGTTCCAGGTATTTTTATTTTTGTAGGTTATGAAGTTAATAATAATATCTTAAAACAAGATAATGGGAATATGCTTTGCAAATGTGATGAATTTGGTTCTGTTATAGTGGATTTATCAATGAAAACTAATATTGAAGGATTATTTGCAGCAGGCGATATTAGGATAAAAGCATCAAAACAAGTCATATGTGCTGCAGGAGATGGTGCTACAGCAGCTATTGAAGCGATAGCTTATTTGGATCATAAATTTAAATAAGGATTAAAATCTTGAAAATAGGTATATTTGGTGCTACAGGCAGGATTGGTAGGCTCCTCATTGAAGAGACTATCAAAGATAAGGAATTAGAACTTGGAAGTGTATTTGTTCATAAAGAATTAGCTTTCTCATTACCTGAAAAAACACTTGCTACAAATAATTTTGAAAGTTTTATCCAAAATTCCGATCTTGTGATTGATTTTTCACTCCCAGAAGCTACACATTCATTACTGCAAGCTCTTATAAAAAGACCTATACCTCTTGTTTCAGGAACAACAGGACTTGACGAATCAACATTTTCTTTATTCAAAGAACTTTCATTATTGACACCATTATTATATGCAACAAATATGTCAAAAGGTGTTGCAATGCTAAATCGTTTACTTCCAATTATTGTTAAAGGCTTGGATGATTCAGACATTGAAATTTCTGAAATCCATCATCGATACAAAAAAGATGCTCCAAGCGGTACAGCACTTTCCTTAGCAAATACTTGTGCAAAAGCCCGTGGACTTGATCTTTCAAAAGTTAGAATCTCAGGAAGAGATGGCAATATTGATAAAAGGAAAGCAGATGAAATTGGTGTGATGAGTTTTAGGGGTGGAGACATTGCAGGTAAACATACTGTTGGATTTTATTTAGATGGAGAGTATTTAGAACTTACACATAATGCTAATTCACGACTTACTTTTGCAAAAGGAGCTATCACAGCAGCAAAATGGCTTATAAAACAAAAAAATGGATTTTATCAAATAGAAGACTTATTCAAATAATTTTTAAAATTTAGATTATCTTTTTTATCTAGATCGCTCAAAAGTTCTTCACCTTTTGCAAAACTATCACGATTGAATTCAGTAAAACTTACATAAACACTTGATTTGGGCTTACCAGCTATTTTTTCTAAAGAAGATGAAACATCTTTTGCAATTTTTCTTTTTTGATCAGGAGTCAATTTTCCACCAACTTTTATATCAACGTAAGGCATTCATTTCTCCTTTACCAACTAAAACCACCACCAAGTCTTAGACTCAAATAGCTTGGAAGTTTATAACCATTCAAATTTGTAGTTTTCAGATTGGATTGGACAGCTAAATCAAAAAAACCTAAAATATTCAAACCTCCAGTGAGTATAATACCTTCTCCTTCTTGACTTTTTATATCATACATAGAACCAAATCTAAAATCAATATATTTAAAATCAAGCATAATCCCTCCACCTATCATTTGATTTTTGGGAGATAAGTATGAAAGTGTGTGATTAGCTACAAGATCTGCATCCATAGCGATAGATAAAAATTTCCATTCATAAGAAATTCCTGCTCTGTATTGAGAATTTAAAATTATTTTTTGATTATTATTTAGCTTAATAACAGGTTCATTCAAGTCTTTTCCTACGAGTCCTAAACTCAATCCTTTGTAATTGTATAATAAACCAAAGTCTATTCCGAAGGTTTGTGTTTGTGGAATGCCTTTAAAATCTATATCACCAAAAGAATTACTAAGAGAATCAAAAGAACCTATTTTATTTATACCATAACCCATCCCAAAAATATACTTAGCAGCAAATCCAACACTTATGTTTCCAATTGGAGTAGAAAATGCTTGACCATAACCAATAGGGATTTCACTCACAGTGATTCCTGTACCATGAATTTGATGTCTAGCATCAGGACTAAGTAATGAATAAGCATTAAAATCACTGCTATTAGACGAACTCAAATTGATAGAATCTTTATGAATATCAACACGGACATAATTACTATCAGTATCAATAATAATCTGATTATGAGTTGGGTCAAAAGAAGCATTTGCAGAAGTAAAAGCATTTGCAAAAATCCCAAAAGCTATAGCTCCTCTAGAATCTGCTCCATTGCCACCAATCTGAAATACCAAACCATTTTGAGAAACAAGATTGAAATTATTTTTTCTAAGTGCATTTTGAAGGGTATCAATATCTTGTATGAAACGATTTATTTGAGGGTCATTACTATTAGTCAAAGTAACTCCTCCAAGAGTTGTTAACAAATCATTAATAGTGAATTTACCTCCTTCTTCAGCTTTTGATACCAAATTGGCTACTCCTGAAATATTATTAGAATCCAAATTACTAATGATATTTTTTATCAATCTTAAAGCCTCATTATCTCCAGATTCTCCTGTAGTTTTATCAATAGCACTTGAAAAATTTCCTTTTACATTATCAGTAATATTTTGTGAAATATGTGTTGGTTTGCCATTTGATGGGTTTATGACTGCATTTTTAAAAGCTTCTGTTGCAGATTTTATATCCGTGGCATTAGTTACAGCTTCTACTTGGGTTGTGCTAGCACCACTATTGGTAAGGATACTTGCAAAAAAATCTTGAACATTTTGAGTTGTTTTCAATCCAGAAACTTCTGCACCACTTGTATTTTTGAAATCAATGTTTTTCAATACATTTCCAAGAGTCCCTCCAAGATTGATTGTTTGTACAGAAGTTATAGCTCCACCAAGCACACCACTTTTAGGACTATCTTCAATGATACCACCTATTTTATCAGGCATATTTTTTAAATTTTCATAATCTATACCTGCTAGTGATAAGAAATTTTTTTCTTTTATTTGGACACCAAAGCTATAAGCAATCCTAGATTTTTTATCTATACCTAACAATGCAGGATTGTAATACAAAGCCCATTGAGAATTTCTAAGTGCAACCCCAGCTCCACCCATACTAGAAGATATATTTCCCATTCCTCCAAATTCTAAAGCTTTTAAACCACTCCCGAGCAAGGAACTTGCCAAAATTATTTTAAAGATTCTACAATACATCATTTTTCCTTGTTTTTTTACTCTAAAATCACAACTTCTTCTTCAAGTTGTATGCCATATTCTTCAAATACTCTTTTTTTACCTAGTTCAATAAGCTGGAGTGCATCTTCAAATTTTCCTCCACCTAAATTAACTAAAAAATTTGAATGTTCTTGCGAAAACCCTATATCACCAATACAATACCCCTTTAAACCTACAGACTCTAATAACTTCCCTGCAAAATACCCTGAAGGATTTTTAAAACAACTCCCACAAGAAGGTTTTTTAGGATGAGAAGAACGCATTTTATGAAATAATGGGCTTAAATCCTCCCTAAAGCCTACTTTTTTTTTAAACCTTGCTGCAAAAATGATACCTTCTATATTCGTATTCCTGTAACCTATGTTTAAAGATTCTTTTTGTCTCCATTCGCCATCAATACAAACACATTCAAGAATATCTTTTATTTCATATGCTTTCATCCCTGCATTCATTTTAATCAAACCTCCAAGACTTCCAGGCAATGCACCTAAAAATTCTAGACCATATAAATTAAAATTTTTAAAATATTTATAGATTTTTTGAGCACTCGTAAATGCTCCTATTTCAATAAACTCTCCAATATCTTTAATATAATCATAACGATTATCTAAAATTGCAATATCCTTAGCTTCTGGCGACACTAATAAATTATAACCATAGCCAACAATCCTCCAACCTTCTTTTCTATCATTAAAATCTTTAACAATAGTTATGGGTATTTCTCCTCCAACCTTAATAGAAGAATATTTAGAAAAATCTATAATTTTTTTATTCATAAAACAAACTTTGGAATAAGATTGATAAGCATTTTTGTATAATCTAAAAGCATATTCAACATCCAAGGCATTGTCAAAATCACCACAGCAATCACGGCTAAAATTTTTGGCACAAAAGATAAAGTCAATTCATTTATTTGTGTTGCAGCTTGAAAAATGCTCACTAACAATCCAACAATAAGACCTGCCAAAAGTATTGGTAAAGAAATAATCAAAGTAATCTTGTAAGTCTCTATTGCTAATCCCATAAGCTGCGATTCCATTATTGACCCGCCTTCTACAATAATATCTCTTATTTTTACTCTAAAAGCAAAATTATTATATCGAATTTTGAATGAAGAAAAACTTTTATATTTTAAGTTTTTGTGTATCATTTCAATTTCGCATACTGCAAAGATAAGAGGAATCAATGGTAGAAGTTTTAAGAAGAATCACTCAAAAAAGAGAGCAAAAAATTCAAAATTTAGGTTTTAGTTTTGGTCATATTATTCCTGTCAAAAGACTCGCTCCTCTTTGTCCTCCAAAGTTTGATTCAAATCTTCCTTTGATGATAGCAGAGATAAAAAGGGCTTCACCATCAGCAGGACATATTGGAGATATTACCGATCCTATTTCTCTAGCTGCTGACTATCTTAATAGTGGGGCTAGGGTTATTTCAGTATTAACGGAAGAAGATTATTTCAATGGGAGTCTACAAGATCTTATTGAGATCAAAAATACATTCAAAAATGCAAGTATTTTGCGAAAAGATTTCATCCAATATCCCCAAGAAATAGAAATTTCTTATTTATGTGGTGCTGACTTAGTACTTGTAATCATAGCGATGTTTATAGAAGATATTCAAAAAGAAGTACAGCTTAAAGAAATTTTTTTAGAATGTAAAAAGTATGGACTAACCCCCTTGGTTGAAATCCATAATCAAGAAGAATTAAATTTTGCACTAAAATTCCAACCTTTCCTTTTAGGTATTAATTCAAGGAATTTACATACTTTTGAAATAAATAAACCAAAAGCCATGAACCTTAAATCTAATATACCTCCTTCAATTAAAACTATTTTTGAATCTGGAATCCAATCAAGTTTTGATGGGTATCTTGCTGGTAATTTTAGCTTTGATGGACTACTTTGTGGTAGCTATTTGGTAAAATCTGAAGAAAAAAATATAAAAATCCCCTCCCTTATCAAAAGCTTTAATTTAGGTAAAAAATATAAAAATCCTTTTTATCCTAAAGTGTTTGATTCCTCTGTCAATCATCTTACTCCATTGATAAAAATCTGTGGCATTACCAATATTGATGATGCTTTTTTAGCAGCAGAATTAGGTGTTGATATGATTGGTTTTATTTTAGAAAAAACAAGCCCAAGATATCAAGATATAAAATCCATTAAAAATATTTCAAAAGCCTTATCAAAGATTTACCCACAAATCCTCAAAATTGGCGTCATCACAGAAAATAAAGAAACATTGTTGAATGCAAGAGAACTATTCAAAGAAGGTGTTTTAGATGCCTTACAACTGCATTCTGCAAATCCACTTTCTCCAAACCAATTTGCTTCTTACGATCTCAAAGAAGCTGATTTTAATTTTTACATTTGTGTGAATTTTGAAAATCTACAAGATTATCCTAATGATTGTATTTCTCCTTTTGTTCTACTAGATTCAAAATCAAATTTAAAAGGTGGAAGTGGACAGACTATCCCGCTAGAGGTGTTAAAAAATCTAAAAGATATGGGTAAAGATTTATTTATAGCTGGAGGGATAGGCATGGAAAATATTGAAGATATATTATCATTGAAGCCAAAAATGCTAGATATCAACTCACAAATAGAAAATTCACCAGGTAAAAAAGATAAATTCAAACTCAAAGCTATCATAGAAAAAATCAAAAATTCCTCTCAAGGAAACCAATGAAAAAAATACCCCTAAAATCCAAAAATAAATTTTTTGGGGATGTTGTTAATGGATATTTTGGTGGACAATACATCCCTGAGATTCTAAAACCAGCATTGCTAGAACTCCAAGAAGCTTATCAAAAAATCTTTCCAACTCCTTTATATCAAAGAGAACTCAAAACTTTATTCAAACATTTTGTTTCTCGCCCTACTCCACTTATTTATGCACAAAATGCTTCAAAAATTTTACACAATGAAATTTATTTAAAATTTGAAGGTTTAGCAAACACTGGGGCTCATAAGATAAATAATGCTATCGGTCAAGTCTTATTAGCAAAAAAAATGGGTAAAAAACATATTATTGCAGAGACTGGTGCTGGACAACATGGACTTGCTGTAGCTGCAGCTTGTGCTAAGCTTGGATTAAAATGTGAAATCTATATGGGTGAAATTGATATCAACAGACAAAAACCAAATGTTTTTAATATGCAACTTTTTGGGGCAAAAGTCATCAGTGTCTCTTCAGGTAGCAAAACCTTAAAAGATGCTGTTAATGAAACGCTTAGAATATGGAGCAAGAGAAGCAAAGATACTTTTTATGTCTTAGGGAGTGCATTAGGTCCCTACCCCTACCCTGATATTGTTAGGGACTTACAAAGTATAATTGGCAAAGAAGTTAAACAGCAGTGCAAAGACTATTTTCAAGGCTTACCTGATTACCTCATAGCTTGTGTGGGTGGAGGTAGTAATTCTATAGGTTTTTTTTCTGCTTTTTTGAATGAAAAGGTATCCTTGATAGGTGTCGAGGCAGGTGGCATTAGTCCAAAAATTGGACAAAATGCCGCAAGAATGGATAAAAAAAGCATCGCATCTATTGGTATCGCACAAGGCTATAAAAGTATTTTTCTACAAAATGCTCAAGGACAGCTTTCAGCCACCCATTCTATTAGTGCAGGGCTTGATTATGCTGGAATTGGACCACAATTAGCATATTTAGGAACCATTGGAAGAATAAAATTTTTAAGTGCAAAAGATGAAGAAACACTTGAGGCACTCAAATTCTTTGCTCAAAACGAAGGGATAATACCTGCTTTAGAATCTTCTCACGCTCTTGCTGGAGTCTTACAAATTTGCAAAAAAATAAAAAATAAAAAAATCATTGTGAATATATCTGGAAGAGGAGATAAAGATATTTTTATTACAGCTAAAGCATTGAATCCTGATTCTTGGGTAAATTTTTTACAAGAAGAAATCAAACGTATTAAAGGGATTTGAGATGAAAAATATACAATTTATGGGGCATATTATAGCTGGTTACCCTAATAAAAAACAAAGTATTGAAGCTGCTATGGGTATTTGTGAAGGTGGAGCTGATTTTCTTGAGATACAATTCCCTTTTTCTGATCCTAATGCTGATGGTCCTATCATAGAAAATGCTTGCAATATAGCACTCAAAAATGGATTTGAAATCAAAGATGGTTTTGAAATAACAAATTTTCTATCTACTAAATATACGAACACTAAAATTATAATAATGACTTATGCAAATATTATTTTTACTTTTGGTATTGAAAAATTCATTAAAAAAGCTAAACTTTGTGGTGTAATAGCCATCATCATACCCGATCTAACATTTGAAAGTGATGAAGGCTTAAGGTCAATCGCTAAAAACTATCATATTCATGTCATTGAACTCATCACACCTGGCATGCCCGCCAAACGGATACAAAAATTATCTAAAAATACCTCTTGTGAATTCGTATATGTTGTCGCTAGAAGTGGCATCACTGGAGAAAAAACTTGTATAGATGAATTTCTATTCGAATGGATTGATTTTGTACGAAAAAATTGCACTAAAAAAATTGCACTTGGATTTGGTATCCAAAATAAAAATCAAATTCAAGCATTAAAAGATAAAATTGATATTGTTGTAGCTGGAAGCTATTTTGTTAAAAAAATAGCTTCTTTAAAAGATGGAAAAAATACTCTTGAAATCCTCAAAATCCATACAACCAATCTATTCCCAGTCACTATGAAAAGAAATAATTAAATTGTAACGGTTTTGATACCCAAACAAGCTGGGATATTTTTGAGTTCATTGATAACATTTTCAGGGATTTGATTATCTACCACAATCAAAGCCAAAGCTTCTTTTTTCATATTCCTTCCAAGTCTAAAATCTGCAATATTGATATTATATTTTGCTAAAATATTACCTACATTACCAATAACACCAGGAACATCGGTATTTTTAAAAAGTATCATCTTTCCTTTTGGCTCTATGTCAATATTAAAACCATTGATATTGGTTAACTTAATAATATTTTCATCAAATACAGTACCACTTCCACTCAAAGACTCTTCAGATGTTGTAAGTGTAAGCGTGATAAGATTCTTATACGAATTGGAAAGCTCTTTTGTTTTAAAAACTATTTCAATACCTCTTTCTTTAGCAATGAATTGAGCATTGACATAATTAATATTATCCCCCAATGAAGATTTTAATGCCCCCACCAATGCAAAAGTAACCATAGAATTAGAATATTTACCAATCTCTCCTTCTATCAAAAGCTGAATAGAGGTAATAACTCCTTTATTTGCCTGAGCACAAAAGAAGCCAAGTTTTTGAGTTAAATCTAAATAGGCTTTAATATTCTCAGGTAATTCTGTTTCTTTCACAGGCAAATTTAAAGCATTGGGATAACCCGCACCCCTAGCAGCCTCTAAAGCTGCTTGAGCTGCTTGAAGAGCTATTTGTTCTTGAGATTCTAGTGTATTAGCACCAATATGAGGAGTCACATAAACATTGTCTAAATCAAGGAGTTTGTTATCTATTCCAGGTTCTTTGGCAAAAACATCAATACCTGCCCAACGAATTTTTTTGTTTTTAAGGGCATTATAAAGATCATCTTCATTATACAACCCACCTCTTGCACAATTGATTAAAATAACGCCCTCTTTCATCTTCTCTATTTCTTTGGCTGATATGATATTTTTTGTCTCTTCATTTTTTGGGGTATGGATAGTGATAATATCACACTTTAAAATATCATCGAAATTTTTTGTATATATAATTCCCATATCAGTAGCTTTTGAAGGGAATATATATGGATCATAAACAATTACCTCCATTTCAAATGCCTTTGCCCTAATACCAACCCTAGAACCAATATTTCCAAAACCTATAATACCTATTTTTTTCCCTTTAAGTTCTGTGCCATACCAATCCTCACGTTTCCATTTTCTTTCAATGCGAAGCTGTGAATCTGCTCCAGGAAAATTCCTCACTGTATTTATAATATGAGCCATTGTCAACTCAACAGCTGCAATAGTATTTGCAGTAGGTACATTCATAACAACAATACCCTTTTTGGAACAATTCAATATATCAATATTATCTACTCCTACACCAGCTCTCACAATCGCTTTGAGTTTACCAACCGATTGAAGAAATGTAGCATCTATACTTGTAGAACTTCTTGTGATGACAACATCAGCATCGATTAAATGGCGATAAAGATCATTTTTTTGAAGGTGTGCAAGATTTTCTACTTGAATATCATTTTGATTCATCAATAAATCAAGTCCTTTTTGATGAATATGATCACAAACAATTATTTTATGCATATCTATCCTCCTAGAATCATTGGAGTTTATATTGTATCTCATAATATCTGAGATCTTGTAAGATTTGCTCTTTTTTTCTATTACTGGGCAAAAAAACGATCATATTGATAGAATCTTTGGATTGATAATAAGCAAATTCAACCTTTTCTTCCTTGAAAACTTCATTCAAACAAGAAAATTTATAATCATCCAATTGATTAATAATTATTTTTGTAGCACTGTTTTTTTCATTAGAATTTTTGAACTCAACACCAATTTTTATTTCTGTAGCAGGATAAGAATAAGGCAAAGGTTTTTGTGCAAAATTAGGTAACCAAGAGGGTTCATTTTCTTTGAAATCTTTTTTTTCCAAAGAAATTTTAGAATGACTAACCTCGTAAATATTTTTAGGTATGAATTTATGATATATAAAAAGAAAATATATAGACAGAATGAATAATACTATTAAAATTACCAATCCCAATAGTATTTTTAATCTCATATTCAGATAACTATAATTTTAGATTCTATCTTTGATAAGATCGCCTAAGGTCATTTTATCATCAGAATTGAAAGCTTTGAGTTCTTCTTTTTCTTTTTTACGTTCTAGCTTTTTGACAGAAACACGAACTTTATTGTTTGTCCTATCAATAAAGGCAACAACACCTTGTATCTCATCTCCAATCTTAACTTCTTCTTTTTTTAAAGGAGACAAGTCTTCTGTTTTGATAAGGGCATCCATACCATCTACTTTGATAAAAATTCCAAAATCTTTAATATCAATAACATCTCCTTTGACAATATCATCAATATTATATTTCTTTTCAAATTCTTCTGCAGGAGAAGATTTAAAATCTTTTATACCCAAAGATATTCTTTCAGCTTCTTTGTCAATCTTGATGATTTTTACTTTTATTACATCACCGACTTTAAATTGATCTTTGCATTTTTGGTTTTTATCCCAAAAAGCATCTTCATTGTGCAACAAACCATCCACACCACCAAAATTTACAAAAGCTCCAAAATCAGTGAGAGTAGCGATTTTACCTTCAATAACTTCTCCTGTTTTATGATTTTTACAAAAACCAACAAAAGGTTTTTCAAGTAATTTTTTTAGTGAAACGCGCAATCTCCGATTTTGCGAATCAATTTCAATCACTTCAACATCAATTTCTTGCCCAATTTTTAAGTAATCAGCTGGATGTTTAATATCCTTATCCCAAGAAATTTCAGAAATATGCAAAAACCCCTCAATATCATTACCAATATCAACAAATACACCATAAGGCTCAATATTGCTTACAATCACTTTAATAGCATAACCTGTTTTGAGTTCTTTTTGGATTTCTTTCCAAGGATCTTCACCAATAGCCTTGATAGAAAGAGAAAGTCGCTTTTTAGCTTCATCATAAGCAATTGCTTTAACTTGAACCTTATCTCCTTCTTTATAATATTTAGATGGATTTATAGGTCCTTTATGACTGATCTCAGTATAATGGACAAGTCCTTCTACTCCATCAATTTCTATAAACATACCAAATGTAGTAATATTTTTTACTATACCTGTATGAACAGCATCTGATTGAACAAGTTTTTTTGCACCTTCAGTTTGATTTTTATCATCAAGCTCAAAAAATCTCTTTCTAGATATAATAATTGAATTATCTTCAGGACGAATATTAACAATACAAGCTTTTATTTTTTTGTCAATATTTTTTGCATCATCTTTTAAAGAAGAATTGAATTTAGGCATAAAATATTCTATACCTTCAGATTCTACAATATAACCTCCTTTATTTTTTTTGATAACCTTCCCTTCAATGACTTTATCCCTATAATCCTCTCCCAATTCTTTGATTTTAGCCTGTAGTTTTTCATTTTTGATAGCTTTTTTATAAGAAACATTAGGACGCTCTCCCCTGCCTTGAGAAGTATAAACAGGGATTTTATCGCCTTGTTTAAATAAAAGATTATTATCGTTATCTTTTATCTCAAAAATGCTCAATCTGCCTTCTATTTTTTCTCCAACATCTATCATTGCATATTCATCGTTGATTGATACGATAGTACCCTCTTTAATTGTACCTTTATCATAAGATTTTTCGCTTTCCTCTAAAAGCTTTGCAAAGTCTTCGCCTTCTTCGAAGTCTTCAAGATTTTCTAAAACCACTTTCATCCGCTACCTTTTAAATTTAATTTCTACATTTTATCTTTAATTTCCTTTTAAAGGCTTAAATTTTAAACTAGATTTTTAAACTTTCCTCAATCTCTAAAATTTTTTTCTTGACTTTGTCAATAATCCAATCTGGCGTCGAAGCTCCTGCAGTAATCCCACATAAATTCTTGTCTATAAACCATTCAGGAATCAAATCATTCTCATCTTCAACAAGATAGCTTTTTGGACAATTTTGTAATGCGATATTAAGGAGTTGTTTTGTATTTGAAGAAGTCTTTCCGCCTACAACAATCATAATATCAACTTCTTTGCTAAGCTCCCTTGCAGACTCTTGATTATCAAAAGTAGCATTGCAGATTGTGTTGAATATCCGTGTTTCATAACAATGAGTGATTAAATAAGATGAGATTTCCAATAAATCTTGGGCTTGTTTAGTAGTTTGAGATACAAGGGCTACTTTTTTTTTGATTTTTGTTTGTTTGAGTTCTTCAAACGATCCGATGACGATGGGTTCAGTTTGTGAATAACTCATTACTCCTTTCACTTCAGGATGTGCCTTATCTCCAAAAATAATTATCTGATACCCTTCTTTACTCATCAGTTCGACAATTTGCTGGGGTTTGGTCACATAAGGACAAGTTGCATCAGTGATTTGGATTTCTTTATTCTTAAGATATTCTAAATCATTTTTTGGAATACCATGCGTACGGATAATGATATTTTGTCCATTTTTTATAGCACGAGTATCTTCTTGTACTTTGACACCAAATTTCATCTCAAGTCTTGAAATTTCTTTAGGATTATGAATAAGTGGTCCTAATGTAATACTATCCTTAGTTTTTTCGGCAATTTGTATAGCTCGCTTAACCCCAAAACAAAAACCATAGTTTTTAGCCATTTTTATTTCCATATATTTTCCTTAAAACTATTGAAATTGAATTTTGGTGATATTTTTAAGGATATCTAAAAAATTTGGAAAAGAAATATCAATACATTCACAATCCTCAATTACAATGCCACTCACTAATCCTGCAATAGCAAAACTCATAGCTATCCTATGATCACCAAAACTATTCACACTGCAAGATTTCAATTCACCACCAACAATACTATAACCATCTTCAAATTCCTCACATTCAATACCCATTTTTTTTAGATTACAAATGACTGATTTTATCCTATCAGATTCTTTTACTCTAAGTTCTTTGGCATTTTTCACTTGACTCTTTCCTTTTGCCATTGCCATTGCGATGCTCAATGCAGGCAACTCATCAATAAGCCAAGAAATATTTTGCTCAATACTGATAGCACAAAGCGATTTTTGTTCTATATAAATATCTCCAACAACCTCATAGTCTTTATTTGAAATAAAATACTCTACTTTTGTACCCATTTTTTTCAAGATTTCAAAACCTTCAATACGGGTTTGATTCAATAAAACATTTTTAAGTAAAACTTTAGCACCTGGGACAATAGCCGCTCCAATAGCAAAAAAAAATGCACTTGATGGATCTGAAGGTATTTGAATATTTAATGCCTTAAGGGGAGAATTTAAAGGCATAATCTGAATATCATTATCCTTATTTTTGATATCTGCCCCCATACCTTTGAGCATATTTTCAGTGTGATTCCTACTAAGGGTAGATTCTGTATAATGCGAAATATCATCAGCGTTCAACGCAGCCAAAATCATCGCACTTTTTACCTGAGCAGATGAAATGGGGCTTTGATAAGAAAAATGTTTTAATTTAGTGCCAATGATTGTTATTGGTGCTAAAGAATTATTTTCTTTAGCATAAATTTTAGCCCCTATATTTTTTAATGGCTTTATAACACGTTGCATTGGTCTATGTCTTAAGTATTTATCCCCACTCAAAACAAAATACCCTTCCTTGCCTGCAAGCAGTCCTGCATAAAGTCGAATAGCTGTGCCAGCATTCCCACAATCAAGAATATCATCAGGCTCTTTTATACCATTTTTAGGGGGAATGAATTTCATTTTATTTTGAGAAATCTCTTCAACCTCTAGTCCAAGCATTTTAGCTATTTTTAAGGTATTTAAAGTATCTTCACCTAATAAATAATCAACAACATATGATGCCTCATTACTCAAAAGGCTAAAAATAGCACAACGATGTGAAATAGACTTATCTGTAGCAATATTGTCTATTTGTATTTCAAATTTTTTTGCTGGATTGATAAGTATTTTTTTCACCCATTAATCCTTCAATTTAGCATCAAACCGACATTGCAAGATTTTCAAAACTTCATCTGTTGTAAAAACTAAATCTTCTTCTTTTAGTGTAGTATCAATAGCTTGAATCACAATACGTAAACTCAATGCAATCTTACCCACCAAAGATATATCCTTATAAATATCCAATGGATAAATATTATTGAGATATTTAATATTAGAATTTAGAATTTCGGATTGAATTTCATCAAATGCTATGTCCTCATCTATTATTATAGTAATATCTCTTAGACTTGAGGGGAATCTAGAAAATTCTTTTGCAAATATATGTTTTTGACTCAACAAGTCCATATCAACCTCACAATAAAATCCATTTTCAATATCCATTTCTTCACAAAGGATTGGATTTATTTTACTGATAATACCAGCTTTTTGATTGTTGATAAAAACACTTGCACTTTGATAAGGATGAATAGTTTTATTAAACATATAGCTATCAAGGTTTTTGAGTTCAAAATGACCAATAATAGAAGAAATATTCTTAGCAAAATGATAAAAATCCCAATCTACACCCTTAGGATTAGGATAAATTTCACTTTGCTCTAACCCACTGACAACAAAAGCTATGTTTGTTTTCTCTATCCTATCTTCATCATAAACACTCCCTATTTCAAATATTTTTATGCTTTTGTAACCAAAATTTTTGTTCCTCGCTACAGAATCAAGCATTGCTGGAATAAGTGATGTCCTAAGAGTATTGAGTTCAGAATTGATAGGATTTAATAAATCAAGTTCATCTTTAAGAACTTGATAGCCTAAATACTTCAGCCTTTCTTTTTGATAAAAAAGATAATGAATGGTTTCTACAAATCCTACTCCAATAGCACAATTAGCAATATTTCTTTGATTTTTATAGTGAAAATATCCTGGATTTGTATTTGATTTTTCAGAATAAAAATGAGGCATTGGAGCAATATTTTCAATACCATAAATACGCAACAATTCTTCAGCTGCATCTTGTTTTGTGCGAATATCATGTCTATAGCTTGGAGGAATGATTGTAAAAAAATTATCATCACAAGTAGCCTTAATTGTAAAATTAAGACTTTTTAATATATTGGCTATTTCTTCTTTTTCAATATTTTTTCCGATCGTATTACAGATAGCTCCAAAGGTCGTATTAATAACTTTATCTTCATAATCTTGCTTAACTTCCTGCGTACCTGAATAAATAAGGCATTTTGTAAAATCCATAAACAAACCACATAAACAATTAATACCTATCTCAAGTTCTGGATTGCTACCTCTAGTAGTCCGATATATAAGATTTTTATCTGCTTTAGGTTTATGCTTAAAAAGCAATTTCGAAATACAAACAGGATCAATATAACTCGCCTCAATAATGATAATTTTAGGGAATGTATTAAGATCTTGTTGGACTTGGTTGCCCACACCAATAATAGAAAGTTTTTTATCGCCAAAAACAGCCTCAAATCCATTTTCATCTTTTTTAATATTCAAACGAGTTTCTACACTCTTATTTGAAGAAATAATTTCATAAGAATCCAATGCATAAACATTAAGAATAACTCCTGTCATGTAAATTCCAAATTCAATAAAATTTTGAACTGGATTTTGACTAAACGTGTTATTAAGTGCTAAAAATAATTGAATCTCTAAAGGAGTGCTAATTTGTTTTACTTCAAGTGCTTTATAAAGCAAAGAAGATTGAATTTTACCTTCAGTAAATACTTGCAATATCTTTCCTACACCCAAAGTTACACCCGATTCAATATCCCTATAATTAGAAATATTTAAATCATATATACAACTGATTTCTCTAGCTATACCTAATACACAAAGACAATCACCTCTATTTGGTGTGAGTGAAATTTCAATAATATGGGTATTGAATATTGAATATTCGTTAATTTGTTTGCCCAATTCCAAATTCCCAATACTTTTATCTAAGACCATAATACCCTCATTGATATTTGGCAATCCAAGCTCTGTGCTTGAACAAATCATCCCACAACTATCCACACCTCTGAGGTTTGTCTTAGTAATATTGAGATTCCCACCTTTTCCATGAGGCAACATTGCACCTTCAAGTGCTACAGGTACATATTGATCTTTAGCTACATTTTTTGCCCCACAAACAATTTGAAGCACTTCCTCACCTATATCTACTTTACACACATTGAGCTTATCTGCATCAGGATGAGGTATTTTTTCGATGATTTTTCCTACAACAACCTTTGAAGGCAAATCAAGCTTATAACAAGATTCTACCTCCAAACCAATATTGCTTAATTTATCACAAAGCTCTTTAATATTGATATTTGAAAGGTTTATAAATTTAGACAATAAATATGTTGAAATTATCATTTTAAAATTGCTCCAATACTCTTAAATCTGTTTCAAAAAAACTACGCAAATCATTCACATTACAAGTAAGCATAGCAAGCCTTTCAATACCCATACCAAAAGCATATCCACTCACATTTTTATAACCTACTGCTTCAAATACATATTCATCTACTACCCCACAGCCTAATACCTCTAGCCAACCAGTATTTGAGCAAACTCTACAACCATTACCCTTGCAAAAAACACAGCTAATATCCACTTCAGCACTTGGTTCTGTAAAAGGAAAAAAACTTGATCGGAATCTAACTTTAACATCACCAAACATATACTTTAAAAAATCTTCCAGAGTATATTTTAAATTAGCAAAACTAGCCTTATTGTCATTATCAACGACCAATCCTTCAACCTGATGAAACATTGGTGTATGTGTTAAATCATAATCTCTTCTAAAGGTAGGACCTGGACAAATCATCTTAATAGGAGGAGTTTGAGATTGCATCGTCCTGATTTGCACAGGTGAAGTATGTGTCCGCAACAACATCAAATCCTTGAAATAAAATGTATCTTGCATATCCCTGGCAGGATGATATTCAGGTAGATTCAAAGCTGCAAAATTATGAAAATCATCTTCAACCAAAGGACCTATGCATAATTCATAACCCAACTGCATAAAATAATCAATGATTCTATCTTTAGTATAACTGATTGGATGACCAATACTACGATGAGTTCTTGATTGAAATAAAGTAGGATCAATTTTTTCTTTTTCAAGAGAAGCTTTGAGTTCAAGAGTTTTTAAATCTATTTTTTTTGCATGATAAATAGTTTCAAAATTTTGCTTGATTTCATTAAGCTTTTGAGCAAAATTTTTTTTCTCCTCACCTTCAAGATTCCGTAACTCAGAAAATTTTTGCGTGATAATGCCTTTTTTACCTAATGCTTCTATACGGATAGATTCAAGCTCTTGAGAATCATGAGCATTTTGTAATTTTTTTAATAAAGTTTCCAAGCGTCTTCCTAATTTTTATTTTTATTATACTTATGTATGTTTATGTTCTCAATTTAACGCACGATTTTAATCAAAATAACTTTAGAAATAGATATAATTTTAAAAATTTTAAAGGAGGAAATAATGAATATATTTGAAAAAATCATTGCAGGGGAAATTCCATGCAAAAAAGTCTTAGAAAATTCAAAATTCTTAGCCTTCCATGATATTTCGCCAAAAGCCCCTATCCATGTCTTGACCATACCGAAAAAATCCATCAAAAATTTTAATGAAATCACTCCAGATTTAATGGCTGAGATGAGCGATTTTATCCTAGAAGTGGTCGAAGAACTTGGTATAAAAGACAAAGGTTATCGTATCATTACAAATATTGGGACAGATGGTGGACAAGAAATCCCTCATTTGCATTTCCATATACTTGGAGGGGCTAAGCTAAAATGGGGTGATTTAATTTAAGGCGAGATGAATGACTCAAAAAAATAAAATCTTAAAAGCCTTTTTTGAACCACTCCTTAATCATGATATAGATAAACTTAAACAGCTCAAGGAAAGCATAATCCTCAAAAAAGGTGTGAGGTATTTTGATTGGACAGCTTCAGGATTAGCAAGTTCTTTGATAGAAAAACGTATATCTAAAGTATTGCCCTACTATGCTAATACCCATTCAAAAGCCTCAAATCATGCTTCTTTAATGGTTGATCTTTATGAAAAAAGCAAAGAAATTTTAAAAAAAAATTTAGAACTTACTGAAAACTTTGCCATACTTTCTTGTGGTTTTGGAGCGACTAGCTCTATCAAAAAATTTCAAGAAATCACTGGAATTTATATCCCCTCTAAAACTAAACAATTTATTTCTAGTAAACTCAAAGGATTAACCTTACCTGGTGTGTTGATTGGTCCCTATGAACACCATTCTAATGAAATCAGCTGGAGAGAAGGACTTTGTGAAGTTCAAAGGATACCTTTGGACAAAGAAGGCAAAATTGATTTGAATGTGCTTGAAAAAATGCTTTCAAGCCATCAATTTTCATATACTTCTTTCAGTATCGCATCAAATGTTACAGGTATCTTATCTCCTTATGAGACAATTTCTACAATGAGTAGAAAATATGGAGCAATACCAATTTTTGATATGGCAAGTTCTTCTGCTTATATGAATATTGAAGCAAATTTATTTGATGCTGCCTTTCTTTCTCCGCATAAGCTTTTAGGAGGTATAGGAGGAAGTGGCTTACTCATAATAAAAAAAGATTTGGTATGCAATGACATCCCTCCTAGTTTCGCTGGTGGTGGAGTAATAAAATATGCCAATAGAAAAACTCAAGAATATTTCAATGATATTGAGATCAGAGAAGAGGCAGGAACACCGGGATTATTACAAGTATATCGTGCAGCCCTAGCCTATCAAATCAGGAATGAATATTCACTAGAAGCTATTAGACGGAGGGAACATATCCTCACTCAAATGTTTCTTTATGAACTAAAATCAATACCTGCACTCAAAATATATGGTAATGATTCAAATGAAAGACTAGGGATTGTTTCTTTCAATATAGCCGGTATTTCTCCTTATGATCTTGCATTTATTTTAAGCAATATTTATCAGATAGAAACACGTGCTGGATGCAGTTGTGCAGGTCCTTATGGACACGATTTACTTCAGATGAAGGATTTAGATTCTAGATCACTCAAAACTAAACCTGGTTGGCTTCGAGTGAGTCTCCATTACACACATTCTTTGGAGGATATCGAATACCTTTTAGATAGCTTAAAAAAAGCTACAAAAAAATTACGAGGCGGATAATATGCCTAATAAAATCCTTTTATTAGAAGATGATATTTTACTTGCTGAAATTATTTTAGAATTTTTAAATGAGCATCATTTTGAAGTCATACATTGTAGCAATGGGGTAGAACTTTTAGATATAGCTTATGAAAAAAATTTTGATATTTATCTTTTTGATGTAATGGTGCCTGAAAAAAATGGCTTTGATGTCCTGTTAACACTTAGAAATATGGGTAAAATGGCTCCAGCAATCTTTATCACTTCTCTTGCTAATATAGAAAATCTACAACAAGGTTATAAAAGTGGTTGTGATGACTATATCAGAAAACCTTTCAAGCTTGAAGAACTTCTACTACGTATCCAGACACTTTTAAAAAGACCTTTCACTCACCGAAAGGAAAATTTTGAAGATTTTGGCAATGGTGTGAAATTTGAATTCGAAACCAAAAGTGTTTACAAAGACACAGAGCTATTGTTTTTGCCAAAAAAAGAAATAGAACTACTAGGTCTTTTCCTTCAAAATCCCAACCAAATCATCACCAAAGAAACAATATTTGAGAAATTATGGGACTATGATGAAAATCCCAGCGATATGAGCTTAAGGGTATATATAAAAAATCTACGCTCTCTTATTGGAAAAAATAAAATAATTAACCAAAGAGGAAATGGTTATTGCTATGTCAAATCCTGAAGAAAAATCTGTTATATTTAAAATCCTCCTACTTTATTTACTCACTACAGGAATTTTTTTAAGTATATTTTTTACTATTTATTATGATAGAGGTTATGGTCTAATTATCCATGAAAAAAGTAGTGATTTACGCGAAGACTATATAACATTAGTGCAGCTTATTGATAAAAATGGCAGTTTTGATAATAGAGTGCTAGAAAAAATAAAAATACTTGATTTAAATAGAAATTTTATAATCTATGACAAACTTGGCAATATCTTGTATAACAAGCTTGAAAAATATCCTAAAAAAAAATATTTCAAAGGCAATGGTATCCATATATTTCAAGGATATATTTTTATAGATTTTTATCAAATGAGGCGATACAAACATTATAAAAAACAACTACCACATCCTGCTTCTTTTAACTACCACATAGTAATGAAAGGAGCCTATATACTCCCTGATATTTGGCACTTAAGATTAAAGACTGCTGGATTTTTGTTATTATCCCTTATTGGAGTGGGTATGATAGCATATTCTCTACTCAAACTTTCCCTAAGACCACTCCAAAACAAAATATCTTTCCTTGATCGCTTCATTAAAGATACCACTCACGAAATCAACACACCTGTAAGCATTATTTTAATGAGTATTGAAAGACTGGATCAAAAAAAATTCTCTTCAGACAACATCAAAAAGATAAATCGTATTCAGGTCGCTGCAAAAACCATTGCAAGTATTTATCAAAATCTTCTTTTTTATAATTTTTCTAAAAGCATCGGAGAAATAAAATCTATAGATATGAAAACGATTTTAGAGCAAAGGCTAGACTTCTTTACCCCTCTACTCCATCAAAAACATATAAAACTTAATATTTCACTCAAACCAACCTCTATTAATGCTAATGAAGATGAAATAAAATGTATTATTGATAATATCTTAAATAACGCTATAAAATACAACAAACCAGATGGAGGACAAATTTGGATAGACCTAAAAATAGGTCAATTATGTATAAAAGATAATGGTTGTGGGATAAAAACAGAGCTAAAAGACAAAATTTTTGAACGTTATAGTAGATTTAACGATTCACAAGGTGGTTTTGGTATTGGTTTAGCACTTGTCAAAGAGCTTTGCAAACGTCATAAAATAAAAATCACTTATGATTCTCAACCTAGCAAGGGCAGTTTGTTTTGTTTGAAATGGTAAAGCTAGCATCATATATATATTCTCAATAAAAAATATCTCAACCCCTCCCCTAAGGATCTCAAACCTTAAATAAAAAATATCCAAAATAACCTAAAAGGGTTTTTGATAATTCAAATCAAAAACCCTTTCTCTTTGTCATTATCTTCAATATGGGTCAATGGGGTTTTGTCTTTTGATTGGAAATGAGTGGTTTTTTCACTTCACTTCATACAACACACTATAAGCTTCAGCATCCTTATCAATAGCTTGGACAATCTTATCAGCTTGATTTTTGTGTTCGTATACA